>PABA01000073.1 GCA_002699025.1 Sandaracinus sp. | reverse complement strand
GCCGAAGCACGGCGCCCCCGACGCTCCGCATGGTCTCGGGCCTCGCGCACCCCGCCCGCCTGGCCAGTCCCGCCACGCCATTCCGCGCCACGGCGACCCCTCGCGCCCCCAGCCACGCTGCCGCCACCGCGGACGCCACGGCTCCGACCCACCGGACTGACCTCAGAGCGCCCCCCAGGCGCCCGCGTCGCCCGGCACCCGGCCCGAGCGGCGCAGTCGTGCGTCCGCGGCGCCACTCTCCCCGCGAGAATCCGCCCTTTCGACCCCCCGTCGCCTGCCTCGTGCCGTGCCGAGGCTCACGCGCCTGGAGGCCGGAGGCCCTTCCGCGAGGTTTCGGCCCGCCGTGGGTCCCCCGGGGTCAGGCCCTACCCGGGACGGAGGCGCCGTACCCGGGACGGAGGCGCCGTACCTGGGACGGAGGCGCCGTACCCGGGACGGAGGCGCGTACCTGGGACGGTCCGGCTTCCCTCCCGGACGGGCGGGCGGTGGCTCGGCGAGGGCGTCGGAGCCGGCGCGGAGGCGAGCCCCGTCGACCGGCCGGGCGCGACGAGGCACGCGCTATCGTGCCGCCATGCCGACGAACGAGGAGCTCCTCCGGGGCTGGCCCATCCGTGTCCCGCGCGAAGTCTCCTGGGGACAGATGGACGCCTTCGGACACGTCAACAACACGGTCTACTTCCGCTGGTTCGAGGACGCCCGCCTCGCGCTCTTCCACGAAGTCGGCTGGCTCTCCACCATGGAAGAGACCGGCGTCGGCCCCATCCTCGCCCACACTCGAGCCGTCTTCCGACGCCCGCTCGCTTGGCCCGCCGACCTCGTCGTCGCCGTCCGCGTCGAGGACGTCGCCGATGACCGCTTCACGACCCTCTACCGCGTCGTCTCGGCCGGCGAGCTGGTCGCCGAAGGCGACGGGCGCGTCATCTCCTACGCCTACCGCGAGGGGAAGAAGGCCCCCATCCCGGGGGCCGTGGCGAAGGCCCTGCGCGCGATCGGCTGAACCGGGCCGGCTCCCCGAGCCCGACCCCCCGACCGCGAACGAGCACAGGCCACCGACCGCCGCGGTGCTACCCTGCCGCCCCGTGAAGCCCGAGTGGATCGACACCGACGCCGCCCTCGCCGACGCCATCGAGCGGCTGCGCGACGCCCCCCGCTACGCCCTCGACACCGAGTTCCATCGCGAGCGCACCTACTGGCCGCACCTCGCGCTCGTGCAGCTCGCCTGGGCCGACGACGACCGCGAGCACATCGCCCTCGTCGACCCACTCGCCGTCGACGTCCGCCCGCTCCGCGCCGTGCTCGAAGGGCCGGGCGTGGCCCTCCTCCACGCCTGCAGCCAGGACCTCGAAATCCTCGAGCGCGAGTGCGGCACCACGCCCACGCGCCTCTTCGACCCCCAGATCGCCGCCGCCTTCCTCGGCTTCAAGCAAGCCTCCCTCGGCCACCTCCTCGAAGCCCTCCTCGACGTCTCCCTCCCCAAGGCCTCCCAGCTCGCCGACTGGACCCGCCGCCCCCTCGGCGACGACGCACGCCGCTACGCCGCCAACGACGTCGCCCACCTCCTCTCGCTCCACGACGTCCTCCGCGAGCGCCTGGCGAACGCCGGCCGCCTCGCCTGGGCCGAGGAGGAGTGCGAGCGCGCCCGCGCCAAGGACCGCTCGCCACGCCAGCCCGAGCGCGCCTGGTGGCGCCTGAAGGGCAAGAACAAGCTCAAAGGCCGCGCCCGGCGCGTCGCCCAGACCCTCGCCGCCTGGCGCGAACGCGAGGCCGCCCGCCGCGACCGCCCCGTCCGCTCGGTCCTGAACGACCTCTCCCTCCTCGCCCTCGCGCACCGCCCACCGAAGAGCCCGGGCGACCTGAAACGCACCCGCGGCCTCGACCGCCGACGCCTCGACGACGCGACGACGAAGGGCATCCTCGAAGCCGCCCGCGCAGGCCTCGACCTCCCCGACGACGCCGTCGAGATTCCCCCGAAGGCCAGCGGCCCGAAGGCGAACGGCGCCGCCGTGGCCCTCTGCCAGGCCTGGCTCAGCGAGGTCGCGAGCCGCGAGAACCTCGACCCGGCCGTCCTCGCGACGCGCGACGACGTCTCCTCCCTGGTACGCGGAGCCCCGAGCCGACTCGACGAAGGCTGGCGCCACGCGCTCGTGGGCGCCGACGTGAAGGCGCTCCTCGCCGGCGAACGCGCGCTGGCCTTCGAGGGCCAGGGCCTCGTGCTCGTCCCGCGCTGATCCGCAGCCCCCCGAAATCCAGACGCCTTCTCGCGCGTTCTCGGACCCGGAGGTAGCTTGTGCCCGTGGGCCCGCGCCGCGCGAAGAACGCCGCCAGCACCGCCGCCTCGATCGCCATCGTGGCGGCCGCGCTCTACTTCGGCCGCCCCGTCTTCTCCA
This sequence comes from Sandaracinus sp., assembly GCA_002699025.1. GTDB lineage: Bacteria > Myxococcota_A > Polyangia > Polyangiales > Houyiibacteriaceae > Houyiibacterium > Houyiibacterium oceanicum. The sequence continues at coordinate 31,899 of PABA01000073.1, read as the reverse complement.
TCGTCCTCCTCGCAGGCTTCATCGCCGCCGTCACCGCGCCGCTGGTCCTCTGGCTGCGCGACAAGCGCGTACCGAGCTTCCTCGCCGTCCTCGCCGGCCTCCTCGTCGACGCCCTCGCCCTCGGCGCCCTCGGCGTCGTCATCGGCAGCGCCGCCGCCGAGCTCGCCACCCGCAAGGGCTTCTACATCGAGCGCTTCACGGATCTGCTCGAGGGCACGCGCACCTGGCTCGTCGCGCACGGCGTCGAGGTCAGCGGCGAGTCGCTCCGGGGCCTGGCCGATCCGAAGACGCTCATGGACGCCTTCGGCATGGCCTTCCAGAGCGTCGTCTCCGTCGTCTCCCGCACGGTGCTCGTCCTCTTCGTCGTCGCCTTCATGCTCATCGAGGCGACCACCCTGAAGCGGAAGATCCTCCGCGTCGTCACGGACAACGCCGACCTCGAGGCGCTCAACGAGGCCGGCCGCGAGGTGAAGGGCTTCCTCGTCGTGAAGCTGGGCACGAGCCTCGCGACCGGCGTCGTCGTGGGCGTCTGGTGCCACGTGCTCGACGTCGACCTGCCGCTCCTCTGGGGCCTCCTCGCCTTCCTCCTGAACTTCATCCCGACCGTCGGCTCGATCCTCGCGGCCATCCCGCCGACCATCCTCGCGCTCATCCTCCACGGCCCCGGCATCGCCCTCGCGGTCATGGGCGGCTACCTGGTCGTGAACATGCTCATCGGCAGCCTCCTGGAGCCGCGCCTCATGGGCGACGCGCTCGGCCTCTCGCCGCTGGTCGTCTTCCTCTCCATGCTCGTCTGGGCCTTCCTCCTCGGCCCGGTCGGCGCGCTCCTCTCGGGCCCCCTGACCATGGCGGTGAAGACCTGGCTCGAGAACACGGAGGACCTCGGCTGGGTCGCCGTGCTCCTCGGACCGGCGCCGAAGGCCCGCGAAGCCGACGCCGACACCAGCGCGGAGACCGGTGGCGCGAAGCAGCCGAGGGACGGGCACGCCTCCCCACCGGGCGAGCCAGTCGAAGCCGGCGAGTAGCGCGCGCCCCCCTCCGCCCCCGATACCACCCCCCCCGAGGAAACACTCGCGCTCTGATACCCTCGGGGCGTGCGGCGCCTGGTCCTGCTGATTCTCCTCGCGGCCTGCTCGGGCCCACCCGAGGACCGAGCCACGACCGACGTGCCGCCCCCCGCGACTCCCACCGCGGACACGCCCCCCGGCCCCCAGCCCGAGCCGACCGAGCCGACCGAGCGAGCCGAGCAGACCGAGTCGCCCGGCTCCGAGCCCGACGCGCCCACCGACGCCCCCGACGCCCCCGCCGACTACCGACTCGAGGAGTGGGGCCTGGTGCGCGTCTTCGCCGAGGGCGCCGAGCTCGCGACCTCCGGCGTCGCGACCGGCGAGCGGCGCCTCGACGCCCTCGAGACCACCCCCCACGTCGTCGTCGATCCGGGCCTGGGCGTCCGCAAGCCCATCCTCTACCTCAGCCCGGGCGAGCGCTGGGACCCGACGACACCGATCACGCTCCGCGTCGCCTTCCCTGGCCTCCACGAGGCCTGGCCCGCGCCGACCTCCCGCGACGACGCCGGCTTCGCCTGGACCGCCCGGATCGACGGCCGCTGCGACGGCGCGCGCGCCCCCGACGCTTCCTCCCCCCACTGCGCGAGCCTCCTACGCGAGCACGGCGGCGTCTGCGAAGCGGCCGAGATCGATCACTACGTCCGCGACCCACGCCCCTGTATCCAGGTCGGCGAGACGCGCACCCCGGTCCTCCTGTACAACGGCACGCTCCCCGGCAGCGCCCGCGCCATCCTCGAGATGGACGAGGACGGCCCCCGCGTCGGAGAGCACGCCCTGGCGCACCTCTGGTGGTTCGACGGGGAGCGCCTCCACCACGCGGCCGACCTCGCCCCGGGCGCGCGCCCCGAGCGAGGCGAGCGCGTCCGCGCCCCCCGCCGCCGACGCAGCGGCTACGGCACCCGCGACCTTCAACCGGACCCCAACGAGCTCGGGCTCCTCGCCGGCGAGATGCGTCGCCGCGTCGGGCGCGCCCTCGAGGCGATGGGGCTCGAGAGCGCGGGCGACTTCGTCCGCGCCTGGGAGCCCGACGTGCTCGCCGACCCGCTGCCCTGGCGCGCCTTCGCCATCCTCGATCCATCCGCCGTCGACGCCCTCCTCCCCCTCGAAGCCACGCCCGCACCCCGGGAGCGCGTCCGGGTCCTCGCCCTCTCCCTCGAGGACGAGCCGGCCCTCCCGCAGCGTCACCACCGGGTCGTCGTGCGGGCGCCCCCGAGGCCGCGCGTCCCCCGCGTGCGCCCGGGCCGCGTCCAGGTCCGCGGCCGCCTCCCGGAAGCGGTCGTGCGCCGGGTCGCCCACGGTCACATCAACGAGCTCCGCTTCTGCTACGAGCAGCAGCTGAACCAGCGCCCGGACCTCGAGGGCGAGGTCGTCGTCCGCTTCGTCGTCGCCCCCACGGGCGCCGTGCAGTCGGCAGTGGTGCACCGCTCGACGCTCGAGAACCAGCACGTCGAGAGCTGCGTGGCCCGCGCGATCCGCCGCTGGACCCTCCCCGAGCCCGAGGGCGGGGGCGTGGCCGTCGTCGAGTACCCCTTCCAGCTCACGGCCGGCGGCTGAGATCGTGGTCTGAGATGCAGGACGATCCCGACAGCTGGCTGGCCTACCTGCGCGACCCGGCCCCCTGGCGCGCCCCCGACCCACGCCCGGAAGGCGCCGAGACCGAGCGCGCCCTCGTGCGCCTCTACCGCTTCGGCGACGGCCCGGCCCTCTTCGAGGCCATCGACGCGAGCCGGGACGCCATCCTCCCCTGGATGACCTGGGCCTCGACGGACCACCAACGCGTCGAGCACTCGATCCACTACGTCGAGCGCGTGCGCCGGGCCGCCGCCCGCGGGGACGCCTGCGACTTCCCCATGGGCATCTTCGAACGCCGGAGCGGACGCCTCCTCGGCGCGACCGGGCTCCACGACATCCGCCCGATGCTCCGCCAGGCGGAGGTCGGCTACTGGATCCGGCGCGACGCCACGGGGCGGGGGCTCTGCACGGAGGCCATCGGCGCGCTCATGGGCGCCGCGCTCACGCCCAGCTCGGCCGGGGGCTGGGGGCTCCGGCGCCTGATCGTCTACGTGGCCACGGAGAACGTCGCCTCGCGGCGCGTCTGCGAGAAGCTCGGCCTTCGCCTCGAGGGCCACATGCGCGCCGAGCGCTACCTCGGCTACCCGCCGGACGCGGCGCCGGGCTACCACGACACCTACCTCTTCGCGGTGCTCGCCGACGAGTGGGACCACGACGCCGGCCGCGCGAAACCCGGCATCGGCTGGGACTGAGGGCTGGGACCGACGGCGCGGACGACGGCGCGCGCCGCCTCGATGTCGATCGCCCTCTCGATCGCCCTCTCGAGCTCGTTCTCGAGTCCCGCCCGCGCCCGACGCGACCGGCGCCTTCCGCGCGGCGCCTTCTGCTCGGTGCAGCCGTCCACCTGCGACGCGGCCACTCCCCCGGGCGTCGCTGCCCCCGGAACGACGCGAGGGCTCCGCGCCCCCGGGACCGGGGCCAGCCTCAGGCGCTCGGCGCGGTTTCGCCCCGCGGCCGCTCCGGCAACGCCCGAAGGAGCTGCGTCACGAGGAGGGCCCCGAGGAGGCCGAGCGCCCAGCGGCGCGGGGCGAAGGGCCCGAGGAGGACGTGCACGAAGGCGAGCCCGGCGGCCGGGTAGGCGAGCCGATGGAGCGCCTTCCAGTGGCGCACGCGGAGCGCCTTCACCGCCCGCGGAAAGGATGTGAGCGCGAGCGCCAGGAGGACAGCCAGCGCGAGCGCGCCGGCGCGGAGGTAGGGCCAGCCGAAGAGCGCGTCCCACGCGCCTGCCAGTGGGCCCCAGAGCGCCGCCCCGGCGTGGAGCGTGGCGAGCGCCGCGGCGGCGAGCCCGAGGGCCCGGCGCGCGGGAGCGACCCTCCAGCGCCGACCGAGCGCGCGCCCGAGCCGCCCGATCGGCGTGGCGCCGAGCGCGAGCGCCAGCGCGCCGAGGGCCCCCCAACCGGCGCCGCGCGCGAGCACGAGCCCGCGCCCCCACGCCCAGCTCTCCCCGGCCGCGGCCACGCCGACCCCGGCGAGGAGCGCGAGCGCGAGGCCGGCCACGAGCGCGTTCGGGCGCCGTCGCCCCCGGGACCGCGAAGACGGCTCCCCCTCGCTCATGCGCGCTCCCTCACCGCCGCCAAGACCCGCATGCTCATGGGCGCGCCTCGACCAGCTTCCCCGCCGCCGACGTCGGCGCCCGCTCGAGCGCGCGGAGGTGCCGCCCGAAGGCGTGCATGACCTCGAGGTGCGCGAGGGCCTGCGTCGCCTTGTACACGGGCCAGGGGAGCGCCGGCTGGAAGTCGTGGATCGCCGCCAGCACGGCGTCCCCCATGACGCGGCGGAACTCGAGCCGCCCCGGCCGCGGCCCGTCGGTCCGCGCGAGCAGGCCCCCGGTGACGTAGAAGAGCGCCCGGTCCGGCGTGCTCCGCTCCGCGCTGAGCGTGAGCTCGAGGAGCGGCCTCGGCAGGCCCCAGAAGCCGAGGGAGACCACGTCCCCATCGCGCTCGGCGCGCAGCACCGGCCAGAGGTGCCGCGGCAGCCAGTCGAGGTACGCGCGCGCCACGTCGTCCGCGTCGAGCCCCGCCGGCCGCGGCAGCCGCTGCACCGAGCGCACGGTCCGCGCCGGCCGGTGCTCGCGGCGCTCCGCCGCCCGATCGGCGACCCGCGGCGTGGCCGAGGCGCGCGCCTCCTCGTCCAGGGCCGCGCGGAGCGCCTCCTCGAAGCCCTGCGCGTCCTCCAAGAGCGAGGCGAGGAGCGGGTTGGGCCGCGCGACCATCGCGTGCCGGAGGCTCTGCACCAGGGGCCCGACGAGCGCCCGCGGCGCGCCCGTGACGAGCGTGACCCAGAGCGTCGAGAGCTCGGGCGTGAAGAGGGGCACGGGCAGCGTGGGCCGCCGCTTGCCGAGCACGCGCGCCGTCCGCGCCATCATCTCCCGGTAGCTCATCACGTCCGGCCCGCCGATGTCGTAGACGCCCGCCTCTTCGGGGCGCGGCAGCGCGTGGCGCACGGCCCGGATGACGTCCTCGAGCGCGATCGGCTGCGTCGGCGACGCGGTCCAGGCCGGCGTCACCATCGCCGGGAGCCGCTTCACGAGCGAGACCATGATGTGGAGCGAGGAGCCTCCCGCGCCGACGACCAGCCCGGCCCGGAGCGCCGTCACGGGCACGCCATGCGCCCCGAGCGCCCGCTCCACCTCGAGCCGGCTGCGCAGGTGCGCGGAGAGCTCCGCCTCGGGCAGGTCCGGGACCAGCCCGCCGAGGTACACGATGTGCTTCACGCCGGCCTTCGCGGCGGCCCGGGCGAAGTTGTCGGCGAGCACCAGGTCGAGGTCGGCGAAGCTCCCCTGCGTGAGGCGCGCCGAGGGGAGCATCGAGTGAACGAGGTAGAGCGCGACGTCGCAGCCCGCGAGGGCCTGCTCCACGTCGAGGAGCGAGTAGAGGTCGCAGACGCGCCACTCGGTGTCCGGGCTCCGGCGCGGGCGGCGGCTCAGGCCGACGAGCCGGTACTCGTCGGCGAGGGCGCGGCGGAGGGCGCTCCCCACGAAGCCGGAGGCGCCGGCGAGGGCGAGGGTCGGTCGTTCGGTCGCGGTCACAGGATCTCCAGGAAGGCGAGCAGGGCGTCGAGCTCGGCCGGCTCGAGCGCGTCGGCGTGGCCGTGGCGGCCGACGCCATGGTCTTCGAGCACCGCCCGGAGCGTGGGGGCGCGGCCGTCCGCGAGGAAGGGCGGGTGCGTCGCGACCGAGAGGAGCGACGGGGTGTCGAGGAGCTCGTCGGGGGCGAGCGGCCCCTCCGGGAAGAGCGCCCCTGCGGGGTGCGCGCCGAGGTGCGTGAAGGCCGGGAAGGCGTGGCAGGTGGGGCAGCGCGCCTTCGCGAAGGCGTCCACGCCGGCGCGGGCCCGGGCGAGCGCGTCCGCGGGGAGCGGCCCGGCGAGCCAGGCGCGCGGGAGCGGCGGCGGGCGGCGCGGGAGGTCCTCGACGAAGGCTTCGAGGTTCAGCGCGCGGGCCGGGGCGCGACGCCGGTAGCCGCCGAGGAGGGTCGCGGCGAGGTGCCGGTGCAGATCCGCGACGCGCGGGTACGAGGCGTCGCGGAGATAGGGGGCCGTGCCCGCGACGCCGCCGAGAGGGAGCGTCGGCCCGAGGCGCCGGCCGCCGATGTTGCGGAGCGCCCCGTCCGTGTCGCCGTGGAGGTGGCAGCTCTGGCAGGAGACGCCCGAGCGCGTGCCCTCGTAGAAGCCGTGGCCGCCGAGGCGCCGCTGGAGCGCGCGCGGCGCCTGGACGAGGAGCCGGTCGTCCTCGGGGGCGAGCCGCACCAGCCGGTCGAGCCGCCCATCTGCGCCGAAGAGCCCGACCGTTCCGTCGACGGGTGAGGCGAGCGCGAAGCCGCCCCCGGCGAACGCGGCGACGCCGTGGGGCGCGGCGAGCGGGACGTCGTCGGCGGCGTGTACGCGCGGCGGCTCCCCGGCCGGGCCCCAGCTCCAGGCCTCGTCCGATCCGGCGAAGGCCACGCGCCACTCCCCCGCGTCGACCCAGTCGAGGCCCATCGGCGAGAGGCCCCGATCGACGGCGCCGGCGTTGCCCTGGCGCGGCGTGCGGCGCGCCGTGAGGCGCTGCTCCCGGAGGCGGAGGTCGGCGACGCCCCAGACGAGGAGCTGGTCCTGCACGAAGTGGTTGCCGAGGTGGGCGTGGTCGCCGTCCGCGCGGTGGTCCGTGGCGGCGATCAGCACGGCGTCGCCGGCCGGGCTGCGGGCGAGGCTCGCGGCGGGCCGGGCGAGGAGGCGAGCGTCCTCCTCCGCCCAGCCGGCGGGGCGGCGGCGCAGGCGGAGGAGCGCCGCCGGCCGCCGCGTGGAGACCACGAGCGTGTCGTCGTCCGGGCCGAAGGCGAGCCACTCCGGCTCCGCGTCGAGGGGCACGAAGGCGACCTCGCGGGCCGACGGGCTCGCGGGCTCGAGGAAGGCGACGCCTCGGCGCGGACCGTCGACGCTCACGGCGAGGGTTCGCGCCGCCGGGGAGGCGGCGAGGTGCCGGTGCCGGCCGGGGAGCGGCGTCGCTCCGAGCGCCCGCCCTCCCCCGTCGAGCCAGCGGAGCGCGTCCTCGAAGCGATGGGCGACCACCACGCGCGCACCGACGGGCAGGGCGTCGGTCGGTCCGTCGCCCACCTCGACCTGCCAGCGGAGCCCCTCCGGTGCCACGGCGAAGACCTGGTCCGTCTCCTCGCTCGTGCCCACGGCGAAGCGCCGATCGGGCGCCGGCCGGAGCCAGCGGGGGCGGGGCTGGGGGACGACCGCCCGGAGCGTTCGGCCGACGCGCTCCCCGTCCACCTCGAGCGCCACCGCGTGGTCTCCATCCCGCGCGGGCCGGCCGTCACGCCGCGGATCGTAGGCGAGGCGGAAGAGGCCATGGCCGAGCGCCTGGGCGTCCACGAACGCGTCCGCGAGGCGCGCCCGCACCCGCTCGGCGGAGGGCGCGTGCACGAAGAAGACCTGCGGCTGATCGGCGAGCAGAACCGGCGGGGCGATCGAGGGCGTGGCCTCGAGCCGGAGCCGGTCGCGCGTCTGCACGACGAGGGCGTCGAGGCGCTCCGACTCCCGGAGCTCGGGCGCCGCGCGCCAGAGCGCGACGGCGCTCACGAGGGCGAGGAGCGCGAGGACGCCGAGCCGCTGCGCGGAGGCGAGGCGGAGCCGAAGCGCGGCGGGGAAGCGGAGGGCCACGACCTGGAGGAGCAGCCAGGCGAGCGCGTAGGCGCCGAGCAGCGCGACGAAGCTCGCCTCGCCCCAGACCGACCAGACGGCGAGGGCGCCCGCGAGCACGAGGAGCTGCGGCGAGACGGGCCTGGGTGAGAGGGGGCTGGGCGAGCGCGGGGACACGCGCGGGCCACGATAGCGCACGCCGGCTCCCGCATGGCGGGCGGCCGAGGGCGACTACGCGATACCCGCTCCTAGACCCCGGCGTCGCGACGGAGCCCGCGCGGGCAGCTCGGGCGGCGAGCTCGCGGCGAGCTCGGGCGAAGGAGTCCGGGCATGGCGCGGACGCGATGGGCGCGAGCGACGAGCGCGGCGGGATCGGGCGGGAGCGCGAGGCAGTCGCGGAGGTAGCCGGAGAGAGAGCCGAAGGTGCGCTCGGCGCGGAGGAAGTCGGGGTCGCCCACCGGGGCCGTCCCCACCTCGAAGGCCGGCCCCTCCACGAGGAAGCCCGCGAGCCAGGCCTCGAGGCGCGCCGGGTAGGCAGGGTCCTCGAGCGTCGTCGCGAGCGTACGCTGCCGCGGGTGCCGCCCCGCGCGGAAGAGCGCGAGCTCGCGGGCCAAGGCGTCGAGGCCGTCCTCGAACATCTCGAGGAGCTGGAGATCGTAGGTCGGGTCGAAGTGCACGACCTGGAGGAGGTGGCCGACGATCGTGTCGCGCTCGGAGAGCAGGCCGACCGGATCGAGCATGGACGCCGGATCCTCGAGCACGCGGAGGGCCTGGTGACGCCAGAAGGCGGCGCCGAGGAGGCCGTTCCGGAGGTGGGCGCTCGGGACGAGACAGAAGCGGTACATGTCCCAGGCGCCGAAGGCGAGCTGGAGGAGCGTGGGGCGGCCGGGGACGTAGCCGCGCGCCTCGAGGCGGGCGAGGCGACGCGTCCGCTCGGCCCCGTCGACCAGGCCGCGCGCCGTGCGACCGAGGCGATCGAGCTTCGCCCGGCGGAGCGCCGTCTCGCCGACGGCCGCGCGCACCGCGAAGACGAGCGAGGGGGAGGCGGGCCAGGCAGAGGTCATGGGCGCAGCATGCGGGGTGCGAGCCCGGCGCGCGCTGAAGCCCGCTGACGGCGATCCGCTCAGCGGCCGCCGCGCAGGAAGCCGACCATGGGCGCGACCCAGGGGGCGACCGAGAGCGCGGCGAAGCCGGCCGCCAGCGCGCCGAGCAGGTCGAGCATCACCGGGTTGGCGGGCAGGTGCGGGTGCGGCGCCGTCAGAAAGCCCAGGGAGGGCGCGTAGAAGACCGCGGCGGCGAGGACGGGGGCGCCGAGGAGCGCTCCGAGCAGCCCCCAGGTCCGCCCTCGCGCGACGCCGATGGCCCCGAGCACCACCAGGCCCGCGCCGGCGAGCACGGCAGCCATGGTGCCCCCGCTCTGGGCGGGCGCGAGGGCGAAGCCGAGGGCCGGCTGCAGCGCGGCCCCGGCGGCCAGGAGCGCGAAGCCATGCCGCCCGCCGACGCGCCGCGGCGCCCAGAAGAGGAGCGGCGCGAAGGCACAATGGGCGAGCGAGGCGGCGACCGTGGTCGGCGAGGTGCCGGCGACGATCCAGGCCTCGATCCAGCCCGCGAGCCCGAAGAGCGCCACGCCGAGGCCGAGCGCCCTCGCCCAGGCCCGGCCCTGCCAGAGCCCCCAGGCCAGCGCGACGTAGACGGCGGTCGCGGCGATCCAGGCCGGGAGCCAGACCACGTTGTCCGGCCACATGCCCGCCGTCAGGGTGCCCGCTCCGCCGGCCAGGAGGAGGGCGACGGCGGCGGCGCCGCGCTCGAGGGGAGAAGGCGGGGCGTCATCGGAGGCGGCGGAGGTCACGCCTCATTCTACGCCCCCACGCCGAAAAGCATTCCGCGCCACCCACTTCGGCTCCCCCGACGACCGCCGAGCGCCTGCCCCAGCTCCGCCGCGCTCGCCCTCCCCCGCGGGTTCCCCGACTCCCGCCAGCGCGACGGCCCCCCGGCCGCCCTACCCCCAGAAGCTCCGCGGCGCCGGCCGCAGCCACGGGCCCCGACACGCCAGGCCTCCCACCCGGTCCCGCGCCAAGAGGAGCGCCCCGTCGAGGTCCACCACGTCCGCCCCGCCCGCGACCAGCATCGCCGGCGCGATCGCCAGCGAGGTGCTCACCATGCACCCGACCATCACCCCGAGCCCCCGCCGCCGCGCCGCCGCCGCCACCGCGAGCGCCCCCCGCAGCCCCCCGGCCTTGCCCAGCTTCACGTTCACCAGGTCGTAGCGCTCCGCCAGCCGCCCCACGTCCGCCGCCTCGTGCGCGCTCTCGTCCGCGCAGACCGGCACGGCCCGCCCCTCGCGCAGCACCGCGTCCTCCCCCACCGGCAGCGGCTGCTCCACCAGCACCACGCCACGCTCCCGGAGCGCCGGCGCCAGCTCCCGCCACGCCTCCGGCGACCAGGACTCGTTCGCGTCCACGATGAGCCGCGCCCCCACCCCGGCCCCGCGCCGCACCGCGTCCACCCGCGCCAGCACCGCGTCCGGATCCGCCTTCAGCTTCAGCCAGGGCCACCCGCGCCGCCGCCGGGCCGCCGCCTCCATCGCCGCCGGCGCGTCCACCCCGACGCTGAACGCGGTGGCCACCGGCCGAGGCGCCGGCAGGCCGAGCAGCGCGTGCACCGCGACCCCGCGCAGCTTCGCCTCGAGGTCCAGGAGCGCCGCGTCCAGCGCGTCCCGGGCCGCCCCCGCCGGCAGCTCCCGGACCCGCTCGAGCCGCAGCGGCGCCGACCGGAGCGTCCGCGCGACCCCCTCCGCGCTCTCGCCGTAGCGCGCATAGGGCACACACTCCCCGCGCCCCACCTGCCCCTCCGCGCGCACCTCGAGCCGCACCACCCGCGTGTGCCGCCGCGCCACCCGCGCCGTCCGGAACACCCCGGCCACGGGCCAGTCCTCGATCGCGACCAGCCGCTCCCGCCGCCCCCGACCGCGCGACCGCAGCGCGCCCTCCATCAATCGTTGGCGTTCCGCGCCCGCCGCTGCTCGGCCATGCGCTTCGCCTTCCGCTTCTTGAACGGGTTCAGGAAGCGCTTCTGCAAGCGCTCGAGCTCCTTGCCGTGGACCCGCCGGAACTCCCCGGGCTTCAGCCCCTCGGCCGTGATCCCGGCGAAGCTCAGCCGCACGAGCCGCATCACGCGATGCCCGATCGCGTCGCCCATGCGGTGGATCTGCCGGTTCTTCCCCTCGTGCAGCGTGATCTGCACCCAGGTGTTCCGGTCCTCCTGCCGCTCGACGAAGACCTCGGCCTTCTTCGTGACGTAGCCGTCGTCCAGCTCGACGCCGTTCCGCAGCCGGTCGAGCTCGTCCACGCCGATGATCCCGTGCATCTTCGCCAGGTACACCTTCGGCACGCCGCTCCGCGGCCGGAGCAGGGCCTGTGTCATCTCGCCGTCGTTCGTCACGAGGAGCACGCCGCTCGTGTGGAAGTCGAGGCGCCCCACCGGGTGCACGCCCTCCTTCATGCGGTCGCAGATCTCCCGGAGCGAGGGCCGCCCCCGCGGATCGTCGAGCGTCGAGACCATCCCACGCGGCTTGTGCACCACGTAGTAGGCCGGCTTCTCGCGCACGATGCGCTTCCCGTCGACCTCGACCTTGTCCTTGTGCGGGTCGACCTTGACGCCGAGCTCGGTGACGACCTTGCCGTTCACGCGCACGCGCCCGGCCTCGATCAGCCCCTCGGCCTTCCGCCGCGACGCGATCCCCGCCGCCGCGATCACCTTCTGCAGTCGCTCACGCGCCACGGCTCAGCCTTCCGCCACGCCCGACGCGCGGCGCTCGTTCGACGCGAGGCGCGTCGGAGGCCGCACGCTCGAGGCGCGGCGAGCGCGCGCGGCGGCCTGGCGCCGGCCAGCGCGGTGCCCAGCGGGGTGCAGACGTCTCATCGCCCCTCAGCCCTCGGCTTCGTCTTCGGCGACCTCGGCGTCCTCGGCGACCTCTTCGGCCGCCTCCCGCGCCGCCTCTTCCTCACGGGCCCGCTGCCAGGCCGCGTCGCGATCCCAGCGATCCACGCGCCCGTCGCCGTCGAGGTCCGTGCCCATGCGCACCATGCGCCCGTCCTCGTAGTACTCCCAGCGATCGGGCGACCACTGCTGGGCCGTGCTGCGGCCCGCCATGTCGCGCTCGGCGCGGAGCGGCCGCCCGTTCTCGTAGAAGACCTTCGAGTCGACTCGGCCGTCGCCGTTCGTGTCCATCTCCTTGCGCACGATCCGGCCACGCTCGAAGAAGGTGATCTCGTCCATCTGGCCGTCGAAGTCGCGGTCCGCTTCCTCGCGGAGCGGGCGCCCCTCGTCGTTGTAGTAGCGGACCACGTCCTTGGTGCCGTCGCCGTTCAGATCGGCCTCGCGGCAGATCAGGATGAGGCGCGCCAGCCGCCCTTCGCCGACGGTCATGAAGACCTTGCGGACGTCGGGGTAGTCGTCGCCGGAGGTGTCGTACTCGCTCACCTCGCGGTTCGGCGCGTCGGCCTCGCAGCGGCCGCCGTCGTCCGCGGGGCGCTCCCCACCGGAGGTCTGTGCGGGGCGCGAGCGGCTCGGGCGCTCGGCGCGCTCATCGGCCTCGTCTCCGCAGCCGAGGGCGAGCAGGAGCCCGAGGGCGAGCGTGAAGAGCTTCGTCGCGTGCCTCATTCCTCGCCCTCGCCTTCGCCGTCCGTCTCGTCCTCGGGGGCCACGTCGCTCGCGCCGGCCCAGGGCGCATCCGAGTCGCCGCCCTCGCCCGCGTCGCCGGCCTCGTCCGAGGGCTCGCCCTCGCCGCCGTCCGCGTCGCCTTCGTCGACGGTGCCGTCCTGGACGGTGCCGTCCTGGACCGTGCCATCCTGGGCTTCGCCGGAGCCGGAGCCGGAGCCGGCCTCCTCCTCGTCCTCGCCCTCGGGCTGGACGGTGCAGAAGAGCCGCTCGTCGGGCTGGCCGGCGTCCTCCCGCGGGATCTCGTCCGCCCGGTCCGGCTGCCCGTCCCGGTTGGTGTCGTAGCGCACCTCCGTGAGCAGGCCGTCCTGGAAGACCTCCCACTTCTCCGGCTCGCCGTCGTTGTTGTCGTCGTAGCGCGCCTCCGTGAGCAGCCCGCGGTCGTAGACCTCCCAGGTGTCCACGTCGCCGTCGTTCGTGCGGTCGCGCTCGGCGCGCACGACGCGCCCGCCCTCGCACCACATCCAGGTGTCGATGCGGTTGTTGAAGTTGGTGTCGAGCTCCTTGCGCACGATCTCCCCGCCCTCGAAGTAGGCGATCTGGTCCATGCGCCCGTCGAAGTCGAAGTCGTGCTCCTCGCGCACCGGCGAGCGGCCGTCGGGGCCGTAGAAGCGGGTGACGTCCGTCTGCCCGTCGAAGTTCATGTCGTACTCGGAGCAGCGCCGGCCCCCGCCGTCGGCGCGGACGTGCCGGATGTCGGGGCGACCGTCGTTGTTGACGTCCACGGCCGACACGGCCGCGCCCTCACCGACGCACTGCTCACGCACCGTCTCGTCGCCCCGGCTGCCCTCGGGCACGGTGCTCTGCTCGCCCACCCCCGCGCCTTCGCTCGCCCCACCGCAGGCGGCGAGGGAGAGGGCGCAGGCGGCGAGGAGCGCGCGCGAACGGAATCGCGAGTGATTTCGCATGGTCGAATCCAGCTCCGGTCTCACTTGGCGTGTCTCGGCGCGCTCGCGGCGGCTCACGAAACGGGGCGGCGCGCGCGCCCGGCACCCGGACACGCCCCTCCCTCAGCGAGCGCAGCTTACTGCCGCGGCCCGCAGCGCGGCAAGGCGGCGCCCCGCGGAGGTGCGCCGGGAGATTGACCGTATACATGGTGCCATGTAGGTTCACTCGAACGCGGCGGCTCCCCCGGCGCGCGAGGCGAGCGAGAGATGGCGCGCAAGAAGATTTCGACCACCGTCTACATCACGCCCGAGCAGAACGAGCAGCTCAAGCTGCTGCACGAGCGGACCAAGGTTCCCGTCGCGGTCTACATCCGGGAGGGGATCGACCTCGTGCTCGCCAAGCACCGGGACGAGCTCCCAGGGCAGCTCACGCTCGATACGAGCGGCGACTGACCGGGGGCTCCTTCGTTCCGGCGTTCTCGCTCGTCGCGGACGACGCCGGGTCGTCGGATACGGCCCGCGAGCGGATCGGGCCCACGAGCGGATCCCACCCGATCCCACCCGCTCCGGTCGGACCCCGGTCGCAGGCCCGAGGCCCCCGCCCGGGTTCGACACCCGTCGACGCGCCCTCGCCCGATCCTCCGGGGCCGCAGCATCCTTCGGGTCCGGAGCGGATCGGCTGCGCCGAATGGGCGCCTGCTGGCCCCGCGCCGCGAGCAACACCAGGCCCTCCAGACCGCTCCGGCGTGCCGTCCGCCTCCACCCATCGTACAACGGGAGACGCGCGCCGGGCGCGCCGCCTCGCGTGGCCCCGCTCCCCGGCTCCTGCTACCTGCCCGCCCGCGCCCCCGCCGCGCCGAGGCCCGAGCCCACCATGTCGTTTCCGATCGACCGCATCCGCAACTTCTCCATCATCGCGCACATCGACCACGGCAAGAGCACGCTGGCCGATCGCATCCTCGACGTCACCGGGGCCATCACCCAGCGTGAGCAGAAGGAGCAGCTCCTCGACCGCATGGAGCTCGAGCAAGAGCGCGGCATCACGATCAAGGCGCAGGGCGTGCGCCTCCCCTTCGTCGCCGAGGACGGCGTCGAGTACCAGCTGAACCTCATCGACACGCCCGGCCACGTCGACTTCAGCTACGAGGTCTCGCGCAGCCTCGCCGCCTGCGAGGGCGCGCTCCTGGTCGTCGACGCCACCCAGGGCGTCGAGGCCCAGACGCTCGCCAACGTCTACCTCGCGCTCGAGAACGACCTCGAGATCATCCCCGTCTTCAACAAGATCGACCTCCCGAGCGCCGACGTGGACCGGGTCAAGCGCGAGGTGGAGGAGGTCATCGGCCTCGACGTGCCCGAGCCCATCCTCGCCTGCAGCGGGAAGACCGGCGAAGGCGTGAAGGAGGTCCTCGAGGAGATCGTCAAGCGCGTGCCGCCGCCCCGGACGGCCCCCGAGGGCAAGCTCCGCGCGCTGATCTTCGACAGCTGGTACGACACCTACCGCGGCGCCATGAGCATGATCCGCGTCGTCGACGGCACGGTCCGCAAGGGCGACAAGATCAAGATGATGTCGACCGGCGCCGAGTACGAGGTGACCGAGCTCGGCGTCTACTCGCCCTTCCCCACCCACGTCGACCACCTCGGTCCGGGCGAGGTCGGCTTCTTCGCCGGCAGCATCAAGTCCATCGAGGACACGAAGGTCGGCGACACCGTCACCCTCGTGCACGACCGCGCCGAGGAGCCCCTCGCCGGCTTCCAGGAGGTCAAGCCGATGGTCTTCTGCGGCGTCTTCCCGACCGACAGCGACCAGTACGGCGACCTCCGCGACGCCCTCGAGAAGCTGAACCTCAACGACGCCGCCTTCTTCTTCGAGCCCGAGACCTCCGACGCGCTCGGCTTCGGCTTCCGCTGCGGCTTCCTCGGCCTGCTCCACATGGAGATCATCCAGGAGCGGCTCGAGCGCGAATACGGCATCGACCTCATCACGACCGCGCCGAGCGTCGTCTACCACGTGTTCCTGACCGACGGCTCCATGGTGGAGGTCGAGAACCCGTCGCGCATGCCGGAGATCGGCGAGATCGACCGCATCGAGGAGCCCTACTTCGCGGTCTCGATCCATGTGCCGAGCGAGTTCGTGGGCCCGGTGATCAAGCTCTGCCAGGAGCGGCGCGGCGAGCAGACGAACATGTCCTACTCGAGCACCGATCGGGTCGTCATCAGCTACGACCTGCCGCTCGCCGAGGTGCTCTTCGACTTCTTCGACAAGCTGAAGAGCGCGACCAAGGGCTACGCCTCGATGGACTACGAGCTGAAGGGCTACCGGGCGAACAAGCTCGTCCGCCTCGACATGCTCATCAACGGCGAGAAGGTCGACGCGCTCAGCGCCATCGTCCACCGGGACAACGCCTACCACATCGGCCGGAGCCTGGCGCAGAAGCTCAAGGGCATCGTCCCGCGGCAGCAGTACGAGGTGGCGATCCAGGCCGCCATCGGCTCGAAGATCATCGCCCGGGAGACCGTGCGCGCGCTCCGCAAGGACGTGACGGCGAAGTGCTACGGCGGCGACATCAGCCGGAAGCGCAAGCTCCTCCAGAAGCAGAAGGAGGGCAAGCGCCGCATGAAGGCCGTGGGCAGCGTGGACATCCCGCAGGCGGCCTTCCACGCGATCCTCAAGGTCGACTCCTGAGCTCGGCGACGGGCGGGACGGACCGAGCGTCGGCTGACGCGACGGACGGCCCCCGCGTCGCCGTCGTCGGCAGCTCCGGCGCCGGGAAGTCCACGCTCGCCGCCCACATCGCCCGGGTGCTCGGCGCGCCCCACGTGGAGCTCGACGCGCTGCATCACGGCCCGGGCTGGACCCGGCGGCCGGACTTCGAGGCCCGCGTGGAGGAGGCGACGGCCGCGCCGCGCTGGGTCGTCGACGGGAACTACTTCACGGTCGCCGGGACGGTCTGGGGGCGGGCGACGCACCTCGTCTGGCTCGACTACCCGCGCAGCCTGATCATGCGGCGCATCGTGCCGCGGAGCCTCCGCCGCATGCTCCGGGGCGAGCGCCTCTGGGCGGGGAACCGCGAGCGGCTCGGGCAGCTGCTCTCCCCGGACCCGGACGCCAACCCGATCCTTAACGCCTGGCTCCGGCACCCCGAGCGCCGCGTTCAGACCGCCGCCCTCCTCGCCCGCCACCCGCACCTCCGCCTGGTGCACCTCCGCCACCCGCGCGACGCGGACGGCGACTGGCCCACTCGGCTCGCGCGAGCCTGACCCGCTCCCCGCGCTCATGGCGCTGGCACGCGCTCACATCGCGAGCAGACCGAGGCTCCGAACGCGCCCGGCCTCGAAGACCACCCGATGCGCGCCCGCCAGCGTGAGCCGGAGCACGACCTCGCGCCCTTCGTGGTCGGCGACGCAGAAGGCGACGTCCTCCCCGTCCACGCGGCAGCCGCGCACCGCGTAGCCGGACGCCCCCGCGTAGTCGCCCAGCTCGCTCAGCGTTCCCTCGAGGCTCATGTCGTAGAGCCGGACGAGCGTCCCGGCGCGCATCAAGAGCCGGAAGCCATCCGCGTGGGGCCGCACGTGGAAGGGGATCCCGGGCACGACGCTGGCCGCGCCGACGGGGGCGCCCCGCCGGGCCACGCCGAAGGAGGCGCCGTCGAGCGTCAGCGCGTGGTCCGCGGCGCCGGGGAGGAACTGGGCCGTCGAGGGGGTGAGGTAGGACGCCCCCGCACGGAACCAGCCACCGCAGGCGTAGACGTGGGCGCCCGTGTCCGGCTCGAGGGCGAAGGTGAGCACCCGATCGCACGGGGCGCTGCGCAGCGCGAGATCGTTCGCCATGGGCTCCGCGGGGTAGCCCTCGAAGCCGGAGCCGTCCGCGACGAAGAGCCGGAGGGCGCCCTCGTGCAGATAGACGAGCTGCCCGTCCTGGCGCAGCGTGGGGAGGCGGTGGCCGCAGGGGAGGCCGAACCACGGGGCGTCGGGCCGCTCGACGTCGACGATGACGTCCCGATCGCAGCGCTCCTCGTCCAGGGTGCCCAGCACGTAGACGCGGCTCGGGTCCAGGACCGGCGGCGTCGGCTCCGGGGTCGGCGCGGGCCCGGGCATCGGCCCCGGTCCCGGGAGGCCACCGTCCCTCCCCCGAACGTCCGCGTCTCCCGAGGGCACGTAGTAGGGCGCGGGCTCGGAGCCGCAGCCCGCGAGCGCGCCGAGCAGGAGCGCACCGAGGAGGAGCGCGCTGCGAGCGCCGGAGACGCCCGACGCGGCCCCCTCGCGCGCCCACCGGCTCGCCCGTCGCCCCCCGGCCCGCCCGGACCGCCGCTCCACCGCTCGGGCTGGCGCCCTCCCCCGTCGTCGCATGGGGGAATCCGAGCACGGCCCCGCGCGACACGCAATGATCTCATCGGATCACACCCTCCCCCGATCGAGGGCGCCGACTCGCGGTCGCCGGCGCCGACGCGCCCTGCGCCCCTGCCCTACCCGCCGACGATGGCGCGGTAGTCGCGCGTCTTCTTCACGTAGTGCGCGGCGCCCTCGACGATCGACGCGCGCTCCAGCTCCGTGAGCGGGCGCCTCACCTTCGCCGGGCGCCCGAGCACGAGGCTGCCGGGCGGGATCTCCGTGCGCGCCGTGACGAGCGAGCCCGCGCCGATGAGGCAGTCGTCGCCGATCTTCGCGGCGTCGAGGATGACCGTCCCCATGCCGACCAGCACCCGGTCGCCGAGCGTGCAGCCGTGAAGGATGACGCCGTGGCCCACGACGCAGTCCTCGCCGACGATCGTCGGCGCCCAGCCGTCCGTGGCGTGGACGACGGAGTTGTCCTGGATGGACGTGCGCGCGCCGATGCGGATGGGCATCACGTCGCCGCGGAGCGTGCTGCCGAACCAGATCGACGCCTCCGCGCCGACCTCCACGTCACCGATGAGGCTGGTGTTCGGAGCGACGAAGGCGTCCTCGGCGACGCGCGGGACGTGCTCGCCGTAGGGGAGGATGACGGGCTTCACGAGGAGGTCTCCTGCTGCGGGCGGGGAGCCCGGCGGGTGGCGAATTGGCGGACGACGCCGCGGAGCCCCGCGCCCGCCAGCGCGCCGATGGCGTCGGCGACGAGGTCGGCGACCTCGGCGGAGCGGCCGGGCACGAAGGCCTGGTGCAGCTCGTCGGAGAGGCCCCAGGCGGTGGCGAGGAAGGCGCCGAGGGCGAGCGTGCGGAGCGGCGCGCGGTCGGGCCAGGTGCGGAGCGCGGCATGCGCGCAGAGGAAGCCGAGCACGGCGTACTCGAGGAAGTGCACGCCTTTGTCCTTCAAGGGGAAGGAGTCGATCATCGGCGCGACGACGGCGATGGAGCTCACGGCGAAGATCAGCGCCATGTAGGCGAAGGCGGGGAGCCAGTGGACCCACACGCCCGCGACCCGCGGCGGCTGCGAAGGCCGCGAGGCGCGCCTCGGGTGCGACGGACGCGACGGTCGCGACGGACGCGAGTCGCGCGGCGGCTGCGGTGGCTGCGACGACTGCGACGGACGCGAGGCTCGCCCCCGCTCGCTCACGCGTCGGCTCCGAGCAGCGGCAGCTTCTTTCGCGGCCGGCGCACGGGCCGCTCGGGCAAGGTCGCCCCGTCCATGCGCCCGAGGAGGCTGTGCCGGAACGCCTTCTCGATCGTCACCTCGACGAGCTGCCCCGTCGGATCGATGCCCTCCGGCGCCTCGAGGTGCACGATCTCGTGCCGCCCGCTCCGCCCGCTGTAGCGGTTCACGCTCGCGTCGTTCGGCCCCTCCACGAGGACCTCCTGGCGCGTCCCGACGAGGCTCTTCAGGTGCACGCGCTGCTGCCCCTCGACCACCTCGAAGAGGCGCTGGAGCCGCTCGTCCTTCACCGCCTCCGGCACGTCGTCCCCGAGCTTCAGCGCCGGCGTCGAGGGGCGCGGCGAGTACTTGAAGCAGAACGCGGAGACGAAGCCGACCTCGCGGACGAGCGAGAGCGTCTCCTCGAAGTCCTCCTCGGTCTCGCCGGGGAAGCCGACGATGATGTCCGTCGAGAGGGTCAGCCCCGGCGCGGCCTCCTTCAGCTTCGCCGTGCGCTCCGCGTAGAGGCGCCGCGTGTAGCGCCGGGACATGCGCTTGAGGACCCGATCCGAGCCCGACTGGACGGGCAGGTGCACGTGCCGGGGGAGCAGAGGCAGCTCCGCATGGGCCGCGATGAGCGCGTCCGTGAGGTGGCGCGGGTGCGGGGAGGTGTAGCGGAGCCGAGCGAGCTCGGGGACCTCGCGGGCGATGCGCCGGAGGAGGTCGGCGAACTGCGAGCCGCTCGGGGCCGCCTTCGAGCGCGGCTTGGCCTCGAGCTCGCTCGGGTCGAACCAGCTGTTCACGGTCTGGCCGAGGAGCGTCACCTCGCGCACGCCGCCCGCGGCCATCTCGGCGACCTCGCCCACGATCGCGTCCGCGGGCCGGTAGCGCTCGGAGCCGCGGGTCGTCGGGACGATGCAGAAGGTGCAGCGCTCGTCGCAGCCCTTCATGACGGTCACGAAGCTCGTGACTTCGCCGCCGCCGCGCGGGCGCGCCACCAGGAATTGCGGATCGGCGAGATCGAACTCGGTGCGCACGGCCGGGGGGGCGCCGCCGTCGAGCTCCCGGAGCAGGCGCGGCAGCTCGGGGATGTTGTCCGGCCCGAGGACCAGGTCGATGAGCGGCGCCTTCTTCAGGAGCCGCTCGCCCTCCTGCTGGGCCACGCAGCCGGCGACGGCGATGCGCACCTCGCGCTCCGTCTCCTTGTAGGGGCGGAGCGTGCCCAGGAGGCTCATCAGCTTGTGCTCGGCCTTCTCGCGGACGCTGCACGTGTTGACGACGATCAGGTCCGCGAGCGCGGCGTCCTCGGTCGGCGCGTAGCCCTCGCCGTGCAGCACCTCCTCGATGCGACGGGAGTCGTGCACGTTCATCTGGCAGCCGAAGGTCTGGACGATGTAACGACGGGCCACGGGTGCAGCCTTAGCACCGGATCGGCGGCGGAACACCTCGACGGCGGCCTGGATTCGGCCGGGAATCGGCCCTCGCGGCGGGGCGTTGGCTCGGAGCGGCGCCGTGCTACCGTGCGCCTGCCGGGGCGGACCGCGGGGCGCGCTCGCGCCGGTCGGGGCCCGGACACCCACCCCGTTGCCCGAAGCCGGGCCCGGCCTCCGAGACGCGCTCCCGAACCCGAAGACCATGCGGCGGCGAGACAGAGCGCGGGAGAGGGCGAGGCGCCGCCGGTGGAGGGCGGCCCGGGGCGGGGCGCGCCTGCTCCTCGTCGGGGCCCTGGCGCTGAGCATGGGCTTCGAGTGGGAGGGCCGGCTCGGACGCCTCGAGCGCCAGCTCGAGACCGGGGACGTGCGCCAGCGCCGCGAGGTCGTCCGGCTCCTCACCCACTACCCCGCCGAGGAGGTCCGCGAGCCACTGCTCCGCGCGCTCCGCGACCCCGATCCGGCCGTGCGCCGCGAGGCCGCCGACGCTGCCGGTGCCGTCCGCCTCCGCGCCGCCGGCCCGCTCCTCGCCGAGTGGCTCGAGGATCCCGATCCGGATGTCCGCGCCGGTGCCGCCCGCGCCCTGGGGCGCATCGGCGATCCGCGCCCCGTCCCCTCCCTGGTGCGCGCCCTCGGCGACGCCAGCGCAGCCGTCCGTCGCGCCGCCGTGGTGGCCCTGGCGGCCATGGGCGACGAGGAGGGCGTCGAGGTGGTCGTGCCGCTCCTCGGGCGCCTCGACGACGACGATCCGGAGGTGCGCGTCGAGGCGGCGCACGCGCTCGGCGCCCTCGGCGATCCCCGGGCCGTCGTGCCGCTCGTGGGGCGCGCCCGGGACGAGTCCCCGGACGTCCGCCAGGCGGTCTACGGCGCCCTCGGCGCCCTCGGCGATCCGCGGGCGAGCGCCGCGCTGGTCCAGGCGCTCCGCGACGAGAACCAGAGCGCGCGCCTCGCCGCCATCGCGGCCCTCGGCCGGCTCGGCGCCCCCCGCGCCGTGGAGCCCCTCGTCGATCTCCTCCGCGACCGGGACGCGCGCGCGGCCCGGGCGGCGGTCGTGGCCCTCGGCGCGATCGGCGGTGCCGCGGCCCGGGCGGCGGTGGTCCAGGCGCTCGGCATCTCGGAGCTGCGCGAGACGGCCGCGGAGGTGCTCGTGGGTCTCGCCGGAGCGGAGCGCACGGAGGAGCTCGGCCGTGAGCTCGCCACGCTCCGCGATCCCGACCACGTCACGGCGCTCGCCGCCGTGCTGGCCCGGCGCCTCGAGGCGCAGCCCACGCCGGCGACGGCGGGCCCGCTCCTCGAGACCTTCGAGGCGCGACGGGGCGACGAGGCCGTGCTGATGCGCGCGCTCGCCGCCTCCGGGGAGCCGGAGGTCCTCGTCCCGCTCCTCGAGCGCTTCGATCCCGGCGCCCCCGAGCCCGGGCTGGTGGCCCTCGAGCGCTACTTCGAGTTGCATCCGGGCGACGGACGGGCGGCCGACCCCCTCCTCGCCGCCCTCGGCGAGGTCGACGACGCCCAGCGCCGCCGCGTCGTGCGCCTCCTCGGACACATCGGCGCGCGGCGCGCCCTCCCCGCGCTCCGGCCGCTCGCCAGCGCCGACGACGACGCGCTCCGCCTCGCCGCCGTGGAGGCCATCGGCGCCATCGGCGACCCGGAGGGCGCCACGGCGCTGATCGAGCTGCTGGACGCCGAGGAGCCGCGGCTCCGCTTCGAGGCGGCCCGGGCGCTCGGGGAGGCGGCCTCGCCGGCCATGGTCGAGGCCCTCGGCGAGCGGCTCGAGGCCCGCGAGCCCGTCGACCGCGCCGCGGTCCTCGAGGCCCTGGGCGGGGCCCTCGCGCGCGGCATCGAGCCCGGCGATCCGGCGACCCTGGCGGCCCGCCTCGAGCGCGCCGCGCGGGGCCCGGACCGCCCGCTCGCGGCCCGCGCCATCGACGCGCTCGCGCGCTGGGGAGGTGCGGGCGGTGAGCACGCCCGGCCGGTCGTGCTCGCGCTCGCCGGGCCCGGGCCGGCCCACCGGCGGCTCCCGGCGCTTCGCGCGCTGGCTGCCTTCGACGACGACGACGCCCGCGCCCGGCTGCGCGAGGCCCTCGGGGACGAGCGCACCGAAGTGCGCCTGGCAGCGGCGACGGCGCTCGGCGAGGTGGGGCGCGAGACGGACGTGCCCGCGCTGATCGACCTCGCCCGCGAAGGCGCCTGGCCGGCCTCGGCCGGCGCGGCCTTCGCCCTCGCCCGCCTCGCCCGCCGCGAGGTGCGCCCGGAGGGGCTCGCCGAGGGGCTCTGCGCCGTGCTCTCCCGCCGGGACGCCCACACCCGCGCCAACGCGCTCGTCGGCCTCGCGGCCCTCGGGGCCCGCTGCGCGGACCGGGGCCCGGAGACCTACCTCGGCGCCGCCCACGCCCCGCCCGTGCGCGCCGCCGCCGCCCGCTGGCTCGGCCGCCTCGGCGGGCGGGACGCCGAGGCGCGGCTCGCGCGCTGCGCCGTCGAGGAGCTCGCCCCCGAGGTCGCCCGGGCCTGCGCCCGGCCCACGCTCCCGCCCCGGGGTGAAGCGGCCGACGTCTACGCCTACGCGGGCGACGGCGAGTCGCTCCTGCGCGGCCACCTGGTCGCGCTCCGCTTCGCGGACGGCACGGCGCTCCCGGCCCATAC
This sequence comes from Sandaracinus sp., assembly GCA_002699025.1. Lineage (GTDB taxonomy): Bacteria > Myxococcota_A > Polyangia > Polyangiales > Houyiibacteriaceae > Houyiibacterium > Houyiibacterium oceanicum. The sequence goes on along the minus strand of PABA01000073.1, from coordinate 8,918 downwards.
CGACGCGGCGGGTCATCTGCGCTGGCCCCGGGCGCCCCGCGGCCCGATGTCGCTGGACGACCCGCTTCGCATCCCGCTGCAGCCGTGATCCCCGCCCGGTCGCCTCGCAGGCCGCGGGAGGCCCCCCGGCCTCCCGCCCGCCCCGCGGCATGCCCCCGCCGCGCCCCGCGCCGTCCGCCATCGCGCCGGCCGCCGTCTCGCCCCGTGCTCCGCGCGGCCGCCGCCCTCGCCCTCCTCGGCGCCTGCGCGCACATCCCCGAGGACCGCTACGGCGTCGACCGGCTCCGCTTCGAGGGCACCGAGGAGATGGATCACCGCGCCCTCCGCGCTTGCCTCGCGACCAGCGCCCGCGAGCGCTTCCGCATCAACTTCGGCGCAGGCGCCTCCCCGAGCTGCGGTCAGCCTCCCTTCGACGCGCGCAACCTCCAGCTCGGGCTCTGGCGCTGGCCCTGGGCCGACTGGCCCGTCTACGACCGCAACGTCTTCGAGCGCGACCTCCAGCGCATCGAGCGCTGGTACCGGGCGCGCGGCTACTACGACGCGGAGGTCGTGAGCGCGACCTTCGACCCGCCCGTGGCCGCCGAACGCGACCGGGTGGAGAGCGACGAGGGGGAAGCCCTCTGCGAGCGCGAGGACGAGGGCGAGGGGTGCCGGCTGCGCATCGCCATCACCGTGGAGGAGGGTGAGCCGGTCCAGACCGCCTCGCTCTCGCTCCGCGGCCACGAGGAGCTCGACGAGGACACGCGCGACGCGCTCGAGGGCGCCTGGCAGCTCGAGGTCGGCGAGCGCTTCGACGAAGCCTACTACGACCGCAGCAAGGCGCGCATGCTCCGCGTGCTCCGGGACGCGGCCTACGGCTGCGCCGCCGTGGAGGGTCAGGTCGAGGTCGACCCCGAAGCGCGCACGGCGGCCGTGGCCGTGCGCGTCGACCCGGGGCCCACCTGCGTGCTGGGCGACATCACGGTCACCGGCCACGAAGACCTCAGCGAGCGCGTCATCCGCGCCTCCGCCGACCTCTCCCCCGGCGACCGCTACACCGACGCGCTCCTCGACGAAGCCCAGCACTTCGTCTACTCGCTCGGCGCCTTCGCCTCCGTGGAGGTCGTCTCCCGCCCCCGCCGCGACGAGGAGGGCGCCTGCACCGGCGTCGTCGACGTCGAGATCCGCGTCACCCCCGGGCGCCGGCTCCGCTACGGCGTAGGCGGCGGCGTCCTCGCCGGCACTTACACGAGCGGCACGCAGCAGCAGGACGTCCGCCAGTGGGACATCCACCTCCTCGCCTTCGTCGAGCACCGCAACTTCCTCGGGGGCCTCCGCCGCATCCGCCTCGAGGCCCGCCCCAAGCTCGTCTTCCAGCCCGAGACGAACCCCTTCCCGCCCCCGCGCTTCGGCATCGATCTCCGCGTCCTGCTCCGCCAGCCGGCCTTCCTCGAGCGGCGCACGGATCTGGTCGGCGAGACCCGCTACGACTTCGGGCCGGATCCGAACGACCGCTTCTTCCGCCACGTCCTCGACTCGTCCCTCGCGCTCCAGCGCACCTTCTGGGACGGCCGCTTCTCCGCGAGCGTGGGCGTCCACGGCAACATCTTCCTGGTCGCCGACGAGGTGCAGACCACCACCTCGGACTTCGAGCTCCTCTTCGCCGACGTCCGCGGGCAGCTCGACCTCCGCGACAACAACCGCCGCCCGACGAAGGGCCTCTTCCTCTCCCTCGAGATGCACACCTCGCTCCTCGATCCGGACCGGAAGAACATCGACACCTGGCGCTACGTGCGCCTCGTCCCCGACGTCCGCGCCTACGCCCCGCTCGGCGGCCGGCTCGTCCTCGCCGGCCGCTTCCGCCTCGGCATCATGCACATCTGGGAGGTCGACCCGGATCTCGACCCCGTCAGCCAGGCGCTCGGCCCGCAGCTCTACCGGCTCCGCTCCGGCGGCGCCTCGAGCCATCGGGGCTTCCTCCCGGGCTTCCTCGGCGACGCGCCCCAGGCCACCAGCGACCCGGACTTTCCCTTCCGGCGCAACAGCGGCGGCACGCGCCGCTGGGAAGCCTCCCTCGAGCTCCGCGTCGCCGTCTCCGAGGACTTCGGCCTCGTCTTCTTCGGCGACATGGGCGACGTGAACCGCGGCGTCACCTTCGAGGGCGGCGAGCTGATCCGCGATCCCGGCTTCCGCTTCGACCACATCCGCCTCGCCGTCGGTGGGGGCCTCCGCTACGACACGATCATCGGCCCGGTGCGCTTCGACATCGGCGTGCGCGTCCCGGGCGCCCAGGTCCTCGGCGAGGCCGACCCGGACAGCGGCACCAGCGTCCGCCTCTTCGGCCTGCCCCTGAACGGCGCCTTCCACCTCACGATCGGCGAGGCCTTCTGATGGCGCCGCCGCCCGAGGAGAGGCCCCCCGACGAGGCCGCCACGCCGGAGGAGGCCGCCGCGCCGGAGGAGACCGCCGCGCCGGAGCCGCCGACGCCGCCCGAGGAGGACGCCCCGCGCGGCTTCGCGGCGCGCTTCGCCCGCGCCTCGGGCATGAGCCTGACCTGGGTCCTGGTCTTCGCCGCCGCGCTCATCGCGAGCGTCGCCTTCCACGTGCACACCCCGGTCGCGCGGCAGGCCACCAAGGAGGCCGTGAACGAGTACGTGAGCATGCTGCTCGCCGGGCGCCTCGAGATCGGCGCCATCGAGGAGCTCAGCCCCTGGCATGCCGTCGCCCTCGACACGACCGTCTACGACCCGGAGGGCCGCGCGGTGATCCGCGGCGCCCGCGTGCGCCTCGGCTTCGACTGGCCCGCCATGGCCGACGGCCTGCTCCGCTTCCCCACCGCGCACCTCCAGGGCGGCGAGCTGATCCTCTACGAGGACCCGGACGGAAGCCCCTCCTTCCTGCGCGCCTTCGCCTCGCCCGATCCCGACGAGGAGCCGAGCGAGCCCGGCGGGCTGAGCGCCCTGGTCGACGAGATGAAGCTCGAGGGCGTCACCGTGCACGGCGACCTCCTCGGCCTCGAGGGCCTCCGCGTCGAGGACGCCCGCGCCCACGCCCAGCTGCGCTACGACGGCGACGCCGAGCACGGCTTCGAGATGCGCTTCTTCGACGCGCGCGGCCGCCTCGTCGCGCCCTTCCCCTTCGAGGCGCGCATCCAGCGCGTGGTCGGCCACACGACCGACGACCCGGCCGAAGGCGCGCGCTTCTGGGCCCGGGTCGCTCGTGGAGAGGAGGCCGCCGCCGCGAACCTCGTCTACGCGCTCCCGGAGGGCGCGAGCGAGGACGAGCTCGACCTCCGCCTCCACGTCGATCCCGTGCGCGCGGAGACCCTCGAGGAGGCCGGCTTCGAGTGGGCCGAGGTGCTCCAGGGCGAGGCGCGCGGCCACCTCCGACTCCACGGCCCGCCCGACGCGCTCCGCATCGACGGCCGCCTCGAGACCGAGGGCGGGCGCGTCCGGCTCGAGGGTGCGCTCCCCGTCGAAGGCGCCACTCGCATCCGCGTCGACACGGAGGGCGAGGCGGGGCTGCGCCTCGACCGGGTGCTCGACGACGCGCCGCCGGTGGCCGTGCGGGGCCGCTTCGAGCTCGAGGCCGAGGGCGAGGCCGATCCGCGCGTCCGGGTGGACCTCGAGCCCTTCACCTTCGGCGAGCTCGAGGTCCCGGCGGTGGAGGCCGAGGGAGTGCTCGGCGAGGAAGGCGTCACCGTCGAGCGGGCCCGCGCGCGGATCGCCGGGGACGACGTGATCCTCCGCGGCACGGTCGGCTACGACGGCTCGGCGGAGCTCGAGGTGGAGGGGGACGTGCGCCGGCTGCAGGACGACCCGACCGTCGCCCGGCTCGCGCCCGACCTCCGGGGCGGGGTCGGCTTCCGCATGCGCGTCGAAGCGGGCGCCGAGGGCGAGCTCGCGCTCCGCGGGCGCTGGGTCTTCCGGAACCTCCGCTACCCGCCCCTCGAGGTGCGGCGCCTGGTGGCCATCGGGACGGTGGGCGGCGACCTCGCCTCGCCGGCGCTCGGGCTCGACCTCGGCTTCGAGGGCGTCCGCGTCGGCGGCGCCCCGCTCGGTGACGGCGACGGGCGCATCGACGGCGACGCGGGCGCGTACCGGGCGCGGCTCGCGCTGGCCACGCCGCAGCGGCGCATCGTCATCGAGGGGGCCGAGCTGCGGATCGGGGAGGCGCTCCGCGTCGACGCCGAGGCGGTCGAGCTCCGCGCCGCCGGGCAGACCTGGACCGGGCGGGTCGACGGGCTCGTAGCCCGCGGCAGCGATCTCGAGGTCGCCACGCTCGCGCTCCGCGACGGAGAGCAGCGCATCACCCTCTCGGGCCGCTGGCGACGCGGGCGGGGGCGGGACGACGCGCTCCGCGCCGAGGCCTGGAACGTCCAGATCGGCGACGTCCTCGCGCTCCTCCAGGTGCCGGAGCTCGACCTCGACGGGCGCGTCGACGGCACCGCCGAGCTCACCGGGGACCTCGAGGGCCAGCCGGCCATCGACGTGGACGCGACCATCGCCGACCTCCGCCTCGCCGAGAACATGGGCTTTCAGAGCTCGGTCCTCGCGCGCTACCGGGCGGGCCACCTCGAGGTCGACTGGGGCCTCACGCACGCCTCCGGGACCGCCGTCGACCTGGACCTCGAGGGCACGCTCGACACCGGCTCGCCCTTCCTCGACGCCCTCTCCACCGCCGCCTACGCCGGCACGCTCCAGGTCCGCCACCTGAACCTCGCCCGCATCCGGACCGTCACCGACGCGGTCCCGCCCCTCGAAGGCCACGCGGGGGGCCTGCTCACGTTCTCCGGCGGCATCGACGCCTTCGACTTCGACCTGCGCGCGGAGGTGCCCCGGCTCCAGGTCGGCGACCTGCCCGCGATCGGCCTCGCGGCGAACGTGGGCTACCGGGAGGGCGCGCTGATCCTGCGCGCGCTCACCCGCGACGACGGCGGCGCGCTCATCGAGGCCGAGGCCGCCGCGCTCCTCGATCTCCTGGGCGTCCTGGAGGACCCCTCGCTCCTCCCGATGCTCCTCGACGTCGCGCCCTGGCGGCTGGCGCTCCGCTTCCCGCCCCGGGATCTCGGCACCCTCCCCGAGCCCCTCCGCGCGCTCCTGCCGCTCAGCGAAGGGCTCCGCGGCTCGGCCACGCTCTCGCTCCGCGGCGGCGCCTACCGACCGCACGCCGACCTGCTCGCCCACGTCGAGTACGGCGCCTTCTACGACGAGCCGCCCGTCTGCGGGGACGGCGCCCGCCCGCGCGCCTGGCTGCGCGCCCAGCTGGCGAACGGCGAGACCCGCGGAGAGGTCGCGGGCTTCCTCGGGGACCGGCGCGTGCTCCACGCGACCGGGCGGGCCCAGACGCCGCTCGCCGACTGGCTGCGCCACCCCGAGCGCTTCCGCCCGCCGGCGGCCAGCGTCGACGCCTTCGTCACGAACGCCGAGCTCGCCGAGATCCCCGAGGCCTGCCGCTACGCCGAGGGCCCGCTGACCGTCGCCGCGCACCTCCAGGGGCTCTTCACGGACCAGCCGAGCGCCTCCATCCAGCTCTACGGCGACTCCATCGCCGCCCGCCGCCTCGAGCTCCGCGGCCGGGGCGAGCGCCGCCGCGTCGCCGTGCGCGAGCGGACGCCCCCCTCGGCCATCCGCCTGAAGTCCGAGGTCGCCAACGGCGTCGCGACGCTCGATGGAACCATCGACTGGTTCAACGGCGGCACCACGCGGCTGGCGGGCGACCTGCCCGTGCGCTGGGGAGGCGAAGCCGGCCTCCTGCCGACCGTGGCCGACGACGCCGAGCTCTTCGCGACGGCCGACCTCCTCGACATGCCCGTGGCCACGACCCTCGCCTGGTTGGCCGAGGTGGGCCAGGCGGCCGGCGGGCTCTACGGCCACGTCATCGCCCAGGGCCCGTGGCGCACGCCGAGCTTCTCCGGGGAGGTCGAGCTCGTCGAGGGGCGCTTCCAGCTGCCCTCCCTCGGCCAGCGCCTCGAGGACGTGGAAGGCCGGTTCCTCTTCGAGGACGATCGCATCGTGCTCCAGAGCTTCGCCGCCCGCGACGGCGAGGGGATCGCGCAGCTCGCCGGCGACCTCACGCTCCGCGGCCTCGCGCCGGAGCGCGCCGAGCTCCGCGTCGCCGCCCAGCGCTTCCCCGTGCGCCAGGAGGGCAGCGTGCTCGCCGGCCTCGACGGGACCGCGCGCATCGAGGCGAGCTTCCTCGACAACGGCCTCCGCGGGCGCGTGCAGGTGGAGGAGATGGCCGTGGCCGTCGCCGAGGACGCCGGCCGCTCGCCGCAGGAGCTCGCGCCCCACCCGGACGTGATCGTGCTCGGCGAGGAGCCCGGCGAGCCCCTCGGCGAGCCCTACATGGTCGACTTCCGCATCGGCGTGGACGAGCCCATCGAGGTGAAGGCGCAGGACTTCGACGCCGACCTCGAGGCCGACCTCCACGTCAGCTGGGGCGAGGAGCTCCGCATCGGGGGGGCCGTCGAGCTGCTCTCCGGCTACTTCGACGTCTTCGGCAAGCGCTTCGACGTCGAGCGGGGCGCGCTGACCTTCAACGAGGAGAGCACGGACCTCGATCCGCAGGTGAACCTGGTCGCCGTGCACGAGCTGCGGAGCCGCTCCGGGGAGACCGTCACCGTCACCGCGAGCGGGCGGCTGAGCAACCCCGTCATCCGCTTCTCCTCGACGCTGACGAACGACCGGGCCGAGATCATCGCGCTCCTCGTGAGCGGCGACGTGCGGCGCGAGACCGACATCGAGGCCGAGCGGGCGCCGACCGACTTCCTGGCGGGCATCGCGGCAGGCGTGCTCACGCTCTCCCTGCGGGAGGAGTTCGGGGCGATCATCCCGAGCATCGGCATCGAGTCGAACGCGCGGGGCGGGACGCGCGTGCGCGGCGGCTGGCGCCTCGGGGATCTCCTGCCGGACCCGATCCGGCGGATCATCCAGGGCTTCTACATCGAGGGGTTCTTCAACACCGGCGGCGAGGACGCGCAGCGCACCTTCGGCGGCCAGGTCCAGGACTACGGCTTCCTGCTCGAGCTCGCCTTCCCGCGGAACGTGGTGAACACGAACACCTTCGCGCCGCCGAACAACTTCAGCTTCGACGTCACCTGGCAGCCCTGAGGAACACGCACGGGCGGCACGGGCGACTCAGGGGCGGCACGGGCGGCTGAGGGGGCGGCAGGGCGCGGGCGGCAGGGCGCGGGCGGCAGGGCGCGGGCGGCAGGGCGCGGGCGGCAGCGGCTCGGAAGGCGCGGCGGCCCGGCGGCTGGGCGGCTCGGCGGCGCGGCGGCCCGGCGGCTCGGCCGAACGAAACGGCCGAGCGGCGAGGTGGGAACGCGCGGGGCGGGGCCGAGGCCGGGCTACTTCATGTCCTTCTCGGCCGCCGAGAGGATCTGCCGCGCCATGGCGTCGATCTTCTTCTCGTCGGGCCCCTCGACCATCACCCGGAGCTTCGGCTCCGTGCCGCTCCAGCGGACCAGCACGCGCCCATCGGCGCCGAGCTTCTCCTCGACGGCGGCGATGGCCTTCTTCGTGTGCCCCATCAGCTTCAGCGGCTTGCGATCGTCGAAGCGCCCGTTCACCAGCACCTGGGGCACGCGCTCCATGACCTCGGCCGCGATCTCCGAGAGGGGCCGCTGCTCCGCCGTGACGATGGCGAGCACCTGGAGCGCCGCGACCAGCCCGTCGCCGGTGGTCGCGTGGTCGAGGAAGATGAGGTGGCCGCTCTGCTCGCCGCCGAAGCTCAGCCCGTGCTTCTTCAGCGTCTCCACCACGTAGCGGTCCCCCACGGCGCAGCGCCGGAGCTTGCCGCCGGCGCGCTGCATGGCGTGCTCGAGGCCGAGGTTGCTCATCACCGTGGCCACGAGCGTCTTCTTCCGCAGCTTCCGCGCCCGGAGCATGTGCGTCGCGCAGAGGGCCATGACGACGTCCCCGTCGATGACCTGGCCCTTCTCGTCGAGGACGATGACCCGGTCCGCGTCGCCGTCGAGGGCGAGGCCCATGTGCGCCTTCCGCTTCTTCACCTCGCGCGCGCAGGCCTCCGGGTGGAGCGCGCCGACGCGCTTGTTGATGTTCTTCCCGTCCGGCTTGACGCCGATGGCGTGCACGTCCGCGCCGAGCTCCGAGAAGACCAGGGGCGCCGTGCGGTAGGCCGCGCCGTGGGCCGCGTCGACGACGATCTTCACTCCGTCGAGGGTTCGGTCCGAGGGGAAAGTCGCCTTCACGAAGGCCACGTAGCGCCCCGGCGCGTCGTCGAGCCGCTCCGCCCGGCCGATGCGCGTCCCCGTGGGCCGCTTCTCGTCCAGCTCGTCGCCGTCGATCAGCGCCTCGAGCGCCTCCTCCGACACGTCCGGGAGCTTGAAGCCATCCGCCCCGAAGAGCTTGATGCCGTTGTCCTGGTAGGCGTTGTGCGAGGCGCTGATCACCACGCCGACGTCCGCCCGCATGCTCGTCGTGAGATGCGCGATGGCCGGCGTCGGCAGCGGCCCGCTCAGGAGGACCCGCCCGCCCATCGCGCAGACCCCGCTCGCGAGGGCCGTCTCGAAGAGATAGCCCGAGAGCCGCGTGTCCTTCCCGATGACGACGCGGGGCGCGTGCGAAGCCGTCTGCTTCGCCTGGTAGGTCACGGCGAGCCCGATGCGAAACGCCATCTCCGGCGTCATCGCCCCCGCGTTGGCCAGCCCCCGAATCCCGTCCGTCCCGAAGTACTTGCGACTCATCGCGCCGGGTGTACCACCGAGAGCCAAAGAGCGCGACGGGAAGGCGGGAGAGCGGCGGGGGCGGTGGAGCGGGAGGGAGGAAGCGCGAGCTGGTGGCGCGCGAGCTCGTGAGCGGAGAGCGCGAGCCTGAGCGCGAGCGGGAGCACCAGCGCGAGCGGCAGCACCAGCGCGAGCGGCAGCACCAGCGCGAGCGGCAGCACCAGCGCGAGCGGCAGCACCAGCGCGAGCG
>PABA01000072.1 GCA_002699025.1 Sandaracinus sp. | reverse complement strand
TGCTCCCGCTCGCGCTGCTGCTCCCGCTCGCGCTGCTGCTCCCGCTCGCGCTGCTGCTCCCGCTCGCGCTGCTGCTCCCGCTCGCGCCGCTGCTCCCGCTCGCGCCGCTGCTCCCGCTCGCGCTGCTGCTCCCGCTCGCGCTCGCGCTGCCGCTCGCGCCCCGACCCGGGGGGACAGGCTCACGGCTCGCACTCCGCTCGCACCCCTGCTCGAGCTCCCCCACGCTCGCGCACCGCTCGCCGCCGCCCGTGCTCACGGAGCCGCCCGGACTTCCGCTCCCCACTCGGCGCCACACTCCTCGGCCGGGTACCCTCGCGCGGTGCAGCATCGGGCGCCCCAGGAGTCGCGCGCCTTCCACGCCCTGCTCCTGGGCGTGGCGATACCCGTGCTCGCCGCGCCCATCGGGTGGCTCGTCGCGGTCTGGGCGCGGCGGCGTGCTCGGCTCACGGGGCATCACCTCTGGGCGCGGCGCATCGCCGGGCTGGCCCTCGTGGACACGCTCGTCGCCCTCGCGGTGCTGGGGATCGCGCTCGCGCCCGGGGAGGCGACGGCGCCGCTGACGGAGGGGCGGCCGGCGCCTCGTGGCTTCCTCGGCGTCACGGTGGAGGGGCCGGCGGAGGGCGGGGGCGTGCGCATCACGCCGCTCGCCGGGATGCCGGCGGAGGCCGCGGGGCTGCGCGAAGGGGACGTGCTCCTCGCCATCGACGACGCGCCCATCGACTCGGCCGAGGCGCTCCGCGCCGCGGTGAACGAGGACCCGTTCTCGGCCCGGCGCGTGCGCGTCCGGCGCGGGGACGCGACCTTCGATCGGAGCATCGAGCCGGTCCGCGGCGCACCGCGGGGGCCGGTGGTGGGCGCGGAGGGGCTCTTCGTGCCGCTGCACGAGCGGACGGCGGCGGAGTGCCTCGCCGCCGAGCGGCCGCGCATCGGGTGGCCGCAGCTCGTGCTCTACGCGCTGGTCGCGGCCCTCGGCCTCGGCCTCTTCCTCGCGACGCGCCAGCGGGGCGGCGCGGACGGCCTGCTCTGGCTCCTCGGCGCGGCGCTCCTCCTCGCGGTGGCCGGCGTCGGCCTCCTCGCGCGCTACGGCACCTGCCGCGCGGTGGCCGGGACGACCATCGGCGGCGCGCTGGTCGCGCTGGTCGCCCAGGCGGCGGCGCTCGTCCTCGGCGGCTGGGCGCTCCGGCGGCGCGTCCCGGCGGCCGGGCCCCTGCTCGCGCCGCTCCCGCCCCTTCGTGCCTACGCCCGCGCGCTCTTCTACGCCTTCGCCTGGGTGCCCCGGACGGGGCTGCTCGCCTGGGCCCTCGCCGGCGCCGCGGCGGCCCTCGCCCCCGGCTGGCTCGGCGACCTCGCGCGGCTCCAGACGGGCACGGCCCTCGACGCCTTCGCCGGCGCGGAGCTCGGCGCGGGGGGCGCGGCGCTCCTCCTGATCGGCGGCGCGCTCCTCGGCCCGATCGGCGAGGAGCTGGTCTTCCGCGGCGCGCTCCTCCCCCACCTCGCGCGGACCTTCTCCCCCTGGGCCGCCATCGTCGCCAGCGGCGTGGTCTTCGGCTTCCTGCACGTGCACCACGGCGCGTCGATCGCCGGGCCCCTCACGCTCGGCGTGATCCTCGGCTGGGCCTGGGCGCGGACGGGGGATCTGCGCGTGCCCATCGCCCTCCACTGCACCTTCAACGCGGGCGCGCTCGTGACGACGGTGCTCCTGGCGTAGGCGCGCCGCCCATCGAGCACCGGGCGCCCGTTTCGAGGAGGCGGCGCCGACCTCGTTGGGGACGCTCCGGGGACGGGAAGACGCCGCGACCTTCGCGCCTCGAGCTCAGAGGGGCGGCGCGCCGAGGCGCTCGGCGGCGGAGCCGAGCTTCGCCTCGATGGCGCGCGCCACGGCGAGCAGGCGCTCCTCCTGGTGCGGGCCCGCCACGAGCTGGAGGCCGACGGGCATGCCCGCGGCGTCTCGGCCGCAGGGCAGGGTGAGGGCGCAGAGCCCGAGGTAGCTCACGACGCAGGTGTTCCGGAGGCAGAGCAGGTTGGCTGGCTTGTAGCTCTCGGTCGTCGCGATGGCGTCGAGGCGCGGGGGCGTGTTGGCGACGGTCGGCGTGACGAGCACGTCGACGGCCTCGAGGGCGGCGGCGGCCTCGGCGCCGAGGGCGGCCATGCGGGCGCGGCGCCGGAGGTACTCGTGGGCCGGGAGGTTCCCCGCGTCGCCGATGCGCGCCTGGACGTTCGGGTCGAGGCCCGCGTACCAGTCCGGGAGCTCTTCCCGGAGGAAGAAGTAGAGCTCGGTGGAGACCGGGCCACCCTGGCCGAAGAGCGCGACGATCTCGGGGAGCATCGGAAGCTCGAGGGGGCGCACGCGCGCGCCGGCGCCGGCCAGCTCGGCGAGGGCTTCTTCGACGGCCTCGGCCACGCCGGGGCTGCACTCCTCGAAGAAGACGGCGTCGCAGCGGCCGAGGCGCAGCCCCTCGAGCGCGACGGAAGGCAGCGGGCCTGGCGCCGGGTCGAGGGCGCGGAAGGCGACGATCTGATCGGCGACGGTGCGCGTGAGCACGCCCGGCGTGTCCAGCGTGGTGCTGAGCGGGACGATGCCCTCGGTGGACCAGCGCCCCTTGGTCGTCTTCATGCCGACCTGGCCGGTCCAGGCGGCGGGGATGCGCACGGAGCCGGCCGTGTCCGTGCCGAAGGCCACGACCGCCGAGCCCTCGGCGAGGCTGACGCCCGCGCCGGCGCTGCTGCCGCCGGGGGCGCGGGGCGCGTCCGCGTCCCAAGGGTTCCGGGGCGTGGGGTAGTGCGGGTTGGTGCCGACGCCGCCGAAGGCGAACTCGACCGTGTGCGTCTTGCCCGTCACGACGGCGAGCTGATCGAGGGCGCGGCCGAGCAGCGGCCCGGCGGCCTCGAAGCGGGCCGGGAGGCGCGCCGGGGAGCCGGCGTGGATGGGGAAGCCGGGCACGCCGTAGAGGTCCTTCACGCTGAGCGGGAGACCCTGGAGCGGCCCGAGATCGCGACCGGCGGCGAAGGCGGCGTCGGCCGCCCGGGCGCCCGCGCGCGTGCGCTCGGGGTCGACGTGGTGGTAGGCGCCGAGCCGCTGCTGGGCGAGCGCCTCCTCGGCGAGGTCCGCGGCGGTGAAGGCGCCGGCGCGCAGCCCGGCGGCGAGCTCGGCGAGGGGCTTCGAGAGGGGCGAGGCCATGGCCCGTCCCTCGCCCGAGGCCGGGCCGCGCGCAAGGGGAAAGCGCGACCGTCCGATTTCCTGCATCCTTCTGCCGTGCGCTCGCTTCTCTTCGTGTCCCTCTTGGTCCTCCCCCTCGCCGCCTGCCCCGGGGACGACGACGCCCCGCCCGTCGGTCGCGACGGCGGCGCGGACGCCGGAAGCCCGAGCGCGGACGGCGGCGGCGAGGGCGACGACGCGGCCACGCCGAGCGGGCCCCGCGTGGAGATCGGGACGGGCATCACCAGCTTCGTCCCCGTCGCCGACGGCGAGGACGTGGAGCTGGTGATGGGCCCCCAGGGCGGCTGGCACATCGACGTCACGCTCCGCCTCTACGAGATGGACCCGATGGACATGCGCCTGAACATCGACGGCTACGACGCGGACACGGGCGAGATGCTCGCGCTGCCGATCGAGCGCATCCTGACGACCCGGCGCGTCCGCGAGGAGGACGACCACTGGCTCCGTCTCGGCGAGCAGCTCGTCCTCGGCATCGCCTCCCCGGCGGAGGCCGTCGGGAAGGACGTGCGCATCGTCGTGCGCGCGATGCCCGTGGAGGGCGAGGGCGCCTCGGCGGAGAAGACCGTCCACGTCATCGACGAGGAGTGAGGGGGTGGCCGGGGATCGGAGCGCCGACCTCGCGCGCTGGCTCGGCGTCGCCACCGTCGCCCTCGTGGGCGGCGGCATGATCCTCCCCTACTCGCACGCCGCCCAGCGCGGTGACGCCATGCGGATGGCGATGTACCTCGTCGGGCAGCTCACGCTCGTCTTCGCCTTCGCCTTCGTCGTGCCCGACGGGCGCTGGCCACGGATCGCGCGGCGGTCTCGCCCCGAGGGGCCCTTCCGTGGAGGCGTGGCGCAGCGGAGCGGCGTCGGCCGGGCCCCGCTGGCGGTGCATGCGCAGCTGGCGGCGGCGCTCGCCGGGGCGGTGGTCGCGGGGGGCTTCCTCCTCTGGGCGCCGACCCGGATCCTCGGGGGCGGCGAGCTGCCGAGCGCGGCCGAGCTGCTCCTCGGGGTCTGGTCGCTCGCGGGGCTCCGGAGCACCGGCGAGGTCTGGCGCGGGGCGCGGCGGGCGGGTCTGCCCCGCTTCGGCTTCGTCGATGGGCTCGCGGTGGCCTTCTTCGGGCTGGTGGCGTTGCCGATGGCCTCCCTCGATCGGGTGCTCATGGGCTTCGCCGTCGCGGGCTGCGCGGCCGCGCTCGCGCTGCCGTGGCTTCGCCGGCGCGTCGAGCGACACGAGGGGGCGTGAGCGCGGTGCCCGAGCCGGCCGCCCCGGGGCGAGGCGGCCGCGCGCCGATGGAGGCGCGGGCCGCCGCGGGGCGCATCGGGAGGCTCGTGACCGTCGCGCTGCTCCTCCTCACGGCTTGCGAGCGCGGCGCCCGTCCTGCGGCCGCCGCCGAGCCCGAACCCTCGCCGCCGTCGAACGCCGCCCCAGCGACGGAGGAGGGCGCGGACGCGGAGGACGGGACGGACGCGGAGGACGGGTCGGAGCCCGGGGCGGGGACGGACGCCGCGCGCCCGCCTCTCCGCGAGACCGTGCTCTGGGTCGGCGGCGACGTGCTGCTCACGGACATGATCCGCGACTGGGCGAACGCCCACGACGATCCCGCCGAGGGCTTCGCGCGGATCCTCGAGCCGGTCGCGCGGCACTGGCGCGCGGACCGCGGCGCCTTCGTCCTGGTGAACCTCGAGACCCCGGTCGCGGAGCGCCGCCGCGTGCCCCTCGAGGGCGGCGAGGTCGGTCCCGGGGGCCTCGCGCCCCGGCGGCTCCAGGGCCCGCGCTGGCTCCTCCCGGGGCTCGCGCGGGCTGGCGTGGACGGCGTCGTCCTCGCCAACAACCACGCGCTCGATCAGGAGGCGGAGGGGCTCGAGGAGACGATCGCGGCGGCCCATCGGGCCGGGCTGGCGGTGGCGGGGGCGGGTACCTATCCGCGGCATCGCTGGCCGCTCGTGCTCGGCGACGCGGGGCGGCGGCTCGCGGTGGTGCCCCTCTACGACGGGCGGAACCAGCGCTACCTCGACCCGGGCGACGCGGCGCGTTCTTTTCTCGACGAGGAGGGCTTCGCGCAGGTGGAGGCGGCCGCAGAGGCGCACGACGCGGTGGTGGTCGTCGTGCACGTGCTCGGCGAGCTCCGGCGGCGGCCGCGGACGCGCTGGCGCGGCTGGGCGCGGCGGCTCGTCGAGGCGGGGGCCGACGCGATCCTCGTGCACGGCACGCACGTGCCCATGCGCGTCGAGCGGCTGGAGGGCGTGCCCGTGGCCTGGGGTCTCGGGAACCTCGTCGCCGACATGGCGCGCCGGGCGAGCCCGCGGGTGCGCTTCCGCGAGGCGCTCCCGAAGATCGCGGCGGCGGACGTGCGCGAGGGGCTGGTCGCGCGGGTGGCGCTCGGGGAGGGCGGCCTCGAGCTCCGCTTCCTCGGCACCTGGATGAACGACGACCGCTTCGTGCGCTGGCGCGCGGCGCTCCCCGGGGGCGACCTGATCGAGTTCGCGCTCCTGCCGCTCTCGAGCTGCGAGGCGCCGGCGGCGCTCCCGGCGTGGCCGGCGCCCTGGCGGGCGGAGGTGGAGCGCTGGGTGGCGCGGCGGCGCGATCACCTCTTCGCGGTCAGCGGGCTGCAGGCCGATCGCTGCGGCGCCGAGCCGACCTGGCTGCGCCTGCCGTAGGCGCCCGTCGCCGCGCTGGTGCGCGACGATGGGCGCGGGGGTCGGGGTTTCGCGGCCTTCGGCCGCGAGCGGCCTGGGGCCGCGGGGGACGGGGGACTGGGGACGCGTCGGGCATGGGAAGGGGGCGTGGGGGGCGTTGGGCTCGGGGCGCCCGTCGCTGCGCTGGGGCGCGAGGATGGGCGCGGGGGACGGGGGACCGGGGGCGCGTCGGGTGGGTGTACGGGGCTTGGAGCGCGTCGGGCATGGGCGCGCGTCGCCGCGTTGGTGCGCGACGATGGGCGCGGGGGTCGGGGTTTCGCGGCCTTCGGCCACGAGCGGCATCACCCGCGCGGCGTTCCGCGCGCGTCGTCGGGGACGCGGGGGAGCGCGCGGTCGGCGAGCAGCGCCCAGGCGACGACGCCGAGCACGAGGGTGCCGCCGGCCCAGGCGGCCACTACTGGGCGCTCGCGGATCGAGTGGGCGATCATCCAGGCGCTGAGCGCGAGGAAGACGAGCGGCGTGAGCGGGTAGCCGAGCGTGCGGTAGGGGCGCGCCAGCTCGGGCTCGCGCCAGCGCAAGAGGAAGACGCCCCCCGCCGTCAGCGCGGCGAAGAGCGAGAGCGTCACGCCCGTGTAGACGAGGAGCGCGTCGAAGCTCGCCGTCAGCGCCATGGCGATCGAGGCGCCGGCCTGGAGGAGCGTCGCCCAGATCGGTCCGCCGCCGGCGCGCCGCCGCGCGAGGAGCCCGAGCTTCGGGTGGTCCCGGCCCATGGCCTCGTAGATGCGCGGGCCGGTCATGATCTGCGCGCCGACGGTGCTGACGAGGCCGAGGGCGATGATGGCGCTGAGCAGGCGGCTCGCGGGCGCGCCGAAGAGCGCCTCGGCCGCCACGTGCCCGACCTCGACCTCGCCGGCGAGGGCCTCGGCGGGCGCGGCTGCGAGGAAGACGCCGTTGAGGCCGAGATAGAGGAGCATCACGACGCCGGTGCCGAGGGCGAGGGCGCGCGGGAGGTTCCGGCCCGGGTCGCGCGTCTCGCCGGCCACGTAGGCGGCGGCGTTCCAGCCCGTGTAGGCGAAGGCGACGTAGACGAGGCCCACGGCGAAGGGGCCGCTCGTCACGGCGTCGACGAGGGGGGCGTCGCCCTCGAGCAGGCGCCCGGGCTCGCCCCGGCCGAGGCCGGCGAGCACGAAGGCGAGGATGAAGAGGACCTTGGCGCCGGTGGCGAGGTCCTGGAAGCGGCTCCCGCGGCGCACGGTGGCGACGTGGAGGAGGCTCGTCAGGAGGATCAGCGCGACGCCGGCGAGCGCGGGCCAGCCCTCGGGGCCGCCCGGGACGACGCGGTGGAGGTACTTGCCGAAGGCGATGGCGGAGGCGGCCGTCGGGGCGGCGAAGCCGACGACGAGGGAGACGAAGCCGGCGACGAAGCCGACGAGCGGGTGGTAGGCGCGGGAGAGGAGCGCGTACTCGCCGCCGTTCGCCGGAAGCGCGGCCGTGAGCTCGCCGTAGCTGAGCGCGCCGCAGAGGGCCGTGAGCCCGCCGAGGAGCCAGGCGACGAGGACGGCGGGCGCGGACTGGAGGTCGCGCACGAGGAAGCCCGTGGTCGTGAAGACGCCCGTGCCGACCATGCTCGCGACGACCAGGAGCGCGGCCGTGCGCACGCCGAGCTGCCGCTCGACGCTCATGGCAGCGCGGCGCCCTGCGGAGCGAGCTGCTCGAGCTCGGCGCGGCAGGCCGGGCCGAGGTGGCCCGTGCTCTCGTCGACGGGGCGGATGCTCCCGTGGGCGTCGTTCATCAGGCAGCGGGGCTCGGTGCAGTGGTCGAGCCCCAGCGTGTGGCCGACCTCGTGGATCGCCGTGGTGACGACGCGGAAGCGCAGGTGCGCGGCGTCGCGGACGCGGCGGCGGAGGCGGAAGGTGGAGATCACGGAGGAGCGCCCGCCGAGGTCGCCGAGGCCGAAGACGCCCCAGTCGCGCACGCCGTGGGCCGTGGTGGAGATGTCGACGGTGGTGAAGCCGAGCACCTTCACGGCCTCGGGCTCGCCTTCGAGGAGCGGGCGGAGGTGGTCGAGCAGCCGGTCGGCGCGGTAGCGGCGGCGCGGGGCGTAGTAGGCGGCGCGGGGGAGGGGGCGGCGCGGGAGGCGCTCGACGCGCACCTGGAGCTCTTCGGCGACGCCGGTGGCGATGGCCTCCTCGAGCTCGGCGGGGAAGTCCTCGCCGAGGATCTGGAGCTTCACCAGCGCGCGCGGGCCGAGCGCGTCGGCGGGCGGGGGGCTCGGCTCGGGGCTCGTCTCGGGGGCGCGATCGGCGGGCGGCCGCCGGGGCGGCGCGGGCGTCTGGGCGCGCGCCGCGGGCTCCCCCTCGCAGGCCGCGAGGGCGAGGCACGCGAGGAGCGCGGCGCTGGAAGGAGACGCCGGCCGGAGAGAGCGCGTCGACACCGGGGCAGCGTAGTACAGCGGCCGGCCTCGGGTCGCCGGACGACGCGGCGGCTCGGAGCACCCGGCCGGGGCGGGGCGCGCCTTCGTGATCGATTCGCTGATCGCCGCCTCCCTCCGCCTGCCGTGTTCGGCCCGCCCGCCCCAGCCCCGGCCTCCGTATCTCTGCCTCCGCCTCGCCCGACCTGCGTCCCCGACGCCGCCTCGACCCCGGCCTCCGCCCCAGCTCCCGCCTCAGCCCCCGCCCCAGCCCCCGCGGGCGGCGGTCGATCAGGTCGCCGGTCGAAGCGGCTCGGCCGCGCGGAACAACAGATCGGTCCGCAGCACGTCCTTGCGCCCCGCTTCCACCGCCGCGCCTTCGTGGGTCAGCGGGTGCCAGAAGAGCAGCGCGCGGCCCGGCTCGGGGCGCACCGACGCGCCGCCGTGAAAGCGCGTCTCCCCTCCGCGCGCGACGGCCGAGAGGTAGATCATCACCGTGAAGAACGACCGCTCCTCTGCGTTCCGGTGGAAGGCGCCGTCGGCGTGCCAGCGGAAGCGCTGCCCGGGGCGGTAGCGGTAGAAGCGGAGCCGCTCGTTCAGGCCCGCGGCCCGCCACCAGCGGCCCCCCATGGGGATCGCCCGCAGGGCGCGCGGGAGCATCGGCTCGAGGCGCCCCCAGAGCGCCTCGGCCGCCCCCGGGTCGTCGACCATGGCCCGGTCGTTGTTCCGCACCCCCTCGACGCGCACCTCGCCCTCCGCCGTCGAGATCGGCGCCTCGTCGAAGCCGAGCGCCTCGGCGCGGGCGACCCACGCGGCGCAGGCGTCCCGATCGAGGAAGCCGTCGATCACACAGCCGTGGCCTTCGAGGATCGGGCGGACGGTGATGGCATCCCGCGTCATGGCGCTCAGGGCGCCCCCGCGCCGCCGCGGACGCAGTAGCCGCCGCGGATGCCCGGGCCCCCGAGCTCGACGAGGTCGTCGGCGCAGGAGTAGCCGCTCGGGCACGCGCAGAGCTCGAGCTCTCCCGGCTCCGCGGCAGAGCAGCGGCACGTGCAGTAGGCGCGCGCGGCGATCGCCTCTTCGGTCGGCTGCGCGTCGCAATCGGCGAGGCCTCGCTCCAGGCACTCCTCGCGCGAGAGGGACGGATCGAGGGGCCCGGTCGCGTCGCGCTGGTCCACCATGCAGAGGAGTGTCGCGCAGCCCACGTGGCTCGTCTCGAGGAAGACCTCGCCGGGCGAGAAGCCGTCGGCGGGGACGCTCTCGGGGATGCAGGGATCTCCGGCGCCGCGGGCGGCTTCGTCCTCCGGGGCGGGCGCGCAGGCCAGCAGGGCGCCGGCGAGGAGCACGCAGGGGAATGCAGAGAAGCGATTCATCGACGTTCTTCATGCCACCTCGAGCGCGTTCGTCGAGGGGGGGCGCGGCGTCGCCGTGTCCACGATCGCGGAGTTTCGCCCGTTTGAACGGGAGGTTAGGCTCCCCCTCACGTGAGGGACGTCGACGACCACGCGCTCTTTCGGCGCGGCCCCGTGGTGTTCTTCCGCTGGCGCAACGCGGAGGGCTGGCCGGTGGAGTACGCCTCGCCCAACACGGAGGGCATCTTCGGCTACACGGCAGCCGAGCTCATGCGCGGCGACGTGAGCTACGGCGAGCTGCTCCATCCGGACGATCTCGGGCGCGTCGCCGGCGAGGTCGCGGAGGCGGAGGCGGCGGGCCGCGACTCCTTCGAGCACGAGCTCTATCGGATTCGGCGTCGCGACGGCGCCGTGCGCTGGCTCCACGACGTCACCTACATCGAGCGCGACGAGGCCGGGGACTCGGTCACCCACTACCTCGGCTACGTCATCGACGTCACCCGACGCGTCGAGGCGGAGGCCGAGCGCCGGGGCCTCGAGCGCCAGCTGCTCCACGCGCAGAAGCTCGAGAGCCTCGGTGTGCTCGCTGGCGGCATCGCCCACGACTTCAACAACCTGCTCACGGGCATCCTCGGTCAGGCGGGGCTCGCCCGCATCGCCCTGGACCGCGAGGGCGCCGATCCGCTCGAGCCCATCGGTCAGATCGAGGCCCTCACTCAGCGCGCCGCCGACCTGACGCGCCAGCTCCTCGCCTACTCGGGCAAGGGCCGCTTCGTGGTGCAGCCGACGGACCTCAGCGCGCTCGTCCGCGACATGGTCCGCATGCTCGAGGTCGTCGTCTCCAAGAAGGCGCGGCTCGAGCTCGACCTCGCGCCGAGCCCGCCCGCCGTCGACGCCGACCGGGCGCAGATGCAGCAGGTGATCATGAACCTGATCACCAACGCCTCGGAGGCGCTCGGGGGCGAGGAGGGCACGATCACGCTGCGGACGCGGCCCGAGTGCCACGAGGAGGACGGCGCGCCGGCCGTCGCGCTCGAGGTGCAGGACTCCGGCATGGGCATGACCGAGGAGGTGCGCGCGCGGCTCTTCGATCCCTTCTTCACGACGAAGGAGACCGGGCGCGGGCTCGGCCTGGCGGCGATCCAGGGCATCGTGCGGGCGCACGAGGGCACCATCGAGGTCGACTCGGCGCCCGGCCGGGGGACGCACTTCCGCCTCTGCTTCCCGGCGAGCGATCAGGCCGCCGTGCCCGGGCGCGAGAGCCATCCCGTCGAGGACTGGCGCGGGGCGGGCACGGTGCTCCTCGTCGACGACGACGAGGCCGTGCGCCGGGTGGCGCGGCGCCTGCTCGAGGATCTCGGCTTCGACGTGGTCGAGGCCCACGACGGCGCCGAGGCGCTCGAGAAGCATGCGGAGGGGGGGCCCTTCGCATGCGTCTTGCTCGACGTGATGATGCCGAAGCTCGATGGCCGCGAGGTCCGTGAGCGGCTCCAGGAGCGCGACCCCGGCCTGCCGATCGTGCTCTCGAGCGGCTACGGGGAGAGCGCCTCGAGCGTCGGGGGGGAGGAGCCTCCCATGAGCTTCCTGCAGAAGCCCTACGGGCGGGAAGAGCTGGCGACGGCGGTGCGGCGCGCCGTGGGCGCTGGCCAGCGCGCCGAAGTCGACGAAGACTGAGGTCCACGGGGCGGCCGAGATCGAAGCGCTGGCTCACCCGTCGGAGGTCCCATGCGCCGGCTCTCGCTCTCGCTCCCGTTCGTGCTCGGGCTCTCGCTCGTCGGGGGCTGCATTTGGGTGGTCGAGGACGAGCCCGTCGAGACCGAGGCGGACGTGGAGCTCGGCTCCGCAGGGGGGGAGGTCGTGCGGGCGGGCGGCGCCTCGGCGACGGCGAGCTCGGACGCGGCCGGGGACCGGGCGCCCTCCGGCGGCGCGCACCAGGTCCTCGTGCGGATCACCGCGGACGACGCCTGGCAGGGCTGGGCGGACGGTGAGGTGCTGGCCGTGGACCACGACTGGCGCGAGGTGGACGAGCTCCGCTTCGAGCTCGGGAGCGGCCGGCACGTGCTCGCCTTCAAGGCCTGGGATCGGGCCCGCGTCGCCGCGGGCTTCATCGCCGCCGTCTGGGTGGACGGAGAGCGGGTCGCGACCACGGGCGACGGCCCCTTCGTCGTGCGCCGCGATCCGCCGGAGGGGTTCCAGGATCCGAGCTTCGACGACGCGGACTGGGCCGACGCCCAGCCCTGCGCCGGGGACGCCTGGAACGGGGAGCCGCAGCCGCTCCGCGGGATCGGGGCCCGGTGGGTCTGGGATGGCGCCTGCGAGTCGCTCGGCGTGGTCGGCGTGCGGCTGACCATGGAGCTTCCCTGACGCCCCTTGGCGCGGCCCCAGGCCTCGGCCATGCTCGGCGCGTGGGAGCGGAGAGGGACAGCGGCGCGACGCGGGCGGCCACGCCGAGCGCCCGGGAGAGCGACGGGCGCCCAGCCGCGCCAGGCCCGAAGACGCAGGCCACGCTCCAGCTCGCCGCCGAGCGCCTCGTCTCCGGCACGGCCGGCACCGTGCAGGACGTCCTCGAGGGCGCCGTCGTCGGCCACTACGCCGAGGGGCTCCGCCAGTACCTCGCCATCCGCACGGGGGACGCGGAGCGGGCGAAGGCGGTCTTCTCGCAGCTCCGGGATCGGGTCGCCGCGGTCGGCATCGAAGAGCTCTCCGCGCCCCCCGGAGCGCGGGCGCGGCTCTACCGGATGGCCCGGGAGATGGCGGCGGCGGAGGCCGGTGGCCCGGCGAAGGCGGCGGGCGGGACGCTCCTCTTCGTGCGGCCGAGCCCGGCGCCGCCCTCCTACTCGCAGGCGATCGAGAAGATCCGCGCCGACCCGCGCGCCGGGGGGCGCGAGCTGCTCGAGCTCAAGCATGCGCGCAGCCTCTCGACGGAGGAGATCGCCTTCGTGGTGGGCCGGCCGCCGGCCGAGACCGAGGCGGCGCTCGAGGAGGCCCTGGAGGAGGCACGTGGCCTCTTCGCGGGCGGCGCGAAGGATCTGCCGAGCGCGCTCCTCGAGGCCTTCGCCCTCGAGAGCCTCGACCAGGAGGTGGGCTCGGCGCGCGAGGAGGGGGAAGAGCCGCTCGTCCCCGTGAAGACCGTGCTCGACGGGCGCTACGAGCTGGTGCGCCACGTCGGCTCGGGCGGCTTCGCCGACGTCTACCTCGCGCGCGACATCGCCGTGCCCGGGCACCAGGTCGCGCTGAAGCTCCTCAAGCGGAAGGCGGCGAGCGACGAGGCGCGGGACGCGGCGCTCCGGGAGCTCCGCCTGATCGCGGCGGTCTTCCACCCGAGCATCGTCCAGTTCAAGGACCACGGCTGGTACGACGACCGCTTCTGGTTCGTCATGCCCTGGTACGAAGGGGAGACGCTCGAAGCGCGCATCGAACGGGAGCCCCTGAGCCGGCCCGAGGCGCGGCGCATCTTCGAGCCGCTCGCGCGCGCGCTGGCGACCATGCACGCGGCGGGTATCCGCCACCAGGACGTGAAGCCGGACAACATCTTCCTCGCGCGCTTGAAGGGCTTCGGCATCGAGGAGGAGGAGCGGGTGCTCCCCGTGCTGATCGACCTCGGGGTGGCGGCGACGGACGCGGAGCTGGTGCTCGCCGGGACGCCGACCTACTTCGCGCCCGAGGTGGCGGCCCAGTTCGCCTACGTGCAGGGGGAGCCGCCGCCCGAGTATCCGATCGGGCCGGCGGCGGACGTCTTCGCGCTGGCGCTGACGCTCCGCAACGCCCTCGAGCCGGAGACGCAGCCGGAGGTGCTCGCGGGCAACGTGGACGCCTTCATCGCCCAGCGCGCCAAGGAGGTGCCCGAGCCCCCGACGAAGAAGGAGCTGCGCTTCTTGCGGGGGCCGCTCCGGCGCTGGATGGCCATGGATCCGGCGGAGCGGCCGACGGCGGACGAGCTCGCGGACGCGCTCGCCGTGCTCACGCAGCCCGAGGAGCGCCGCGCGCGGCGTCTGCGGATCCTCCGCACCTTCGGGCCGATCCTCATCGCGCTCCTGGTGGTCTTCGGCTTCGTCGTGCGGGGCCTGCGGGAGCGGGCGCGCGTCCAGGCCGACAAGGCCGAGGCCGCGGCGGCGCGGGAGGCGGAGGCGCTGGCGGACCTCGAGGAGTCCGACGCGGAGCGGGAGGAGATGCGCGTGAAGATCGCCGAGGCGGAGCAGCGCATCGCCTCGTCCACGCTCTCGCGGCAGGACCTCGAGACGCAGCTCGCGGAGGCGACGGGGACGCTGAGCGTGACGCGGACGCGGCTGACGCGGGCGCGGCGGGCCCTGGCCACACGGGAGAAGGCGCTCGAGGCGGCGCAGGAGTCGCTCGGGGAGGCGGAGGCGGCGCGGGACGCGGCGCGGGCGCGGGTGGAGGAGCTCGAGCGGGCGGCGGAGGCGCGCGGGCGCGAGCTCGAGGAGGCGCGGCGGGCGCTGAGCGCGCGCGAGGCGGAGCTGGCGGCGGCGCGGGCGGCGACCGGTGAGGCGGCGGCGGCGCGGGACGCGGCCCAGGCGGCGCAGCGCGAGGCGGAGGCCCGGGCGACGGCGGCCGAGCGGGAGCGGGACGCGGCGCGGGCGGCGCAGCGGGAGGCGGAGGCCGAGGTGGCGCGGCTCCGCGCGGAGGTGGCGCGGCTGGAGCGGCGCCTGGCGAGCCGTCCGGCGGCGCCGACGCCGACGATGCCCACGCCCACGCCGACGACACCCACGCCGACGACACCCACGCCGAGCTCCATGACCCCGAGCCCCATGACCGAGCGGCCGACGATCATGGTCCGCCCGAGCCGCTGAGCGGGTGGCCTTCCACGGGTGACCCAATCGCGAGCGGCGCGTTCGCGAGCGGCGCATTCGCGAGCGGTGCATTCGCGAGCGGCGGGTTTGCGAACGGCGGGTTTGCGAACGGCGCGGTTGCGAACGGCGCGGTTGCGAACGGCGCATTCGCGAGCAGCGCGTTCGCGAACGGCGGGTTTGCGAACGGCGCATTCCGCGCGGCCCTTTCGCGGGCGGCCGGGCCACCCCAGGATCGGGCCATGCGCCCGCTCGTCGCCCTCGTCGTCCTCGTCGCCTCTTCGCTCGTCGCCGCCTGCGGCTCCGACGCCTCGGATCCGGCGAGCGCCCAGACGACCCCGGAGGCGCCCGGGCCGACGGAGGAGGTCGCCGAGGAGGGGCCGGCGCTCGACCTGCCGACGCCGGCCGAGCACGCACGTGCGCACGGGGAGTTCGGGAGCTACTGGCACCAGGGCCTGGCCGAGCTCACACGCTACGAGCTCCGGCAGGCGCGCTACGGCGACGTGCACGAGGGCGAGGCCGTGCTGATCTTCGTCACCGAGCCCTTCCTGCCGGACGCGCAGGTGAAGCACGAGCACGGCGACCACGAGAGCGTACCCGTGCTCAAGCTCAACGCCTGGCGGCGCTTCTTCACCGGCATCTACCCCTACACGATCCTCACCTCGAGCTTTCAGCCGGAGGAGGGGCCGCGGGCGCTGAAGGTCGCCTCGAGCGTGACCGAGTGGTGCGGCGTCGCCTACGCGCAGCTCAACCGCCGCGAGGACGCGGTCGAGGCCGTCGTCCACTCCTACTTCCAGGACGAGGGCGACCAGGCGCTCCGGCTCGAGGAGGCGGGCGTCGCCTTCGAGGACGCGCTCTGGCAGCGCCTGCGGCGGGACCCGGGCGCCATCGAGACCGGCGAGCGGCGCATGGTGCCGGCGATGCACTCGCTCCGCATGACCCACCGCCCCCTGCAGGCGTACGACGCGGAGGTGCGCGTGGAGGAGGGAGAGGAGGAGGGGACCGAGGTGCTCGCCGTGACCTACCCGGCGCTCGGGCGGATGCTGCGCGTCACCTTCCGCGAGGCCTTCCCGCACGTGATCGAGGGCTGGACCGAGCGCGAGGGGCCCGACGCGCCGGTGACGCGCGCGACCCGCAGCCACGCCGTGCTCACGGACTACTGGGCGCACAACGGCGCCGAGGACGGCGCCTACCGTCACGCGCTCGGCTTCGGGGATCGCTGAGCGCGCACGGCGCGGAAGCCGGTGAGGGAGCGAAGCGCGCGGAGGTGGGTGAGAGACCGGGGCGCGCGGGCCTCCGGGGGGGGGGCGACCCGGGAAGCTCCGAGCGCAGAGGCTGCGCGACGGCCCGAGGCGCGAGGGGGGGCCGGCGCCACGCCGGGTCAGAGCGACGGGCCGAAGCCGCGGGCCGAAGCGACGGCCCGAAGCTACGGGCCGAAGAGGGACGCCAGGATCTCGGCGAGCTCGGCGGGGGTCGTGTCGGTCGGCACGTGCACCCAGCGGCGCGTGTTCTCTTCGCGGGCGAGCGTCGCCTTGAGCTGCGCGTCGGCGCCCCAGACGACGACCGTGGCGCGCGTGGCGACGAGCGTGCGCGCGGCGGCGAGCGCGTCGATCTCCGGCGCGCAGGCGTCGAGGAGCACGATGGTCTCGGCGGTGGCGAAGCGGAGGGCAGCCGGGTCGCGCACCGGCGTGACCGTGGCGCGGCCGTGGAGGCGCAGGCCGAGCTGCTGCAGGCCGCCGAGGTCCCAGCTCGCGACCCAGAGCTGGCGCCCCGAATGCGGGTGGAGCTCGCGCGTGGGTCGTCCGCTCGGCGCGCGCGAAGCGGGCCGCTCGCTCACCCGGGGAGGGGGCTCGGAATGCGCCACGGCGAGAGTGTAACGGGTTCCGGTCCGCGATGGCGGGGTGAGGTGCGACCGTCGCGGGCTCGTCACGGCGGGACGGAACGCGCGAGGGGCGCACCGGGGAGGCGCGCCCCTCGCGGGGTCCGGGTCGCAGCGGCGCTCAGGCGACGGCGCTGACGGGCGCGTCGCGGCCGTCGAGCTCGGCGATCATCTCTTCGCCGCTGATGGCGTCCGCGGACTTGCCGCCGAAGTACTTCATCAGGCCGACGCGGTCGTAGTGCGGGATGATGCGCTCGCTCATGAGGCCGATCTCGCGGAGGTTCGGCACGAGGCGGGAGAACATCACGTGGCGGAACTCCTCGAGACCGGGCGAGGTGTTCACGACGTCGCGCCACTGCTTGCGCGTGAGCATCGTGCCCTCGAACCACTCCTCGTAGACCTCGTAGGCGAGGAAGCGGTTGCGCATGAGGATGGCGACCTCGAAGGCCCAGTCCTCGCGCTCGCGGCGCTCGCGCTCCGTGATGTGGTGGTTGAAGTGCTCGCGGAGGGCGCAGACGCCGTAGTGCACGTGCCGCGACTCATCGTGGATGACGTTGCGGAGCAGCTCCTTGAGCAGCGGCTCCTTCGTGATCTTGTAGAGCGTGCCGAAGGCGCCGAGGGCGAGGCCCTCGACCATGATCTGCATCCCGAGGAACTTCATGTCCCAGCGGGAATCGCTCATGAGCGCGTCGATGATGACGAAGAGGTTGTCGTTGACCTGGTAGAGCTTGTTGAGCTTCGTATCGAGGTAGCGGTGGAAGACCTCGACGTGGCGGGCCTCGTCGACGACCTGGGTGGCGCCGTAGAGCTTGC
This sequence comes from Sandaracinus sp., assembly GCA_002699025.1. GTDB lineage: Bacteria > Myxococcota_A > Polyangia > Polyangiales > Houyiibacteriaceae > Houyiibacterium > Houyiibacterium oceanicum. The sequence continues at coordinate 3,497 of PABA01000072.1, read as the reverse complement.
CGTCGAAGAACTGCACGGCCTCGGTGACCTGCGCGGCGGCGAAGAGGGCGCCCTGCTCGCCGTGGAGGAACTGGCTGAGCTGCCAGGCCGTGATGTCCGTGCGGAAGCGCGTCTTCTCCTGGGGCGTGAGCTTGATGCCGTAGTCCGCGAGCTTCTCGAAGTTGATGAAGTTCTCCGGGATGATCGGCACCTCCGGGTCGTGCGGGTCGACGGAGGTGCTCCAGTCGAGGCGCTCCTCCCCGTCCCACTGGGCGGCCTTCGCGCGCCGGTAGAGGTCGAGCATCTCCGGCTGGTCGCTCGGGTAGGTCCAGTCGAAGTAGGCCTCGTGGCTGGCCGGGATCTTCGTCGGGACGCCCTGCTTTCCGCGTTGCAGGAAGAGACCGCGGACCGAGGCCGGCCCGAGGGAAGCGGCGACCTTCGGGTCCTTGACGGCGGTCATCACCTCGAGCGCCTCGAAGTAGGGCTCGACGCGGGAGCGGACCTTTTCGGGAAGGATGTCCATCAGCTTGTCGGTGTTCATGGCGGGTCCTCGGTGGAGCGAGCTTCGCGTGCGATCGGTCGGGTCGAGTGGCGAAGGAAGGTGTTCGTTGGGTGCGGGTGAGAGAGGGGTGGGGGGAGCCGGGGGGTCAGTCGTCGTCGACCGACTCGAAGAAGTCCTCGACGCGGCTCGAGTGGTAGCGGGTGAGGAAGGTGTGGATGACGGGCAGGGCGCGCTCGATCATCTGCGCGACCTGCTCCGGCGGGAGGTGCGCGAGGCGGCGCGAGAGCAGGCGCATCTCCTCGCGGAAGAGCTTGCTCATGGCCTCCTCGTAGAAGGCGACGTCCTGGACCGTGAAGCCGAGCTCGCGCGTGAAGCCGAGGCGGCGCATCTGCCCGAAGAGCTCGAGCATCCAGGCGTCGTCCTCGGGGATCTCGACGCGGCCGTCCTTCTCCTGGGCGGCGACGAGGCCGAGCTCGATGGCCTCCTCGAGGTCGCGCATCTCCACGCCGGCGCGCTCGATGAGCTTCGTCGCGTCGAGCATCTTGCGGTCGCCGCTCGAGACGACGGAGCCGCGGAGCCGCGCCTTGAGGCGGGTGAGGAACTGGCTCTGCTCGGGTGAGAAGCTCTCCTCCTTGCCGTCGAGGAGAGCCTTGATCGCCTTGAGCGGGAGGAAGCGCTCGTGCTGGAGCTTCTTGATGAGGTGCAGGCGCTCGAGGTGCTCGTCGGAGTACCAGGCCATGTTGCGGCCGGTCTTCTTGCCGGGCGGGAGGAGCTCCTGCTGGATGTAGAAGTGGATCGCCTGGCGCTCGAGGCCGGTGGCCTCGCAGAGATCCTTCATCTTGTAGCGGTACTTCGTGCGGTCGAGCTTCGGTCCGGCCGCGGGGCGCGGGTCGGCGGCGCTCGGCCGGGGGGCGGCGTCGAGATCGGCGTCCATGCTCACGAGGGGACCTCCACGGTCACGGGCTTCTTGGCCCGGGAGCAGCAGGCGAGGACCCAGCCCTCGGCGCGCTCCTTCGGGGTGAGGCAGTTGGGCTCTTCCATGTCGACCTCGCCCTCGACGAGCTTCACCTTGCAGGCGGCGCAGCCACCCATGGCGCAGCTGAAGGGCATGGGGAGCCCGGCGGCGAGGCCGGCCTCGAGGAGGGTCTCCCCTTCGCCCTGCGTGAGCTCGCGCTCCTTGCCGCGGAGGCGGACCGTGAGCGGCTGGGGGCCGGCGGGGGGGAGGTCGCTCGAGCGGTCCTCGGGGCGAGTGAAGAGCTCCTCGTGGACGCGGGCCGGGTCGACGCCGCGGCGGGCGAGGGCGTCGCGGGTGGCCTCCATCATCGGGGTCGGGCCGCAGACGTAGTACTCGAGGGTGGGGGCGTCCGGGACGGCGAGGGCGTCGAGGCGGGCGAGCTGGGTGTCGGCGTCGAGGAGGCCGGTGGCGCCGGTCCAGCCGGCCGGGGGCTCCTGGAGGACGTGGTCGAGGAGGAAGCGGTCGCCGAAGCGAGCCTTCAGGGCGTCGAGGCGCTCGCGGAAGATGACGTCCTCGTGGCGGCGGTTGCCGTAGAGGAGGACGACGCGGGAGGCGGGCTCGACCTCGAGGAGGGTGGAGGCGATGGAGGCGATGGGCGTGATGCCGCTGCCGCCGGCGACGAGGACGACGGTGCGCTCGTGGGTCGGGTCGGGCTCGAGGGTGAAGGCGCCCGAGGGGCCGAGGGCTTGGAGGACGTCGCCGGGCTTCGCGTGGTCGTTGAGGTGGTTGGAGACCCGGCCGCCCTCGACGCGCTTGATGGTGACGTGCGGGGCGTGGCCCTCGAGGGCGGGGCTGGCGAGGGAGTAGGCGCGGCGGAGGACCTTGCCGTCGACCTCGACGTCGAGGCTCATGAACTGGCCGGGCGTGAAGGTGAGGGGCGTGCCGTCGAGCTCTTCGAGGTAGAGGGAGACGGCGTCGGCGGTCTCGCGGACGACCTCGGCGACGCGGAGGGGGCGGGTCTGGATGGTGCGGGCGAGGGGGAGGACGTCGGCCGCGGGCGGGGGGACCTCGGAGCGGGGGCCGGGTTTGCGGGGGACGGTGGGGGAGGGGCGGCGGCCGCGGAGGGCGCCGAGGACCATGCGGGCGTCGCGGCGGGTCTGTTGGACGCGGGCGGCGAGGCGGCGGGGGAGGAGGGCGTCCACGAGGTCGACCTCGGCGAGAGGCGGGACCGTGCGGGGGCCGGCCGTGGCGTCGCGGTAGGAGAGCGGCTTGGTGCCGCGGACCTGATCGAGGACGGCGGTGGCGTCGCGGCGCGCCTGGTCGAGGGCCGGCACGAGGGGGCGGGGGGCGGCGAGGGAGGCGAGCTTGGTCGCCACGTCGAGGGCGCTCGGAGCGCGCGGGGGAGCCTGCTTCACGACCTTCATGACCGGAGTCTGGAGTGTATACCGCATAGTGTCAAGCGACACTATGCACTCGACAGTCCTGCACGCGGCTCACAGCTTTCCGCCGAGGCCACGAGCGAGCCTTTCCCTCATCCACCCCGAGCTCAGCCGGCCCCGCCGAGAACAGTCCCGCGGACGGTCCCCGGGCGTCCTGCGGACGGTCCCCGGGCGTCCTGCGGACGGTCCCCGGGCGTCCTGCGGACGCGCGCCCGCGGCCCCCTGGGAGTCCTGCGGACGCGTGCCCGGGCGTCCTGCGGACGCGTACTGGGGCGTCCTGCGGACGCGTGCTGGGGCGTCCTGCGGACCCCCACCCCGAATAGCCCCCGCCCCGAGTCCTGCAGACGCCGGGGGGTGGCGGGCCCGCCGGCGGGAATTGGCGGGCCGCCACCCGGCAGCCCCCGGACGGGCGGAAAAGGGCTGTGATTTCGTGTGGCGGAGATTGGGCACGGGCCTTGAAGAGGCCCATGGTCATGAGTGACCGCCAGCCCCACGCGCGCCGTCGACCTCGAGCCGATTCCCCGTCCCCCGGGCCGCGGCGCACGAGACGCGCACGCACGAAGGTGCGGGGGAAGAAGCGGGCGCAGAGGGCGAAGAAGCGAGCGCAGGAGCGAGCGGCGCG
>PABA01000071.1 GCA_002699025.1 Sandaracinus sp. | reverse complement strand
GTCCGCAGGACTCCCGAGCAGGCGTCCGCAGGACTCCCGAGCAGGCGTCCGCAGGACTCCCGAGCAGGCGTCCGCAGGACTGGCCGGCTGGCCGTCCGCGGGATTCCTTCGAGGAATCCCGCTTCAGCGCCCGGCCGGAAGGCGGGCGCTATCGGAGGTCGTCGAGGCGGACCGGGCCCTCGACGCGGCGGGGGCCCCCGCCGGCGCCGCTCGCCCCACCGAGCCCGCCGCCGGGAGGCGCGCCTCCTCCCGGGCCGCTGAACACGCTCGCGAAGGGATCGTCCGTGCCGAGGATGCGCTCACAGCGCCGCTGCTCCCGCGGCGACTGGTTCTCCCGATCGCGCAGGCACGCCAGGAGCTCGCTCGGCACCTCGCTGCAGCGCTCCCGGAGCTCCTCCTCCATCTCCTCGTCGAGCTCCTCGCCGCCCTCTTCCGAGAGCACGCCGGCCATCGCCCGGACGCGGTCGCAGGGGTCCTCGTCGTCCGTCGCCAGCATCGCCTGCGCCATCTGCCGCACCAGCCCGAGGGCCTGCTCGTGGCTCATCTGCTCGAGCCGCTCGCGCCCCCGCTGCACCCGCTCGTTCGGCTCGCGCCGCCCGCCCGCGCCGCTCCCGAGGGCCGGCGGCGGCGGCTCGCGGCTCGGATCGAGCTTCACCGGCAGGTTCGGCATCCGCGCGGTTCCGGCGCTCGATTGCCCTTCGGGGGCTCTCAGGCGCTCGGAGCGCTCGTGCTCGGCGAGCGGCGTGCCGACGTAGCCCCCGCCCCCCCGCGAGTCGTCGCAGGCGAGGAGGAGCGAGAGGGCGGCGAAGGAGAGGAGAAGGGACCTCATCGGGCCTCCATGACGGTGGTGAAGGTGCCGAGCTCCGGGTCCGAGGCGCGGCGTAGATGGATGACGACGAAACGCGCGAGGTCGTCCCGGCGCCGGTAGAAGAGCGCCGTGTCCTCGGGCATGGGCATGCCGCGTCGCTCGGCGGCGGCCGCGTAGTCCACGTGCTCCCAGACGCGCGGGTCCATGCGGTCCCGGTAGAAGGTCGCGACTTCCTCCGGAGCGTCCGGCGTGTAGCCGTACATGGTCACGCCGTAGGGCTGGCGCTCTTCGTAGGCGCTGAGCAGGCGCCGGCCCCCCGGCGGGCGCGGCACCCCCTCCGGATCCATGCCGGCCACGTCCCCCTCGCCCATCGGGATGAGCTCGTCGAGGGCGAAGACCCCGGCGGACTTCAGCGTGACGAAGAAGGTCCCGCCGTCCGGCGTGCGCGTGCCGTAGACGTAGTGGACGTTGCCGACGCTCGACAGGTCCCAGGTATCCGCGAGGTTCGTGAGCCGCTCGCGCCACTCGCCGGCCGAGAGCTCCTCGTCCCCCACGTCCACGCAAGCGACGTAGCCGCGATCCCCGTCCTGGGAGCGCACGGAGGGGTCGCCCTCCTCGGGCATCTGCCCGCCGAGCCCGTTGAAGCGATCGCAGCGCGCCTCCGCCTCGGCGAGCACGGCGTCGAGATCCTCGTCGGAGGTCCCGGTCAGGATCTCGAGGCGCTGCCCGTTCAGCACGAGCGCCCGCGGCCCCTCGGGCTCTTCGTCGGGGCCGAGCGCCGCGTTCCCCGCCGGGTCCGTGCGCGGCACGTCGAAGGCGAGCTGGTGCTGCACGAGCCCATCGCCGAAAGCCATGAGCTCCACGTCCATGCGCTTGGCGAGGCTCTGGAAGGCCACGTAGCCCACCAGGAACGCGATGATCGTCAGCGCGCCGGTCACGCGGGCCATGGCCGCCATGCGCCGCGCGACGCGCTTCCCGAGGCTGGCCGGCACCTTCTCCTCGGAGCCCGCCTCCTCCTCGTCACGCGCCTCTTCGTCGCGGGCCTCCTCGTCACGCGCCTCTTCGTCGCGGGCCTGGTCGTCGCGAACGCGGCCGCCGGCCTCGACCGGGGTCTCGCGGGAGCCGAGCCGGCTGGACATGCTCGCGTCCACGGCGCCTAGGCCCCTCCGCGGACCGGGCGCCGCGGCGAGGTTCGGGTGGCGGTCTGCCCGTGCACGGTCACGCGCTCCTAGATGTCCGGATCGATGGCCCGCCAGGCGGCGAGGATCATCAACGAGAGGCTCGTGCCCGCGGGCTCGCTCTCGTCGCAGACGAGCGCGATGCGGTGGCCGTAGCGCGCCGAGCCGCCGATGGCCGCGGGGCGGTCGAGGTCGCCGGCCTGCGAGAACTCGATCTCGTCCTGGTCGAAGGCGAGGAAGGTCGTGTAGCGGAGGATGTAGGGCTGGTAGCGGGCGATGCGCGCGGCGCGCATCGCGACCGTCGCGACGACCGCGATGCCCGTGAGCGAGAGGCCGCCGCGGTTGTCCGAGTTGGTCGGCGCCGGCGGGTCGTCCTCGCACTGGCCCATCACCGTCGCCCAGCCCGCGCCGCGGGTCGCCGTGCCGGCGCCGAGCGCCTGGTTGTAGCCGCTGTTGACGAACGCGATGAGCGACCAGACGAGGATGAAGACCGGCAACACGATCACCGCCTCGGCGAACATGCCGCCCTCCTCGTCGCGGACGAAGCGCTGGAGCGCGCCGCCCTGATTCGGCTCGCCACCGCGCCGCTCGCCAGCGCGCTGCTCGCCGCCGCCCCGCTCACCGCCGTGCTCGTGGGCGCTCCGTTCGGGCTCTTCGTGCATGGTCGGCTCCATCAGTGCACCACCGCTCGTTGGATCAGACCGCAGGCCCGGCCGAAGCCGCCGCCCGCTTCACTGCAGGCGCCCGCGTCGACCCGGAAGCGGCGCATGCGCGCGCGCCACTTCATGTTCCACATCCACTCTTCCCGGTCCTCGTCGTCGTCGTAGTAGTACTCCGCCTGCGCGAAGCTGAAGTCGGCGAGGAAGGCCAGGTTGTCGGAGAAGCTGTCGGCCTCGGACGAGTGGCCCCAGGTGGCGATGCGCACGCGCTCGTCGTCCGCCTCGAAGGGGGCGTCCCCCTGGACGAAGGAGCGGAACTGGAATTCGTTCTCGCCCAGGTCCACGTCGTCGGGTACCCGTTTCGGATAGCCGCGCACCACGTCCAGCTCGACTTGGCAGGCGAGCATCACGAAGAGCGGTGCGCTGATGGCGACTTGGTTCACATAGGATGTGCCCGAGCAGCTATCGGCCGCGTCGCGGGCCTCGGTCACGGCGATCATGCTCGTCGTCGCGTTCGGGCCGAAGCTGAAGGCGACCTCGTCGCAGATGTGCCCCGAGTCGTCGTCCTCGATCGGGAGCCGCCCGCCGATGCCCACGCCGATGTTCGCGGGCGGGTCGTAGTTGTCCATCGTCATCTCGGTGACGCGGAAGGCGGCCAGCGGGGCGACGTTGCGGAGCGTGTTCGAGGCGGCGCTCGCGTTCTCGGCGACCTCCTCGACGATGCCCTCGACGCGCTCGACCTCGTCGCAGGCTTCGCAGGTCGTCATCATCAGGCAGAGGCCGATGATGCAGGGCCGCGGGTTGTACCAGTTGCACTCCGAGAAGGCGCGGCCGGCCGCTGCGTAGAGCAGATACTGGGCGGCGCGGAGCGCGACGGCGATGGCGAACACCGACGCGATGATGAGGTTCATCAACACGACGATGTTCATGGCGCGCGCGTAGATGAGCGCGCCGGCCATGGCGCCCGCGTCGGCCGCATCCTGCATGCGCTCGCGGTAGACGATCGTCTCGCCGACGCCGGCGATGTAGTAGAGCATCGCCACGACGAGCGTCGTCATGAAGACGCCGAGGAGCATCATGGCGCCCTCGTCGTCGCGGAGGAGCGAGCGACGCCCCGGCGAGGTCTCGGCGGCCGTGGCTTCGACCGGCGCAGCGTCGACCGGCATGGCTTCGACCGGCGCGGCTTCGACCGGCATGGGCGTCGGAGCGAGGGCGTCAGTCGGCATAGGTGTACCCCGCTCCCTGGTTGGGCAGGACCGCCTCGGCGCGCAGGATGGCGAAGCGGTTCTCACCGAAGGCGAAGGGCGCGACGAGCCAGGGCGCCTCGGAGAACTGGAGCTCCTCGACGCCGTTCCGCAGGTCGTCGCGCCCGCGGAAGTAGTCGCGGTAGATGTCGAAGCCCCGCTCGACCAGCTCGCGCTCCTCCTCGGTCATGCGCCCGGCCAGCCCCTCGAGGAGCACGTCCGGGGCGCCGGACATGAGCCCGAGGAAGCTGTGGCACATGAAGCGGTTCACGATGGGGACGCCGCAGTGATAGAGGTAGGTCACGCGCGTGGTGACCTGCTCGCGGGGCTCGAAGCTCTCGCGGAACTCCATCCCGGCGGGCTCGCTCGGGAAGGTCACGGAGACGGCGCCGCGGTTGTAGGTGAGCGCGCCGGCGGCGATGTCGGCGGCGCCCCGGTCGAAGGCGGAGGCCACGGACTGCTCGCCGAGCACCGCGTCGAGGGAGGGCGAGAGGGGCGTGAGCGGGATGTAGGCCGCCGAGCGGATGGCCCGCAGGCGCGAGCTGCCCGAGCCGGCGACCACGCTGCCGCCCGGGATGGCGCCCATGCCGGCGAAGCCGCCCTCGGCGCCCGAGTCGGAGCCGCTCCCGTCGTAGTCGATCTGGTTGATCGCCTCGCCGTCGTAGTAGCGCGGGTGGTCCGGCAACACGACGACTGCGGCCCGCGCGGCCCGGTTCGCGGCGTGGCGGACGGCCAGCTTGCCCACGTACATCAGCGAGAGCTGGACGAGGCAGAGGAAGAGGATGAGCACGGGCGGGAAGGCGATGAGGAACTCGGCGTAGGCCGCGCCGCGCTCGTCCTTCGCGAGGCTCTCGACCTCGGCGCCTCCGGCCTCGGCATGCCGAGCCTCGGCGCCCGGGGCCTCGACGCCCACGGCCTCGCCCCCTCCACCCTCACGCTGGGGCTCGGGTTCCTGCACGGGGTCTCGTGTCATGGCGCCATCCCGATCCACTCCGGGTGCCGCAGCACCATGGCCACGGCGGTCCCGGCGAAAATGAAGGGTCCGATGCGGAGCTTGTGGCGAAGCTCCGGCTTCGCGTCGCGCCGCCAGCGCTCGGGGAGCGCCTTGCGGAACACGACGAAGAACATGTTGGAGAAGGTGCCCAGCAGCTTGCCGTGCCAGGCGAGGACGACGATGGACGCGATCGAGGCGACGACCATCGCGTAGAACTCGGCCTCGATGCCGGCGATGGGGCCGACCAGGCCGCCGATGCCCGCGAAGAGCTTCACGTCGCCGCCGGCCATGCCGCCCATGCGGTAGGCGATGAGCGGCGCGAGGCCGCAGAAGCCGATGCCGACCACCGACATCAGCATGCCGTTGAAGCCGTTGGCGACCCCCCAGAGGGCCGGGCCGACGCCGATGAGCGGGAGCGTCAGCCAGTTCGGGATCTTCCCCGAGCGGTGATCGAGGACCGCGGCGATGGCGGTCACGATCAGCGCGGCGGCATGCGTGAGGGTCGGCAGCACGTCCGTCACTCCGGCGGGTGCCCGAAGGTCGTGTACTCCTCGTCCGCGTCCGTGCGGATGGCCTCGTAGTAGTCGGCCCACGCGGTGATCGCGGCGATGGCGATCAGGACGAGGATGACGATGGTCTCGGCGGTCACGCCGCCCTCCTCGCGGCGACGGCGGAGCGCGGCCCGACGGCGGGCGCGGATGCGGTGCGTGCGGGGCGGGGCGCTCATGGGATCGGCGCCCCCAGGAAGAGCTGCGTGAGGCGGAAGGAGCGGAGGAGCGGGACGCCGACCGCGATGAGCGCGATGGAGACGACGATCCCGATCAGGATCACGATGATGATGTACTCCGCGTAGGCCACGCCTCGCGGGTCGCCGAACAAGCGCGCGAGCGGCCCGGTCGCGGAGGGTGGGGACCCAGGACCCCGTTTTGGCTGCAATCGCTTCATGAATCGTCCTGCTGCCAGGAGTTGTGCAAGGGCGGTGCCGTCGATGGACGGTGGAGCGCGCCCTGAAACTCGCTGTCCCGAGGTCGCGCGAACCGCCCTCGGACACAGAATGCCGGGTCCTCGGGGTGCCTTACAAGTGGGGCCGACGGTTGCGGGCCAACTGTAAGCACTGTCCCGACAGGGCGATTCGCCCGTGGTTCCGGGGACCTGCGGTCGACGCGGCGGCTCCCGGGGTGTGCGACGTGTGGGTGTCATCCCCGATCCGGGACCCCTCGAGCGGGCGGGGCGACGGCGCCCCGACGGCCCGAGGGAGGGGCGTTCACTCGGTCTCGCGGGCCGCGCGGGCGCGATCGGAGAGCACCGCGCGGAGGGCCTGATGCGCCATCCGGGCCTGGTGGTCGTCCGCGAAGGGGGGTCGGTCGTCCTCGGTGGCGCCTTCTCGCGGCGTGTTCCGGGGTCGCTCGACCTCGGCGTCCTCGCGCTCGTCGAGGTGACCCCGCAGGCTCGCCTCGCGGAGCTGGTCCTCACCGTCGAGGCGCGCGCGCTCGACGAGGGCCGGGGCGAGCTGCTCGACCTGCACCTCCGGCTCGATGCCGCGCGCCTGGATGGAGCGTCCGCTCGGCGTGTAGTAGCGGGCGATGGTGAGCTTCATGGCGCCCCCGTCCGGGAGCTCGATGATGTTCTGGACGCTGCCCTTGCCGAAGGTGCGCGTCCCGACGAGGAGCGCGCGCTCGTGGTCCTGGAGCGCGCCGGCGACGATCTCGGCGGCGGAGGCGCTGTAGCCGTTCACGAGCACGACCATGGGCCACTCGGGGCGCGTGCCGCGGCGGTGGGCGTCGTACCCCTGGAGCACCCGACCACCGCGCCCCCGCGTGGAGACGATGTTGCCCTCGTCGAGGAACTCGTCGGCGACGAGCGCGGCCTCGCGGAGGAGGCCTCCGGGGTTGTTGCGGAGGTCGAGGAGGATGCCCTGGAGGCCGCCGCGGCCCTCGGACTCGGCCAGGGCGCGGTCGAGGGCGGCCCGGAGCTCGGTGGTGGTGTTCGCCTGGAAGGCGCGGAGCTGGAGGTAGAGGATGCCATCGGGGAGCAGGCGCGCCTCGACCGGGTTCACGTCGATGACGGCGCGGGTGAGCGTGACGTCGAGGCCCTCCTCCCGGCCCTCGCGGCGGATGGCGACGCGCACCTGGGTGCCCGGCTCGCCGCGCATGACGCGGACCGCCTCCTGGATGCGCATGTCGCGCGCGTCGCGGCCCTCGATGGCGAGGAACTTGTCGCCGGGCTCGAGGCCGGCCTGGTCGGCGGGGCCGCCGGGGAAGACCGCCAGCACCGTGAGCCAGCCGTCGCGCACGGTGATCTCGACGCCGATGCCGGCGAAGCGGCCCTGCGTGTCGGCCGTGAGGATGCGGTACTCCTCGGGATCCAAGTAGACGGTGTGCGGGTCGAGGGCCTCCGTCATCCCGCGGATGGCGCCCTGCACGAGCGCGTCCTGGTCGACCTCGTCGACGTAGCTCGTCTCGATGTGCGCGAGGGCACGGGCGAAGACCGAGAGGTTCTGGAAGGGGCTCGCCTCGGCGGTCTCGGCGTGGGCGCCCGGGCGCTGGCCGAGGGCGAAACCGAGGAGCACGAGGGCGGCGGCGAGGAGGGGGCGGCGCATTGAACTCGGAGGTCGGAGGGTGTACTACACGTAGCGCAAATGTCGCACACTCCGCGCGGGGGACGCGCGTCGAGTGCGGTGACCCCAACCTACCTTTCTCGCGAGACGACGACGATGGCCTCCGACAAGCGCAAGCAGAGCCTCTACTTCCCGGCGGAGATGCTGGAAGAGATCGAGCACGAGGCGCTCCGGCTGGATCGCACGCGCTCCTGGATCGTCCAGCGCTGCGTCCGCATCGCGCTGCCCGAGCTCAAGAAGCTGCCCTCGATCAACGACATCGAGGAGCAGCCGAAGGACGACGGCTGAGCGCCGCCATGGAGTACGACCGCCACGGCTTCGTCGAGGCGGAGGACGGCACGCGGCTCTTCTGGGGGCTGCGCGGGGAGGCGAGCGGGCGCGCGGCGGTGGTGCTGAACGACGGCATCGGCTGCGACGGCTTCGTGTGGCGCTACCTGCAGCCGCACCTCGCGGAGAGCCGGCAGGTGCTGCACTGGCACTACCGGGGGCATGGGCGGAGCGGCCCGCCGCTGGACCGGGAGCGGCTCGACCTGCCGGCGCTGGCGGGGGACCTGCGCGTGGTGCTGGACGCTGCGGGCATCGAGCAGGCCGTGCTGATCGGACACTCGATGGGCACGCAGGTGAACCTCGAGGCCTGGCGGGCGATGCCGGAGAGGGTCGCGGGGATGGCGTTCCTCTGCGGGAGCTACGGGCGGGTCACGCACACGTTCCACGGGACCGACGTGCTCAGCCAGATCCTGCCGACGGTGCGGACGGCGGCGCGCCAATACCGGGGGGTGGCGCGGGCGATCTGGGGGCGGGTGCCGACGGGGCTCGCGTACCGGATGGCGCGGCTGAGCGGCGAGGTGGACGCGGTGACGATCCGGGAGGACGACTTCCGGCGCTACTGGGAGCACATCGCCGTGATGGACCCGGACGTCTTCCTTCAGCTGCTCGAGGCGGCGGGGGAGCACAGCGCCGAGGATCTGCTGCCGGACATCGGCGTGCCCTGCTTGGTGCTCTCGGCGGAGCGGGACACGTTCACGCCGCCGGAGCTGGCGGCGGCGATGGCGGAGCAGATCCCGGGGGCGGAGCTCTTCGTGATCCGCGGGGGGAGCCACGCGGCGCCGGTGGAGCAGCCGATGACGGTGCAGCTCCGCGTCGACAAGTTCCTCGAGGAGCGGGTGGACGGCGACGACCCGCAGCCCTCGGCGCGGGCCCGCGGCTGAGGTCGAGAGCGGGGGACCGGGCGGGACCGGGCGACGCGTCCGCGCGCATCGGCCTGCGCCCGGGCATGGGCAGGGGCGCGATGCGCGGGGACGCGGGTGGTCGAGGCGCCGTGGCGCCGGAGCGATCTCGTGAACGCCGTCAGGTCAGCGAGACGGCGGCGGCGAGGAAGAGGCCCGTGGCGACCGTCGAAGCGAGCGTGCGGAGGTGGTTGTAGCGGGTCCAGCGCCGGAGGTAGTCGGCCCAGGCGTGGGTCGCCTCCGGCGCGCCGGGCTCGACGGCGTCGAGGGCCTCGTTGAGCGGCACGTTGAAGGCCGCCGTGCAGACGAACATGCCGAGCACGTAGACGAGGCCGCCGGCGGCGAGCGCCCGGGTGCCCGCGTCGCCCCAGTGGGCCACGCCCCAGGCGCCGAGCGCGAGGCTGGCCAGGGAGGTGCCGAAGAAGAGGGGCATGAAACCGGAGGAGAGGATCTCCCGGTTGATGGACTGCATGGCAGCGACGGCGCCGGGCTCCGGGAGCGCGTCGAGGGAGCGCATGACGAAGCTCGAGAAGGTGAGGTAGACGCCCGCCATCAGGGCGCAGCCGATGGCCGTGAGCCAGACGGTGGCGGAGAGGGCGGCGCTCATCGGAGCGACCCCGCGGCGGCCTCGGCGAAGGTCGTGAAGTCGCGCGCCGGTCGACCGAGCACGCGCTCGACGTCGGGCGAAACGTGGGCGTTGTGGCCGTCGAGGAGGAAGCGGAAGAGGTCGATGAAGAAGGCGACGACGGGCGGCGGGAGCTCGCCCTCGAGGGCGGCGGCGTACTGCTCGAAGCTGACCGGGAGGTAGCGGAGGGGGCGGCCCGTGGCGCGGGCGAGGTGCTCGGTGGCCTCGCCGAAGGTGAGCAGGCGGGGGCCCGTGAGCTCGTAGGTCTGGCCGGCGTGGGCGGCGGGATCGGTGAGGGCGGCGACGGCGACGTCGGCGATGTCGTCGCAGTCGATGAAGGGCTCGCGCACGCCGCCGGCGGGGAAGGCGATGGTGTCGCCCTGCGGGGCGAGGAGGCCTTCGTCGAAGTTCTGCATGAAGAAGGCGCACTCGAGGATGGTCCAGCTGGCGCCCGAAGCGCGGACGGCGTCCTCGGCGGGGTGGACCTGGGGCTCGCCGCGACCCGCGAGGAGGACGATGTGGCGGACGCCCTCGGCGACGGCGCGCGCGGAGAGGCGGCGGACGTGCTCGGCGGCGCCCGGGACGGCGAGGTCCGGGTAGTAGGTGAGGTAGAGCGCTTCGGCGCCGCGGAGGGCCGGGCCCCAGCTCGCCTCGTCCTCCCAGTCGAAGGGGATCGCGGCGGAGGGGGAGACGGGGCGGACCGGGAGGCCCTTGGCGCGGAGACGCTCCACGACGCGGCGGCCGGTCTTGCCGCGGCCGCCGACGACCACCGTGGTGGGCGTCTGGAGGGGGGTCGTGGGGTGCTCGGTGCGGGTCGTCGTCGGCTGGGTCATCTCTCGGCTCCTCGTGTGGAGGGTTCGTGGGGGCGGGTCGTCCGCCCCGGTCGAGAGACAGGCTGTTCGATGCGACGAGGCATGAGTAGTCGAGATATTGCATGTTATCTTTGCACTGATGCATCGAAGGGATCCCCGGCTCGCCCAGCTCCAGTGGGACGACGTGCGGCTCTTTCTGGCGCTCTGTCGATCGCGGACGCTGGGGGAGGCGGCGCAGGCGCTCGGGGTGGACGGCTCGACGGTGTCGCGGCGGCTGGCGGCGCTCGAGGAGAGTTTGGGGGCGTCGCTCTTCGATCGGGGACGGAGCGGGGTGGCGGCGACGGCGGCGGCGGACGCGCTGCTACCGGTGGCGGAGGAGATCGAGCACGGCATGGCGCGCTTCGCGGGGGCGGCCGAGGCGTTGGAGCGGGACGTGAGCGGGCTGGTGCGGGTGGCCTGTCCGCCGGACGCCGCGGAGGTGTTGATCGCGCCGGCGCTGCCGGCGCTCTTCGCGCGGCATCCGGGGCTGCGGATCGAGCTGCAGGCCGGGGAGGCGCTCGTGGACGTGGGGCGGCGGGCGGCGGACATCGCGCTGCGGATCGTGCGGCCGGAGCGCGGCGACCTGATCGTGCGGAAGCTGCCTGCCGTGCGCTGGGTGCTGGCGGCGGCGCCGGAGCTGGCGGAGGTGCTCGCGCCGGTGCGGCGCTGGCGGGATGTGCCGTGGATCGCGTGCGGGGACGCGCTGGCGCACGTGCCGGCGGCGCGCTGGGTGCGGGCGCACGGGGGCGACGAGGCGGTGCTGCGGACCGACAGCGTGCGGCTGCAGATCGCGGCGGTGGAGGCGGGGGTGGGCGCCGCGCTCGTGCCGGCGGCGAGCGTGCGGCACTACGGGCTGGTGGAGGTCGAGGTGGCTCCGGCGCTGTGGGAGAAGACGTCGCCTTGGCCGGAGGACGCGCTCTATCTGCTCACGCACCGCTCGCTGCGACGGGTGCCGCGGGTGAACGCGGTCTGGGAGCTGCTGATCGAGCGGGTCGAGGCCGTGCTGGGCGGGGACTGAGAGGCGTCGCTCGAGGTCTCCGTCCCAGCCCGCGGACGGGAGACGCCGCCAAGAGACGGAGCCCCGGGTGAGAACCGGCCCGTCCGGGGGATGGCCACGGCCGTAGGACCCCCGGGCGCGTCCGCAGGACTCCCCCGGGCGCGCCCGTCCGCAGGACTCCCGGGCGCGTCCGCAGGACTCCCCAGGCGCGTCCGCAGGACTCCCGCGGGCGCGCCCGTCCGCAGGACTACCGCGCGTCCGCAGGACTCCCCAGGCGCGTGTGCAGGGCGCGTCCGCAGGACTCCCCGAACGTGTCCGCAGGGCGCGTCCGCAGGACTCCCCGAACGTGTCCGCAGGACTCCTTTGGGCGCGTCCGCAGGACTCCCCAGGCGCGTGTGCGCAGGGCGCGTCCGCAGGACTACCGGGCGCGTCCGCAGGACTACCGGGCGCGTCCGCAGGACTCCCCGGCGGCGACGAGCGGGGCGGCTGACGCCTTGGTTCGCGCGAGCGCTCGCGCGATACGAGGGTCAGAACTCGAGACGGAAGAGCTGCTGCCCCATGAGCAGCAGACTGCCAGGCGGGAGCTCGCTCTGCCCGTCGACGCGAACGAAGGTGCCGTTGGAGCTCCCCACGTCGGTCAGCCAGATCTTGCCGTTCTCCTGATGGATCCGGCAGTGGAGCCCGCTGACGTACCCGTCCTCGGGGAAGATCACGTCGCCGCGCTCACGACCCAGGTGGAGCCCGGTCGTCGGCACCGGGTAGCTTCCCCCGAAGTCTTCGCGGCCCGTCACCAGCCGAATCCGACCGCAGTAGCCGTCGGGGTGTGCGGGGCTACCCATGACCTCGGTTCCGTCGGGCTGTGCGCTGGGCTCGTCGTACACCTCGAGCTTCAGGATCTCCTGGCCGATGCGGAAGATGGCCCCCGGCGGCAGCTCGACCGGCTCCTCGCGCCCGATGCGCACGTAGACCCCGTTGAGGCTCTCCAGGTCCTTCACGGTCGCCGTGCCCCCCGCGAAGGTGAACTCGGCGTGCCGCGGCGAGAGGTAGGAGTCGCTGGCGAAGGGGCCTGCCGCCTCGCGACCGATCACGGCTCCCTCCCCGAGCGGGAAGGACTCGCCCTCGGAGCCATCGGGGCGGATGAGCACCAGCGAGCCGACCTGGTCCCCGCCGCCCGCCGGTGCCGGCGCCGGCTGCGCGGGGGCTGCCTGCGGCGCGGGCGCCGCGGAAGCACCGCCCGCGCTCACCCCGGACATGTCGTGCCCGCAGCTGCCGCAGAACTTGAAGTTCTTCGGTACGCTCGAACCGCACTGGGGGCAGGTGAGCGTGTCCCCCCCCGCCTCGGCGGCGGGCTGAGCCGGCTGCTGGGGCGCAGGCTGAGACGCGGGCTGCGCCGCCGGCTGCTGGGGCGCGGGCTGCGCCGGCTGGGGCGCGGCCTGGGCCGGCTGCGCCGGAGCGCCCCCGCCGCCGGGGGTCGCCGAAGGCGCGAAGCCCTGGGGCTGAGCCGCGCCGCCGAACTGGGGCGCGGGCGGGCCACCGGCCGAGGGCGGAGCGTCCTGCGTGGGGATCCCGGCCGGCGGCGTGGGCGCCGTGAAGCTCTTGGGCTGGGCCTGGTCACGCGGCAGCTCGGCTCCACAGCCGAGACAGAACTTGTAGTGGTCCTGGTTTTCTTTGCCGCAGCGGGGGCAGACGATCACGTGAGAGCCTCCTGGGCGCGGCGCCGCGTATGCGGACCTGCGCAGTGAACGGCGCGAGCATAAAGGCAGCTTCCCGGCCTTTTCAAACGATTTCACGGCCGTCTGCACGAGCCCCCGCGCCTCCAGTGGCGTAAGGTGTGGTGCCTTGGAGTGTCCGACCTGCGGCGCCCGAAACCTCCCCCACGCAGCCGTCTGCACGAGCTGCGACGCCGACCTGCCGCGCGAGGACGGTGAAGAAGAGGTCGATCCGCTCATCGGCCAGACGGTCGCGGGCAAGTACGAGGTCACCGCCATCATCGGCATCGGCTCGATGGGCACGGTCTACGCGGCGACGCAGGCCGACCTCGACCGAGAGATCGCCCTGAAGGTGCTTCACCCGCACGTGGCGGCCGACCCGAAGGTCGAGCGGCGCTTCCATCGCGAGGCCCGCACGGCGAGCCGCCTCTCGCACCCGAACACCGTGCAGGTCTTCGACTACGGCAAGGAGAACGACGGCTCGACGCTCTACATCGCGATGGAGCTCCTCGACGGGCCCGACCTGCTCGAGATCGTCGACGAGGAGTCCCCCCTCACCCCGCGGCGCATCGGGCACCTCGTCGGGGAGGTGCTGTTCGCGCTCGAGGAGGCGCACGACCACGGCGTGATTCACCGGGACCTGAAGCCGGAGAACATCGTGGTCGTGGAGGACCACCAGGGGCGCGAGCACGTGAAGGTCTGCGACTTCGGCATCGCCAAGCTCGTCGAGCACGAGGGGTCGGCGCTCACGGTGACCGGGTTCGTCTGCGGGACGCCCGAGTACATGGCGCCGGAGCAGGCGCGCGGGGAGCCGCTCGACGGGCGCGCGGACCTCTACGCCATCGGCTGCCTGCTCCATCACCTCCTCGTGGGCGAGCCGCCCTTCCGCGGCCCCTCGGCGCTCGGGACGATCACCCAACACCTCACGGAAGAGGTCGTCCCGCCGAGCCGACGCCGACCGGACCTGCACGTGCCCCACGCGCTCGACGAGGTCTGCATGCGGGCGCTGCAGAAGGACCGGGACGACCGCTACCCCGACGCGGCGGCGATGCGAGCGGCGCTCGAAGAGGCCGTGGACGCGCTCGGGGAGCTCGCGGCCGACCCGCTCGGCACCCACACCGACGACCCGACGGCGCCGCCGCCCCCGACTCCCCCCGCCGCGCCGAGCCGCTGGGGGCTGCCGCTGCTCATGGCGCTCGGCGTGGCGCTGCTCGTCGGGGTGGCCATCCACGCGAGCCGATCCGAGGAGCCTGCTCCTCCCCCGTTGGAGCCGCTCGCCTCGGCGCCGGAGGACGCGGCAGCGACCGAGGCCCCCGCCGACGCAGCCGACCCGCCATCGGGCGGGGCCACCCGCGCAGCGGCCGCGGAAGCGGAGTCGACCGCAGAGGCGGCGGGCGTCGCGATGGCGGGCGTCGCGACGGGCGCGGACGATTCGGCGCCGACGACGATGGGCGCGGAGCTCGCGACCGCCCGGCTCGGAGCCGCGCGCTCCGAGAACGAAGGGCGGGCGTTGGAGGTCGCTCCGCGCGCTCCCGTCGCGATGGAGCCCGCCGCGCCGCCCACGCCGACGAGAGCGCGGAGCGCGGCGAGCTCGATGACCCCCAGCGCGCCGGCCCCCCCCGCCACGCCGAGCGCGTTCGAGCGCGGGCGGCGCCGCTTCCTCGCCAACGACCTCCCGGGCGCCATCGAGGCCTTCGAGGAGGCCGCGCGCACCCAACCGCGAAACGCGCAGGTGCACAAGCAGCTCGGTCGAGCCTACATGCGGAGCGGCGACGTCCAGCGCGCCCATCGCGCCTACCGCCGCTACCTCGAGCTGGCGCCCAGCGCCCCGGACCGGGCGCTGGTCGAGTCGATGCTCGAACGCTGAGCCGGCTCGCGCTCGGAATTCGAGCTCGCGCCGGACCGGTCCCGCCCGAAGGCGGGTCGAATCGGTGTTCGGACGCTGCTACCACTCGCGCTCGGTGCTCGACCAGGCACGCGAACGGGTCCCATTCGGCCGCGCGTCGGGTCGACGCTCGAGCGCCGACGACGCCGGGTCGCACGCCCGCCCGAGCGGACGGCGAACAAACGGCGAGCAGACGCCCGCCCGAGCGGACGGCGAGCAGACGGCCGCCCGAGCGGACGGCCGAACGGGGCCGGCGCCCGCGCGCGCACCGAGAGCCCGACCCGTCTTGCGGGTGTGACGCCACGACGGCGTGTCGCCCGTGCCGCGTCGGGCGCCCCTCGCGCGCGATGGATCGGCGCCGACTCCGGGCCGAGCGCGCTGGCATCGTCGTTGCGAAAGCGCGACCCCATGCGAACCGACGCGCTCCTCGTCTGCGCCTCCCTGGCCTGCCTGACCGCCCTCCCCGCGGCGCCCGCTCGCGCCGAGGAGGACCCGGCGCCGCCCGTCGCCCTCCGCGCCGTGAGCCCCGACGGCTCCGTGCTCGGCCCGTGCCCACTCGAGCACACGGACGTCCGCGTGGAGATCAGCGGCTACGTCGCCAGGACGCGCGTGACCCACCGCTTCGCCAACCCCTACGACGAGCCCATCGAGGCCCTCTACACCTTCCCGCTCCCCGAGGGCGCCGCCGTCCGCGACATGGAGATGCAGGTCGGCGAGCGGCTCGTGCGGGCGGAGATT
Source organism: Sandaracinus sp. (assembly GCA_002699025.1). GTDB lineage: Bacteria > Myxococcota_A > Polyangia > Polyangiales > Houyiibacteriaceae > Houyiibacterium > Houyiibacterium oceanicum. The sequence goes on along the minus strand of PABA01000071.1, from coordinate 4,579 downwards.
CGCCGGCGCCAGGCGGCACGCGAGGAGTACGAGGCGGCGCGACGGAGCGGGCAGACCGCGAGCCTGCTCGACCAGGAGCGCCCGAACATCTTCACGACCTCGGTCGCGAACGTGCGACCCGGCGTGCCCATTCGCGTGACCCTCGAGTACGTCGAGACGCTCCCCTACGAGGACGGCGTCCGGCGCCTGGTCTTCCCCATGACCGTCGGCCCGCGCTACGTGCCCGGCACCCCGACGGGGCACGCCGGCCCGGGCTGGTCCCCGGACACGACCCGCGTCCCCGACGCCTCGCGCATCACGCCCCCGACCGCGCCGCCGCGCCGCTCCGGGCACGACATCGCCGTCGCCATCGACCTCGACGCCGGCGTCGAGATGGGCCCGCCGCGCTCGCCCACGCACGACGTGCACGTGCGCCGCATCGACGCCCGCCGCGCGCACGTGGAGCTCGCGCAGCACGACCGCGTGCCCAACCGCGACCTGGTGCTCGAGTGGCCCGTCTCGCCCGAGCGGATCGCCTCCGGCGTGCTCGCCCATCGCCCCGACGAGGACACGGACGGCTACCTCACGCTCCTGCTCCAGCCGAACGCGAGCCCGCCGCCCGCGGAGATCACGCCGAAGGAGATCGTCTTCGTCATGGACACGTCGGGCTCGATGAACGGCCCGCCCATGGCGCACTCGCGGGCGCTCATGGGGCGGCTCATCCGGGACCTGCACCCGCAGGACAGCTTCGCCGTGCTCCGCTACGACACGGCCACGAGCGCGCTCTCGCCGCTGCCTCTCGAGAACACGCCCGCCAATCGGCGGCGGGCGCTCGCTTTCATCGACGGGCTCGAGGGCTCGGGGGGCACGGACGCGCTGGCCGGGCTGCGCGCGGCCTTCGCCTACCCGCGGGACCCGAGCAAGCTCCGCATCGTCGTCTTCCTCACGGACGGCTACATCGGGAACGAACGGGAGATCCTGGACGAGATCCAGCGCCGCATCGGGGCCGCGCGCCTGTTCTCCTTCGGCGTCGGCTCGAGCGTGAACCGCTACCTCCTCGAGGAGATGGCGCGCGAGGGGCGCGGGGACGCGGCGATCGTCACGCTGCGCGACGCGCCGGAAGAGCAGGTCACGGCGTTCTACAAGCGCCTCCAGAGCCCGTACCTGACGGACATCGAGGTCGACTGGGGTGGCCTCGCGGTGGACCGCAGGTTCCCGGAGCGCATCCCGGACCTCTTCGCCGGCCAGCCCCTCGAGGTGCACGCGCGCTATCGGCGGGCGGGGCGAGGCACCGTCCGGGTGCGGGGGCGGCTCGCCGGGCGACCCTTCGAGCAGACGCTCGAGGTCGAGCTGCCCGCCGTGGAGGAGCAGAACGCGGCGGTGGCGTCCATCTGGGCCCGGGAGCGCATCGCCGAGGTCGAGCGGAGCATGCACGGCGGCACGGACGAGGCCCGGGAGGAGGAGCTCGTGCAGGTCGCCCTCGACCACCGGCTGATGAGCCGGCTGACGTCGTTCGTCGCCGTGGAGCATCGGGTCGTCGCCGCCGAGGACGCCCGGGAGCCGGGGCGGACCGTGACCGTGCCCGTGGAGATGCCCGAGGGCGTGAACCCGCGGACGGCGTTCGGGAGCTCGCTCTCCCTCGCGCGCTTCCAGCCAGGAGACCCGGAGCTCCGGGTGGAGGCGCCGGCGACGGCGCGCGCGGTCACGGCCCTCTTCCCCTTCGGCGAGACGAAGGCGCTCCGCTGGGAGCCGCGGCTCGGGCGCTGGACGACGCGCTTCCTGGTGCCGCGGGGGACGCCCGAGGGGAACTACGCGATCACCATCCTGATCCACCTGGCGGACGGGACGCAGGAGCGTCTCGAGCGGCCCTATACGGTCGACGCCTCCGGGCCCGAGGTCGAGCTGGACGCGCTCGACCCGGTGCGCGCTGGCGCGACGGTGCGGCTGCGCGCCAGGCAGCGCTTCACGGCGGCCGATCGAGCGCTCCATCGGGGGCGGCGGGTCACGATCCTCTCGGACGTGGCGCGGCTCCGGGTGACGACGGACGGCGGCGAGCGGGTGGCGCTGCGGCTCGTGGAGCCGGGCGTGTGGGAAGGCGAGCTCGCGGTGCCGGAGGACGCGAGGGGCGAGCTCGAGCTGCGCGTGACGGCGCATGACGTCGCGGGCAACCGCGGGGAGACGACCGTGACGCTGCCCGTCGCCGCGCGGGCGGAGGACCCGGCGCGCGTCGCGCGGAGCGAGGCGCAAGTGGACGCGACCGGGCTCGGCGAGGGGGCGCCGTGAGCGAGGCGGCGCTCTGGCTGGCGGTCGCGAGCGTGCTGACGGGCACCGGGGACGTCCGCGCCGTCTTGCCCGTGGAGGGCGGCGCGTGGGTCGGCACGACGGGCGGGCTCGTGCGGCTCGAGGGGGAGCGAGAGCGGGTCCTCGGGACGAGGGAGGGGCTGCCCCATGGGAGCGTGCGGGCGCTGCTCCGGGAGGGCGACGGGATCGTCGCGGGCACCGACGGCGGAGTGGCCTGGCTCGATGGGCGCTCGGGCGCCGTGAGGGCGACCCGGCGGACGGCCGCGCCCGTTCATGCGCTCGTGCGCCACGAGGGCGCGCTCTTCGTCGGCACCGGAGCGGGGCTCTTCCGGGTGCACGGCGACATCGCGGATGGCCCCCGGGGCGCGCTCGAGCGCGTCGGCGAGGTGGAGCGCGTGCAGGCGCTCGCCTCGACGACGCACGGCCTCTTCGTGGGGACGGCGGGGGAGCACCTTCACCTGTGGCAGGGGGGGCGGTGGCGGCGCCTGTGGGGTCCGCGTTTCGTCTGGGCCATGGAGGTCGAAGGGGACACGGTGTGGCTGGCGACCGCAGACGGTCTGAGGCGCTATGAGGGGGCGCGGCGGGTGCGGACGGCGGCCGAGCGAACGCTGCCCGAGGCCCTGCCGGTGCGGGATCTGCGGGCCGTGCGGCGCGTGGGTGAGTCGCTCATCGTCGGGAGCTGGGGCGGCGGGGTGCACCGCTGGGACGGGGACCGCTGGGTGGCCGCGCCCGAGGCGGGGGAGCGGGTTCAGGCGATGGCTGTGCGGGGCGGCGAGGTCTTCGTGGGGACGCCCGAGGGGCTGCGGCGGATCGGCGGCGATGGGGCGGTGGCGCGGGTGGGGGGCGGCCTACCGAGCAACGACCTCAGCGCGCTCGCGCGGACGGGCGAGGGGTTGTGGATCGGCACCTTCGACCGGGGCCTGGCGCTTCGCCGGCCCGACGGAAGCCTCGAGCTCTTCGACGAGGCGCGGGGCCTGCTGGACGATCGCGTCAATCGATTGGCCGTCGACGCCGAGGGCGACCTCTGGGTCGCGACCGACCGGGGGCTCGTCGAGCGGGTCGGTGGCCGGTTCCGGTTGCGGGGCTTCCTCGACGAGCACGTCTTCTTCGTCGCGGCCGTCGGGGAGGCCGTGGTGGCAGCGGCGGAGGGGAAACTGTGGCGGTGGGAGGGAGAGCGCTGGGCGCCGTTCGACGCGGTGCCGGGTGCGCGTCCGCAGGACGCCGCCCCGATGGGCCGGAGCCTCGTGGTGGGGAGCGCCGAGGGGCTGGCGCTCGACACGGGGCGTGGGTGGCTGCACCTCACGGCGGAGGACGGCCTGCCCGACGAGTGGGTCACGGCCGTTGCGGTCTGGCGGGGCGAGCTCTTGGTCGGCACGTACAATGGGGGCCTGGCGCGGCTGGGAGCGGAGGGGGTCGAGCTCCTGGCGCCGGGTGTGTGGGTCAACGCGGGCGCGTTGGTGAGCGTGGGCTCGGAAGACGGGGCCTACGTCGCCCTCGGGAGCCTGGGCGAGGGCCTCTGGCTGCTCGACGGGGACGAGCTCCAGCGCCTCGGCGTCACCGAAGGCCTCCCCGACGAAGACGTCACCGCCCTGCTCCCCGATGGCGAGGGCGGCCTCTGGGCCGCGACCCGCGGCGGCCTCGCCCACCTCACCCCTCCCTGACCGCTCCCCGAAATCCTGGTGACGCTCATCCAGGCGTCCTGCGGACCCTTCCCGGGGAGTCCTGCGGACCTTCCCAGGCGTCCTGCGGACGCGTGCTGGGGCGTCCTGCGGACGCGTGCTGGGGCGTCCTGCGGACGCGTGCTGGGGCGTGCTGCAGACGCGTGCTGGGGAACCCCACGGGAGTCCTGCGGACGCCGGGGGGTGGCGGGCCCGCCGGCGGGAATTGGCGGACCGCCACCCGGCAGCCCCCGGATGGGCGGAAAAAGCCTGTGATTTCGTGTGGCGGCGATTGGGCACGGGCCTTGAAGAGACCCATGGTCATGAGCGACCGCCAGAGCCCCGCGCGCCGTCGACCGCGAGCCGAGTCCCCGTCCCCCGGGCCACGGCGCACGAGACGCACACGCACGAAGCTGCGGGGGAAGAAGCGGGCGCAGAGGGCGAAGAAGCGAGCGCAGGAGCGAGCGGCGCGGCAGCGGAGCGCTTCGCCGACGAAGGGAGCGAAGCGGCAGAAGAGCGCCTCGTCAGGCCAGCCCCCGAAGAAGAAGCGGCGGCGCTCGAAGGCCGAGCCGGTGCTCCCGGGGCAGCTCGTCTTCGCGGAGGCCCGCATCCAGGACGGGCGGCACTGGCTGCGGCCGGAT
>PABA01000070.1 GCA_002699025.1 Sandaracinus sp. | reverse complement strand
TCCGCCGTCCGTGTTCGCTCCCTGCGGTCGCGAAGCGTTCCGCGGTCCGCCGTCCGCGGTCCGTGCTGGCGCTCGAGTCTGCGGTCCATGCCGCGTTCGCGGAGGCGGCGGGCGGTGTGCTGGAACGGGATGCGCCGTCCGTGTTCGCTCCCTACGGTCGCGAAGCGTTCCGCCGTCCGCCGTCCGCGGTCCGCGCTGGCGCTCGAGTCTGCGGTCCATGCCGTGTTCGCTCCCTTCGGTCGCGAAGCGTTCCGCCGTCCGCCGTCCGCGGTCCGTGCTAGCGCTCGAGTCTGCGGTCCATGCCGCGTTCGCGGAGGCGGCGGGCGGTGTGCTGGAACGGGATGCGCCGTCCGTGTTCGCTCCCTGCGGTCGCGGAGCGTTCCGCGGTCCGCCGTGCGTGCCTGCGCTCGAGTCGACGGGGGGCGCCGCCGTTCGCGCCGTCTGGCGATCGGTCCGCTCGCGGGCGCGGAGCGTTCCTCTTCGCGGGATTCGCCGAATCCCGCCTCAGCGGCGGTCGGGAGGTCGCCGCTCGCTCAGTAGCCGAAGCGGAGCGGGTAAGCGCTCGTTCGTTCGTGGCCGACGGGGGGGAAGCGCCAGGTTCGCACGGCCTCGAGCAGGCATCGCTCGAAGCTCTCGTCCTCGATCGGGCTCGCCGTGATGCGGGCGCGCGCGACCTCCCCGTCTCCGTCGGTCGTCCACTCCAGGACCACCGTGCCCTCGAGGATGTCGGCGACGGGGGCGTGGCAGGCGGCGATCTCCGGCGCGTGCTCGCGCACGACGGAGCGGACGGCGGCCTCGTAGCCGGGGCCCGGGCCACCGCGCACCTCGAAGCGACACTGGAAGGAGATGACCTCCGAGACCGGTCGTTGCCCCCGGCGCGCGGGGGACCAGCGCGTGTCCTCGAGCATCTGCTCGCACGCCTCGGCGAACTGGGGCTCGGTCGCGGCGATGGGCTTCACGAGGAGGACGCGGCCGTCCTCCGCGAGGGCGACCCGGACGCGCGCCAGCCCGGAGGTGCCGGTGGCGCGTGCCTCCGCGGGGAAGTGCTGCTGGAGCCGCAGGTTCAGGTCTCGGGGCTGTCGGGGCGCCGTGTAGGGGAGCGTCTCGTCCGGCGCGCCGGCGGTCGCGCCGGCGCAACCGAGCGCGAGGAGCAGGGCGAGCGAGGACAGCCAGGTCGTCCGCATGGCCGGCGGCATAGCTCGCGCGGTCCCATGGTGCGAACCGACCGCGCGGCTTCCGGCTCGTCCCCGCATGACGCGCGAAGCGTCCACGCGGGCTCCGCGGTTCCCTCACGTGGAGCCGTCTTCGTGGGCTTCGCGGAGTCCCTTCAGCGGCGGTCGGGGGGTCGATGCTCGCGCCAGTGGGCGACGAGCGGCGCGAGATCGAGCGGCGCCCAGTCGCCGACGCCGAGCGCGCGCTCGATGCGCGTCGGGTCGGCGACCGAGTGGCGGAGCTCTTCGGGGCGCGCCGGGGCGCGCTCGGCCCGGGGCGGCACGCCGAGGGCGTCGGCGATCTGCTCGAGCAGCGCCCGCACGGTGGTGCCGCGGCCCGTGCCCACGTTCAGGACGGGCTCCCCGAGCGGCGCCTCGCCGGCCCGGAGCGTCGCGCGCGCGACGTCGTCCACGAAGACGAAGTCCCGCGTCTGCGCCCCGTCGCCGAAGAGGGTCGGCGTGCGGCCGTCGAGGAGCGCGTTGACGAAGATGGTCGCGACCCCGACGTAGGGCGTCAGCTCCTGCCCCGGCCCCCAGGTGTTGAAGTAGCGGAGGCTCACGTGCTCGACGCCGAGGCGCGGCCCCATCACGCGCAGGTAGTGCTCGGAGGCGAGCTTGGAGACGCCGTAGGGGCTGAGCGGCCGCGTCGGGTGCTCCTCGCCCACGCGCGCGCCGTCCGGGCTGTCGGCGTAGACGGCCATGGACGAGGCGTAGACGACGCGCCGCACGGCCGACCCGGGGAGCGCCGCGAGGAGCGCCAGCGTGCCGCCGAGGTTCACGTCGTGGTCGTCCCGGAAGCCCTCGATGGAGCCGCGGATCGAGACCCGCGCCGCCAGGTGGAAGACCACCTCCACGCCCTCGAGCGCCGCCTCGAGCGCCGCCCCGTCGCGCACGTCGCCGACGATCAGGCGCGCCCCCTCCGGGAGCTTCTCGCGCCGGCCCGTCGAGAGGTCGTCGAGCACGACCACCTCGTCGCCGCGCGCCCGCAGCTGCGCCGCGAGCCGGCTCCCGATGAAGCCCGCCCCGCCGGTGACGAGCACCCGCCGCGGGCTCACGTCGGGTCCTCCTCGAAGGTCACGCGCCCGCCCGGCGTCACGACGCAGCGCACGGCGTCTTCGCGCAGCTCCGCGCCCCCGAACACCAGCGCGTCCTCGACCCGCACGGGTCCGATCCGCGCGCCCGGGCCCACCACGGCGCGGCGGAGCGTCGCCTCCGGGTGCACGCGCGCCGTCGGGTCCACCCAGCGCTCCCACCCGGCCCGCGCCAGCTCGCGCAGGTTCCGCTCCCAGAGGTCCCGCGGGTGCGTCAGGTTCACGTCGTCTTCCACGATGTCGGCGACGCCGACCCGGTGGCCGTCGTCGATGAAGATCTGGATCGCGTCCGTGAGCTCGAACTCGTCGCGGAGCGCCGAGCGCGGCGTCCGCCGGATCGCGTCGAAGAAGGGCAGGTCGAAGAGGTAGAGGCCGCAGCCCTTCAGGCGCGTCGGCGGGTGGCGCGGCTTCTCGATCACCCGCCGCACGGCCCCGTCGGGCCCCGTCACGATGGCGAAGTTGCGCCGGATCTTCTCCGGGTCGTCTTCCTCGGTGGCCGCGAGCACGGCGGCATGCCCCTCCGCGTGCATGGCGCGGAGGCGCTCGGGCGCGCGCGTCCGGAGGAAGATGTCCCCCAAGAGCAGCACGAAGGGGCGGTCGACGAGGGGCTCGGTCACGCCCACCGCGTGCGCGATCCCGCGGGGCGCGGCCTGCTCCACGTAGCGGAGCCGCAGGCCCTCCGGCGCGCGCTCGGCGAGGGCGGCCTCGATCGCCTCCCCCGCGCGACCGACGACGATCACCACGTCCTCGACGCCGAGCGTGCGGAGGAGCGCGAGCTGGTGCTCCACGACGGGCCGGCCGAGGACGGGCAGGAGCGGCTTGGGGAGCTCGCGGGAGAAGGGCTCCATGCGCACGCCATCGCCCGCCGCGAGGATCACGCCCATGAGGTCGGCGGCCACGGGCGCAGCTTACCCGCTCGCCGACCCTAGGCGGATGCGGAGCGCGACGAAGAAGCGCGCCGCGTCGAGGGCCGTGCGCGCGAGGCGGAGCTTGGTCTGCCCGCCGGCCCGCTCCCGATGCGTCACCGGCAGCTCGCCGATGGCGAGGCCGTCGCGCTGGGCCCGGATGACCACCTCGCTCGGCGTCGGGAAGCCGCGCGCCTCGAGCGCCGCCTCCCGCACGGCCTCCTGCACCCAGCGCGCCCGCATCAGCTTCAGCGCGCAGTTCGGGTCGTGGACGCGCACGCCGAAGAGCGCCCGCACGAGCGCCCGGAGCCCGAGGTCCGCCGCGACCCGCGCCGGCGTGTCCCGCTTGCGCCGCCAGCCGTTGACCAGGTCGAAGCCGCCGCGCCGCTGGTGCGCGAGCAGCCGGGGCACGTCTGCCGGGTCGAACTGCCCATCCGAGTCGATGGTCGCGACGAAGGCGCCCCGCGCGGCGGCGATGGCGGAGCGGAGCGCGGGTCCGTAGCCGCGGTTCACGGCTTCGCCGACCACCCGGACGCGCGCGTCTTCCGCGGCGAGGCGCGCGAGGATCGCCCGCGTCCCGTCGCGGCTCCCGTCGTCGGCGACCACGACCTCCCCCGCGATCCCCGCGCCGTCGAGCATGGCGAGCCAGGAGCGCACGACCTCCTCGATGCAGGCCTCCTCGTCGTAGGCGGGGGCGCAGATGGAGATCTCCGGGCGGTCGCCGTTCATCGCTCCTCCAGCGCGTAGAGGCCCACGGGCACGCTGGGTCCCTCGTAGCCGAGCCCCTCCATGCTCTCACGGGCCGGCAGCTCCGTGGTCGCGATCGGCGTGAGCTCCCAGCGCCCCTCGATCGCCGCGCAGCGCGGGCCCCCCTCGGGCGTCGCGCAGAGCGAGGAGCGGTACCAGATCGGGGTCCCCGCGAGCCCGGCGAGGTCGGGGAGCGGCTCGTCGAGCGCGAGCTGCTCCGCGCGCGGGGTCCCCTGGACGCAGGCGCCGTAGAGCGGCAGGTGGAGGACGCGGCGGTGGGCGACGCCGAGGAAGGCGACGTTCGCGTCCGCCGGGAGCGCGCTCCGCTGCTCGCGCACCCAGGCCTGCTCGAGGGCGTCCGTGGGCAGCGTGAGGAGGCCCGCGGCGCGCTCGGCGGCCCAGAGGCCCGCGAGCCCGAGGAGCGCGAGGGCGGCGCCTCGTCGCGCGCGCCCCCCGCGGAGCATGCCGGCGAGGCCCGCGAGGCCCGTGGCCAGGAGCGGCGGCAGGAAGAGCAGGTAGTAGGCGGCGACGATGATCGGGCCGACGGCGCCGATGAGGTGCGTCCAGGAGGCGACGAGGGCGACCACGAAGAAAGCCGCGCCCCGGAGGAGGCCCCGCGCGGGTCGGCGGGCGCCGACGGCCATGAGCGCGGCGCCGCCGAGGGCGACCGCGAGGCCGCCGACGAGGCGGGGCGTGGGGATGGTCCCGAAGAGATCGGGGAGCCACTTCGCGCCGACCTCGCCGCCGGCGATCTCGCCGATGAGCTCGAGCGCGAAGGCCGCGGCGAGCGCGCCGACGCCGAGCGTCGCGACGGCCCCGCGGAGGAGCACGGTGCGCAGGCGCCCGGGGGCGACGACGAGGATCAGCGGCAGGAGCGCCGAGGGCACCCAGGCGACGGGGTGGACGCGCGCGGCCTGCGCGACGAGGAGCCCGGCCGCGGCGACGGTCCCGAGGAAGACCGGGTCCGTGGGTCGGCGCCGGCGCCCGCCGCCGGCGATCAGCGCGCCCGCGAGGAGGAGGAGCGAGGTGATGGCGCCGAAGTAGCTCTCGCTCTGCCAGAGGCGCGCGAGCGCCGGCTCGAAGGCGACGGCGGCGGTGGCGGCGGCGGCGAGGGGCGGGCGGGCCCCGGCCCCGCGGGCGAGGACCCACACGGCGCCGGTCGCGAGCGCCCCGAGGAGCGCCTGCGCGCGGAAGACGGCGAGGCTCGGCTCGTCGCCGAGGAGGGGGAGGGCGCCGCCGAAGAGCTCCGCGTAGCCCGGCCCGTAGCGGCTCGGGACACAGAGCGCGTGGCTGATCCAGTGGGGCCCGTGCCCGTTCTGGTGGACGAAGGCCGGGTCCGCGATCCCGGCCCGGAGGAGCGCGCCGCCGAGGGACGCCAGGGCCGGTGGGGCGAGGGCGCGGGCGAGCTGGCGGGGGGTGGGGCGGCGCCGCCAGAGGGCGAGGGCGCCGGCGAGGAGCGCGAGGAGGAGCGCCCCGGCGAGGAGGGGAGGCTCCTCCTCCGAGGCGGGCGGGGGCGCGACCTCGCCGCGCAGCTCGAGGTCCGGCTCCCGCTCGGCGCAGCGCACGATCGCCTCGAAGGCCTCCCGGACCGGCGCCGGGGCGTCGCGGAAGTCGGCGTACTCGCCCACCGGCGAGAGCCCCAGGGCGCCGACCTGGCGGAAGGCGCCCTCGCGGCGCCGCGCGATCTCGACGTCCCCGGCTGGCTCGCCCCCGACGGTGGCGGTGAGCACGGCGCCGCCGGGGATGCAGCGCCGCACCTCGATGGCGACCCGTTCGCTGGCGCAGCGCTCGGCCCAGGTCTCGACGGGGGCGCAGGTCGGCTGGGCGCGCGCGACGGGGGGCGCGAGGCCCGCGGCGGCGACGAGCAGGAGCGCGATCCCCGCGGCGCCCGGCGCCGGCGCGCGTACGCGCCCGGGTCGCGGCGGGCGGGGGCGATCGTCGACGTGCGGCATGGGGAGGGGCGCCGGCTCGGGCGGCGCTCGCGCGAGGGTAGCGGAGAGGCTCGCCGCCCGGAGCATGCGATCGTGCGACCCCCACCGAGGCGCCCGCGAGCGACCCCGAGCGCTGAACCGCGGCTCACCGGCGACACGCGAGCGGCTCTCGTAACCATACGGAAACAAAGCGAATATCGCGACGCCCCAAAACTAGAACCTGTTCAAGCATCGCTCCCTACGGTTCACCCCCGCTCAGTCTCGGCTCGCCGGATAGTCCTGCGGGTGGCCCCCACGCCTTGGTAACCCCCAGCCGCGGACGAGTGGCCAGGGATCCACCCCGGCTTCGCCGCAACGGAAACGAGCCTTCGCTCTTTCCACCGTCTCCGACGGGCACGCGCGACCGAGGACCCATGAGCGAGATCGCCCAGAGCTACGACGTCGTCGTGGTCGGCGCCGGCCCCACCGGCTGCGCCGCCGCCGCCGGCTACGCCCAGCGCGGAAGCCGCGTCCTTCTCCTCGAGGCCAACCCGAAGGCCTCCAAGCGCTTCGCCGGCGAGTGGGTGCACCCCTACGGCGCCGCCGTGCTCGAGCGCCTCGGCCTGATGCCCCACGAGGCCTCGGCCGACCACATCCCCTGCTACGGCTTCGCCGTCTTCCCGGACGACACCACGGATCCGATCCGCCTCGAGTACACGAACGGCGTCGGCTTCTCCGGCGAGCATGCCGACATCGTCCAGGGCCTCCGCGATCGCGCCGCCGGCCTCGACCCGGTCACCTACCTCGAGCGCGCCCGCGTCACCGCCCTGACCGACGACACGGTCACCTTCAGCCACGCCCGCGCCGAGCACACGGTCCACGCCCGCCTCATCGTCGGCGCCGACGGCCGCTCCTCGATCGTGCGCAAGTCCCTCCGCGCCGACGAGGAGCTCGAGGCGGACCTCGTCTCCCACATGGCCGGCCTTGAGCTCCACGACGTCGAGCTCCCCTTCGAGGGCTACGGCCACGTCCTCCTCGGCGGCCCGGGCCCGGTGCTCCTCTACCGCATCGGCGAGCGCACCATCCGCGCCTGCGTCGACCTCCCCGTCGACGCCCCCGGCGCCCGCCGCGACGCCCGCTTCCTCTGGGACGGCTTCGCGAGCCGCTTCCCCGCCGCCCTCCGCGGCGCCTTCAAGCGCGCCCTCGAGACGCAGAAGCTCGTCTGGGCCGCCAACCGCTTCCTGCCGCGCACCTTCTACGGCCGCGGGAGCACCGCCCTCCTCGGCGACGCCGTCGGCTTCTACCACCCGCTCACGGCGAGCGGCATCAGCGTCGGCGTGAAGGACTGCGAGGCCCTCCTCGCCGCGCCTAGCGTCGCCGCCTATCAGCGCACGCGCGAGGGCCAGTCCTACGTCCCCGAGCTCCTCGCCAACGCCCTCTACCAGGTCTTCCAGCGCGAGGACGACGCCGCCGCTGCCATCCGCCGCGCGGTCTTCGACACCTGGCGCGATCACCCCGAGGAGCGCGACCGCACCATGCGCATCCTCGGCGGCGAGGAGCTCCGCCTCGGCCAGTTCGCCGGCGCCTTCGTGCGCGTCGCCGGCCGCGCCGTCACCGACCTCGCCAAGGAGCAGGGCCTCGGCGGCGCCGCCCAGGATCTCCGCCACTTCCTCGAGTTCGCCCAGTGGCCTGGCGCGAGCGTGATGCCCGCCGCCCTTCGCCGCCGCTACCGCCGCGACTCGGACAACCTCGCGCCGCTCCGTGCCCTCGGCATCCGCCCGCGCGGCCCCGAGCTCCCGGGCGCGCGCGCGTTCCGCGACTCCATCCACGTCGACGTGGACGCGCTCCTCGCCAAGGTCACGGACGCGCCCGACCTCGCCGGCGCCTCGCCCGTGCAGCGCGCCGCCGCGGACCTCGAGGAGGTCACGGCCGAGGGCGATCTGAAGCGCGCCGTCCGCCTCGCCCAGCGCCTCCAGGAGGCGCCCGCCGCGGCCCTCGCCGATCGCCACGCCGCGGCCCTCGCCCTCGCGGCCGCGCGCCGCCGCTTCCCGGGCCTGCTCCCGGGCAAGCTCGAGGCCGCCCAGGAGCGCTTCCGCGCCGCCACCCTCGAGGAGGCGAGCGACCTCGGCGATCCGCGCGCCACGGCCCTCGCCCTCGAGACCCTCCACGCGAGCGGCCTCCCGGTCTTCCACCCGGCCTGCCGCCGCGCCATCCGGTCGCTCCTCGCCGCCCAGAACGAGGACGGCGGCTTCGGCGGCCCGCGCACCACGGCCATCGTCTGCCGCGCCCTCCTCCGCACCGAGGCGCCCCAGTTCGAGCACGCCGAGCGCGGCCTCCAGAGCCTCGACGCCGCCGTCGGGCTCCCGGTCGAGGCCGGCGAGGCGCTCCACCTCTACCGCGACCGCCGCGCCACCCGCGTCACGCCCCCGCGCGCCCGCCGCCGCGGCAACGGCAAGGTCACGGCGAGCGCCGAGGATCGCGCCTACTGCGAGCAGGCCCTCCTCGCCGTCTCGCGGAGCTTCGCGCGGCCGATCCAGATGCTCCCCGGCGACCTCGGCACGGCCGTGATGTGCGGCTACCTCCTCTGCCGCATCGCCGACACCATCGAGGACGACGCCGACTTCACCCTCGAGGAGCGCGACCTGCGCTACGCGACCTTCCTCGAGGCGCTCGAGGCCCAGCCCGAGGACGCCGTCGTGCGCCGCTTCGAGGAGCAGTTCACGGGCGGCCGCTTCGACGCCGCCGAGGGCCCGGACGCGACCGAGCACGACCTCTGCCGCCACCTCGGCGTCGTCCTCCGCGTCTGGCGCAGCCTCCCCGAGCCCATGCAGCGGAAGGCCTCCCGCTGGGTCGCCGAGATGACCCGCGGCATGCAGCTCTACAGCCACCGCCAGGCGGGCTCGGACGGCTTCACGGCCCTCTACACGGTCGAGGATCTCGAGCGCTACTGCTACTTCGTCGCCGGCACCGTCGGCCACATGCTCACGGACCTCTTCGTCGAGGGCATCGGCGCCGCCGACTCGCCGACCGAGCACGCGCTCCGCGCGAACGCCGAGGCCTTCGGCCTGGGCCTCCAGCTCGTGAACATCCTCAAGGACGTCACGGACGACGCCGAGCGCGGCGTGAGCTTCGTGCCCCGCGCCGCCGTCGCCCAGCAGGGCCTCGGCATCCCCGAGCTCGGCGAGCCGGCCGTGCGCGACCGGGCCCACGCCGCCGTCGCGCCCCTCTTCGACCGCGCCCAGGAGCACCTCGGCCGGGCCCTCGAGTACGTGCTCACGGTCCCGAGCGAGCACGTCGCCGTGCGCCTCTTCTGCCTGCTCCCGCTCTGGATGGCCGTCCGCACGCTCGTCCACGCCCGCGGCAACGACGCCATGTTCGTCCCCGGCCAGCCCGTGAAGATCGCGCGCGCCGAGGTCGAGCAGCTCATCGCCGACTGCATGGCGAACGCCCAGTCCGACGAGGCGCTCCGCCGCCGCTACGACGCCCTCTGGCAGGCGCCCTCGGACGCCGCGCCCACCCCCCTGACCTTCCACTGAGAGACCCCGCCCCCATGCCCGCTTCCGACGCCCCCGTCCTCGTCACCGGCGCCGCCGGCCACGTCGGCGCCAACCTGGTCCACCGCCTCGTCGGCGAGGGCCAGCGCGTGCGCGTCCTCCTCCGCGCCGAGGAGAACAACGAGGCCGTCGAGGGCCTGCCGCGCGATCTCCTCGAGAAGAGCTTCGGCGACCTCCGCGACCCGGGCTCGCTCCGCGAGGCCGTGAAGGGCTGCAAGGGCGTCTACCACGTCGCCTCCATGGTCTCGACGATCGACGGCGACGCCGAGCACCGCCGCACCATCTACGACGTGAACGTCCTCGGCACGCGCCACCTCCTCCGCGAGGCGAAGGAGGCCGGCGTCGAGCGCTTCGTCCTCACGAGCTCCTTCAGCGCCGTCGGCTACGACCTCGACCAGACGGACCGGCCGGCGACGGAGGACATGCAGTTCTACCCGTACCACCGGGCCATGCCCTACGAGCGCTCGAAGGTGCTCCAGGAGCACGAGCTGCTGAAGGCCGTCGTCGAGGGCTTCGACGCGCTCATCGTCACGAGCTGCGCCGTCGTCGGCGGCCACGACTACCTGCCCTCGCGCATGGGCCGGACCCTCTGCAAGTTCGCGAACGGCGAGCTCAACGCCTACGTCCCCGGCGGCTTCGAGTTCGTCGCGGCCCAGGACATCGTCGCCGGCCACCTCCTCGCCATGGAGAAGGGCCGCACCGGTCAGAAGTACGTCATCGCGACGCAGTTCATGACCCTCGACGACATCTTCGACATCTTCCAGGAGCTCACGGGCCAGCCGCGGCCCCGCTTCAAGCTCCCCTCGAAGGTGCTCCTCCCCGTCGCCGAGGCCCTGAGCTGGAGCCTCTACCGGCTCAACCCGCGCTTCCCCCAGCTGCTCACGCCCGGCGCCATCCGCCGCCTCCAGCTCCGCCGCCACGCGGACACGACGAAGGCGCGCCAGGAGCTCGGCTTCCGCCCCTCGAAGATCGAGGACGCCTTCGCCGAGGCCTACCGCTTCCACTGGGAGCGCGGCGCCATCACGAACCCCGCAGCCAAGGCGCCGCCGCCCGCCCCGAGCGAGGCCCCCGAGCCGCCCGCGAGCCGCATCCAGATCCACGCCTGAGCGTCGCGCCCTCTTCCAGCCGCCGCCACGACCTCGCCACATTCCCACGGCAGATCACGAGTCGATTCATGAGCCGCATCTACGTGAAGACCCCCCAGCCCCCGCCCTCCTTCGAGGAGGCGAAGAACACGCGCCAGAAGGTGCGCGCGGCGGGCATGGACCCGAACTACTGGTACCCGGCCGAGTGGGACCACGCCCTAAAGCCCGGTGAGGTGCAGGAGGTCGTCTTCTGGAAGCGCAGCATCGCGCTCTTCCGCGGGGAGGACGGCCAGGTCCGCGCCATCGAGAACCGCTGCGCGCACCGTCAGCTCAAGCTCACGACCGGCCACGTCGACGGCTGCAACGTCGTCTGCCCCTACCACGGCTGGGCCTACGACGGGGAAGGGCGGGTCGTCGACATCCCGCACAGCCTCTTCGGGAGGAAGTTCCCGAAGTTCAAGGTGCCGAGCGTCCCCACGCAGGTGAAGCACGGGATCATCTGGATCTTCCCCGGCGACCCGGAGAAGGCCGAGGCCCGCAGCATCCCGGACATCCCCGAGCTCGAGGGGCCCGACGCCTGGCACACGATCCCCGTGGACGGCACCTGGACGGCCCACCACTCGATGATCATCGACAACGTCAGCGACTTCACGCACGCCTACCTGCACCGGCGCTTCCGCCCCTTCGTCGACGCCGAGCTGCTCCACTTCGAGACCCGGGGCGACACGGTCGAGCTCGAGTACGACACGAAGGTCGGCACGGGCCGCTTCAGCGGGCTCTTCGTCGATCGGAAGTCGATCGACACCAACCACATGAAGCTCGCCTACGAGTACCCCTACCAGCGCTCGAACACGGACGATCAGATCAAGCACTGGCTCTTCGTGCGCCCCATCGACGAGCGCACGACGCGCAGCTTCTTCCTCTTCTACTTCAAGCAGTTCACCGTCCCCTTCACCAGCGTGCGCCTCCCGCGCGTGGTCATGGACGGCTTCCTGAAGGCGGCCAAGCACCTGACCGTGCAGCCGCTCCTCGCCGAGGACGGCGTGGCCGTCGAGGCCGAGCAGGAGGGCTGGGAGAGCTACTGGGACGCGCCCCTCGCCGAGCTGAACCCGGTCGTGAAGGCCTTCCAGGATCTGACGATCCGCAAGTGGGAGGAGTACCTCGCGAGCAAGGGCGTCACGAAGCTGAAGACCAAGGCCGAGGCCTCGGCGAAGGCGAGCGTCTGAGATGACCCAGGCCCCCGAGTTCCAGTCGCCCCCCACGCAGAAGGCCGCGCCGACGAGCGACGTGGCCTCCCCCGAGCAGACCCCGAGCACCCCGAGCACGAAGGACGCCCCCGCGATGGAGACCCCGGCCCGCAGCTCCCGCATCCCCGGCTTCTACCGCCTCGACGTCGACGACCGGCACCGCGAGCTCGAGGAGCGCTTCGGCCTCGCGGCGGACGAGCTGGCCATCCTCAAGGACGGCTCGCGCCTCGACGTCGGCCGCGCCGACAAGATGGTCGAGAACTGCGTCGGCGTCTTCGGCCTGCCCATCGGCCTCGGCCTGAACTTCCAGGTCAACGGCCGCGACTACGCCGTGCCCATGGTCGTCGAGGAGCCGAGCGTCGTCGCCGCCGTGAGCAACATGGCGCGCACCGTGCGGAAGGCCGGCGGCTTCACGGCCGAGGCCGACGACTCGCTGATGATCGGCCAGGTGCAGATCCTCGGCGCGCCGGATCCGGTCGCCGCCGTCGAGACGCTCCGCGCGAGCGAGCAGCGCATCCTCGAGCAGGCCGACGCCGTCCACCCGAACATGAAGCGGCGGGGCGGCGGCGCGCGCAGCATCGAGGTGCGCGCCTTCGAGGAGCCCTACCCGATGATCGTGCTCCACCTCCTCGTCGACTGCGGCGAGGCCATGGGCGCGAACGCCATCAACGCGATGGCCGAGGGCGTCGCCCCGCTCGTCGAGGAGCTCACGGGTGGCCGCGTGAACCTGCGCATCCTCTCGAACCTCGCCGACCGCCGCTGCGCGCGGGCCTTCTGCAAGATCCCCGAGATGCACCTGGCCGGGAACGGCTTCGGGGGCGAGGAGGTCGCCGAGGGCATCGTGCAGGCCTACCGCTTCGCCGCCGTCGACCCCTACCGGGCCGCCACGCACAACAAGGGCGTGATGAACGGCATCGACGCGGTCGCCATCGCCACGGGCAACGACTGGCGCGGCGTCGAGGCCGGCGCCCACGCCTTCGCCGCGCGCGGCGGCCGCTACACCTCGCTCACGAAGTGGTGGCGCGAGGACGGCTGCCTCCACGGCTCCATCGAGCTGCCCATGGCGGTCGGCGTGGTCGGCGGGAGCACCAACGTGCACCCGACCATCCGCGTGATGCGCAAGATCCTCGACGTGGGGAGCGCCGCCGAGCTCGGCATGGTGATGGCCGCCGTCGGCCTCGCGCAGAACATGGGCGCGCTCCGGGCGCTCGCGACCGAGGGCATCCAGCGCGGGCACATGAGCCTCCACGCGCGGAGCGTGGCGCTCGCCGCCGGCGCCGAGGGCGCGCTCGTCGACGAGATCGCCGGCGAGCTGATCGCCGCCGGGAAGGTGAAGCTCGACCTCGCCAAGGAGCTCATCGCCGCCCGCGAGGCCGCCGCCCGCAAGGTCGGCTGAGCACCTCTTCCCTTCGCCGAGGGCCGGCCCCCCCGCCGGCCCTCGGCACGCGTGACGCCCCCCGACGACGCCCCCGCTCGACGACGCCCGCCCGCCGACCCCTGCTCGACCGCCGCCATGACCACTCCCTTCGACGCCACCGACCCGCTCCGCCGCGCCGCCCGCCGGCTCGTCGACCTCCGCGTGCGCGACGAGGCCGCCGCGAGCCCCGGCCGGGGCGAGCTCTGCTGGGAGGGCGAGGACGTCTGGAACACCATGCTGGCCTCGCAGCACGCGCTGGCCTGGCACGTCATGGAGCGCCCCTTCCCGGCGGGCCGCCGCGAGGCGCTCGTGCAGCAGCTCCGCGCCGAGCGGAACGCCGAGGGCCTCTGGGGCCTCCACCCCTGGGGCCCCTCCTCGCTCTTCGTCTCGACCCTCGCCTACGTCGCCGCGCGCACGCTCGGCGTGAAGGCCGACGACCCGATGCTCGCCGAGGCCCGCCGCCTCTTCGCGCGCGAGGACGTCCGCGCCATCCCGAGCTGGGGCAAGGCCTGGCTCGCCATCCTGAACCTCTACGAGTGGGAGGGCGTCAACGCCGTCCCGCCCGAGGCCTGGCTGCTGCCCGAGCGCTTCCCGCTCCACCCGGCGAACTACTACTGCCACACGCGCCTCATCTACATGGGCATGGCGAGCGTCTCGGGCCTGAAGCTGAAGGCCCGGCGCACGGCGCTCACGGACGCGCTCCGCGAGGAGCTCTACCCGGGCCGCGCCTACGAGGACATCGACTTCGCCTCGGCCAAGGGCCTGCTCCGCGAGGCCGACCTCTGGGCGCCGCCGACGAAGGTGCTCCAGAGCCTCTACGCGGCCGTGAACGTCTTCGAGAAGGCCCACGCGAAGGCGCCCGCCTTCGTGCGCCAGCGCGTCCTCGGCGCGCTCCGCCGCCGCTGCCTCGCCGAGCTCCGCGAGCGCATGCGCTGGGAGCTCCGGAGCACGGACTACACCTGCCTCTCGCCGGTGAACGGGCTGCTCTTCATGCTCGTGCTCTGGGCCTGGGATCACGACGACCCGGACGTCGCGCGCCAGGCCGAGCGCTTCGAGGGCTGGGTCTGGACCGGCGACGCGACCCACGACGGCGCGGCCGAGCACGGCGCCCGCGTCGCCGGCGCCCGGAGCGCCACCTGGGACACGAGCTTCGCGCTCCAGGCGCTCAGCGCCGCGCGACCGCTCCTCGACGGGGAGACGCGCGCGCACGTCGACGGCGCGCTCCGCGAGGGCCTCGACTGGCTCCTCACGCAGCAGATCCCCGCGCCGCCGATCGACGACGCCGCCACCTACCGGCGCCAGTACCGCGTGGATCCCACCGGCGGCTTCTGCTTCGCCGGCGTCTGGCACGGCTGGCCCGTCAGCGACTGCACGGCCGAGGCCCTCTCGGCCTTCCTCGAGGCGCCCCGCGCGCTCTTCGACGTCGACGCCTCCGTCGCCGAGAAGGCCGTGCGCTTCCTGCTCCAGTGCCAGAACGAGGACGGCGGCTTCGGCTCCTACGAGTCGCGCAAGTCGCCGCTGAAGCTCGAGTGGATGAACCCGGCCGAGATGTTCGGCGACTCCATGACCGAGCTCTCCTACTTCGAGTGCACGGCCTCGAACCTCGTCGCCCTCTGCGAGGTGCGCGAGCGCTTCCCGAAGCTGCTCCGCCGCGAGGTCGATCGGGCCATCGCCCGCGCCGAGCGCTACCTGCGCGCCCACCAGAACGAGGACGGCTCCTGGGAGGGCGCCTGGGGCGTCGCCTACGTCTACGGGACCATGTTCGGCGTGCGTGGCCTCCTCGCCGCCGGCGCCGACGCGAGCGATCCGGCCATCGCGAAGGCGCGCCGCTTCCTCGCCGCCCACCAGCGCGCGGACGGGAGCTGGGGCGAGCACTGGCGGACCTGCCTGACGAACGAGTACGAGGACCTCGGCCACGGCCACGTCACGCAGACCGCCTGGGCGCTCTGGACCCTGCTCGAGGCCGGCCACGAGGACCTCGGCGCGCTCTCGAAGGCCGCCGCCTGGCTCGCCGCCCAGCAGGACGCCGAGGGCGACTTCCCGGTCCAGGAGTACGCCGGTGTGTTCTTCCGCACCGCGCTCATCGAGTACCGCCTCTATCGGCGCTTCTTCCCGGTGTGGGCCCTCGCCCGCTACCAGGAGCGCGTCGCCGAGGCCCTGCCCCGCGCGTCCGGCACGAGCGCCGACGCGGGTGTAGAACATGTTCTAGATCGTGCTCGGGATTCTGCTAGGGTCGGCCCCGCCGAGTGAGAGGCCACCGCCTCCTTCGGGCCGCCGACCGAGATCGCCGACCGAGATCACCGACCGAGACAGCACTGGAGACCGCCATGTCGGGTGTGAGCCGCGAGAGCTTTGGAGAGACCGTCAGCCAGTACCGCGGGCTGCACGAGGACGCCGACGTCGAGAAGCGCAAGGCGCAGTACGCCGAGCTCGTGAACCAGTACTACGACCTCGCGACCGACTTCTACACGTTCGGCTGGGGCGAGCACTTCCACTTCGCGCCGCGCTACGCGCACGAGGGCTTCCTCGAGAGCCTGAAGCGGCACGAGCGCTTCCTCGCGCGCAAGCTCCGCCTCTACCCGGGCATGGAGTGCCTCGACGTGGGCTGCGGCATCGGCGGCCCCATGCGGCACATCGCCAAGCACACGGGCGCGCGGGTCGTCGGCGTGAACAACAACGCCTACCAGATCGAGCGCGGTCAGAAGATCACGCGGCGCCGGAAGCTCGACCACCTCGCGAGCTTCATGAAGGCCGACTTCATGAACCTGCCGGTCGAGGACGGGCGCTTCGACGCGGTCTACACGATCGAGGCGAGCTGCCACGCGCCGGACCGGGTGAAGCTCTTCCGCGAGCTCTACCGGGTGATGAAGCCGGGCGCGCTCTTCGGCGGCTACGAGTGGTGCCTGACGGATCGCTACGACGAGTCGAACGCCGAGCATCGGACGATCAAGAAGGACATCGAGATCGGCAACGGCCTGCCGGACCTCTCGCACACCTCGGTGGTGGACGCGGCGCTCGAGGAGGCGGGCTTCGAGCTCGTCGAGACCGAGGACGTGGCCGAGACCGCCGACGAGGAGACGCCCTGGTACCTGCCGCTGAGCGGCGAGGAGAAGGGGCTCCGCGCGTTCCCGCGGACGCCGCTCGGGCGCGAGGTGACGAACGTCTTCACGCGCGTCCTCGAGAAGCTCCGGCTGGCGCCGCAGGGCACCTCGCAGGTGAGCGACTTCCTGAACCAGGGCGCCGACGCGCTGGTCGCCGGAGGGAAGACCGGGACCTTCACGCCGATGTACTTCTTCCTCGTGCGCAAGCCCGAGGCCTGAGCGCCGAGGGGGGCCGCGCGCCCGGCGTCACGGCGCCCGGCGTCCCGGCGTCTCGGCGCCCGGCGCGTCCCGGCGCCCAGCGCCACGGCGCCGCGCGACGTTCGGGCCGCGCTCCCGACGCGGAGCCGCTGTTCGCTCCGCCTGCTGCGACACCCACCCGCAACGACTCCGCCCGCTGCGACACCGCGCGCGACGACACCGCCCGCGACGACCCCGAACAGCCCCGCGAGACCCCATGACCACCCAGCCCTTCGAGCCGTTCCCCTTCCATCCCGCCGATCCGGCCGACCCGCGGCCGGGGCATGCGCGCGGCGACATCCGCGAGGTGGTCCACACCTACCGGGGCTTCCACGACGAGGACCACGGCGGCGACGTGGCGGCCCGCAAGGACCACTACTTCGAGATGGTGAAGGGGTACTACGACCTCGCCACCGACTTCTTCGAGTACGGCTGGGGCGACAGCTTCCACTTCGCGCCGCGCTACCGGGGCGAGACCTTCCGCGAGTCGATCCGCCGGCACCAGCACTTCCTCGCGGCGCGGCTCGGGCTGAAGCCGGGCATGCGCGTGCTCGACGTGGGCTGCGGCATCGGCGGGCCCATGCGGAGCGTGGCGCGCTTCAGCGGCGCGACCGTCGTCGGGATCAACAACAACCCCTACCAGCTCGAGAAGGCCGCCGGGTACAACCGCGAGGCCGGGCTCGCGGCGCAGACCGAGCTGGTGGAGGCGGACTTCATGAACATGCCCTTCGAGGAGGGCGAGTTCGACGCCGTCTACGCCTTCGAGGCGACCTGCCACGCGCCGGACAAGGCGGCGCTCTTCCGGCAGATCCACCGGGTGCTGAAGCCGGGCGGGGTGTTCGGGGCCTACGAGTGGTGCCTGACCGATCGCTACGACCCGGAGAGCGTGCGGCATCGGCGCATCAAGAAGGGCATCGAGGAGGGCGACGGGCTGCCGGACATCTGGACCATCCCGGCGACCGTCGAGTGCCTCGAGGGGGCCGGCTTCACCGTGCGTGAGCAGGAGGACCGGGCGGTCGCGAGCGACCCGGAGACGCCCTGGGAGCTGCCCATCACCGGCCGCGAGCTGAGCTGGACCGGCGTGCGGCGGACGAAGCTGGGGCGGCGGCTGACCTGGGCGGCCATCAAGGTGATGGAGGCCGCACGCATCGCGCCGAAGGGCACGATGGAGGTGAGCCAGTTCCTCCACGCCGGCGCGGACGCGCTGGTGGAGGGCGGCGAGAGCGGCATCTTCACGCCGATGTTCTGGTTCGTCGCCGAGCGCCCCGCCTGAGCGGCCCGGCGCCGAACCCGGCCCCTCGGACGGGCCGGGGGGCAGCCGACGCCTCCGGACATCTCCACGCTGATGTCGGGACGGGTCCCGGAGGGCTTCCACCTCGCGTTGGCCGGGAGCGGCGGGTCTTCGCGCGGAGGAGGGTTCGCGGGCTGGCGTGGCTCACGCTCTGCCATGACGGCGAACGGGATCTCCGCTATGGGGTGAGGTCATGCGACGCGCTTCTCTTCTGATGCTCCTGGTCCTCGGGCTCGCCTGCGGCGACGACGACGGGATGACGACCGACGACGCCGGCACGATGGCGGACGGCGGGTCCGGCGAGGACGCCGGGACGGACGCGGGGCCGGCCTGCGAGACGGGCGAGACGCCGCTCGCGCGCGGAGAGATCGCGGCGCTGATCGACGAGACGCGCGGGCGCATCGTCGTGCACGGCGGCAACGTGGCGGAGCCGGAGATGTGCATGCCGCGCACCACGCTCACGACCGAGGTCTGGGTCTACGACCTGGCCTGCGAGAGCTGGGAGATGGTCGCGACGACCGGCGGCGGGCCGGGCGAGCGCGCGCGGCACCACCTGGTGCACGACACGTCGCGGGACCGCTACCTCGCCTTCGGGGGGCGCGTGCCGGCCGGCGGCGGCAACTACACGCACTTCGCGGACGTCTTCGAGCTCGATCCGGAGACCTGGACCTGGAGCGAGATCGCCACGAACGGGGACGCGCCCTCGGGGCGGAGCAACTCCGGCGTGGTCTACGACGAGGCGCGCGACCAGCTCGTCGTCTACGGCGGCAACAGCTCGGCGAGCGGCCTGAGCCCGACGGGCCTCGACGATCTCTTCGTGCTGGACCTGGCGACGAACCGCTGGCGCGAGATCACGGCCGAGGGCGCGCCCATGGGCCGCTACTACCACGCGGTCGCGATCGCCGGGGACACGCTCTACGTGGCCGGCGGCGCGGCGAGCTTCGTGACCTACTTCAACGACGTCTGGGCGTTCGATCTCGTCGCGGAGACCTGGACGCGCGTGCGCGGCGGCGGGCCCGACGCGCCGCCCGTGCGCTTCGGCCCGGCGCTCTTCGCGGCCGAGGACGGGAGCCGGCTGGTGATGGCGGCGGGCCACGACAGCACGGCCATGGGCAACATCAACGACCTCTTCGTGCTGGACCTGGCGACGACCGACTGGACGCCGGTCACGACCGGCGACGAGCTGAACGGCGAGCCGCTGGGGCCGTGCCGCTTCCCGGCGGACTTCACGATCCCGGACACGGAGGCGCCCGAGCGGCGCCACGGCTTCGGCTACGTGCAGGGCGGCGGCACCGGCTACGTGATCTGGGGCAAGGGCGACTGCGGCAACCTGAACGACGTCTGGGCCATCGACCTCGCCAGCCCCGAGTGGGCGCTCCACGGCGCCGCGACGACGGCGGGCGAGGCCTGCAACCGGAGCGGGTCGACGATGTGCACCGAGCTCTGCTTCTGAGCGCCGCCCCTCGGCCGACGTAACCTCGCGCCCCCTCCCGCGTCCGAGAGAGCGACGACATGGCCGACCCGAACGAAGAGACCATCACCTTCCCCGGCGCCGACGGGCACCAGCTCGCGGCGGTGCTCGAGCGGCCGCCGGGGCCGATCCGGGCCTGCGCGGTCTTCGCGCACTGCTTCACCTGCTCGAAGGATCTGCGCGCGCTCCGGCGCATCGCCGACGCTCTCGTCGGCCACGGCATCGCGACGCTCCGCTTCGACTTCACGGGGCTCGGTGAGAGCGAGGGGGAGTTCGCCGACACGACGTTCAGCTCCAACGTCGCCGACCTGGTGGCGGCCGCCGACTGGCTGCGCGAGCACCACGCGGCGCCGAGCCTGCTCATCGGGCACAGCCTCGGGGGCGCGGCCTGCCTCGCGGCGGCGCCGCGCATCGAGGAGGTGAAGGCGGTCGCGACCATCGGCGCGCCGGCGGACCCGGAGCACGTCGAGAAGCTCCTCGCCGGCAGCAAGGACGAGATCGAGAAGGAGGGCGAGGCGGAGGTGAAGATCGCCGGCCGCCGCTTCCGCATCCGCAAGCAGTTTCTCGACGACCTCCGCGAGCACTGCTCGGCCGAGCGCATCGCGAAGATCGGCCGCGCGCTCCTGCTCTTCCACTCGCCGCAGGACAACGTCGTCGGCATCGAGAACGCGAAGGCCATCTACCAGGCGGCGCGGCACCCGAAGAGCTTCGTCAGCCTCGACGGCGCCGACCACCTGCTCTCGAACCCGGCCGACGCCGGATACGTGGCCAACGTGCTCGCGGCCTGGGCGGAGCGCTACGTGCCGATGGCCACCGCCGAGGTCGAGGAGGGCTACGTCGTGGTCGAGGGGCGCCAGGGGCTCCAGCAGCACGTGCAGGCGGGGCCGCATGCCTTCCTCGCGGACGAGCCGAAGAGCGTCGGCGGCACGGCGACCGGGCCCACGCCCTACGACCTGCTGCTGGCGGCCCTCGGGAGCTGCACGACGATGACGCTCCGCATGTACGCGAACCACAAGAAGTGGCCGCTCGAGGCGGTGCGCGTGACGCTCCAGCACGAGCGCCGGCACGCCGAGGACTGCGACGACTGCGAGAAGACGGGCAAGAAGATCGACGTGCTCACGCGCCGCATCGAGATCGAGGGCGAGCTCGACGAGGAGCAGCGGAAGCGCATGATGCAGATCGCCGACAAGTGCCCGGTGCACAAGACGCTGCACGGCGAGATCCACGTCGAGAGCGAGCTCGTGAGCTGAGAAGAAGACGGTGCCCCGCGCCCCCGCCGCAGCGAGGAGCGAGGAGCGAGAAGCGAGGAGCAAACGGGCATCGCTTCGCAGGAGACGGGGCGGCGTCCGGGGCTTCCCGACGGGGTGAAGCGGCCGCGGCGCCGTACGTCCGTCGACCATGCGCGTCCGCTTCGCCATCGCTCTGATCGCCTTCGGCCTCGTCGGCTGCAAGCCCTACCTGCGCTACCAGGGCGGGAGCACGACGGCGCTCGAGGCGCCCGAGCGCTGCGGCCAAGGTCCCTACACGATCGAGATCCCGGCCGAAGGGGCGCGCTGGGGGGAGCGCGTCGAGCTCTTCGCCTACACGCCGCGGCCGCTCGATCTCCGCTACGAGGTGCGCGTCGGCGACGGGCCGGTGGTGGCGTCGGGGCGGCTCCGGGGGGTGCTCCGGCCGCAGTCGGCCACGGGGAGCGATGGGAAGACGTACCTCGAGCTCCGCGGCACGGACGAGAGCTTCGACGCCTCGCCGTGCGTATCGAGCGGGGCGGAGGCGGCGCTCCGGGCGGCCGGCGGCGTCGGAGCCGGCGCGCCCGGGGGAGCGCCTGGGGTCGTCGGGGGAGGGGGCGCGGGGGGAGGGCCCGCGGAGGCGACGGTGGGCGGCGAGGTCGCCGTCGATGGCGGCGCCGCGCGGGGGGCCGTGGAGCTCCAGCGGGTGCGCTGGGAGGGGGACTGGCGCCTCTCGCTGGAGACGCTCCAGCAGCGGGGCCTCGGGCGCACGCGGAGCCTCTCGCACACGTGGACGATCGAGGGCGACCCCGAGGCGCCGCCGCCCCTCGAGGCGGGGGCGCACGTGCGCATCCGGGTCTGGGCCGAGCGACCGAACCTCCTCGAGGGGGTCACCTTCCTCGTGCTCCATCGGGTGGCGGACCCGAGCGTCTCCGACGAGGAGTACGCGGCCCACCTCGCGGAGGAGCGCCGCGAGCGCGAAGAGGAGCGCGCGGAGCGGGAGCGAGCGCGGCGGGAGCGGGCGGCGCGGGGGCCCACGCGGCGGGAGCGACGGCGGGCGCGGCGTGCCCAGCGGCGCGCCGAGGAGGCGCGGGAGCGGCGCGCGTACTGTGACGCGCATCGAGAGGACGAGAGCTGCTGGGGGGCCGGGGGCTACGAGGGTCATCTCCGGCGGCAGCGCGAGGCCGAGGCGCGGCGGGCCGCGGCGGCCGCGGCGCAGCCGGACGGGCCACCCCCGGCACCGCGCGCCGAGGTGCAGCCACCGAAGCCCAGCCCGAACGCGCGTTGGGTGCCGGGCTACTGGCACTGGTTCGCCGAGCGCTGGGTGTGGATCGGCGGGCGCTGGGACGTGCCGGAGGCGGACCTCGTGGCGCGGGCGACCGTCACGGCGCCGAGCGCGCCGCCCCCGCCGCGGAGCGAGACGCCCCCACCGGCGCCGGCGCCCGGGCTGGTGTGGCAGGCGGGCTACTGGCAGTGGGATGGCGCGCGCTTCGTCTGGGTGGGGGGGCGCTGGGTCCTCCCCGAGCGTGACAAGGAGTGGGAGCCGCCGCGCTGGGAGCCGGGGAGCGGCGGCGTGCGCTTCGTGCCTGGGCGTTGGCGGGTCCTCGTTCGCTGAGCGACCGGCGCGAGCCGGGCTTCGCCGGAGCCGGTCGTCGACTGGTTCTCGGCTGATCGCGGCCGTAGGAAGGGGGCCATGCGTTCCACGATGCTCTCCGCGCTCCTCCTCTCTCTCGCCTGCGGCGGCGCCACGCAGGGGGCGTCGACCTCGACGACGCCGACCGCGGAGCTCGACGCGCCGGCGCCCGTGCGGGCCGAGCTGACGCGGCTCTTCGGCGCCGAGGCCGCGCTCACGCTCGAGCACGAGCAGGACGAGGACGGCGAGGAGTGGGAGGTGGAGACGGCGACCTCGATGGAGCTCGAGCTCGACGCCGAGGGGGCCGTCGGGAAGATCGAGTTCGCCGTGCCGCTCGGGCTCGTGCCGGCGCCGGTCGTCGAGGCGGCGCGCGCGTGCTGGCCGGGGGCGACCTTCGAGGAGGCCGAGGCCGTCATCCAGGGCGACACGCTCCTCTGGGAGCTCGAGGCCACCGGGGCCGACGGGGAAGAGCTCGAGGGCTACTGGCACCCGGACGGCCGCGGGGCGGAGGA
Organism: Sandaracinus sp.; assembly: GCA_002699025.1. Taxonomy (GTDB): domain Bacteria; phylum Myxococcota_A; class Polyangia; order Polyangiales; family Houyiibacteriaceae; genus Houyiibacterium; species Houyiibacterium oceanicum. The sequence continues at coordinate 1,880 of PABA01000070.1, read as the reverse complement.
GCCGGCCGCCGCAGCCTGCGCCGAGCGTCCGGCCCCCGATGGGGCGGAGGAGCCGGACTTCGAGGAGGCCGGCGACGAGACGAGCCCGGAGTAGGCGCCGAGCCAGCTCGACTCACGCCTCTCGCCACGGATCGCAGAGCGGCTCCGCGGTCACGGACTCGCGAATCCGTTCCGCGGTCCCGCGGCCGACCCCACGCACGGCGGCCAGCTCCTTCGCGGAGGCCGTCCGGCGGCGTTCGAGGTGCTTGGACGACTGCGCGGCGACCGCGGAGCCGCTCAGCCGGACCCCCGGTCCTGCGTTCAGCGCGGGGCCGGAGGGCCCGCGCTCTGGAGGACGGCGTGGAGGCGGCGGGCCCAGCTCGGCTCGTCGTGGGCGCCGTCTTCGGCTTCGTGCCAGGCGAGCTCGCTCGCGCCGTAGCCTTCGTCCGCCAGCAAGTCGACCATCTCGCGGCCGCGGAGCGTCGCGTGCTTCTCGATGCGGCCGTTGTGGACGCCGCCCGCGCGGACGAGGCCCCAGTCGATCCAGAGGCGCGGGCGCCGGGCGGGGTCGGCGAGGAGGTCGAGGACGGGGGCGACCAGGCTGCTCTCGCGGAGCGGCGTCGCGCCCGCGCGGTCGAGGATCAGGTCGTCGAGGCCGACCCAGAAGGAGGGGGAGAGGGCGCCGCCGAAGCCGAAGACCTCCGGGTGGCGGGTGACGGTCCAGAAGGTGGCGAGGCCGCCGTGGGAGCTGCCGACGAGGGCGCGGGCCGCGGGGGTGGCCTGTGTGCGGTAGTGGGCGTCGACCCAGGGGACGAGGCACTCGGCGAGCAGGGTGGCGTAGGCCTCGAGGCCGCCGTGGGTGCGGCCCGGGTAGGCGGGCTCGTGCGTGTACTCGAGGTCGCGGTCGCCGTGGTGGACGGCGATGGCGAGGACCGGCCCGAGGCGGCCGGCGGCCTGGAGCGCGGAGAGGGTCTCGCCGAGCTCCCAGCCGGCGCCCGAGGGGCTGTCGGGCCAGAAGACGGTGTGGCCGTCGTGGAAGTAGAGGGTGGGGTAGCGCTCGCTCCGCTCAGCGTAGTCGCGGGGGAGGAAGACGTGGAGGCCGCGGGGGGCGCCGCAGGCGTCGAAGGCGTCGAAGGTGTGGAAGACGCCGGCGGCGTGGCCCTCGTCGTGGAACCAGGCGGCCTGGCCGTCGAGGGTGAAGGGGTGGGCCTCGAGGCGCTCGGCGTCGGGGAGGAGCGCGACGGCGGGCGGCGGGTCGAGGGGGGTCATGGGCGGGCGCATGGGCGAGGCGGCGTCGGCGCCGGCGTCGACCGCTCCGGCGTCGCTGGGGCCCGCGTCGGCGGCCGGGCCGGCGTCGGGGGTGGGGCTCGCGTCGGCGGGCGGGGCGCCCGCGTCGGGCGCGCTCGCATCCGTCGGCGTCGCGGCGTCGTCCTCGGGCAGATCGAAGCCCACCCCCTCGTCGCAGCCGACGAGGAGCAGGAGCGCGAGCGTCACTCGGAGTCGAGTCACGCTCAAAGCCTAGCGCAGGCGGTCTTGCGTGGCTTGCGTACGTCCTGCGCACGCGTCGGGGAGTGCGGACGCGCTTCGGGGCGTCCTGCGGGCGTGCTCGGGGCGTCCTGCGCTTCGGGGAGTCCTGCGGACGCGCTTCGGGGAGTCCTGCGGACGCGCTTCGGGGCGTCCTGCGGACGTGCTTCGGGGAGCCCTGCGGGCGCGCTCGGGGAGTCCTGCGGACGCGTCTCGGGGCGTCCTGCGGACGCGCCACCATGGGTGCCAAGTCCCCGAATACATTGGGGGCGCGGCTCGACGATTCGAGCTGGGCGGCCCTCTCCGGAGGGGCCCGGAGACGTCTCGCCGAAGTAAGTGACCCGGGGTCAGTACGCGGCTGGGGGCCGCCCCTGCGG
>PABA01000069.1 GCA_002699025.1 Sandaracinus sp. | reverse complement strand
GGCTTTGTGTACACCTTCATGGTCTGTGCCAATGGGAGGTGTGACGGTGGCGTCCCACCCGGCAGCTCCCAAGGGGCGGGCGGCGTGGCCCTGCCCAGTCCGGCGAGCCTCGCCCGGCCCATGGCCCGGCCGTGCCCAGTGCCTCGTCCCGCGCTGCGAGGCGCCCCGCCACCCCTCCGCGACCGGGCCGCCGGCTCCGGTCGCCGTTGACGTGGGGCCTGGCTTGGCCGAAGTTCAGCCGCGATGAGCACGATGACGCTGCGCCTCGAGGCCTACGCCAAGGACGCCAAGCAGGCCATCTCGGCCGCCCAGGCGGTCGCCGACGAACGCCGCCACCCGGAGGTCGAGCCCCTCCACCTCCTCTACACGCTGGTCGACGGCCACGACGACGCCGCCGACGCCGTGGAGCGCGCGGGCATCGACCCGACGGACGTCCTCGTCGAAGCGGAGATGATCCTCCGCAAGATGGCCTCCGTGCGCGACGTGAAGTCCTACCTCTCGCCGCGCATGCTCGACCTGCTCGGCCGGGCCGAGGGCGAGGCCGCGCGCCAAGGCGGCGTGCGCGTCGGCGTCGATCACCTGATGCTCGCCTGCGCCCAGGAGACCGACGGCGGCGTGAAGGACGTCTTCAAGGCGGTCGGCCTCTCGGCGCCGATCCTCCGCGCGACCCTCGGCGGGGACCGCGTCGGCGGCGGCGAGGACGAGGGCGGCGAGAAGAAGCGCAGCGTGCCCGGCGCGCCCCCCAAGCGGCGCCGCGGCTCGGAGGACATCGGCGACCCCATCGAGGCCTTCGGGCGCGACCTCACGCGCCTCGCCAACCAGGGCAAGTTCGACCCCACCGTCGGCCGCGACGGCGAGATCCGCCGCATGCTCCAGGTGCTCGCGCGGCGTCGGGAGAACAACCCGCTCCTCGTCGGCGAGCCGGGCATCGGCAAGACGGCCATCGTGCAGGCCCTCGCCCAGCGCATCGCCGTCGGCGACGTGCCCACCTTCTTCAAGAACAAGCGCATCGTCGCCCTCGAGATGGGCAGCCTCGTCGCCGGCGCCTCGCTCCGCGGTCAGCTCGAGGAGCGGACCCGCGCCGTGCTCGACGCCATCCGCGACTCGGCCGGCGAGATCCTCCTCTTCCTCCCGGACCTCGGCGCGCTGACCGGCGCCAAGACCTCCGGCGCCGGCGACCTCATCAGCGCGGCCCTCGCCCGCGGGGAGCTGAAGTGCATCGCCGTGGCCACGCCGGACGCCGTGCGGAAGGCGCAGGACGACGACGCCGGCCTCTTCCGGCGCTTCGTGGGCATCCCCATCGAGCCGCCGACCCTCGACGAGGCCATCGCCGTGCTCCGCGGCGTGGTCGGGCGCTTCGAGATCGACCACGGCGTGCGCATCGGCGACCCGGCGCTCGTCTCGGCCGCGACCTTCGCGCGCCGCTACATCCCGGGCGTGCAGCTCCCGAAGAGCGCCATCGACCTGATCGACGAGGCGGCGGCGCGCGTGCGCGTGGAGATGGAGAGCGAGCCGAGCGAGCTCGACAGCCTGAAGCGGCGCCTCGAGGCGATCGAGATCCAGCGGGCGAGCCTCGAGGACGACCACGACGCCGAGTCCGTGCGCAACCGGGAGCGCCTCGAGAAGGAGGCGGCGGAGCTGAAGCCGCGCCTCGAGGACCTGCAGGCGCGCTGGGAGAAGGAGCTCCGCAGCGTCGGCGACGTGCGGCGGCTGAAGGAGGAGGTGGCGGCGGCGAACCGCGAGCTCGAGCAGGTGCGCGCGAGCGGCGACCACGCGCGGGCCGGCGAGCTCCGCTTCGGGACCATCCCGCTCCTCGAGAAGCAGCTCGCCGAGGCGAGCGAGGGGATCGAGGACGTCGACCCCTCGAACCTGCTCGTGCACGACACGGTCACGCCGCAGGACGTGGCGGACGTGGTGGCGCTCTGGACCGGCGTGCCCGTCTCCAAGATGCTCGAGGAGGAGACGACGAAGCTGCTCCGCATGGAGGACACGCTCCGCGAGCGCGTCGTCGGCCAGGACCACGCGGTCTCGGCGATCTCCAAGGCCGTGCGGCGCGGGCGGGTCGGCCTCCGGGACCCGCGGCGGCCCATCGGGAGCTTCCTCTTCCTCGGGCCGACGGGCGTCGGCAAGACCGAGCTGGCGAAGGCGCTGGCGGAGTTCCTCTTCGACGACGAGGCCTCCCTGACGCGCCTCGACATGTCCGAGTTCATGGAGAAGCACACGGTGGCCCGGCTCCTCGGCGCGCCCCCCGGCTACAAGGACTCGGACGCGGGCGGCTTCCTCACCGAGGCCGTGCGCAACCGGCCCTACTCGGTGGTGCTCTTCGACGAGATGGAGAAGGCGCACCCGGACGTCTTCAACATCACGCTCCAGGTGCTCGACGATGGGCGCCTGACCGACTCGCGCGGGCGGCCGGCCTACTTCAGCGACACGGTCATCATCATGACGAGCAACGTCGGCTCGCACCTGATCCTCGACCACGAGGGGACCAACGAGGAGCTGAAGGAGAAGGTCGAGGAGGAGCTCCACCGCACCTACCGGCCGGAGTTCCTGAACCGCATCGACGACGTCGTGATCTTCGACCCGCTCGGGAAGGACGACCTGCTCGGCATCGCGGACATCCAGCTGCGCAACCTGGAGAAGCTGCTGGCGCATCGGCGCATCGGGCTCGAGGTCACGGAGGAGGCGAAGAACCTGATCGTCGAGCTCGGCTACGAGCCGGCGTTCGGGGCGCGGCCGCTGAAGCGGGTGATCCTGAAGAGCCTGCAGGACCCGATGGCGCAGACGATGCTGGAGGGCGGCTACGGCGGCGGCGACACGGTGCTCGTCGACGTGGAGGGCGACGGCTTCACGTTCACGAAGAAGTAGGGCGCCGAGCCGCGGTCCGGGAACTCGACGCGGGGGCCGCGGCCGGGGAAGCTGGTGGGGTGATTCGACCGTTCGGCCCTTCGATGCTGCGTGCGCTCCCCGTGCTCTCCATGCTCCTCGCCCTGGCCTGTGGCGGGGCCGAGACACCGGCGAACGACTCGCCCCCACGCGGGGCGGCCGAGTCCGCGACGCCGACGAGTTCGCCCGCCGGCGCGGAGACCGCCGAGCAGAGCGAGGCGCCGCCCCCCGTGGATCCGGCGCCGGCCCCGACGCTCGAGGTCCTGGTCGAGGCGGAGGGCGAGGCGGCGACGCTCCGCGTGCGGAACCGCGGCGAGGCCGTGGCGCGCGTTCGGACGGCGCTGAAGGTGGAGGCGCGCGAGGGCGAGGGCTGGGCGCCGGTGGAGGCCTCGCTCGCGCTCCGGGACGACTGCGAGGCCGCGCCGCCGGCCTGCCGCGACCTCGCGCCCGGGGCCGAGCTCGAGCCGCCGGCCTGGGCGAGCGGAGACGCGCAGTGCGGCTGCGAGGGCTGCGTTCCCCTCGAAGGGGAGCTCCGGGTGGTGGTGGAGAGCTGCGCGCCGGAGGGCCACCTGCCGCATCGCGTCGCCTCGGCGCCCGTCAGGCTCTGATGGCGACGCTCCGCGAGGCCTTCGGCGCGCTCGAGGAACAGCGCGGGACCGCCTGCGCGGCCGAGTGAGACGAGGCGAGGACGCCGCTCAGCGGCGGCGGCGCGCGAGGAGGAGCGCGGCGAGGGCGAGCGCGAGGCCCGCGCCCGGGCTCCGGCCGCCGGCCGCGCAGAAGCCGCCGTCGTCGCCGGACGCGGCCTCCGCGCGGGGGCTCGCGGCGGGCGCCTCCTCCATGGCGGCGGGCGTCTCGCTCGTGGCTTGGGTCGGCGCCTCGTCCATGGCGGGCGCCTCGGTCATGGCGGGCGCCTCGGTCATGCCCGGCGGCTCTTCGGTGCCCGGCGGCGGCCCGGCGGGGCGGCGGCTGCCGTGGTCCCACACGGGCTCGCGGCTCACGCCCTCGCCGTAGACGCACTCGTTCGCCGTGCGGCACTCGGCCTCGCCGGAGCAGCTCCCGTCCGCGGCGCAGCGATCGCCGGGGCGGGCGCGCGTCGGGCGGGGCCGGTCCCGATCCTCGAAGCGGCGGCGACCCATGCTGTAGGTGCTCTGGCGCCAGCAGCGGGCGACCTCCTCGCAACGCCCGCCGCCGAGGCAGTCCGCGTCGCTCTCGCAGTCGCGCGGGAAGCACCAGCCGCCGTGGCCGACGCGCTTGGCGATCCAGCCGGGCTCGGGGCACTCGCGGGGCGCGCGGATGGCGTCGGCGGAGGCCAGCGCCGGGAACGCGAGGAGAGCGAGGGCGAGGGCGAAGGAGCGCATGGGGGCGAGGCTACCTTCACGGGCGGCCGCGGCGGAAGCGACCGGGGGGCGCGGCGGATGGGTGACGCGGCGCTGAGGTCACAGTCGCGCGGCGGAAGCGGCCAGGGGCATGGCGGGTGGGCGACGCGGCGCTGAGGTCGCGGTTGCGCGAGGGCGACGGGCTGGTGAAGCTGGAGGTCCTCCTTGGCCTCCCCGAACGACCTCCCGCTCGAAGAAGACTGAGCGGAAAACCCGTGCCCGTGCCCGTGCCCCTGCCCGTGCCCGCAGGGTCGAAGGGAACACCGAGCGACCTCACGCTCGAACAAGACTGAGCGGAAAACCCGTGCCCGTGCCCCTGCCCCTGCCCGTGCCCGCAGGGTCGAGGGGGGTACCGCGCGACCTCACGCTCGAAGAAGACCGAGCGGAAAACCCGTGCCCTTGCCCCTGCCCCTGCCCGTGCCCGCAGGGTCGAGGGGAACACCGAGCGACCTCACGAGAAGGCCCCTGCCCCTGCCCGCAGGCTATCGAGACGCCTAGCTCACGGACCCGCGCCCGCGCTCGGTGACCACTCGCTCCGCGCCTTCGACCCGTCGACCTGCGGGCACGGGCACGGGCACGGGTTCGCCGGCTCGCCGGCTCAGCCGAGACGCCTAGCTCATGGACCCGCGCCCGCGCTCGGTGACCACTCGGTCCGCGCCTTCGCCCCGTCGACCTGCGGGCACGGGCAGGGGCACGGGCACGGGCACGGGTTCGCCGGTGCGCCGGTTCGCCGGCTCAGCCGAGCAAGAGCGACTCTGCGAGCACGAGCGCGTCCACGGGCCAGAGCCAGCGGGGGCGCGCGCGGCGGACGCCCTCGAGGCCCTCGAGGGGGCGGCAGGCGAGGACGGCGCGCTGCCAGCGCCAGGGCACGGCGGCCCGGCCGTGGACCGCGCCGAGGAGCGCGCCGGCGATGGCGGCGTTGGTGTCCGTGTCGCCGCCCCGGCCCACGGTGTCGATCAGCCCCTCCTCGAGCGACTCGGCGTGGAGGAGCTGGTGGAAGGCGTTCTGGAGCGCCAGGCGCAGCCAGCCCATCTGATGGAGGAAGTCCTCCGGCGGCCCCTCGCTCGCGTCGGCGAGGGCGCCCCGCACGACCTCGTGGGCGTCCATGTCCTCGGCGAGGCCACAGGCGAAGGCGTAGACGGCCTCCGGCGAGGGGCCGAGGTCGATCGCGTGGGCGAGCGTCAACGCGAAGACCACGTTGGCGTCGCGGCAGGCCGGGTGCGGGTGCGTGAGCCCGGCGTCGGCCGCCGCGTATCGCGCGAGCACGTCCGGATCGAGCGCGGCCCCGACGATGCCGAGGGGCGCGAGACGCATGAGCGCGCCGTTGGCCTGCGACTGCATGCTCGCCGCCCGGGCGACGGCCTCGAGCGGGTCCTCGCCCTGCCGCTCGGCGGCCTGCGCCGCCCGCAGCGCCGTGCCGACCGTGTTGCCGATGTCGAAGGGCCGCGAGTCGTACCAGCGCACGTAGGCCCCGAGGACGGCGCGGGGATCGTAGCCGCCCTCCTCGAGGATGCTCCGCGCCATGGCCAGCGCCATCTCCGAGTCGTCCGTGGGCTGGCCCGCGATCGTGTGGAAGGTGCCGCCATCGGCGAGGTCGCGGACGCCATCCGGGTGGGTGCGGCGGATGGCCGCCGGGCTCTGGAACTCGACGAGGCTCCCGAGCGAGTCGCCAGCGAGCTGGGCGAGCCAGCAGCCCTGCGCGCGGCCGAGCCGGGCGGCGTCCTTCACGCGCCGATCGGGGCGTGGCTCCACCAGCGGGGCCAGCTCGTGGCTCGGCCCGAGGGCGCGGGGCTCACGGGCGCCGAGCTCGCGGGCCAGGCCCGGCACGCCGGCGACGAGGCGCTGCACGCCGGGCTTCGTCAGGTCCACCGGCTCGCCGTGCTCGTCGAAGGCCTCGCCCCCGACGGCCCGCAACAGCGCCACCCCGGCTGCGTAGTCGTGGCGCCGCGGGGTCGCGTAGCTGCTCGCCGCGATCGCGTCGCCGGCGGCGGTCCGGGCGAGCCGCCAGGCGCTCGAGGGGCAAGGCAGAAAGCGCGCCGGCGCGACGAGCTTCGCGTTGGCCTCGACCGCGCGCTCGGCGGCCGGGCTGGCGAGCACCGCGTCGCCGGGCGCGAAGCTCACGCGCTGCACCAGCGTGCCGAACGCCACGCCGTTGCGCGTCGGCGGGCCCTCGCCCTCGGCCCAGGCGAAGAGGTCACCGTCGTCATCCGGCGCCGCGTAGGCGTAGACCACCGCGACGACCGGCGCGCCTCCGTCGAGCAGCGCGATGGAGACGCTGCTCCCGCGTTGGCCGCGGAGGAAGGAGCGCGTGCCGTCGTTCGGGTCGACGATCCACATGCGCTCGGCCTCGCGGCGCTGGCTCGGGTCCTCCTCGGCCTCCCAGCCCCAGCTCGGGTCGAGGGCGAGGAGGCGCTCGCGGAGCAGGCGCTCCATCTCCAGGTCGATCGGCGCCTTGGTGTCGCTCTCGCGCCGCGGCCCGCCCGGGCGGCTCATCTCCGCCCGCAGCCGCGCGCCCGCCTCGCGCGCCGCGGCCACGGCCACCTCCAGCGCTTCCCGGTAGCTCATCGGCTCTCCTCGTAACGCGCGAGCAGCGCGCGCGTCTCGTCGATCAGGGCCTGCCGCTCGGCCGCCGGGGCGAGGAGCTCGGCGGCGCCGCGGTGCGCCCGCACGGTGCGGCGGAGGGCGTGCGTGGAGGCCGTCGGCCAGGGGCGCTCCTCGCCGCCGACGCGGAGCCGCGCCTCCTCGAGCCGGCCCTCGAGCTGGCCGCGCACCAGGCGCCGCCGGATCGCCTCGAGGTCGATGGCCGGCGGCTCGAAGGTCTCGTCCGTGAGCGCGAGCTCGCGGAAGCGCTCGACCTTGAAGGTCTTGCCGTCGTCGCCGACCGCGTACCACTCGCCGCGCACCTGGAGCAGGCCGACCGGCGCGAGGCGGCGACGACCGAGGACGTCCCGGCCGGCCGTATAGTACTCGGCGTCGAGGACGCGCCGCTCGCGCACGGCGATCTCGAGGTCGCGGAGGTGGGCCGGGCTCTCGTCGCCATCGCCCTGGATCACGAGCCGGCTCACCAGCGCCGGGGCCACCTCGCCGGCGCGCTCCCCGGCCACCTCGAGGAGCCGATCGGTGAGCGCCCCGGCCCGCTCGCGGAGCGTCGGGAGCGCGGCCTCGCGGAGGGGCGCGAGGGCGAGGAGGAGGGCGAGCATCTCGTCGACGGTGAAGCGCGGCGGGCGGGTGAAGCGCTGCGGGAGGGCGACGTGGACGCGGTCGCCCTCGAGGTAGATCTCGACGAGCTCGTCCGGCCCGCCGTCCGGGGCGCCGACCATGGCCACGCGCTCGACGAGACGGCGGAGCTGCGCCGGCGTGCAGGAGAGCTGCTCGCAGAGGTCCGCCACGGGGACGCCGTCCGGGTGCTGGGCGACGTGCGGGACCAGGAAGAGGAAGCGCGTGAGGTCGTCCGGGAGCTTGCTCATGACGCGGCCTCCTCGGCGCCGTGCGCCTCGAGCACGGCCCGGAGCGCGGCGGCGACGCGGGCGCGGCCCTCGGGCGGGGCGAGGAGCTCGGCGCGGCGGCCGAGGCCGAGGACCTGGTCGACGAGGAAGTCGAGGTGCGTGGTCTCGACGGTGAAGACGCCGTCCGCGTCGGGCGGGCCCCACTGGCGCTCGAGGAGGAAGGCGACGTCCGGGTCGACGCGGACGCGGGCCTCGACGGGCGCGTGGACGGCGTAGCGGAGCGGGGAGGTGCGCATGACGGCGTCGAGGTCGAAGTCGGCGGGCACCTCGAAGTCGGGCGTGCCGGGCTTCTTGGTGTTGGGGGTGGCCTCCTCGATGCGGGAGACGCGGAACATGCGGGTCTCGCCGGAGCGGTGGTCGCGGCCGACGAGGTACCAGGCGCCGCGGCGGAGGAAGAGGCCGTAGGGGTCGACGTCGCGCTCGGTGGCGTCGTCGGCGCGGGCCTTGCGATAGCGGAGGCGGACGCGCTTGCGGGCGGTGAGGGCGGCGCCGAGGGCCTCGAGGCGGGAGGCGCCGCCCTCCGGGAGGTCGTCGGCGGCGCCGTGGGCGAGGTGGACCTCGGGGACGGCGTCGTCGGGGGTGGCGCCGAGCTTGGCGAGGGCGAGGCGGAGGGCGCGGCGGTGCGGGAAGCTCGGGTCGGCGAGGGCGGCCTGGGCGGCGGTGGCGAGGACGGCGCGGTCGGCCTCGTCGAGCGGCAGGTCCGGGAGGTAGGTGGCCTCGGCGTCGACGAAGTAGCCGGCGTCGCCCTCCTCGTCCTCGACGTAGCGGAGGACGACGCCGATGCGGGCGAGCTCGGCCTTGTCGCGCTCGAACTTGCGGCGCACGGCCTCGTCGCTGCCCTCGGCGTAGTCAGCGAACTGGTCCTTGAGCGCGCTCAGGGGGACGGGGCGGGGCGCCGTCTGGAGCACGTGGACGAGGTCGAGGAGGCGTTCGAGCCGATCCATCGCGGCGGGACTCTACCAGGCTCGCCGATCGAAGACCCGTGCCCGAAGACCCGTGCCCCTGCCCGTGCCCCTGCCCCTGCCCGCAGCCCGACGAGGAAAACGCTACTCCCCCGAGCCCAACGCCCCGTGCCCGAACACCCGTGCCCGAAGACCCGTGCCCCTGCCCGTGCCCCTGCCCCTGCCCGCAGCCCCACGAGCAAAACGCGCACTCCCCCGAGCCCAACGCCCCGAGCCCAACGCCCCGCGCCCCCGCCCGCAGCCCGCAGCCCCCGCCCGCAGCCCGCACCTCAGTAGCGCGGCATCGAGTCCACCGACCAGAGCATCAGCGCGATGTCCCGGTCCTCGAGCGCCGCCCGCAACCGCTCGACCACCCCGCGCTCGCGCTCGGCCACGTCCGCGGCGCCGATCACTTCGGCCGCCCGCGCCAGCCCCGCGGCGTGGCAGAGCAGCGAGCGGAAGGGCGCCATCCCGGGCCGGGGCGCGTGCCTCAGGCGCTCCGCGAGCGTGGCGTCCTCCCGGAGCGCGGCGTGCGGCTCCCAGACATGGAGACCGGCCAGCGAGCCCATGCGCGGCGCCAGCCCGACGCGGCGCTCGGCGCTCTCCCGGGGCCCCTCGCGCCAGAGCCGCACGGTCTCGGCCACGCGCTCGACCTCCACCGGGCTGCCGCCCTCCTCCGCCGCGATGACGCGCGCCCGCGCGAGGAGCGCCTCGGCCCGCGCCGGGCGGAGCGTCGTCGCCTCGAAGAGCGCGCGCCGGAGCAGCAGGCGCACGCGGAGCGCGGGGAGCACGTCGGGGCGGTCGGCCGACAGCGCCTCCGCCTCGAGCGCCGGGACGCTCGCGCCGTCGAGCGGGCAGACGGCGCTCGTCGGCAGGAGGAGCTCGGCCGGGCCGAAACCCGTGAGGTCGCCCTCCGCCCCCGCGTCCGCGAGGCGCCGGAGCGTCTCCACCCGGGCCGCGAGCGCGCCGCGCTCCGTGCGGGTATCGGGCAGCCCGACCTCGAGGCCGAAGCCGCCGAGGATCCCGCCGCCGACGAGGGCGCGACGCCCCGACTCGGAGCCGACCCAGATGCCCCGCTCGCGCGCCTCCTCGTCCGCCCAGAGCACGCGGCAGACCGGGTCGTCGCGATCGAGCCACTCGGGCTCCTCGCCAGAGCGCCCCCGGGCGGCGTCCGCGGCGCAGCGCGGACCGGGCCCGTAGAGCGGCTCGAGGGCGCGGGCGGCGCTCCGCCAGCGGTGCTGCGTGAGCTGGGCGCGGGCGGCGGCGCGGGCGTAGGCCTCCCCATCGCGGCCCGGGCGCGCCAGGCCCTTCGTGGGCGACCAGCGGAGGTCGTCGTCCGTGACCGGGGTCGCGCGGAAGGTCTGCACGGCGTCCGCGAAGCGGGCGAGCGCGTACTCCCCGCGCACCTTCGCCAGCTGCGCGTGGAGCCGCGGGCACGTCTCCGCGGCCTCGATGGCCCGCTCCGGCCGCCCCGCCTCCACGAGCGTCTGGGCGACGCCATCGCAGCCGTGGGTTCGGTCGACGAGCGCCGTCCAGCGCGCCACGGACGCCTCGCTGCGGGGAGCGCGCGCGGCGGCCGTCGTCAGGCGCGCGAGGGCGCGGCGCCGGAACGGGGTGGCGGCGAGGACGGCGTCGACCTCCGGTGTGTCCCCGTCGGCGGCGCGCGTGGCCCGCTCGGTCGCCGCGGGGAGCGCGAGGAAGAGCGCGGCGAAGGCCACGAGGCCCAGACCGATGCCGCTCAGGAGGCGCCGCCGATCGGTCCGCGGGACCCGGGGCGAACCGACGGGGCCGAGCTCCACCGGCCGCGCCTCCGTACCCGTCAGCACCCAGCGCCCGCGGCTCTCCCGGTAGCCCGCCTCGCCCGCGGCCTCGGCGCGACGCCGCAGCACGCCCCGGGCGAGGACGAGATCGCCGTCGCGCAGCCCGGCCACGGCGACGCGGTGGCCGCTGAGCCGGGCCGCGGCCGCCGGGCCGCCGGGGAGCTGGCAGGCGCGGGCGTGCAGCATCTGGCCGCGCTTCAGGCGCGCCGCCGGGCGCAGCTCGAGCGCCCCCGCCCGTACGCGGAGCGGCCCCTCGAGCGCGAGCGTCCCGCCGTCGTCGAGGGCGAGCTGGAGCGCTTCGCCCTCCCCGACCCACGCCTCCGGGCGGCCGGTCGCCTCGAGCGTGGCCGCGTGGACCGCGGGCCAGAGAGCCGCCTCGGTCTCGGCGCTCAGGCGCGCCCGGACGACGACCTCGGCGCCCTCCCCGAAGTCGGCGGGTCGCGTCGGCGCCGGCTGCGCCCGACGCCAGCGCCGGGCGCGACGCCGCGCCAGCCGGCGCGGAGACGCCCAGCGCCAGACGGCCCCGAGCACCGGGAGAGCGACGAGCGCCGCGCGCCAGACGAGGCCGCCGTGGCGCACCAGGAAGGGGAGCTCCGCGTCCACGGAAGGAACCTACGCTGGAAGGCGCCCGCGCGCTTCCCTCGCCCGCCTCTGGCGGGCGGCGGTCCGGGTTTCGCCGCCTTCGGCGAGCCCGCCAGAGGCGGGCGGGAGTCCGGGTTTCGCCGCCTTCGGCGCCGAGCCCGCCTCTGGCGGGCGGGGGTCGGGGAACTGGGCCATGTCGGACGAGCGAAGAGGGCGATGGCATCGCTCGGTCACTTCGGCGGCTCGGCGGCGATGCCCAACTCGGCGGCGATGCCCAACTCGGCGCGGCTTTGGCGCGGGCCGCGCGAGCGGCGGCTCCTCTGCATGCGGCGGTCTCGTTCTCCGCCCCCACCGAGGAGAACGTGCTGACCGCTCGCCCCGACGTGGCCCAGTTCCCGGACCCCCACGGCCGCCAGGCCGCTCGTCGCCGAAGGCGACGAAACCCCGACCCCCGCGGCCGCCAGGCCGCCCTCTCAGCCGAAGTCGGGCGGGCAGGTGTGGGTCACGTCCACCCCCAGCAGGCGCGGGGTGATCACCTCCGTGCTGCTCGAGCGCTCCGACTGCAGCACGATCTCGAGCATCAGGAAGCGCTCGGGCGCCACGCCCGCGTCCATCAGCGCCGTCGCCACCGAGAGGGGCGAGGTGTCGGGCGGCACCACGCCGACGCCGACCCACTCGGCGCCCTCGAGCCCGTCCCGCGTCGCCGCCGTGCGCACCCGGAAGGTGACCGTGGTACCGGCCGGCGTCTCGGCCTCGAAGCGCAGGTCGCCCCAGTCCGTGGTGTCGGCGTCGCAGCCCTCGAAGACGTGCCGGTAGGTCCCGCGCGGGTTGGTCGCCAGCCGGAGCTGGAGGCCCGTCATGTCCGAGTAGGTGTAGGAGCCGCGGATGCTCCCCGCGACGCCCACCTGCACCACGTTCTCGCCGATGGTCGCGCCGGGCGTGACCACGATCGCCTGCGCCGGCAGCCCGCCGGCCTCCATGGCGATGCTCCAGACCTTCCCCTCGGCGTCGATGGCCATGCCCTTGTTGAAGTAGCCGGCCGTCCCCGGCACGGCGATGAAGTTCGTCGGGTTCGCCGCCTCGATGCGCAGCACGCCGCCGTTCCAGCCCGCGCCCCAGATCCACCCCTCGGCGTCCGCGGCGATGCCGTTCACCACGTGGTCGAAGTCCACGCCCCCGTCGCGCACGTTGACCGCGACCATGCGCGAGCCGGGCGCGGCGCTCGGGTCGTAGCGCGTGAAGTGCGGGATGTAGGTGCGGCCGATGGAGGCGCCGCTCACGTCGCCGCCGATCCAGACGCGCTGGTTGAAGTCGACGGTCACGCCGTAGGGGCGATGCGCGAGCGGGATGCGCCCCTTCACGGCGTCGTCGCACTCGGCCCCCTCGCCCGAGGAGGCCACGCAGACCTCCACCTCGCAGCTCGTCGCATCGACGCAGCGGTTCGTGTCGACCCGGCCCAGGCTCTGCGTGCCGCGCCCGCTGATCCAGAGGATGCCGTTGCCATCGAGGGCGAAGCCGTAGGGGTTCGCCGGCGAGGCCGTCGCGAGGATCGTCGCGCCCGTGCGCCCGTCGAGCTTGGCCACGCGGTTGGTGCCGTAGCCGCCGACCCAGACGAACTCCTGGAGCTCGCCGTCCGGGCCCTCGACGTCCTGCGCGGCGACGGCGCGCACGTACTGCTCGCCGGGGAAGGCGTCGTCGAGGTTGCGATGCCAAAGGATGCAGTCGTCCTGGCCCCACGCGAGCATCTCGCCGTCGGCGAGGTTCGTGCTGATCTGGCCGTCGCCGTTCAGGTCCTGGGAGGTGGTCACGGCGCCGTCCCCGTTCGTGTCCGGGCAGTCGGTGCCGAGCACGGAGATGCGCGTCAGGTCGTTGTCGTGGCGGTTGCCCACGTAGGCGTCGCCGACCGTGTTCACGCTCGTGCGCGAGGGGTCGTTGCCGGCGAAGAAGGCGCCCGCGTTCACGTTCGGCCCGACGAAGTAGCGGCCCACCTCGGCGTAGGGCGGCGTCGTCTGGAAACGCGAGACCGAGCCCTCGGTGGTGTTGGCGATCCAGATGAAGTTCGTGTTCACCCGGCGCGAGTCGAGCACCAGCGCGCCGTCGTCGTCGACGCCCACGCCGTCGGCGTCCGGCGAGTCGGGCATGAAGGGCATGTCGTCGCCGCCGAGGCCGCTCGCCTCGCAGTCCGGGTTGCAGTCCCCGCAGGCGCTCGTGACGCCCTCGTCGGCCATCCCGTCGCAGTCGTTGTCGCGCCCGTCGCAGGCCTCCGTGCCCGTCTGGGTCGGGTCCCCGTCGTCGCAGTCGGCGCCGCGCGCGCAGCCCTCGCCGAAGCCGTCCCCGTCCCCGTCGACGCACATCTCGTCGCCCGGGCCCGCGTCGACCTCGTCGTCCGGGGCCTGGCAGACGCCGTCGACGCAGGTCTCGGCGCCGGAGCACTCGGCGGAGGTGGTGCAGCGGCGCGAGGGGAGCTCGTTGGAGCCGCAGTCGCAGGCCGCGAGGAGGAGGCAGAGGAGGGTCGGGGAGAGGCGGATCGGGGAGAGGCGGGGCATGGCGTTCCGGGCTGGGGTCCGTGGACCCGTCGACGAGCCATCGGGGCTCGCTCGGGGGCATGCGTTGCCAGTTCCGTGCCGCTGCCCGGCCCGTCGCTCGAGCGCGGGGATCGCGCGCTGGGAGCGGGCCGAGGACGGTTCACCCGCGGCGTCGACGCGCCCACCCGATCCGGGGACCTCAGGCCCCGGCGGCGCTCCCTCCCGGGGTCGCCCGACGCCCCTCCGGAGCGGGCCGGTGCGGGGTCGGTGGGGTCAGAGCCGGCCGAGGCTCTCGAGGACCAGCACCGGCGCGCCGGCCTCCCGCGACGCCTCCAGGGGCACGGTGAAGGCGAGCTGCCAGTCGAGGTGGTCGGCCGGGTCGGCGATCGTCTGCTGCACCTCCCAGACCGCGTCCCCCTGCTTGACCCGCGTGTGCTTCGGGCTCCGCGCCACCGGGTCGACGAAGATGCGCTCGTGCTCCTCCCAGTAGGGCGCCATCGCCGCCTCGAAGCGCTCCGCGTCCCAGCCCTCGCCCTCCTCGGGGTCGCTCACGAGCTGCGCCGCCCGCCGCCCGTCCTTCCGCGCGAGCGCCTGCACCACGCGCCAGACCGCGTTCCGGATCAGCACCGTGAAGCCGCGCGCGTTCCGCGTGATGTCCTCGGGCTCGTCCTTCTCCTCGACCAAGTCCTCGAAGCGCAGCACCGCCTCCGGATCGCGCATGCGCTCCCACTCGTCGAGGAGGCTCGAGTCGACCCCGCGCACCACGCCGCCGAGCCACTCGGTCAGGTCGTAGACCTCGTCGGTCTTCGCGTTCTCGGGGACGTTCTGCACCATCGCCTTGTAGGCGTTCGAGAGGTAGCGCAGCAGCACGCCCTCGCTCCGCCGCAGCCCGTACTCCTTCACGTACTCGTTGAAGCTGTAGCCGAGCTCGTAGAGGTCCCGGGCGACGCTCTTCGGCCGCACGTTCTCCGTGCCGACCCAGGGGTGGTGCGCGCGGAACACGTCGAAGGTCTCGTAGAGGAGCTCGGCCTTCGGCTTGGGGATGTCGATCTTCTCGAGCTCCGCCATGCGCTCGTCGTACTCCATGCCCTCGGCCTTCATCTCGTCGAGGGCGCGCCCCTTGAGCGTGTGGAGCTGGCGGCGGAGCACGACGCCCGGGTTCTCGAGGGTCGCCTCGACGAAGCTGAGCACGTCGAGGGCGTACTCGGGCGACTCGCGATCGAGCACGTCGATGGCCTCGACGACGTAGAGGCTGAGCGCCCGGTTCAGCGAGAAGTCCTCCTGGAGGTCGCCGACGATGCGCGCGCCCCAGGGGCCGAGCTCGACGATGTTCGCGTCGACCATGGAGCGGATCATCTGGATGGCCGTGCGCCCGTGGCGGAACTGGTGCTTGCGCGCCTCGTGGCTGCGCGTGATCAGCGTGCGGATCGCGTCGCAGCCGGCCTTCGGGGGCGCGTCCTCGGCGTCCTGCCGGGCGAGCAGGTTGAGGATCATCGCGTGGCTCATCTCGAAGCGGCTGACGAGGCGTTCGGGCTCGCCGTCGATGAGGCGCCGGAAGGTGTCCTCGTCCCAATGCGCGTAGCCGCGATCGGGGGGCTTCTTCGTCTTGAGCTTGCGCAGCTTCTTCGGGTTGTCGCCGACCTTCGCGCGCATCTGCTCGTTCTCGATGACGTGCGCCGGCGCCTGGCAGACGACCAGGCCGCGATCGTCGAAGCCCTTGCGGCCGGCGCGCCCGGCGATCTGCTGGAAGTCGCGGACCGTGAGCACGGCGGTCTTCTCGCCGTCGTATTTGCAGAGCTGGGTGAAGAGCACGGTGCGGATCGGGATGTTCACGCCGACGCCGAGCGTGTCCGTGCCGCAGATGATCTTGAGGAAGCCCTCCTGCGCGAGCTTCTCCACGAGCAGGCGGTACTTCGGGAGCATGCCCGCGTGGTGGACGCCGACGCCGTGCGGGAGCCAGCGCTTGAGCTCCTTGCCGAAGGGGCTGTCGAAGCGGTGGCCGCGCATGCGCTCCTTGATCGCCTTCTTCGTCTCCTTCGGGAGGAAGTCGATGCTCATGAGCGACTGGGCGTGCTCGGAGGCCGAGCGCTGGGTGAAGTGCACGACGTAGATCGGCACGGTGCCCGCCTCGAGGAGGTCGCCGATCGTCTCGTGGATCGGCGTCATGCGGTACTCGAAGTCGAGCGGCACGGGGCGCTCGCGGGTCTTCACGAGGGCCGCCTCGGCGCCGGTCTGCGTCTCGAGATCCTCGACGAAGAACTGGGTCTCGCCGAGGGTCGCGCTCATGAGGAGGAAGCGCGCCTGCGGGAGGGCGAGCAGGGGGATCTGCCAGGCGGCGCCGCGGTCCCGGTCCGAGTAGTAGTGGAACTCGTCCATGACGACGTAGTCCACGTCGGCGCGCGAGCCCTCGCGGAGGGCGAGGTTGGAGAGGATCTCGGCGGTGGCGCAGACGACGGGCGCGTCGCGGTTGACGGTGGCGTCGCCGGTCATGAGGCCGACGTTGTCCGGGCCGAGGGTCTTGCAGAGCGAGAAGAACTTCTCGTTCACGAGCGCCTTGATGGGCGCCGTGTAGAAGCTGACCTTCTCCTCGGCGAGGCCCTTGAAGTGGAGCGCGAGGGCGACGAGGGACTTGCCGCTGCCCGTGGGCGTGTTGAGGACGACGTTCTTGCCGGCGAAGAGCTCGAGGATGGCCTCTTCCTGCGCCGGGTAGAGCTCGAGGCCGCGCTCCTCGGCGTAGGCGAGGAAGCCTTCGAGGAGGACGTCGCCGTCGACGGGGGCGCCGGGCGGGGGCAGGTGCTTCTCGAGGAGCCCCTTCTCGGGCTGGGCGTCGGCCATGGGCGCCGGACCCTAGCACGCCCCCAAAAACCCGTGCCCGTGCCCGTGCCCCTGCCCCTGCCCGCGGGACGAAGGGCCGGGAGCGACTCCCACGCGCTCCTCGTCCTCGTGCCCGGGCGTGCATGACCAACCCGTGCCCATCCCCGTGCCCCTGCCCGCGCCCGCGGGACGAAGGGCCGGGAGCGACTCCCACGCGCTCCTGCCGACCGGCGCGCATGAATCGAACGCACGACGCGCCGTGACCGACGGACACGGACACCCGCACGCCCTTCCCCGCGGCCCTCAGCAGATGCGCGGGAGCGGCTCACCGCTGAGGAGATCGAGCACGCGCTCGGCGCCGAGCTCGCTCCGCAGGGTCGCCACCCCCGGATGCTCTCCGACGACCTCGCCGACGAGGGGCGCCCCCCGCGCGACCTCGTGCGCGCGCAGGATCGCGAGGGCGCGCTCGGCGTCCTCGGGGGCGACGAAGGCGACGAAGCGACCCTCGCAGGCGACGTAGAGCGGATCGAGGCCGACCAGCTCGCAGGCGTCGGCGACCTCGGGGCGCACGGGGAGCGGCGCGTCCAGGCGGACGCCGTGCCCGCTCTTCGCGGCGAGCTCGGCGGCCACCGTCGCGAGGCCCCCGCGGGTCGGGTCGCGGAGGCAGCGGACGGCCAGGCCCGCCTCGAGGAGCGCGAGCGCCGCCGGGCTCACGTCGGCCGAGTCGCTGACGAGGCCCTCGGGGAGCGGGAGGCCTTCGCGGGCGAGGAGCACGGCCGTCCCGTGATCGCCGACGGGGCCGCTGAGGAGCACCCGGTCGCCGACCTCGATGCGGTCCGGCCCGACCTCGGCGAGGGTCTCGCCGAGGGCCGTCACGGCGATGTAGACGCCGTCGCCCTTGCCACGCTCGACGACCTTCGTGTCCCCGGCGACGACGCGCACGCCGGCAGCCCGGGCGGCCTCGCCCATGGAGCGGACGAGGCGCTCGAGCGTCGCGAGGGGCAGGCCCTCCTCGAGCACGAAGCTCGCCGTGAGCGCGCGCGGGCGGGCGCCGCACATGGCGAGGTCGTTCACGGAGCCGTGCACGGCGAGGGAGCCGATGTCGCCGCCGGGGAAGACGAGCGGGCGCACGGTGAAGGCGTCGGTGGTGACGGCGACGGGGCCCCCGAGGGCGAGGCGCGCGCCGTCGAGCTCGGCCTCGAGCTCGGGGCTCTCGAAGGCGGGCTTGAAGAGCTGGTCGACGAGCTGGCGGGTGAGGCGCCCGCCGCCGCCGTGGGCGAGGGTGACGCGCTCGTAGCGGCTCCAGGGCACGGGGCAGCTCAGCCCCTCCATCGGGTCGGCGCTCACGGCCTCCGCGCCGTCTCCGCCGCGCGGCGCGGGAGGGGGGCGCTCGTCGCTCATGGCCGGCGACCGAGGGGGACGGGGCGGTGGCGGTGGTAGGCGGCGCAGGCGCCCTCCGTGCTCACCATGGGCGCGCCGAGCGGGTGCTCGGGGGTGCAGGCGCGGCCGAGCTCGGGGCAGGCCGCCGGCGAGAGCAGGCCCTGCAGCACCTCGGCGGCGCGGCAGCGCGGATCCTCGGCCGGGCCCTCGGCGGGGCCGGCGAGGTCGGGGAAGCGCGCGGCGGCGTCGAAGCGCGTGAAGGCCGGCCGGAGCGCGAGGCCGCCGGCGGGGAGGACGCCGAGGCCGCGCCAGGGCACGTCGGCGATCTCGAAGACGCGCTCCACGGCGGCGCGCGCGTGGGGGTTGCCCTCGGGGCGGACGGCGCGGGCGTAGGCGTTCTCCACCTCGGCGCGCCCCTCCTCGAGCTGCGCGACGCAGGCGAGGAGCCCGCGGAGGAGATCGACCGGCTCGAAGCCGGTGACGACGACGGGCACGCCGAAGCGCGCGGCGAGCTCCGGGTAGGCGCCCTCGAAGCCCTCGACCGTGCAGACGTGGCCGGCGGCGAGGAGGCCGTCGATGCCGCCGGCGCCGTCCTCGCGGCGGCGGCCGAGGAGCTGCGCGAGGGCCGGCGGGACGCGCACGTGGGAGGCGAGGACGACGAGGTTCTCGAGCCCGAGGCGGGCGGCGAGCTCGACGGCCAGGGCGGTGGTCGGTGCGGTGGTCTCGAAGCCGACGGCGAGGAGCGCGTGCGTGCGTTCGGGCTCGGCCTGGGCGGCGCGGACGGCGTCGAGGGGCGAGAGGACGACGCGCACGTCGCCGCCGTGGGCGCGGGCGTCGAGGAGGTCGCCCGCGGCGCCGGGGACGCGGAGCATGTCACCGAAGGTGTGGAGGGTGACGGCGGGGTGGAGGGCGAGGCGGCGGGCGCGCTCGAGGACGGCGACCGGCGTGACGCAGACCGGGCAGCCGGGGCCGTGGACCAGGTGGAGCTCGGGCGGGAGGAGATCGAGGAGGCCGTGCTCGACGATGGCGTGGGTCTGGCCACCGCAGATCTCCATGATGGTCCAGGGGCGGGTGACGCGGGCGGCGATGCGGTCGAGGAGGCCGCGCATGGCCGCCGGGTCGCGGAGCTCGGCGACGTACTTCACGCGCCCTCTCCGCTCGCCACGGCCTCTTCGAGGAGCGCGAGGGTCTCCTTCGCGGCGCCCTCGTCGAGGCGCTGGATGGCGAAGCCGACGTGGACGATGACCCAGTCGCCGGCGCGCGCATCGGGGACGTACTCGAGGCAGACGTCGCGCACGACCGTGCCGAAGCGGACGGCCCCGAAGCGGAGCCCGCCCTCGCCTTCGCGCACGCTCTCGACGCGGCCCGGGACGGCCAAGCACATGGGGGCGAAGCTATCGCGCCGAGCCCGCGACTGCGAGTCGCGGGAGGGGTCGGGGTTTCGTCGCCTTTGGCGACGAGCCCGCCTTCGGCGGGCGGGGGTCGGGGAACTGGGCCGTGGAGGGCGAGCGGGGAGCGCTCGGGCCGCTTCGGTCTCGTGGCGCACCGAGCACCTGTACTCGTCGCCCCCAACCCCCGCGCACGGAGGCGGCGAGCGGCGCGGGCGATGCGCCCGTCGGCTACGCGGATGCGGCCGCAGGCGCCGCGCCCGCCTTCGGCGGGCGGGGGTCGGGGAACTGGGCCGTGGAGGGCGAGCGGGGAATGCTCGGGCCTCTTCGGTCTCCTGTGGCGTCGGCGGAGGGCAGGAGCGACGCGACGCGAAGCTACTCGGCATCCTCCCGGCCGCCGGCCGCGCGGCGCTCCGCGCACCAGAGCTGCCCGACCGCCAGCCCCCCATCGTTCGGCGGCACCTCGCGCGGCAGGAGCACGTCCATCCCGGCGGCCCGCCCGAGGCGCGCCACCTCCTGGGCGAGGAGCGCGTTCTGGAAGCACCCGCCCCCGAGCGCGACGACCCCGACCCCGCTCTCGCCCGCGACCCGGACGAGCGCGTGGGCGAGGGTCGCGTGGAAGCGCGAGGCAGCCCGCGCGGGCGCGTCGCGATCACCCAGGAGCGGGCGCACCATCGGGCGCCAGTCGATGCGCCCGCCCTCGAGCGCGAAGGCGTAGGGCTCGGCGCCCGGCTCGGCGAGGGCCTCGAGCTCCATGGCGGCCTGCGCCTGGTAGCTCGACTCGGCGCAGATCCCGAGGAGCGCGGCGACCGCGTCGAAGAGGCGGCCGACCGAGCTCGTCGGCGGCGCCAGGCGCGGCGAGCGGGCCAGCGGGAGAAAGCGCGCGATGGGCTCCGGTGCCGCATCGACGCCCGCCGCGGCGAGCATGCCCGCCGCACAGCGCCGGCCGTCCCGCGCGGCCGCGAGCGCGCCGGGCAGCGGCCAGGGTCGGAGCCCCGGCCCGGGCGTGAGCTGCCCGCCGCGCCAGAGGAAGCCCTCGCCTCCGGCGAGCTCGCCTTCCGGCCCGCGGCCGAAGCCGTCCCAGGCGAAGGCGGCGAGCTGCCGCTCGGCATGCACGCCGTGCTCGGCGAGCGCCGCGCCGACATGCGCCGCGTGATGAGCGACGCGGCGGAGGGGCGCGCCGAGCTCCGCGGCGAGCGCCTCCGCGAGGCGCGTGGAGGCGTAGTCGGGGTGGAGATCGCAGACCAGCTCGACGGGCTCGGCGCCGAGGAAGGCGCGCAGATCGGCGACGGCCTCGGCGTGGGCTTCGCGCGCCCGGCGCCCGTCGAGGTCGCCGACCCGGGGCCAGAGGAGCAGCTCGCGCGCGAGCGCGAAGGCGGGCGCGCTCTCCAGGTGCGCGCCGACGGCGAGGCGCGGGCGCGAGGAAGCGAAGGGGAGCGCGACCGGCGCGACGCCGCGGCCGACCCGGAGCGTGCGCGCGGCGCCGTCCACGACGCGCACGACGGCGTCGTCGGCCCGGCGGGCGATGGGGCGGTCGTGCGTGAGGAAGAGGTCGGCGATGGGGCCGAGGCGCGCGAGCGCGTCCTCGTCGTCGACCGGCATGGGCTCGCCGTGCACGTTGGCGCTCGTGCAGACGAGGGGCGGGAGCGCCGCCGCGAGGAGCAGGTGGAGCGGCGAAGGCGGGAGCATCAGGCCGAGGTCGCGGAGGCCGGGGGCGACGTTCGGCGCGAGGGGCTCGCCGCGGCGGCGGCAGAGGAGGATGGGCGCGGCCGCGTCGGCGAGGGTCGCGGCCTCGAGGGAGGAGAGGTGCGCGAGGGCGCGGGCCGCCTCGAGATCGCGCACGAGCACGGCGAGGGGCTGGGCCGGCCGGCGCTTGCGGGCGCGGAGCCGGGCGACGGCGGCGGCGTCGGTGGCGTCGCAGAGGAGCTGGAATCCGCCGAGGCCCTTCAGGGCGACCAGCGCGCCCGCCTTCAGGGCGGCGACGGCGCGGGCGAGGGCCTCGCCGCGCTCGGCCAGGGGCGCGCCCTCCGCGTCCAGGAGGCGGAGCCGCGGGCCGCAGGCGGCGCAGGCCATGGTCTGCGCGTGGTGGCGGCGGTCGGCCGGGTCGTCGTACTCGGCGCGGCAGGCGGCGCAGAGCGGGAAGGCGCTCAGCGTCGTGCGCGCGCGGTCGTGGGGGAGCGCCGTGGCCACGGTGAAGCGCGGACCGCAGGCCGTGCAGGCGAGGAAGGGGTAGCCGTAGCGACGCGCGCCCGGGTCCTCGAGCTCCGCGCGGCAGGCGGCGCAGGGCGCCAGATCCGGCGGGAGCGGCACGCCGAGCGCCGCGCCGGGCGCGCTCCCCTCGATGCGGAAGCCGGCGCCGCCGCGCAGCGCGGCGTCCTCCCAGGCGATGGCGTCGACCCGCGCCGGCGGCGGGGGCGCGCGGAGCGCCTCGGCGAAGCGCGCGAGAGCGGCCGGCGGCCCCTCGACCTCGACGACGACCCGGCCCGCGTCGTTGCGCACCGCGCCGGCGAGCCCCGAGCCCCGCGCCAGCCGCGCCACGAAGGGCCGGAAGCCCACGCCCTGCACGCGCCCGCGGACCCGCGCGACGCGCCGCACGCGCTCTCCCTCCGGCTCGGCTCTCTCACGCCCCATCGGCGCTCCGCTCCGCGCTCACGAGGACGCCACGCTCGGGCGGACGCGAGCGCGCGTCGCCACCGCCCGAGCCGAGAGGCGAGGTACCGCCGCGCGCGGGACCGGACGCTCCGCTCGCGACCGCGAGCTCCACGCCGAGTGGGAGCGCCACGGCGCGCCCGCGCTCACCCCGCGTCCGAGCCCGCGAGCTCCACGCCGATCAGCTCGACGCCGCTCGGCCGCGCCGCGTCGACCTCGATCTCGAGGCCGAGCCCTTCGCGCCCCGTCTCCTCGCAGACGTGCTCGAAGTCGCCGCGGAAGTGATCCGGGTCCGAGCTCGCCATGGCCCCGAGGCGCACCTTCACGGTCCGGAGAGCCCCGCCCCGCTTCGCCGCCTCGGCCTCCGCCTGAGCGAGCAGCTTCTTCATCAGTCCGTGCTCGTGCATCGCAGCCTCCAAACCCGTGCCCCTGCCCGTGCCCCTGCCCCTGCCCGTCGGAAGGAGAGAGAGGAGCGCAGCCAAGCGCGTCGCGGCGAACGATACGCCCTCCGCGAGCCGCACGCAGGGAGCCAGACCGAGCTCGAGCCACAGCGCCAGCTCCAGCCACAGCGCCAGCTCCAGCCACAGCGCCAGCTCCAGCCACAGCGCCAGCTCCAGCCACAGCGCC
>PABA01000068.1 GCA_002699025.1 Sandaracinus sp. | reverse complement strand
GCTTCGGAGCGCAGGCGGAGCGTCCCGCGACAGCGGGGCGCGAGCCGGAGCGGGGTCCCGCGGGGCCCGTCCCCTCCCCCCGTGCCGAACATGCTGGGCCCGAAGCGCAGACCACTCGGCAGAGCCGACGACCTCGGTGACCGGCGGGCAGGGGCAGGGGCACGGGCACGGATCGTCGCACGGGCACGGGTCGCCGCACGGGCATGGGTCTCGGGCATGGGTCTCGGGCGCGGGTCTTTGGCAGGGTCTTTCGGGCGGAGCCCTGCCACGCTATGCAGAGCCCGTGAGCACCTGGGTCTTCGGCTACGGCTCGCTGGTCTGGCGCCCGGCCTTCCCGCATCGCCGACGCACCCCCGGCTACGTGCGGGGCTGGGCGCGCCGCTTCTGGCAGGGCTCCACGGACCACCGCGGCGTCCCCGGCGCGCCCGGACGGGTGGTGACGCTGGTGCCGGACGCGGACGCCATCTGCTGGGGCATGGCCTACGAGGTCGCCCCGGAGGAGCGC
Source organism: Sandaracinus sp. (assembly GCA_002699025.1). Lineage (GTDB taxonomy): Bacteria > Myxococcota_A > Polyangia > Polyangiales > Houyiibacteriaceae > Houyiibacterium > Houyiibacterium oceanicum. The sequence goes on along the minus strand of PABA01000068.1, from coordinate 42,633 downwards.
GAGGCCGTGCTCGCCCGCCTCGATCACCGCGAGAAGGGCGGCTACGACCGGCACCTCGAACGGGTGCGCCTGAAGGACGGCGGCGAGCTCGAGGCCCTCGTCTACCTCGCCACGCCGGAGAACCCGAGCTTCCTCGGCGAGGCCCCCGTCGACGCGATCGCCGCGCAGGTGCGGCGCTCGGTCGGGCCGAGCGGACCCAACGTCGAGTACGTGCTCGAGCTGGCCCGGGCGCTCCGCGAGATGGGCGCGCCCGACCCGCACGTCGAAGCCATCGCGGCCGCCCTCGAGCGTCCCAACGAGGTCCCGCGATGAGGCCGGTGACGACGCACCCAGCGACGACGCGCCCAGCGACGACGCGCGAAGTGACGACCCCCCCAGTGACGACGCGCCCAGTGACGACGCGCCCAGTGACGACGCGCCCAGGGACGAACCCGCCAGCGACGAGACGCCCGGGAACCCGCGCTCGCGCGGCGCTGCGCGGCGCGGCCCTCGCCGTCGCGCTGCTCGCCTGCGGCGGCGAGGACGGGGCTGCGCCGTCGACGACGAACGGCCTCCCGGACGCGCCCCCCGCTGGGCTCGAGCCGGCCGAATGGGGCGCCCGGCTCTTCCGGGATCACGGCTGCCTCACCTGTCACCGCGTCGACGAGGGCCGCATGGTCGGCCCGGGGCTCGGCGGCCTCGCGGACCGCCCCCGCCCGCTCCTCGAGGGCGAGCCCGTCATCGCGGACACCGCCTACCTCCAGCGCGCCATCCTCCGCCCGCACGCGGAGGTCGTCGAGGGCTACGCCCCCACCATGCCGAGCTACGAGGGCGTGCTCAGCGACGCCCAGGTCGACGCCCTCGTCGCCTACCTCCGCACGCTCTGAGCGCGGAGACGATCGGGGGCTGGTCTCCCGCCCGCGCTTGGACCCATCATGGCGACCGTGGCAGAGGCGGACCCCGAGGCTCAGCCCGCAGACGAAGCGGAGGACGCGCCGCCCGCGGAGCCACCCCACTCGGCCGATCCCTTCGCCGAGACGCACGTCGCCCGCCCGACCCGCGGAGGAGACGAAGACGAGGTCCCCCTCCCCGCGCCCGGCGACCGCGTCGGCCACTTCGTCGTCGAGCGCGAGCTCGGTCGCGGCGGCATGGGCGTGGTCTTCGTCGCCCGCGACCCGCAGCTCCAGCGCCAGGTCGCCCTGAAGGTCCTCCGCCACGACCGCGCCGCGACCCACGCCACCGACGCGCAGCAACGCATGCTCCGCGAGGCGCAGGCGATGGCCATGCTCTCCCATCCACACCTCGTGACCATCTACGAGGTCGGCGCCTGGGCGAAGAGCGTCTTCCTCGCCATGGAGTACGTCACCGGGCGCACGCTCGGAGCTTGGCTCGAGGAGGACCCGCCCCTCGAGGCGATCCTCACCGTCTTCGGTCAGGCGGGCCGCGCGCTCCAGGCCGTCCACGACGCCGGCCTCGTGCACCGCGACTTCAAGCCGGACAACGTGCTCGTCAAAGAGGACGGCACGGCGAAGCTCCTCGACCTGGGCATCGCCCGGCGCGTCATCCCCGAGGACACGCTCGAGGAGGCGACGGAGGTCGCGGAGCGCAGCAGGGGCGGCGCGGCGACGAGCCCAGAGACCGGGAAGACCGGGGAGACCAGCGAGGACGGCTTCGACACGCCGCTCACGCGCGACGGCGAGCTCGTCGGCACGCCCGCCTACATGGCGCCCGAGCAGCTCCTGGCGAAACCCATCGACGGCGCCGCCGATCAGTTCGCCTTCGCCGTCGCGCTCCATGAGGCGCTCACGGGGCGCCGCCCCTTCCCCGGGCGCAACGCCGTCGAGGCCATCGCCAACATCCTCGCCTGCAACATGCGCCCCTGGCCCGAGGGCTCGGAGGTCCCCACGCCGATCCGGGAGGCCCTCGGCCGAGCGCTCGCGACCGATCCCCAGGAGCGCTTCCCGTCCATGGACGCGCTCCTCACCGAGCTCGCGCGCGGGCTCGGGCTCCGAGGCCAGCTCCGCTTCCTGACGGACCGCTGGCTCCAGAACGGGCGCCGTGGCGAGTACCTGCTGCCCTCGGGCGAGCTCCTGAGCGAGGGCGTGGAGCTCCTCGACGCCCACCCGGAGTCCCTCACCGGCCCCCAGACCGAGTTCCTCCGCGCCTCCCTGGCCGCCGTGCGCCGCCGCCGCCTCAAGCGGCGCGCCCTCTTCGGGGGCCTCGGCGCCCTCGCCCTCGGCGCCGTACCCACCATCTGGCTCCTCCAGCGCCGCACCGCCGCCCTCGAGCACACGCTCCGCGAGCGCGTGCGCACCCAGCTCGTCGCCGTCCGCGGCCTCCTCGCCGATCGTTTCGAGCGCGACGGAGACGCCGTGCGCCTGCTCTTCGCCCAGCGCGCCGTGTGGATGCCCCACGCCCACGCGCTCCTCGCCGCGAGCGCCCTCGATCGTCCGGAGCCCGCGCTCCGCGCCGCCATCGGCCACCTCAACGCCTTCTTCCGGCCGCTCGTCGAGCAGAGCGAGACCATCTGCTCGCTCATGGTGGCCAGCGACGACTTCGAGTACCTCGCCTTCGACGACCGCGACGCCCGCGCGCTCGATCCGCCCTACCGCTTCTACAACCGGCTCGTGCACGGCTCCGCCCACGGCGACCGCGCCTTCCAGCTCTTCTGGAGCGAGGAGGGCGGGAGCCCCCGCGCGAGCTGGCTCGAGCCCGGCGCGCCCGAGAGCCGAGGTCGCCCCTGGGACGGCTACGACGTGGCCTCCCGCCCCTGGTACCGGCTGGGCGCGGCGGGCGAGGACGGCGCGCTCCGCTGGACGCGGCCCTACCTCTTCTTCGTCTCCCGCGACGCCGGCATCACGGCCGTGCTCCCCTGGCGCGCGCACGGGCGACGCTGGGTGCTCGGCGTGGACTTCACGCTCACGGACCTGAGCCGCCAGACCGCCGAGCTGAACGACCCGGAGGTGGCCGCGCTGGTCACGACGCGCGACGGCTCCCTCGTCGCGCTCCCGCGCGACCCCCGCTTCGCGACGCTGGACGGCATCCGCGCCTTCCTCGATCCGGCGACGGGCCCCCGTACCGACGCCGCGCCCCGCCTCCCGCACGTCGAGGCGCTCGACCGCCCGCTCCTCGCGCGCGCCTTCGACGTGGCGGGCGATGCGCCCGGCGAGGTCTTCTCCTTCGAGCACGAGGGCACGCCGCGCTGGGCCGCGAGCGGCCCGGTCGGCACGGAAGGCCAGGACCTCCGCGCGCTGATCGTGAAGCTCTGAGCGTCGGAGCGGCGCGCGTCACTCGCGGCGGCGACCCGGGGACCACTCCATCACGCGGTCCGTGCGCGTCTCCATGAAGCGCGCGAGCCGGTGGAAGTCCGAGCCGGGCCGGATGTAGCGCACCTTCGCGAGCATGGTCTCCGGATCGATCAGCTCGGCGAAGGGGATGTAGCGGAGATCGAGCTGCCCCTGCACGCTGACCATGTGCCCGTCGAGCCCCTCCTCGACGAGCGCCCGGTAGGCGCCGATGCCGAGCTGGCTGCCGAGCATCACGTCGAAGGCATGCGGTGGCGCGCTCCGCGACTCGTAGCCGAGCTGCGTGCCCGTGACCTTCTTGCGCCGGCCCATGCGCTGCTCGTAGCGGTCCGTGACGACCTGCGCGACGATCTTGCCGAGGCTGAGCTTGCCGTGGGCGACGTGGCCATGGCCGTTCTGCGGGACGTCGTCGAGGAGCTCGGGCGGGAGCTTCTCCACCAGCCCCTCCGCGAGCATCACCGTGCCGTAGTGCTTGCCGCGCTTCTCGCGGTAGGCGATCAGGTCGACGATCCGATCGGCGAGCGCGTCCAGCGAGAGGTAGCGGCTGCCGTCGTCCCGCTCCTCCATGAGGTCGATGCCGAAGTCCTCGGGCGCGAGCACCAGGTTCGCTTCGCCGGCGATGGCCACCGCGTAGCTCAGCCAGCCGCTCTTGCGTCCCATGGTCTCGACGATGAAGTAGGAGCTGGTCGCGATCGCGTCCGCGCGCAGGTTCATCAGCGACTTCGCGAGCACGTCGGCGGCCGTGAAGAAGCCGAAGGTGAAGTCGACGCCGTGGTAGTCGTTGTCGATGGTCTTCGGCACGTGCACGACGCGCACGCGCTTGGCGTCCTCCGGGAGCGTCTTCTGCATCTCGTGGAGGAAGTTCGCCGTCGTGAGCGTGCCGTCGCCGCCGATGCTGATCAGCGCGTCGATCTCGAGGTCGACGAGCGCGTTGTAGACGTTGCGGAGCTTGGCGCTCTTGTCGGGGTCCGCGAGATCCTCGCGCGAGCCGATGCCGATGCCCGGGTGGGCGCGCGCCGTGCCGATCATCACGCCGCGGCTGTTGCGGAGGCCGGAGAAGTCGCGGGGCTCGAAGATGCGGTAGTGCTCGTCCGGGAGCAGGCGCCGCGTGACCGGGTGGTAGGCCTCGAGGTTCGAGTAGCCGTGGAAGAAGCCCACGACCTCGCGCCCGTCCTCCACGAAGGAGGAGGCCGCGGCCGCGATGACGGCGTTGGCGCCCGGGGCGGGACCGCCGGAGAACACCAGCCCGACGCGCTGTACCTCGTTCGAATCGGCCATGACGCCCCGAATCTACACGGCGCAGGGGCTCGGATCAGGCGAAACGTCACTCTTTTTCGAGACACGTTCGATCGCCGTCAACCTGTAAAGGCGCGCGGCCCGGGGAGCGCCCGTTCGTTCCGCCGAGCCACCGTGCGTTCGGCCCGGCGCCCCGGCTCGATGCTCGCGCGGGCCCGGCAGACCACCGGAGCTGTGAAGGTGTAAAGAGCCGCGGCCGCGGACGGGGTCGCCCGGAGGGAGGCGAAGCGCGGGCGCGCGGTCCATACTCGCCGCCGTGCTCTCCGCGCTCACCGGCTTCTGGCGACGGCTCCTCGGCTGGGTCGACCCGAGCGCGGTGCGCGACTCCCGCGTCTTCCTGCAGCGCCGCGTCGCGCTCTACCTGCAGCTGCTCTTCTTCTTCCTCGGCGCCTTCTATCTGATCGGCGCCGGCACGGCCCTGGCGTCGGGCATCGGCCTGGACGGCTTCGTCCGGAGCCTCCCGCACCTCGGCCTGGTCGCGCTCCTCTTCGCCGGCTGGCGGCTCACCCGCGCGGGCAGGCGGCCCATCCGCCTGCTCTGGGCCGTCGAGAGCCTCGGCACCGTGCTCATCTGCGCCTTCTACGCGCGCCTGATCCTGGACAAGCCGGGGCGCGACCTCGGCGACGGGGCGGTTTACTTCGCGACGGCCCTCACGCTGATCCTGCGCGCCGCCATCGTGCCGAGCTCGGGCGCGCGCACGGCCGCCGTCAGCCTGCTCGCCTTCGCGCCGAACGCCGTCGCGCTGGTCGCGCTCTACCGGAGCGAGCAGCTCCCCATCGATCACCCCTACGCCGGCCGCTTCGAGCTCTCCTCGGCGATCTACCTCTTCACGCTGGCCTGGGCGGGCGCCTTCACCGCCGCCTGCGCGATCGTCTCGCGGGTGATCTACGGCCTCCAGGAGACCGTCCGCGAGCAGGTGCGCCTCGGCCAGTACGAGCTCGAGGAGCGCATCGGCGAGGGCGGCATGGGGCAGGTCTATCGGGCGCGGCACGCCATGCTGCGGCGGCCCACGGCGGTGAAGCTCCTGCCGCCGGAGAAGGCCGGCGAGAAGGCCATCGCGCGCTTCGAGCGGGAGGTGCGCCAGACGGCGCGGCTGACCCACCCCAACACGGTCGCCGTCTACGACTTCGGGCGGACGCCGGAGGGCGTCTTCTACTACGCGATGGAGCTCCTCGACGGGCTCGCCCTCGACGACCTGGTGGAGCTCGGCGGGCCCCTCCCGCCGGCGCGGGGCGCGCGCGTGCTCCGGCAGGTCGCCGGGGCGCTCGGGGAGGCGCACGACTTCGGGCTGATCCACCGGGACATCAAGCCGGCGAACGTGCTCCTCTGCCGGCGCGGGGGCGCGCACGACGTGGCGAAGGTCGTGGACTTCGGGCTGGTGAAGGAGCTCGCCGGCTCGCCGGGGCTGAGCACGGCGAACGTGCTCGCCGGGACGCCGCTCTACATGGCGCCGGAGAGCGTGACGGCGCCCGATCGGGTGGACGCGCGGACCGACCTCTACGCGCTCGGCGCGGTGGGGTGGTTCCTGCTGGTCGGGCGGCACGTCTTCGACGGGAAGAACGTCGTGGAGATCTGCGGGCACCACCTGCACACGGCGCCCGAGCCGCCCTCGGCGCACGCGCCCGGGGAGGTACCGGAGGCGCTCGACGCGATCGTGCTGCGCTGCCTGGAGAAGGACCCGGCGAAGCGCTTCGCGAGCGCGGCGGAGCTGGAGGCGGAGCTCGAGGCGGCGCTCGAGGCGGCGGCGCTGCCGAGCTGGGGCGAGGCGGAGGCGCGGGACTGGTGGGAGCGGAACGCGCACGCGATCGCGACGCTGAAGGCGAAGACGGCGGGGACGAGCCCGAGCCGGGCGATGACGGTGGCGCTCGGAGACCGCGGCTGACGCGCTCGCTGTCGCTCGCTCCAGGCCGTCCGCCATCCGCCGTCCGGGCTGGCGCTCGACGTCACGGTCCATGCCGCGTGCGCGGAGAGGGGCGGAGCCGGCTGCGCGCTCGGCGCTCGCTGTCGCTCGCTCCAGGCCGTCCGCCGTCCGGGCTCGCGCTCGGCTTCGCGCCCTTGGTCGCCTCCGGCCCGGACGCGTCGGCGCCGCCCGACCCGGAGGATCGCGCGGCGCCGAACGACGCGAAGACTCAGGGGAGGCAGGTGCAGAACTGCCCGCCGCCCGCGTCCGAGCTGTAGTCGTAGCACTCCCAGCTGTCCTGGTCGCAGAGCCCGCTGAGCCAGAGCGCGAAGCAGTCGCCCGAGTCGATGTCACAGGAGCAGACCGTGGGCGGTCCGTCGCACTCGTAGGCGAGCACCTCGGCGAGGTCGAAGGTGGCGCTGCCGTTCTTGATCCAGACGCGGCTCTCGACGCCACGCTGGGTCACGGCGTTCGAGCTGCGCACGCGGACGGAGACCCGGAGGCCGTCGCTGGCGCCCTCCCAGACCTGCACGCGGCTGACGTGGGTGAAGCTCGGCGCCGTCTCGAAGGTCAGGGAGGTGACCGCGCCGGCGGGGACGCCGCCCGCGATGGGCTTCCAGCTCGACCAGGCGCCCTGGTCCTGCGAGTAGATGCGCACCCAGACGGTGCTCTCGGTGCCGTCGTGGCGGCCATCCTGGGCGAGCAGGTGGACCTCGTGGAAGGTCGGCGCGGCGAGGTCGAACTGGGCCTCGGCGGCGCCGGGGGCGAAGGCGCCCGCGAGCGCGAGGCCCAGGGCGAGAAGCAGGCGGGGGTGGGTCATGATGGTGTCCTCTCCTTGCTGAGCGTCCGGCTGGGGCGCGTCCCGTGGGCGCCCCGGCGGGGTGGTGAAATGGGGTCGTGAAGACGCTCGCCCCTGGCCTTGGAGAGGAGGCGGCGGGAGCTGACAGAGAAAGGCGAGGTCGACCTCACTGGGGCCGACTGACCCCTCCGCGCGTGCAGCGGCGGACCCGGAGCGAGAAGACGGGGTCGAAAGTCTCCGGCGCGCCCGAGCTCGCGCCGCGATCGCCCGTCTTCGTCGGCGTGGCACGTCGTTGGCAATGCCGCGGACCGACATGCACGCGTCCCCTTCGACGACCCGCCTCCGCCTCGCGCTCCTCTTCCTCGGGCTCGCCCTCGGCTGCAGCCCGAGCGGCGAAGGCGGCCCCGGCAGCGACCCGGGCGACGAGCCCTTCTGCGCGACGACCGCGGACTGCGCCATCGGCCAGAGCTGCATCGATGGCGTCTGCGTGCGCCGGGGCACGCCCCTCGGCGACGGCGGCATGCCGGGGACGGTCGACGACGACGGGGGCCCCGGGCCGGCGCCGGGGGAGGACGCGGGGCCGGCCACGCCGCCCGGCGACGTGGAGCTCTGCGGCAACGGGCGCGACGACGACGGCGACGGCGAGGCCGACGAGCAGTGCGGCTGCGAGATCGGCGCCACGCAGGGCTGCTTCGCCGGTCCGAGCGAGGCGGCCGGGGTCGGCGTCTGCGCGCTCGGCTCGCAGACCTGCGACGCGGCGGGCGAGTTCGGCAGCTGGGGGCGCTGCGAGGGCTGGGTCGGCCCGAGCGAGGAGATCTGCAACGGCCTCGACGACGACTGCGACGGCACCGCCGACGAGGGCTGCGAGTGCACGGTCGGCGAGACCCGCGGCTGCTACACGGGCCCGCCCGGCACCGAGGGCGTCGGCATCTGCGCGCCCGGCATGCAGGTCTGCGTGCCCGGCGGCTGGGGCGCCTGCGAGGGCTCCACGCTCCCGGCGGCGGAGCTCTGCAACGGGCTCGACGACGACTGCGACGGCACCGTGGACGAGGGCTGCCTCTGCGCGCCCGGCGACGCGCGGAGCTGCTACGAGACGCCGAGCGGCATGCCCGGCGCGGGGACGCCCGGGGTCGGCCTCTGCCGCTCGGGCACGGCCGCCTGCATGGAGCTGCCGGGGGGCGGGAGCGACTACGGCGCGTGCATGGGCGCCGTGACCGCGACGCCGGAGATCTGCCGCAACGACCTCGACGAGGACTGCGACGGCGCCGTGGACGAGGGCTGCGTGCCGCCAGTGGTCGACTGCACGGTGGCGGACGTCGTCTTCCTGATGGACACGACGGGGTCGATGAGCGGGGAGATCGCGCAGATCCAGGCGCGGCTCCGGGACACGATCATCCCCGGGCTCGATCGGGAGATCGCGGACGTGCGCTTCGCCGTCGCGCGCTTCGACGACTTCCCCGTGGGCAGCTACGGCGGGGGCGGCGACATCCCCTTCCAGCACCTGCAGAACATCACGGCGGACGTGGCGGCGACGCAGCGGGCCGTGGACGGCTTCCGCGCGAGCGGCGGAGCGGACGGGCCCGAGAGCCAGGTCGAGGCGCTCTACCAGGTGGCGACCGGCGAGGGCATCGGCGCGTGGGTCCCGCGGAGCGGTTGCGCGGGGGGCGGCGGGTACCCCTGCTTCCGGCCGGGCGCGACGCCGATCATCCTCCTCTTCACGGACGCGGACTTCCACAACGGACCGGGCGGCGCCTACGCCTACTCGGGCATCACGCCGCGGCCCCACACCTACGCGGAGGCCGTGGCGGCGCTGAACGCGCGGAACGCGAAGGTGCTCGGGCTGATGAGCGGCGCGGCGGCGCGGGACGATCTGGAGGCCATCGCGCGGGACACGGGGGCGACGGCGGCAGACGGATCGCCGATCGTCTTCGACATCGGCACGGACGGGCGGAGCCTGGGCGAGGACGTCGTGCGGGCGGTGCAGACCCTCTGCCGTTGAGGGTCGGCGCCCGAGGGCGGGGGCGCCACGAGCGCCCCTCGTGAACGGGCGACGGCGTGTCGACCTGCTAGCCTGCCTGGCCGCATGCGCGCCGCCGCCCTGCTCTGCCTTCTCCTCGCCGCCGCGCCGTTCACGCCGGTCGGCCTGGCCGAGGACGACGCCCCGACGACCTTCCGCCTCCGGTTCCTGGTGGCGCGACACGAGGGCGCGCCGGTGCGGCCGCGGGGCTGGCTCGACCGGCAGGTCCGGCGCGCGAACGAGCTCTTCGCGCCGGCCGGGGTGGCCTTCGTGGAGGACGGCGTCGAGCCGCTCCCGGAGGCGCACACCACGCTCCTCAGCCGGCTCGACCGGCACCTCCTGGCGCCGCTCGTGGAGGACGAGCGCATCCACGCCTTCGTGGTGCAGGCGCTCGCGAACGTCGACGTCGAGGGCGACTTCATCCGCGGCGTGCACTGGCGCTCGCGGCGGAGCGGCACCTACCGGCACTACGTGATCCTCAGCCGCATCGCCGGCGAGTACGTGCTCGCGCACGAGCTCGGGCACTTCTTCGGGAACCCCCACTCGTCGACGCCCGGCAACATCATGAGCTACGAGGGCGCGCCCGGGCCGCCCTTCTTCGACGAGGCGCAGCGGAGGCGCATCCGGCGGCACCGGCGGCGCTTCCTCGAGAGCGGCGAGCTCGTGCCGGTCGCGGACGACGCGCCGAGCGACTCCTGAGCGGAGGGCCTCGCTCGGCCCGCCCGCGCCTCGGAGGCGAACGTGGACACGGTCGATGACGGAGTGTGTGCCTCTCCCGGACGGCGAGCCGATCCCCGGATGGGCGGGATGGGCGAGGTCCGGCCACGAGGCGGGACGCCGGAGGGGCGCGCTCAGGGCGCGGCGCGATCGCGGGAGGCGCGCGCCGCGTACACGCCGCCGACGCCGAGCGCCCCCCAGGCGACGGTGAAGGCGAGGAGGCCCGCGAAGGCGCCCAGCTTCACGGGCCCCGCGACCTCCTGTCGCTGGAGCACGGGGACCTCGTGGACCGGCCCGCCGGTGGCGTCGCCGACCTCCTCGACCTCGCCCGACGCGACCCGCTCGACGGAGCGTTCGCGCGGAGGGTCGGACGCGAAGGAGGCCCCGGCCAGGAGCGCGAGCAGGAGGTTTGCGGCGCCGAGCACGAGCCCCCAGCGGCGCGAGCGGGCGCTCGGGCGGCGCCGGTTCCACACGAGGGTGGCGACACCACCGCCGAGGAGCAGCAGGGCGAGGCCGCCCCCGCAGAGGGCGGCGCCGAGCCCGAGCGCCTCGCCGAGGGCGTCGAGCTTCCGGGCGAGGCGACCGCCGCGGTGGGAGGCGCAGCCCGCGAGAAGGAGAAGGAGGAGGAGCGCGGGGGCGAACGGGGGAGCGAGGCGACGCCGCATCGCGTCAGGATAGTCGCGCGGCGCCGCCTCCCTCCCGCCCGTTGCCTTCAGCCGGCCTCGGGCTCGCGCATGAGCCAGTGCGCGAGGGCCGCCATCATGCGGCGGGGCGTGAAGCGGAGCAGCCAGATGCTGACGCGGTTGAGGAGCCCGCTGACGCGGCTCGGGCGACCGCGGAGCATCATCTTCACGCCCTCCTCGGCGACCGGGCGCGACTCCATCATGGCCAGGCGCTGGTAGCAGGTCTGCTTCTGGCCGGCGACGTCGAGGAACTCGGTCTTGGTGACGCCGGGCGAGAGGACGCTGACCTTCACGCCCGTGTTCCGGAGCTCGTAGGAGAGGGCCTCGCCGAAGTGGAGCACGAAGCTCTTGGCGGCGGCGTAGGTCGCGTAGGTGGGCGAGGGCTGGTAGGCGCCGATGGAGGCGATCTGGAGGACCCAGCCTTCGTCGCGGGCGACCATGTCGCGGACGAAGAGCTTGGTGAGGTGGACGACCGTGAGGATGTCGAGCTGGAGCATGTTCCGCTCGCGCTCCCAGGGGATGTCGACGAAGTCGCCGTAGGTGCCGTAGCCGGCGTTGTTGACGAGGACGTGGACGTCGCGGCCGCGGGCCTGCAGCTCGTCGTAGAGGGCCTGGCCGGCGTCGGGCTCGGCGAGGTCCATGGGGACGACGTCGACCGTGACGCCGTGCTGGGCGCGGAGGGCCTTGGCGAGCTCCTCGAGGCGCTCGCGGCGGCGGGCGACGAGGACGAGGTCGGCGCCGCGCTCGGCGAGGATGTGGGCGAAGTCGACGCCGAGGCCGGAGGAGGCGCCGGTGACGAGGGCGGTCTTGTTCTGGAGGTCGCGGGGGGGCATGGGGGCTCCTGGTCGGGTGGGCATCGGGTAGTGATCGGGTGGGGGATCAGCGGGGGGAGAGGCCGCGGAGAAGGGCGGCGAGGGAGAGGCGGAGCTCGTCCGCGAAGTCGACGCGCAGGGGGGCCATCTCGGGGCGGGCGAGGACGTCGGCGATCAGCGGGGGCGGATCGGCCATCTGGCGGAGGCCCACGACGAGGGCGTGGGCGCGGAGGAGGACGCGGCCGCCTTCCCCCGGCGGGAGGGAGAGGCACTGCTCGACCATGGCGCCGAGGGCGGCGGTGCCCTCGAGGAGGGCGCGCTTGAAGTCGAGGGCCGTCTCCGGGGCGAGGTTCTGCTCGAGGACCGAGTGGAGGAGGCCGAGGAGGCGCGTGAGGCGGGGGCGCTCGACGAGGCTGGTGGCGATGGCCTCGGCGACGGCGTCGGGGGTGGCGGGGCCGAGGGCCGCGAGGTCGGCGGCGAGGGCGTCCGCCCAGAGGCCGAGGTCGCGGTCGAGGAGGCCGAGGAAGAGGGCCTCCTTGGTGGGGAAGTAGAGGTAGAGCGTGCCCTTCGCGAGGCCGGCGGCGCGGGCGACGTCGACCATGCGGAGGTCGCGGACGCGGCCCTCGGCGAAGAGGTGGGCCGCGGCGTCGAGGATGTCGTCGCGGCGGGCCGCGCGGGCCTCGTCGGAGCGAGCGCGGCGGCGGGGGGCGAGTCGGTTGGAGAGCTTGCGCATCGTTTTCTGACCTCGAGTCATTTATTTAGTGACCCAAGGTCATTTGTCAAATGACCCGGGGTCACTCTTCTTCCGGCGACCCCACCGGCCGCGCCTCCCCCGCCCCTCCCGTCGACCCAAGTCGCCGTACAATCCAACACTTGGCATCCCAGAGGTGGTCCGCAGGACTCCCCAGCAGGCGTCCGCAGGACTCCCCAGCGGGCGTCCGCAGGACTCCCCCGAGCGCGTCCGCAGGACTCCCTCGGGCGCGTCCGCAGGACTCCTCCGAGCGCGTCCCGAGCGCGTCCGCAGGACTCCCCCGAGCGCGTCCGCAGGACTCCCCCGAGCGCGTCCGCAGGACTCCCCTGGAGCGCGTCCGCAGGACTCCCCAGCGGCGTCCGCCAGGACTCGCGGGACGGCGCCCGCGGGGCTGGTCGCGGAGCAGCGGCGGGGGCCGGCTCTGGCGCGGGCGGGCGGGGCGCCCCAGGCTTCGGGGGTGGACGCCTTCTCGCGCCCCTGGATCCTCGCGCGCCTCGCGACCGGCCTGGTCGCGGTCGTGCTCTGCGCCGTCGCCGTGAGCGTCGCCTTCCGCGTGCTTCGCCACTGGCGCATCGGCGCGACCAGCGAGGGGCAGCTCGCCCTCGAGCGGCGCGCGGAGCTCGCGGCCACCCTCGTCCAGCTCGGCCTGATCCTCGCCCTCACGGGCCTCACGCTCACGGTCCTCGCCGCCGACCGGAGCGCTCAATCCATCCGCGGCGCGATGTGCGCCTGGGGCGTCTTCGATTCCACGGGCGTCGGCTTCTGGCCCCTCGCCACCGGCGCCGCGGCCTCCCTCGCCTGCGCCCTCTGGTTGGTCCTCCACCGCCTCGACCTCCGCCTGGCGACGCCCGTCCTCACGCGCCGCAAGTTCCTCGCCCTCTTCGCCGTCGCGCCCCTCGTCTGGCTCGACTTCGGCGTGAGCGCGGCCTTCCTCGCCCAGCTCGACTTCGAGGTCGTCGCGAGCTGCTGCAGCGTGAGCCTCGACGGCGGCGCCGCCGGTCGCTGGGGCGCCGAAGGAGGCCACGGCGCCGCCGTCTTCGGCCTCGCCCTCGTCCTCGCCCTCACGGCCGCCGCCGCGCTCTGGGCCACCCGCCGGAGCGCCCGCCGCGGGCGCGTCCCCCGCGCCTCCGCCTACGCGGCCGCCGGCCTCTCGGTCGCCGCCGCCGGGGCCATGGCGCCAGCCGTCCTGCTCTACGTGGCGCCGCACGCCTACGAGCTGCCCCACCACCTCTGCCCCTTCTGCCTCCTCCACGCGGACGTCGGCGGCGTCGGCTGGCCGCTCTTCACGGCCCTCTTCGCAGCCACCGCCCTCGGCGCCGGCGCGGGCGTCGTCGCCGCCCTCCGGAAGGCCGCGGGCGACGACGCCGCGGTGGCCGCCCTCGCCGCGCGCCTCGGCCGCTGGGGCGCCTGGGCCTGGACCGCCGCCGCCCTGATCGCCATGGCCCCGGTCGTCCGCTACTGGATCGTCTCCGGCGGCGCGCCGCTGATGCGCTGAACGCGACGATTTGCCGCGTCGCCCGGACTCCCCGCTGGCGCCATATCCCCGTCATGCCGTCCCGCCTCGCCCTCGCCTTCACCCTCGCCCTCGCCTTCGCCTGCGGTGGGGAGGAGGACGGCGGCGCGGCCACCGAGGAGGCCGCCCGCTGCGCCCAGTGCGGCATGCGCGTCGACATGGCGCCGGAGTGGACCGCGGGCCTCGGCGACGAGCGCTTCGACGCGCCCAAGTGCCTCTTCCGCTGGGCCGCCGAGCACGACCGCGCCGCCACCGAGGGCTGGGTCATGGAGTACTACTCGGGCGAGCGCCGCCCCGCCTTCGAGGTGCTCTACGTCGCGGGCTCCGACGTCCTCAGCCCCATGGGCGACGACCTCGTCCCGGTCGAAGGCCGGGAGAGCGCCGAGCGCTTCGCCGCGGACCACGGCGGCCGCGTCGTCGAGCCGGGCGCCATCGACGCCGCCCTCCTGGCCTCCCTCGACCCCCGCTGAGACCCGCCTCCGCGCACGCGTCCCGAAACGCGAAGCCGACCGCCCGCACGGACCGCGGATCGCGGACGGCGGACCGCTCGAGCGAGCGCAGCGAGTCCCGCGAGCTCAGGCGAGCTTCCCCGCCTCCACCCGCACCACCCGGCTCACCCGCGCGTCCTCCGCGAGCCGCGGGTCGTGCGTCGACGCGATCACCGCCCGCCCCCGCGCCGTCTCCTCGGCGATCAGCTCGAGCATCGCCTCCGCGTTCTCCGCGTCCACGTGCGCCGTCGGCTCGTCCAGGAGCAGCACGTTCGGCTCGAGCACCAGCGCCCGCGCGAGCGCCCCCCGCTGCCGCTCCCCCCCGCTCAGCCGCCGCACGCGCGCGTCGCGCTCGTCCCCGAGCCCGAAGCGAGCCAGCAGCGCCTCGGCCCGCGCCACCTCGTCCTTCCCCGCGCCCCCGAGCGGCGCCAGCGGCAGGAGCACGTTCTCGAGGAGCGACATCCCCGGCACGAGCATCAGCTCCTGGAACACCACGCCCACGTGCCGCCGCCGCCAGGCCGTCCGGTGGTGATCGCGCATGTGCACGACGCTCCGCCCGGCCACCTTCACGTCGCCCTTGGTCGGGGTGATCAGCCCGCCGAGGAGCCCGAGCAGCGTCGTCTTCCCGGAGCCGCTCGGCCCCATCAGCACGACCAGCTCGCCCGCCGCGACCTCGAGGCTGACGCCGTCGATCGCGAGCACCCGCCGCCCGCCGTCGAAGTAGCGCTTCACGACCTCCTCGGCGACGACCACCGGCTCCTCGGCGGCCATCTCCCCGGCCGCGGCCTCCTCGGCGCCGGCCGCCTCGTCCGCCGCCTCGCTCATCGCATGGCCTCGTCCGGATCGAGCGTCGCCGCGCGCCACGCCGGCACGACCGCCACGCCCACGAAGGGCAGCACCACCAGGCCGACCAGTGTCCACGCCTGCGTCGCGTCGATCACCGGCGTGAGCGCGAGCTCCGGATGCAGCGCGCTCCACCCGAAGAGCGCCCCCGCGAGCCCGGGCGCGCCGAGCCCGAAGACGTACCCATAGGCGAGCAGCACGCCGAGCCAGGCCCCCGCGATCGCCACGAGCGCGCTCTCCCAGAGCCGCGCCGCGATCACGTCCCGCGTCTCCCAACCGATGGCCTTGAGCACGCCGATCTCCCGCCGCTCCGCGTCGCCGAGCCCGGTCAGCCGATCCCAGGCGAGCAGGAAGAGCGCCGCGAGGCAGGGCACGAGGAGCGCGCCGAGGAGCCCGCTCCGCCCATCGAAGGTCAGCTCGTAGGTGCGCACCAGCGCGCGCCGATCGATCACGCGCGCGTCCGGCATGCGCTCGCGGATGCCGGCCGCCACGACCGGCGCCTCCTCCGGGCGCGCGAGCTCCACGGCGAGGTCCGTCGCCTGCCCCGCCGGCAGGGCGAGGAGCTCCCGCGCCGTCGCCTCGCGCACGACCATCACGTCGGCGACGTGGAGCGCGCTCGCCGCGTCGAAGACGCCCGCCACCTCGAGCACCCGCGTCTCCTGCCGCGCGTCGGGGATGGCGAGCCGGTCCCCGGGGCGGACGGCGAGGCGCTCCGCGAGGGCGTCGCCGACGAGGCAAAAAGGCACCTCGCCCTCCTCCGCCGGGAGCGGCTCCCCCACGAGGCTGCGGGCGAAGGCCCTCTCGCCCGGCCCCGCGCCGATCACCGTCAGGTTCGCGCCGATGGCCTCCACGAAGAGGTAGCCCCAGGTGCGCGCCCAGGCGCGGCGCACCCCCGGCGCGTCGGTCGGGACCACCGCCTCGAGCGCCCCCGCCTCGATGGTCGTGGGTCGACCGGCGACCATGCGCTGCACGACCAGATCGGGCGTGGCCTCGAGCGTCTGCTCCCACTCGTGGCGGAGCGACTCCGAGAGGAAGAGCACGCTGGCGTAGACGCCGACCACGACCATGAGCGCGACGACCATGGCGCCGTTCCGCCGCCCGCGCCGCCGCAGGCTGCCGAGGGCGTAGTCGAGGAGCGCGCGCTGGCGCCGCCAGCCTCCGACGGGCTCGCTCATGGGGCGTCCCCCTCGGGCGGCTCGGGCGGCCCGATCAGCGCGCCGGCCGGATCGGGATCCCAGCTCGCGGGGAGGTCGGCGAAGGGCGCGGTCGGCTCCACTTGGCTCGGGTGCCGGAGCCAGCGCGCGCTCGAGCTCAGCGCCAGGTCCGCGAAGCCGAGCCCGCGCACGAGCGCCCGCCGCGCCGGCAGCGTCCGCGCGTCCTCCGCGCGCCGCCAGAGCGCGTGGCCGACGCTCAGCCCGCTGAGCAGGACGAGCCCGAGCGCCGCCGCCGCGAGCCGACGCAGCCGGGCGCGAGGTCGATAGCGCGGGGAGCCGGAAGCCAAGGCAGCCGGAGCCTAGTACCGCTGCCCGGAATTTCGAGCCGGGGTCCGACGGACCTCGTCGCTGCTCCGAACACGGGCGCCGCCGGTCCTTCGTCGCGGCCACCCATCACGACGCCTCACCCGCCACGACGCCTCGACGCGGCTCGCAGGAGCACGAGGCGCATCCCCCCGGTCGCGCATCCCGGCGCCCCCTCCCCCATCCGCAGCACTCCCGAACCGCCATTGCCGCCCTCCCCCCGCGTGCTACCGCCCCATCGATGTCGCGCCGCCGCTCCCTCCCCGACGGGCAGCTCCGCAAGCGCCCCCGCCGCCCCCAGAGCCGCGCCATCGTCGACGCCATCCTCGAGGCCGCCCGCCGCATCCTCGAGGCCGAGGGCTTCGACGCGCTCACCACCAACCGCATCGCCGAGGACGCGGGCGTGAGCATCGGCTCCTTCTACCAGTACTTCCCGGACCGCGAGGCCGTCATCGCGGAGATCGCCCGCCGCCTCGAACGCGAGACCCTCGAGCTCGCCCGCGAGCGCGTCCGGGCCGCCGGAGACGACCTGCTCGCCATGGTCGACGGGCTCGTCGATCTGCTCGCCACGACCCTCCTCGGCGAGGTCCAGACCCGCGTCCTCCTCCTCCGGCGCATCCCCCGCGGCTGGATCCGCGAGGTGAGCGCCGAGGTCGACGGTCAGGTCGTGCGCCTGGTCCGCGAAGCCCTGGAGGCCCACGCCGAGCGGCTCGCCCCCATCGGCGACGCCCAGGTGACCGCCTTCATGCTCGTGACGGCCGTCGAGGCCGTCGTGGAGGCGGGCATCGATCGGCACCCCGAGTGGATCGAGGACGGCTCGCTCCGCGCGCACCTCCACCGGCTCGTGGTCCGCTACCTCGGGCTCGACGAGACCGCCTCCGCCCCCCGCTCGCGCACGCGCTGACGCGCGCCGGCCCCCGAGCAGGGCGGCCGGCGCGCATCCTCTCCCCCTCAGGAGCCCGAGCCCTCCGCGAGCGTCGCCCGGTACGCGGCGACCTCCTCGGCCGGGATGGGCCCGCCGCCGTGCTCCGCGGCCAGCGCGCGGAGCGCCTCGAGGGTCGCCCGATCCTCCACGGGCATGCGCTCGTCCGGCACGCCCGTGTCGAGCGCGAAGCCGCTCGTCGCCAGCCGCGCCCCCGCCGGCCCCGCGAGCTCCACGTGCATCTGGCAGATGGGCTTCTCGAAGGGCGTCGCCGGCACGCGCACGCCCACGTCGACGCTCTCCCCGGCGCGGATCTGCGTCAGGTCGAGCACCTCCCGCGCCGCGAGCTGCACCTCCTCGGCGGCGCTCCCATCGCAGGGGAAGGCGCGCACGGAGGCGACCTCGAACTCGACGTCCTCGTCCATCGCGTTCGTCACGAAGCGGTGCGTCCTCAGCCCCGCCTCCGCGTCCCAGCCCACGAAGCGCTCCCCCTCGCTCTCCACCACCGGGTAGGCCGTCCGCGCCGCGATGCCGGTCGCCTCCGCGTGGCTCACGGAGACGAAGCTCTCCTCGGGGCCGCTCGGGCCGGCGTAGCTCGCCCGCACGAGGTAGGTCGAGTGCGAGCGTTCGGGGCGCGCGAGGTAGCGATGGGTCACGCCCTGGCCCGCCGCGCTCTCTCCGCTCTCTCCGTCGCCGAAGTCCCAGCGCACCTCGCCCTCCGGCGCCGGCGTGAGGCGGAAGGCATAGCGTCGTTCCCCGAGCAGGGTCGCCTCCACCCGCGCGCGGAGCCGCGGCGGCGCGTCGGTGCAGGCGCGCACGGGCAAGGTCGCGTCCCGGCGCTCGTACACGTCGGACCAGCCCCGGGCGAGCACGCGGACGCGCTGCCTCCCGGGCGCCTCCGCCACGACGACCTGCGGGCTCCCCGGCTGACCGTCGACGAAGACCTTCGCGTCGCCGGCGTCCGCGCGGAGCTCCGTGTACACCCGCACCGGCTCGCCCGGGCAGGGCTCGGCCGGCTCGAAGCGCACGGCGCGGATCAGCGGCGCCTCGACCACCTGCCGCACCTCGGGCGTCGGCCCGGCGCGGCGGTCCTCCTCGCCGGAGCGCGCCGCCCCTGCGGCCGCGACGCGTCCTCCCTCGAGAGCCCCCTCCGCGTGGAGGCGCGCGGCGCCCGACGACGGCGCGCCGGCGCCGGCCTCCCCGCTCGCGTCGGAGCCTGCGAAGAGCCACAGCGCCCCGGGGGCGAGGAGCGCGAGCGCCCACGTCATCCGTCGTCGGGCGCGCACCTCAGAGCCTCACGCTGTGGCTGAAGGTGTAGTAGCCGCCGGTCATGGACATGGCGGCGACCCGCTGGAAGGGCGACTGGCTCGTCGCGCTCGTCCCGGGCTCGGTCCCCGAGAGGCCCGGGTGCGAGACCGTCGTGCCGAGGATCGGGTAGAAGCTGCCCGATCCCTGCGTCAGCGTGATGCCGTCCCAGTCGTAGTCGGTCGTGCCCGTGTAGCGGAAGCTCTCCGGGAGCAGGTTGTCCGGCGAGACCGCCGAGCCCGTGCCGATGCTGCTCCGCCAGGTGTTGCTCGTGTCCCAGCAGCTCAGGTCGGCGAAGCAGTTCACGACCTGGTTGCCGATGTTGCGGCACACGCTCCAGTGGAGCGTCACGGCCGCGCCGAGGTCCGACCAGAAGCCGGTCTCGTTGCGGCACATGTCGCGCACCTCCTCGTAGAGCACCTCGGCGACGTCCTCCCGCAGCGACTCCGGATAGAAGACGTCGTCGATGGGCAGGCCCTCGTCGCGGAAGTGGTCCGTCACGTAGCCGGAGCAGTGCGATCCGCGGAGGTCGCCCGAGCGCGTCGAGCTCCAGGGGCGGCTCATGGAGTCCATGTCCGTGTAGTCGCCGAGCTTGTAGTAGGCCGAGCGCGTCCGAGCCGCGGCGACGGCCGCCTCGAAGGCCGGGCGGTTCGGCTCCTCGATGCGCATGGGCGACCAGGGCGAGGTGCTCGGAACGAGGCGCTGGGCCGGCTTGAGGACCAGCCCGGTCGTCGAGAGGCGCCCGCGCGCGAGCGTGTCGTCGATGGTCTGGCTGATCGCGCCCGGCAGGCCGTTCTGCAGCTCGTCGCCGTCGAAGCGCACCCGCCCGAAGAGCGGCTGGAGCAGCGTGACGTAGTCGCCGCCCGCGTCGGCCTCGCTGCCGTCCTCGGCGTCGCCGATGTACATGGTGTCGTGGCGCGTCCGACGGCCGTCGTCCCAGAACATCACCGCGTGCCGGTGGTACTGGCCGATCTCGCGCGTGACGGTGGCGACGACCTCGCTCCCGTTGCCGTCGATGGGCACGATGCCGACGTCGCCGTCGCGCGCGTTCGCGACGCGCCGGGGGACGTACTCGTACACGTCGCACCAGCACTCGCCGCCGCGCGCGTCGGGCACGCCGCCCATCGCGGCGCAGTTCAGGTTGTCGATCCACGAGCACTGGGCGGCCCCGACGGCCGGCCAGAGCAGGCCCGCGAGGATGGCGCCGAGCGCCGTGACGGTTCTCGCTCTCATCTCTCTCCCTCCTTCGAGAAGGCGCCCCGAACGAGGCGCGCGGGAGGGACCCTACGAGAGCGACCGCGGCGCTCCTACTCGCGGGCACTCATGCTCGCAACACACTGAAATCAATCAACAAAGCAAGAACACGGGGAACCGGTGCTCGTTTGCAGATCCGGTGTAGGAATTCGCGCTGCGGACGGCGCGTAGAGTGCGCGGCTCGGGCGCCCGCCCCTCAGAGCGCGACGAAGATCTGTGTGAGCAGCGCGTCCGCGACCAGGATGGTGATCGACACCACCACCACCGAGCGCGTCGTCGAGCGCCCCACGCCCTCCGTGCCGCCGCGCGTCCCCATGCCGAAGTAGCAGCCGAGGATCGCGATCAGGAACCCGAAGACCGGCGTCTTGCTCAAGCCGCTCAGGTAGTCCTGCATGGTCACGCCGTCGAGCGCCGCGCTGATGAACTGCGGCACGGGGATCCCGTAGCTCACGTTCGCGATGAACATCGCCGCCGCGAGCCCGAGCAGGAGCGCGATGGCCGCGATGAGCGGCATGATGACGATCGACGCCACCACCCGCGGCACGACCAGCTTCCGGATCGGATCGGCCCCGAGCGCGCGGATCGCGTCGATCTGCTCGGTCACGCTCATGGAGCCGAGCTCCGCCGCCATGCCCGCGGCGATCCGGCTCCCGACCACGAGCGAGGTCAGCGCCGGCGCCAGCTCGCGCGCCTCGCTGATCGAGATCACCTTCCCGAGCGCCTCCTTGGCGCCGTACTTCTCCATGAAGAAGCCGAACTGGATCGCCATGACCATGCCGACGAAGACGGCGGTCGCGCTGGCGATGGCGAGCGACCTCACGCCGAGCTGCTCGACCTGGTAGACGAAGCTCCGCCAGTCGAAGCGGGTCGTGAAGAGCGTGCGCACGAAGCGCAGGCCGAGCACCGCGACCGAGCCCGTCTCCTCGAGGGCGCGCTGGGCCCGTCCCAGGAGCCCGCCGCTCATCGCGTCTCGAAGCTGGCGAGGAGGCGCTCGTAGGCCTCGCTCGCGGCGGCGAAGCGCGCCCCCGGCGGCGCCACGAGCGCGAAGTCGTAGACGCAGCCGTCCTTCTTGAGCACGACCAGGACCAGCTCCCGGGGCACGCCGTCGAGCTTCGCGCGCAGGTGCGTCCGGAGCGCCTCCCGCCCCGCCATGGGCCTCCGCTCCTGGCTCGCGAGCTCGCGCTCCGTGAAGCCGATGAGCAGGTGGTTCGTGAGCGCTTCGAGGGGGATGTCGAGGTTCGGGTCGCAGGAGGCGTTCGCCTGGATCACGGCTCCCGCCCCCTCGCTCCGCCAGGCGAGATCGTTCTGCGAGTCGACCTCCACCGCGCGCCAGCCCTCGCCGGGCGAGGCGAGCGCGTAGCGGGCCTCGCCGTCGCGGTACACGCCGGCCTCGTAGGTGCCGCCGCCGCAGGCGAAGGACGCGACGGCCAGGGCGGCCAGGAACGAGCGACGGCAGGCGAGCGAGGTCATCGGGTCGAGCGGCGTCGGCGCCGGGGCGAGCGTAGCAGAATGGCGCCCGGGGACACGGTCTGGGTCGGTGGAAGCCCCGCGCCGTTTCGTCGCTCCCCGCGCCGCCTCGATCCCCGCTCCGTCGATCGCTCGCGCCGCCGCCCAGCTCGCGGGCCGCGACGGGGCGCGCCTCCGCCTCGCTCCGCCCTCACTCCACGCGGAAGACCGCCGGCACGTCCTCGCCCTCGGGGAACCAGCGGAGCGTGCGCCGCGGCGCCGGCCGGAGCGCGTTCTCGGGCGCCGCGTGGCAGCGCCAGACGCCGCCGGGGCCCTCCACCGTGTCGCCCGGCTTCACCACCTCCCCCTCCTGCACGAGGTAGCAGGCGAGATCGAGGAGGAAGCCGTGCACGGCGTCCGGCGAGATGGCCTCGGGCCGGAAGCAGGCCTCCTGGTCGGGCAGGAAGAGCGCGTCGAGGCCGACCGTGTCCATGAGCGACCAGCCGGGCGCGTCGCTCACGTGGACGAAGCGCGCGTGTGCGAAGACGTCGACGGGTGGGAGCTCCTGCTTGCGGGCGCGGCCGAGGCGCTCGCGCACGTCCCGCTGCGAGAGGAGCAGCTCGGCCCCCGGCTGGAAGAAGGCGAGCGCGCCGGGGAGGTCGAGCGTCGCCTGCCCGAGCAGGGCGAGGAGCACCAGCTCGTGGATCGGGTCGGCGCCCTCCGGGTAGACGGGCGCGTCCGGCCCCTTGCCGAGGGCGTAGCTGAGGCGGAAGCGCACGAAGGCGCCGTGGCGCTCGGCGGCGTCGCGGGCGCCCTCGGGCCAGTGGACGGCATGCTGGACGGCGCGCGCGAGGTTCCCCGGGAAGGCCGCCGGTCCGAAGGCGGCGAGGGTCCAGGCGCCGAAGAGCTCCGCGTCCTCCTCCGGGTCGCCCATGGAGTCCGGGTAGGGAGCGCGGAGGACGTCGACGAGGATCTGCCCGCGGGGGCGCCCCTCCGGCGCGTAGGCGAGGGCGAGCTCGTCGTTGTGGCCGACCCAGCTCGCCTGCTCGCTCGCCGCCTCGCGGCGGAAGGGGCGAGCGTCGATGGCGGCGAGGGCCTGCTCGAGCTGCGCCAGGGTGGGAGGCGCCTCGAAGAGGACCGTGGCGCACTGGGCGAAGAGTCCGCGGGGCATGGCCGCGGGAGCCTACCAGCCGCCGCGCGGACCGCAGCCCGGCGCCCCCCTCCGAGTGCGCTGCGCCGTGAGCCCGGCTCGCGACGAGAGCCGCGTTCGCGACGAAACACGTGAAAGCGCGGGGACCGCGGGCTGGCCGCAGAGTGCCGCCCCATGATGTGGCGTCCCGTGCTGTGCCGTCCCCCGATGGTCCGCCCCAGGATGCGCGCTCCCCTCCTCGCTCTCGTCCTGCTCGGGCTCGCCTGCGGAGGCGACGAGCGCCGACCGCTCCGCGCCGATGGGGGGGGGAGCCGAGGACGCCGGAGCGGACGTCGACGCCGCGCTCCCCGGCGAAGATGGGGGCTCGCCGGCGCGGCCCGACGCGGGCGACGGGCTCGACGACGTGATCGTCTGGGCGCACTCGCCGCGCGAGCTCTTCGCCTTCGACCCGCGCACGAACGGCGTCACGGAGATCGGCCGCTTCCGGGGGCCGGACGGGAGCGACGCCGAGGACATGACCGACCTGGCCGTGGACGGCTTCGGCAACCTCTTCACGTGCAGCTTCACGACGCTCTACCGGGTCGACGCGGCCACGGCGGAGGTCACGGAGATCGGCGCCCTCGGCGTGCCCACGGAGGTCCGCTTCAACGCGCTCACCTTCGTGCCCGCCGGCGCGCTCGACCCGGCCGCCGAGGTGCTCGTCGCCGCCACGGCCGATGGCGACTACTACCGCATCGACGTGGCCAGCGGCGCCGCCACGCGGGTCGGCACCTTCGCGGACGGCTACGGCTCGAGCGGCGACCTGGTCTCCGTGCTCGGCGCGGGGACCTTCGCCACGGTGTTCCGCGACGACCTCGACGAAGACTGGCTGGTGCGCCTCGATCCGGCGACCGGCGAGATCACGCCCGTCGGCTCGACGGGGACCGTGCGCCTCTTCGGGCTCGGCTACTGGCGCAACCGCCTCTACGGCTTCAACAGCTTCGGCTGGCTCCTCGAGATCGACGTCGCGACCGGGGAGGCGAGCGTCGTCGAGATGGACACGGGCGCCGACGTCTTCTTCGGCGCCGGCGTCACGACGAACGCACCCACGGCGCCCATCTGATCGGCGCGCGCGTCTCCCCTTCGCCACGCTCGCTCGCGGTGCGCTCGGACGCCCTCGCGGAGCGCTCTCGGCGCGCTCCATCTCCGCACACATCGCTCGCTCTCGGACGCCCTCGGGGAGCGCTCTCGGCGCGCTCCATCTCCGCACACATCGCTCGCTCTCGGACGCCCTCGCGAGCGCTCTCCGCGCGGCCGCTGGACGACGTACGGCAGCCGCACGACGCGCGCAGCACGACGCGCACCCCGGCGACGCGGAGCGCCGCTCTCTCAGCGCGCCGGCTCGACCGCGATCCCGTCGTCCGCCGGGTCCACCCGCACGCGCAGCTCGACGGCCTCGCCCGCCGCGAGCCGGAGCGGGGCCGCGAAGCCGCAGACGAGCACGCCGAAGTGGCCGCCGCTCCGCCAGGCGAGGCCCGCGTCCAGCTCCGCCTCGAAGAGCACCGCCGCGCCCCCCGCCTCGAGCGCGCGCGGCGCCTCGACCCGCACGCGGGTCTCCTCCGGGGGCGCCTCGCCGGCCCCGAGCCGGAGCGTGAAAGCCGGCGCCATGGCCAGGGGCGTGACCTCCGGCGCCAGCGAGCGGTAGGGCGCGCGCGGCGTCAGCAGCGCCTCGAGGGGATCGAGCACCAGCCCGCCCCGCGCGCCGAGCCGCGCCACCTCCGCCCGGGCCCCCGCGACCTCCGCCGGGCTCCCGTCCGCGACCAGCGCCACGGAGACGCGGAGCCGCCCCGGCGCGAGGTGCCCGCCCGGCGCGAGCCAGCCCGCCGCCGCCTCCATCGCCTCGACCACGCCCTCGACGAAGGGGTCCGCGTTGAGCAGCTCCCCGAAGGCCAGGTCGACCTCGCCGCGCGCGAGCCCCGGCAGCGCGTCCACCTCGAGGAGATCGGCCTCGACCACCTCGACCCGCCCCGCGAGCCCGTTCGCCTCCACCAGCGCGCGCGCCGTGGCCGCGAGCGGGCTCGCCTCGACCGCCACCACCCGCTCCGCGCCGAGCTTCGCCGCCAGGCAGGCGAAGAGCCCGTGGGCCGTGCCGACCTCGAGCACGCGCGCCCCCGCCGCGCGCCGCTCGAGCAGCGCGAGCAGCGCGTCGTTCCGGGCGCGGTCCTGGAGCAGGCGCACCTGCTCCCAGGGGTCGGCGAAATCCTCGAGCTCCATGCCGGTCCGCGCCACTCTACCCGCCCCGACCCGAATGGCCGAGCGTGCCCGGCCCGCGCCGCCGCGCGCGACTGGCGCGAACGAGGAACGCGGATGCGAGCGCATGCTCCGAACGCGGGCTGGCCGGCCCTCCGGCGAGCCCTGCGGACTCCCGGGTAGGCGTCCGCAGGACTCCCGGCTAGGCGTCCGCAGGACTCCCGGGTAGCCGTCCGCAGGACCCCCGGCTAGGCGTCCGCAGGACTCCCGGCTAGGCGTCCGCAGGACCCCCGGCTAGGCGTCCGCAGGACTCCCGGGCAGGCGTCCGCAGGACGCCCGGGCAGGCGTCCGCAGGACTCCCGAGCAGGCGTCCGCAGGACTCCCGAGCAGGCGTCCGCAGGACTCGCCAGAGCCGCCGGCCCGCACCGTTCGTGAGCGCCGTGCTTCAGCGCTTGTCGCCGGCGAAGCCCGTCGCGAAGCGCACGGTCGCGCCGAGCACCAGCGCCTCGAGCTCGCCGTCCATGTCCGGGTCGCCGGCCCAGAGGCAGCCACCCCCGTAGGTCGTGACCACGTCGCCGCGCGTCGCCGTCGCCTCCCAGTCGCCGTCCTCGGCCGTGCCCGTCGTCGTCAGGTCCCCCTCCGCGACCGACGCCCCGAGCAGCACGCAGTTGATGCCGTTCGTCGCGAAGCCCGCGCCGAGGCCGACGCGCCAGCTCTCCCCCGGCTCGTCGATGACCCCGAAGGCCTCCCGGTAGCTCGTCTCGATCGCGCCGTCGCAGACCTGCTCGCACTCGGGGTTCTGCGTGCCCGCGCCGCACTCGCTCGGCGCCGGGTCCCGCAGCGCGCCCATGCACTCCTGGTGCGGGATCTGCAGCCACACCCGGTGCGGGTAGCGCTCGTCGTCCTGCCGGAAGCCGACCTCGCTCGGCCAGACCTCGCTCGGGCAGACCACCTCCGGCCGCTCGCAGCGCAGGTCGAACATCAGCGGCTGCCCCTCGTGCGTCAGCTCCACGACGCCGCCCCCCGCGCCCAGCTCCTCCGTGTAGGTCGCGCCGCCGATGGCGATCTCCACGTCGAGCCGATCGTCGTAGCTCACGTCCCAGTCGCCGGCCATGTTCGGCGCCGGGCTCTCGCTGAAGGCCGCCCCGCAGCCGTCCGCACCGCCGAGCATCGGCGCCAGCGCCAACGCCATCACCCCGACCCAGCCGCTCGTCCTCTTCGTCGCTTCACGCATCCCGTGCTCCTCTCCGTCGCGGAGGGATCTTTACACGATCGATGCCATCGGGGATTCCCCAACGATCTCGGAGAAGGGACAAGCCGTGGGCGCGCGATCGTGAAGATCCGTCGGGGGCCGGCACGCGCCGAGCGTGAAGGCGCGTTCACCCACGAAGCGGCGGCGGCAACGTCGATCGGCTGGGGCAGCAGGCCTCGAGCAGCTCGAGGAACGCCTCCGCGCTCGCCGGCCGGTCCGCCGGGTCCTTCGCCATCGCCGCGCGCAGCACGCCCTCGAGCGCCGAGGGAGCGTCCGGCCGGTGGAAGCGCAGCCGCGGCGGCGGGTCCTGGACGAGGCGCCGCAAGTAGCGGGAGAAGCTCCGCTCGACGAAGGGCGGCTGCCCGACCAGCGCCAACCAGGCCAGGGAGGCGGCGCAGTAGAGGTCCGAGCGGACATCCGTCGGCTCCCCCATGGCCTCCTCCGGGCTCATGCCCGTGGGGCGCGTCGCCTGGATGCCCGGGACGCTCACGGCGTCGAAGCCGCAGGCCAGCCCGAAGCCCGCCAGGCGCACGGTCTCGCCCCCACCCGGGCGCGGCACGAGCCAGACCCGCGCCGCCGTGAGCTCCCGGTGCAGCACGCCGTGCCGGTGGGCGTGAGCGAGCCCCTCGAGCACGCCGCGCAGGAGCGTGCAGGCCTCCTCGATCGACGCCTCGTCGCGCCAGGCGATGCGCTCGGCGAGCGACTCGCCGTCCTGATGGGCGAGCACGGCGTAGGCCTGCGGGCCGTCGTCCAGCTCGACCTCCCCGCGATCCACGAGCGGGACGACGTTCGGATGCGCGGGCAGCGCGGCGCCGATGGCCGCCCCGCGGAGGAAACGGCGCCGGGCGTCGTGGCGGGCGCCCGGGTCGAGCAGGTCCACCCAGACCGCGCGGCCGCGCTCCAGGTCGTGGGCCGAGTAGCGCGTGATGCCCTCGAGCCGGTGGCGCGGGGCGTGGAGCCGGTAGCGCCCCGCGACCAGGGTCCCGGCGCCGAGCGAGCCCGAGACGGCCACGAGGGGCGGCTCCGTGCGACGGCGCCGCGCCCACGTGTGGCAGGGGAGCGCCGGGTCGTGGTGCCCCCCACAGCGTCGGCACATCTCCTCCTCGAACATGATCAGGGCCGCTCCTCCGAGGGCACGGCCAGGTGCGCCCTCGGGTGCGAGTCGTTCACGTCTCGTGCCATCGTCGCGGGGAGTACGTCGCGGGAGATTCCCCCAGGTTACAGGAGCGCCGCCGAATCGATCCCCCTTTCTGGGGCGTGGGCGATCCCCCACGGACGACGGCGAGCGCCAGCGCCCCCGTCGGTCGGGGCGCGCGGGGGGACACGTGGGTGGGGGGCGCTACCGGGGCCGCGCGCTGGTGGGCGCTACCGGGGGAACCGGCTCGCGCTCGGGTCGCTCAGATCGACGCGGCGGAGCGCGGGTCGGCGAGCGGGGGTCGCGGGCCCGGAGCGTTGGGCACGAGGGCGGCGGGGTGCCGGGCTGGGGACGTGCAGACGAGGGGGCGGCGCGCGGACGAGCGGGCAGGCGCGTCAGAAGGCGCTGCGGAGCCCGAAAGCGAGCAGGTGCAACGCCGCCGTACCCAGGCCGCCGAGGATGCCGAGGACGGCGAGCACCACGCCGAGGCCGTACTTCGACTCGCCCAGGCTCCGTTTGTACTCCGGCTGGCGCAGCAGGCTCGTCAGCCCGAAGGCCCCCGAGACGACCGCGAGCAGGCTGAAGAGGAGCAGCGGGTTGAAGCAGAGGAGGCTGAAGAGGGCGAAGACGACGCTGCCGACGCACGCGCTCAGGATCTGGCCCCCCGCCCGCGCCTCGCCCGCGGCGATCGTCTCGCCCGCGGCGCAGCGCGGACAGACCAGGCCCCCGCCCTCCCCGTAGGTCGCGCGCGCGGGGTCCACCGGCGCCCCGCAGCGCGTGCAGGGCACGCTCGGCGCCCCCGAGCCGGGCGCGGGCGAGGCGGGTTGAATCGGCGCGAAGGGGTCCATGCCGTCAGCTTGCGACCCCGGCGCCGGCCCCACCAGCCGGGGCCGTCCGGCCTTCCCCGACGACGCCCCCTCCGCGCCCGGCTCCGCCTCCTCGACGCCCGCGTTCACTCCGCGAGCGTGGAGCGCTGGCCGGCGGCGCGCCGACGGGACTGGAGACGCGCGCGACCGACATCGGCGACCGACGCGCGCGGACGGCGGTGCCCCACGAGGGTGATACGCTGGGCCCGTGCCGGCGGACGACGCCTTCGACGCGACCCTCTCGGCCGACGCGCTGGACGAGCTCGAGGCGCGCGGTCCCATCCTGCCCCCGGGCGCCGTGCTCGCCGAGCGCTACGAGGTCCTCGAGCTCCTCGGCCAGGGCGCCATGGGCGAGGTGTACCGCGTGCACGACCGCGACCTCGACGAGCCCGTCGCCCTCAAGCGGCTCCGCCACGCCTCGGGCGAGCATGCCGTCGAACGCTTCCTCGCCGAGGTGAAGCTCTCCCGCCGGGTCACCCACCGGCACGTCGCGCGCACCTTCGACGTCGGCGTCCACGAGGGGCGCCCCTTCTTGACCATGGAGCTGCTCGAGGGGCAGACGCTCGAGGCGGTCCTCGAGGCGCGGGGGCGGCTGCCCGAGGAGGAGGCGCTGCCCATCGCCGAGGCGATCCTCGAGGGGCTCGGGGCGGCCCACGACGCCGAGGTCGTGCATCGAGATCTGAAGCCCGCGAACGTGATGGTGACCGAGGACGGGCGCGTCGTCCTGAGCGACTTCGGCATCGCGCGCGCCCTGCACGGGCCGACGCTCACGCACCAGGCGCAGCTCGTCGGCACGCCGCTCTACATGGCGCCCGAGCAGGTCCGCGGCGAGCCCGTCGACCACCGGGCCGACCTCTACGCCTTCGGCGTGATGCTCTTCGAGATGCTCACCGGGCGGAGCCCCTTCCAGGGCGACTCCCCGGTCGCCATCGCGCTCGCGCGCCTCTCGAACGAGCCGCCGGACCCGCGCTCTCTCGCGCCCGTCTCCGACGGCACGGCCGGGGCCGTCTTGCGCTGCATGGCCCGGGCGCCGGCCGATCGCTTCGAGGACGTGGCCGCGCTCCAGGACGCGCTCCGGGGCGGAGGCTGCGAGCTCCCGCCGCCGCCGAAGCTCGACGAGCAGAGCCTCGCGGTCCTCCCCTTCGGCTACCGCGGCGACGCGGACTCCGACTACCTCGGCGAGGCGCTCGCGGAGGAGCTCGTCGACGTCCTCGGGCGCGTGCGCGGGCTTCGCATGGTGGCCTTCGCGGCGACGATCGGGCGCGGACCGCAGGCGGAGCCGCGGGAGACGGCGGCGGCGCTCGACGTGGCGCACGTGGTCCACGGCACGGTGCAGCGGCGGGGCCCGCGCGTGCGCATCACCGTGCGCCTGGTGGCGGCGGACGGGACCCAGCGCTGGACCGAGCGCTTCGAGGGCGTCGTGGAGGACGTCTTCGCGCTGCAGGAGGAGATGAGCCAGCGCATCGCCGAGGCGCTGCGGCTCGAGCTGGGGACGGTGCGCCACGCCGAGGCGCCGCGGGAGGCCATCGAGCTCTATTTCCGGGCGCGGCGGAGCTTCCTCGTCGACGGCTACGACGAGGTCGCCGGCCCGCTGGGCGAGCTCGAGACCTGCATCGCCCTGGCTCCCGGCTTCACGCCGGCCTACGCGCTGCACGCCGCGGCCTCCGCCCGGAGCTGGTTCACCTCCGTCCTCCGCCAGAGCCACGGCGAGGCCGGCCCGGCCGCCGAGCGCTCCGTCGCGCGCGCCCTCGAGCGGGCCCCCGAGCATCCGGACACGCACCTCGCGCGCGGCATCCTCGCGCTGCAGCGCATCGACCTGCCAGAGGCCGCGCGGGCCCTCGCCCACGCCGTCGAGCTCGCCCCGACGCTGGCCCTCGCGCACCTCTACCTCGGGCAGCTCCAGCTCGAGGCGGGCCAGGTCGCGCAGGCCGAGTCGCGGCTCCGCGCGGCCATGTCCCTCGACCCGACGATCGCGGGCATGGCCCAGCTGCACCTCGCCCGCATCCACTTCTGGCGCGGCGACGCGGAGGGCTTCGCGGCGCAGCTCGAGGGCGTACGGCAGCTCTCCGAGGGCTCGCCGTTGCAGGTGGCGCGGGTGCGGGCGACGGCCTGGAGCGGGGAGCCGCGCTGGGCCGAGGCGGCGCGGGCCGATCTGGGGCAGCTGGGGCCGGGGCTGGCACACCTCGTGGTGCTCGCCGACTACGCCCTGGGCGAGCACGCGCCCGCGGCCGTCGACGCCCAGGTGGAGGCCTTCCTCGAGACGGTGGACAACGCGCGCTTCGCGGCCTTCGTCCGGCAGATCCTCGTCGAGCTCCACACCCACCGGGACGCGCCGGAGCGCGCCCTCGCGCACCTGGAGAAGCTCGTCGAGGGCGGGCTGGCCGACCTCGATTGGCTCCTCCGCTGCCCCACCTTCGCGGAGCTCCGCGAGCACCCGCTCTTCCGCGACGCCATCCGGCAGGTGCGGGTGCGGGCGCGGAGCGTGATCGACCTCGACGTGGCGCGGACGGCGACCTGGTCGAGCTGAGCGGCTCGAGCTGAGCGGCTCGGGCCGGGCGAGGGTCGCGGGTCCGGCGCGGGCGTCGTCGCGGTGGGCGCTCGCGGAGCGGTTCGTTCTCCCGCGAGGGCTCGCCGAAGCGCTCGCGGCCCCGCTCCCGGGCCGACCTTCAGGCGGACGCGACGAGGAGCGCGGCGCCGGACGCGAGCAGGAGGAGCGAGAGCACGCCGAGGATCAGCGCCTGGACGTTCCCGCCGACGTGCTGACCCCGGGCCTGGCTCTGGATGGCCTCGAGCGGAGCCGCGGCGATGGCCTCGATCCCCTCCGCGTCGAAGCGCAGCGTGGGCGCCGGCCCCTCGCGGAAGCCCGCCCCGGCCGCGAAGCGGCGCGCGC
Organism: Sandaracinus sp.; assembly: GCA_002699025.1. Lineage (GTDB taxonomy): Bacteria > Myxococcota_A > Polyangia > Polyangiales > Houyiibacteriaceae > Houyiibacterium > Houyiibacterium oceanicum. The sequence continues at coordinate 11,564 of PABA01000068.1, read as the reverse complement.
GACCGACCACCGTGAGCCGCTGCTCCGGGAGCGCGCGCCGGAGCGCGATCGAGAGGCGCGGATCGGGCCCGAGGCGCTCGTGGCGAACGCCCCGGCCGTCGAGGTAGCGCCGCACGCGCTCGGGGAGCTCCTCGCTCCGACCCACCCAGCTCTCCTCGGCGAGCTCGCCGGTCAGCTCGTGTCGCCCGAGCTCGACCCGGACCGCCCGCCCGCCGTCGACGAGGAGCGCGGGATGGCCCTCCCGATCCAAGGGCGCGGCGCGGCGCCAGCGGACCTCGCCGTCCCGGCTCACCTGCTCCGAGACCCGGACGTCGTACCAGAGGCAGACCTCGTCGCGGATCGGATCCCGGAGCGGCTCGTCGCCCACGGGGATCGCGCGCCCCGTCATGGCGACGCACTCCCCCTCGCGCTCGCCGAGGGGGGAGAGGGTGAGCGTGGCGAAGAGCTCCGCGCGGCGACGACGACGGCCGGCCCCGGCCACCACCCGTCCGGCCATGAAACCGAAGAAGAGGCCCAGCACACTGAGGACGCCGCCCGCGACGGGCATGGGGCGAGCGTGCCCACCCGACCCGGCCGAGGTCAAATCCATCCGAGTCGGCTCGGCGAAGAACGAGGGGGCAGCACGGCCCCGCGTCCGGTCACGGCTTCGCGGCTCCGCTTCACGGCTCCGCTGCACGGCGGCCCGGCTCCGCGTCGGGGCGCGGCTGCACGGCTCCGCTTCACGGCGGCATGGCGCGCAGGTCGTCGGGGGCGACGCGACCTCGGGGGCGAGCCGCGCCCTCGGATGCCGCTTCGCGGCGGGACCGGGTGACGCGCATCGAGCGATGCGCCATCGTGCGCCCATGCCGACGACCGCCCCCGAGAGCCCGCCGCCCGTCACGCTCGGCCGCGTCCGCGAAGCCTTCGAGGCCTTCGACCAGGGCGACCCGCGCGCCGCCCTCGAGGAGCTCCTCCGCCTCTACCACCCGGACGTGCGCTTCCGCGATCCGCTCCAGGAGACCCACGGCCTCCCCGCCTTCCGGAAGGCGATGATCGGCTTCGTGCGCCTCGCGCGTGGGCTCCGCGTCGAGGTCGAGGACGGCGCGCGCGGCGGCGACACGATCTTCCTCCGCTGGACCATGCGCTTCCGGCCCGGGCGCGCGCCGGCCTCGGTCGCCATCGAGGGCGTCTCCCACCTGCGCCTCCGCGACGGGCTCATCGTCGACCACCGGGACTACTGGGATCTCCTCGAGTCCCTCGCCGAGTCCGTGCCCCTCGCCGCGGCCGCCTGGCGCCGCCTCCGCGGCTGGCTGGCCTGAGCCCGCTGCGCCCTCCCCCGCTTTCCTCGCTGCGCGCGCCGCGCTCTCCCTTTCCCGCGAGCGAAGACGAGGAGCGCGCCGCCAGCCGACGCCTCCGAGCGCGCCGAGTTCAGCGGCGCGCGGCGACCACCTCGAAGGGCCCGCCGCGCAGCACCCGCGCCTCGTCGAAGCCGAGCTCCGCGAGCCAGCCGAGGTAGTCCTCCGCCGCCCGCAGCCGCGAGAAGCAGCCGTCGACGCCGACGAGGAAGTACGTCCAGAAGAGCTGCACGGCGAGCCGATCGGGCGTGCGCAGCTCCTCGACGATCCAGAGGCGCCCCCCCGGCGCGAGCGCCCGCCGCGCCTTCTCGAGGAGCGACCAGGTCACGTCGTTGGGCCAGTCGTGCAGCACCCGCACGAAGGAGATCGCGTCGTAGCCCTCCGGCAGCGGCTCCTCGAGGAAGTCCCCGCAGACCACGCCGAGGCGCCCCGCCGCCGGGCTCGCCGCGACGCGCCCCTCGATCAGCTCCCGCGCCGCCGGGAGGTTGTAGACGTCGACCTCCAGCGCGGGGTGCGCCTCGGCGAGCCGCGCCGCGAGCGTGCCATCCCCGCCGCCGACGTCGAGGAGCCGCCCGACGCCCTCGAAGAGCGCCGGCTGGGCGAGGAGGCTCTCGGCCAGCGGGGGCACGCCCGTGGCCATCGCGGACTCGAACTCGCGCACCTGCTCGTCGGTCTGCGGCGGCCAGGCGAACTCGTCCGGCGGGATCCCCTCGGCGCCGCGGAGCACCTCGGCCAGGCGCCCGCGCAGGTGCTGCCAGGGCTGCTTCAGCCGATCGCGCTCGATCGACTCCGGCCCGACCGTCTGCGCGGCGGCCTCCGCGAGCGGCTCCCGGCTCACGTAGCGGCTCTCCTCGAAGCGCGCCGCCTCGTGCACCCGCTCCACGACGCCGAGCGCCTCGAGCCCCTCGAGCAGCTTGAAGAGCCGCCCCGGCACCAGCCCGGCGCGCTCGGCGACTTCGCCCACGCTCACCGGCCCGGCGTCGAGCTCCGCCAGCACGCCCGTCGCCCAGGCCGCCTCGACGAGCTCGATGGCCTTGTCGCCGTGGAAGAGGAGCGAGAAGAGGGCGCGGGCGCCGTGGGGACCCTGGCTCATGCGCGTTGCTCCCGGACGACCTCCTCGAGGGCGTCCGTGAAGGCCTCGATCTCGTCGTCCGTGTTGTAGAAGTGGGGCGCGACGCGGAGCCCGCGGCGCACGCTGAAGACGAAGCCGCGGGCGCGGAGCGCGTCGAAGATCGCCGCGTCCTCCGCCTCGCCGAAGGAGAAGCTCACGACGCCCCCGCGCGCCTCGGGCGCGGCCGGCGTGAAGACCTCCGCGCCGAGCGCCTCCGCCGCCGCGCGCAGGCGCCCGGTCTGGCGCAGGGATTGGGCGCGGATGCGCGCGACGCCGACCTCGCGGACGATGGCGAGGCCCGGCTTGGAGCTCAGGCAGGGGAGGACCGCCGGCGTGCCCGCGGCGAAGCGCCGGGCGCCCGCCGCGAAGCCCGCGCTCTCCTCGAAGCGGAGCGGCTCGTCGCCGGCGACCCAGCCCGTCGCCGTCGGCTCGAGGGCCTCGGCGACCTCGGGCCGGACGTACATGAAGCCGAGGTCGAGGGCGCCGCAGAGCCACTTGTGCGCGCCGCCGAGGACCACGTCCACGCCGAGCTCCGTCACGTCCATCGGCATGGTGCCGAGGGTCTGGTAGGCGTCGACGACGAGGAGCGCGTCGACCTCGCGGCAGCGCGTCACGAGCGCCTCGAGGGGGAGGACGGCGCCGCTCCGGAACGCGCCATGCGACACCTGGACGAGGCGCGTGCGCGGCCCGATCGCCTCGAGGAGGCGCGCCGGCTCGACCGCCCCTCGCTCCGCCGGCACGCGGACGAGCTTCGCGCCGCGCCGCCCGTGCGCCCGCCAGAGGAAGGGCGCCGAGGGGAAGGCCAGCTCCGTGAGCACGACCTCGTCCTTGCCCGGCGCGAAGTCGACGGCGGTCGAGAGCCGCGCCACCAGCGCGCTCGCGTTCGGCCCCGTGACCACGCTCCCCGACGGCGCCCCGAGGAAGGCGGCGAGCTCGTCCGCGAACGCGAGCCAGGCCGGCCACCAGCTCGCCCAGACCTCGTCGCGCCACTCGGAGAGCGTCGCCCAGTGCGCGTCCAGCGCCGCCCGCATGCCGACCGGGAAGGCGCCCGTCGAGCAGCTGTTCAGATAGGTGCAGCCCGCGAGCATCGGGAAGGCCTCCCGCCGGAAGCCGCTCACGACGACTCCGCGGACCGATCGGCTCCCGGCTCGAAGCCTCCCTCGGCCGACCAGCCCTGCGTGAGCTTCACGCGGACGTCCCAGAGCTCCGGGAAGAGCGCCCGCACCATGCGCTTGGGGAGCGCCGTCGTCGGGAAGCCGTCGAGGGCCGAGACCGTGCGGTGCACGCCGAGGGTCCGCCGCACCAGGAGGAAGTGCGCCATGAGCCAGCGCTGGTAGCCGGCGTCCACGTCGACGAGCTGCTCGCAGAGCCGGTAGGCCACCGTCGGCGCGTCCTTCCGGTAGACCTCCACGAGCGGCCCGAGCGCCTCCTCGAGGGCCTGGGCGACGACCGGCGCCGCGAGCTGGAGCGCGTTGTAGCCGGGCGACTCGAGGCCGCTCCCCTGGCCGAGGCTCTTGCGGATGACCATGAACGCCGCCGGCGAGAGCGTGTCGAGGACGCGGATGTCGCGCTCGAGGACGTCGAAGACGCGGGCCATGCGGGCCGCGCGGTCGAGGGCCGCGACGAGCTCCCCCTCCTCGATCGCCTCGACCACCCCCACGGCCTCGTGGGCGACGAGCGAGAGCCAGAGCTCCTGGCTCTGGTGCACGATCTGGAAGAGGTGCTCGTCGCGGTGGACGAGCTGATCCTTCGGGGTCTGCAAGGCGAGGAGCTCGGCCGTGCGCAGGTAGCGCTCGTAGTCCGAGTCGCCGTCGCCGATCGCGCGCTTGAGCGTCTTGTTGGGGATCGGCTCGGCCAGGCTCTCGGCGAGGGCCCGTGCGAGCGAGGGCCGCGGCCGGCGACCGGACTTCACGCCCCCTGCCCCCGCGCCTCGAGCCAGCCGCGCAGCTTCGCGGCCATGGCGGGCCCGGCCGTGCCCTTGGGGATGTAGCCGTCGGCGCCGGTCTCGGTGGCGATGGCGCGCAGGTCCGCCTCGTCGCGGCTCGAGTGGAGCACGATCAGAGTCGCTTGGCCGCTGGTGCTCTCGCGGAGCAGCGGCGCCAGCCGGTCGCCGGAGAGGGCCGGCATCTCCACGTCGAGGAGGACCACGTCGGGCTGGATCGTGCGCGCCTCGATGGAGGCGCCGAAGGCCCCCCGCCAGGTCGTGACGGTGAAGCCCTCGTGCCGGAGGAGGCGCGCCGTCATGAGCGCGTGCTCGTCGTCGTCGTCGACGATGAGCACGTGAGGGGGCGTGTCCACGACGAAGAGCGTAGCGAAGGAATCGCCCTGAAAACACGGCACGAAACGGCTACCAAAGGTTGGGGTGAGCCCTTCGGGCATGGGCGTGAACGCCCGTCACGGATCGCGCGCGAGCTCCGGGGCGATTCGCGGCGCGCCAGTGCGCGAGCTCGCCCATGGGCCCCCGAATGGGGGCGTCGCCCGCAGACCCTTCGAGGAGCTCCGCCGCGCGACGGGGCGCTCGGGCGCCGGGCGGAGCGGGGAGCGCGGCGGATCCAGGTCGTCCGTCCGCGCACCGCGGAACGGCGACGCGGCTCGCGCGCGGGCTGGCGAGAGGGTCCGCCCCGCTCTCGGCCACCCCGCGCCCGAGCCGCGGCGCGCCCGAGGCCCCTCCGCCGCGGGATCCTCGGATGGGGTGCTCGCGCCGGGACGCGGCGCGCTCTCCCTCCGCCCCGCTCTCCCGACCGCGCGCCGGCCCGTCGTGCGCGCGCTCCGGCCGGAACGTTCCCACGCAGATTCGGGACGGCCGGCGGCGCGGCGGAGAGCTCGAAGGTCGCTCAGCGGCGCGCGCGCATGCCGACGGCCCGCGACGCCTGCACGTGCGTCAGCGCGATGGCCAGCGCGTCGCTCGCGTCCTCCGGCGGCGTCTCGTCGAGCTGGAGGATCGCCGTCACCAGCCGGGCGACCTGCGCCTTGTCCGCGCGCCCGCGCCCCGCGACCGTGCGCTTCACGAGCGAAGGCGCGTAGGCGAAGACCTCGAGGTCCGCCGACGCCGCCGCCAGGAGCGCCACGCCGCGGGCGTGCCCGAGCTTCATGGCCGCGTTCGCGAACTTGTGATGGAAGATCTCCTCCACGGCGACCGCCCGCGGGCCGTGCTCCGCGATCACCGCCGCGAGCCCCTCGTGGATCGTCCGCAGCCGCTTCTCGAGGGGGCGCTTGTCGCCGGCCGCGATCACCCCGCTGGCGACCACGCGCGCCCGCGGCCCCCAGGGCTCGATCACGCCCCAGCCGGTCCGGCGCGTGCCCGGATCGATGCCGAGGACGCGCGGGCCGGCCGCCGGGCGAGCCCGACGGCTCATCGCTCGCCCGCCGTCCCGGCCGTCCCGCCCGCGCTCACTCGAGCTCCGCCGCCGCCGCGTCCGAGAGCTCGAAGTCGACGAAGACGCTCTGCACGTCGTCGTGATCGTCGAGCGCCTCGTAGAGCGCGTAGAGCTTCCGCGCCTCCTCGCCGTCGACCTCGCGCGGCGTGTTCGGCAGCCACTCGAGGTTCGCCTCGTCGACCTTCACGCCGGCCTCTTCGATGGCCGTCGCGACCGCGTCGAGCTCGTTGCGCGGCGTGGTGATCGTCCACTGCTCGTCGTCGCCCTCGAGATCCTCCGCGCCCGCGCCGACGGCGACCTCGAAGAGCTTCTCCTCGGTCGCCGCGTCCTTCGCGAGCCGGATCACGCCCTTCTGCTCGAAGGCCCAGGTCGCCGAGCCCGACTGCCCGAGCTGCCCGTCCGCCTTGTCGAAGAGCTTGCGGACCTCGGCGGCGGTGCGGTTCCGGTTGTCGGTCATCACCTCCATCACGAAGAGCAGCCCGAAGGGGCCGACGCCCTCGTAGACCAGCTCCTCGTAGGTGACGCCCTCGAGCTCGCCCGTGCCCTTCTTGATCGCCCGATCGACGTTGTCGTTCGGCATGTTCGCCGCCTTGGCGGCGTCGATGGCGCGGCGAAGGCGCGGGTTTCCGTCCGGATCCCCACCGCCCATGCGCGCGGCGATGGTGATCTCCTTGATGATGCGCGTGAAGATCTTGCCGCGCTTGGCGTCCTGCGCGCCCTTGCGACGCTTGATCGTCGACCATTTGTTGTGGCCGCTCATGGTCCTCCTGGCGTCACGCCTCGCGCCCTCCGTCACGACGACGGCGGCCCGGGCGCCCGACCCCCGCCGGTGGGGGGCAGCGACCTCCCACTTAGGCAAGCCCGGACGACGACGTCAAGCCGCCGCGCTATGCTGCGCCGGCCTCGATGGACTCCGTGGACGACGTCCGCCTCCGCACCTCGCGGGGGCCCCTCCTCGCCTTCGTCGTGCTGGTGGTCGCCGGCATCGCCACCGGCGCGTGGGCGCTCTTCTTTCGCGAGGCCACCCGGCCGACGGCCGTGCTCGTCGGCGTGAGCGGCTGCTCCGAGGCCTGCGTCGACAACCTCGGGCGCCGGCTCCGCTTCCACCTCGAGGGGCACGGGCTCGAGGTCCTGCCCGGGGAGGAGGACGAGAGCGCGGACGCGCGGCTCGCCTCCGTGCGAAGCCTGGACGAGCTGACCTCGCTCGCGACGGAGCTCGGCGCGGCCCACGCGTTGCTGATCACCGTCGAGCCGCTGGCGCAGCGGCCGGGCATCCTCGGCGAGGGGAGCGTGGCGCTGGTGGCGCGGGTGCGCGGGCGGACGCTCACGCGGGGCGAGGACACGCGCGAGCCGCACGACCTCGTCTTCGCCGTGGAGACGACGAGCGAGGACCGGGCGCGCATGCAGGCCGGGCGGCGGGGGGTCGACGCGCTGGCCGACGCGCTGGCCGCGGAGATCCTCGGGAGCGGGCCCGTCGAGGCCTGGAGGGAGGGCGCCCCCTCGGCGCACGAGTACGAGCGCTACGAGGACGTGGGTGAGGCCGTGCGGGGGCTCGAGGCGCGGGCCCGGGGGAAGGCCGAGTTCGAGGCGGCCTGCGAGGCGTCGGCGGAGGCCCTCGCGGCGGAGGGTCCGCTCGGGGCGACCTGCCTGACGCGCGGCTGTGGCGAGGAGTACCTGGTCGGCGTGGCGCCGGACGGCCAGTGGGCCGTGGTGCGCGAAGAGACCGGCGCGCCCGTCTTCCCCATCGGCAACGCCGCGGACGTGCGCCGCGCGGAGACCCCCGAGCGGCTCGTGCGCGTGCCCCTCGACGGGAGCCCGCGGCAGACGCTGGTGGCGACCGACAACCTCTACTCCTACGCGACGCTCTCGGAGGACGGGCGCGCGCTCGCCTACGTCGAGCTCGCCGATCGGGTCGCGGTGCTCGTCTGGCAGGACGTGGAGACCGGCGAGCGGCGCATCCTCCGCGCGGTCGAGGCGCCGGAGCGGCTGCTCTTCCCGCACGTGAGCCCGGACGGGGCGTGGGTCAGCTACGCCTATCGGCCCTTCCGCCGGGGGGAGGCGCAGACCTTCGTGGCGCCGGCGGACGGGGGGCCGGGCTACGAGCCGGTGCGCTTCGGCTCGAACGGGCGCTGGGGGCGCCTCCGGCCGCCGCCGCGCGAGGACGCGGCGGGTGCTGCCGAGGGGGACGCGGAGACGGCGTCCGAGCCGGAGCCGGAGGTGCTCCTCGCCGTGGTCGTGCCGGGCATCGCCGAGGCCCCCGCCGAAGAGGGCGCGGGCGAAGCGGAAGGCGCGGCCGATCCGGATGACGCCGAGGGCACGGCCGACACCGAGAGCGCAGCCGACGCGGAGGGCACCGCCGACACCGAGAGCGCAGCCGACGCGGAGGGCACCGCCGACGCGGTGGACGCAGCCGACGCGGAGGACGCAGCCGACGCGGAGGGCACGGCGGACGCCGAGGGCACGGCCGACGCCGGGGAGGGCGAGTGGGTCGACGAGCTGCTCGGGGGCGAGCGCGCCGCCGACGCCGCCCTCCCGCCCATGACCCACGTGGCCCTCGCGCGCCTCGGCCCGCGGGGCGCGGAGATCGTCGCGCGCATCGGCGGACGCGAGCGCCCGGTCAGCGCGGTGATCGGCGCCACCGAGGACGGCCGCGCGCTCCTCCTCGCCTCGTCCAGCCGCGCGCAGGGCTGCGGCCTGGTGCGCTGGGAGCCCGCCACCGGCGCGCAGCGCTTCGTGCGCACCACCCCCTGCGTCTTCTACCCGACGCTCGGCCCCGACGGCGCCGTCTACGCCGACGCGGCGGCCTCGGCCGAGGGCGACCTCGCGCAGGGCGACGGCGAGATCGTCCGCGTCGACCCGCGCACGGGCGAGGTCACGGCGCTCACGGTGAACGCGCTCCGAGACCGCTACCCGAGCGCCCGCCCGGTCGAGGGCCGCACGCGCCTCGTCTTCGAGCGCATCCCGCGCCGCCGCTACGCCCGCCACCCGGTCGCGGGCGTCTGCTGGGCCGACGTCGACGCCTGGGCGCCGGCGCCCCTCGAGGAGGGCGACGAGGATCGGGAAGGTGCCGCCGGCGAAGAGAGCGACGCGAGCGACGCCGCGGAAGGCGGCGCCGGCGGAGGCGAGTAGCGCTCCCCGAGCGCCCGTCGCCGACCACGAACACCGGCGAGGCGCCGTCCGCGCCGCGTCGTTGGAGCCCCGCGGCGCAGCCGCTCACGAGCGTCGCCGAGGGGCGTCCTCCACGCCGCGCCATTCGAGCCACCGTCTTCGGGCCGAGCAGCGCAAAGACGAGCGGCCGGGCGCGCCCATTCGGCCACCGTGTTCGAGCCGCGCAGCGCAAAGGCGAGCAGCCGTGCGCGCCCATCGAGCCACCGTGTTCGCGCCGCGCGGCGCGACGACGAGCGTCGCCGAACGACCGTGCGCGCCCATCGAGCCACCGTGTCGAGCCGCGCGGCGCGACGACGAGCGAAGGCTCCGATCAGCCGAGCCGCGCGAGCTCTTCGTCGAGGCGCTCGTCGAGGGCGTCGTCCGCCTCGCCCGGCGGCCCGGGCTCGGGGCCCTCCTCCTCGCGCCGCCGCACCAGCTTGCGCGCCGCCAGCACGAGCACGAGCGAGGCGAGCGCGAAGGCCGCGCCGGCGAAGAGCCACTCGTGCGTCTTCGTCGGGCGCCCCTCCAGATCGAACCCCTCGGGCGCGCGCTCCTCGAGGCGCGCGTAGATGGTGGCGTCGCTCGCGCCCTCGTCCACCCAGCGCCGGATGTCCTGGCGCCAGCGGCTCGCGCCCGAGCTGGGGCAGTCGTCGAGGGTCCGCCCCGGGCAGAAGGGGCTCATGGTCCGCCGCGAGAGCGAGACCGCGCGGCGCGCCGCGTCCGTCTCCGAGATGGCGGCCGCCCCGTCGCTCGTCGGCTGCGCGGCCACGCGGGGCGAAGCGGCGACGAGGGTGAGGAGCGCGAACGGGAGCAGGAGACGCACCCGTCGAAGATGAGGCCCTGCGCCCGCCGAGCAACGGGGGTGCGACGAATCGCCGCGGTCGGGGGGCGCCCCATTGTCCGCGGGGGCGGGCTCGTGGGAGATCCGAGCGGGGGACGCCGTACGACCCCGGGGAGGTTCGACCATGGAGCTCGAGGACATCATCGAGCCGGCCAAGTCCGGCCGGGCCCGCTGCAAGACCACCGGCGACAAGATCCCGAAGGGCGAGCTGCGCTTCGGCGAGGCGTTCGTGAACACCTTCAGCTCGAGCGGGAGCATCGGCTACCGCTGGCACAAGCTCGAGGCGGCGGCGAAGCGCTTCCCGAAGAAGGTGAAGAAGGCGCTCGAGGCCTACGAGGGCGAGGTGCCGGAGCGGGAGAAGCTCGAGGGCATCCTGGCCGAGGCGCTGGAGAAGGAGGCGTCCAAGCCGGGCGGCTACCCCTATGCGGACCACGCGCCGACCGGGCGGGCGACCTGCATCGTGACCGGGGAGAAGATCCCGAAGGGGAGCGTGCGGGTCGCCGTCGAGCGCGAGATCGACACCGGGAGCTTCGTGCGCAAGGGGCCCGGCTACATGCGCGCGAGCGCCGTCGGGCGGTGGTGCGAGGAGGAGGGCCTCGACGAGGAGGCGTTCGTGAAGCAGCTCGTGGCGAACACCCGGGTCGTCGAGGAGAAGGAGCTCCGCGCGGCCCTCGAAGGGTGAGCGGGGGCCGCGCAGAGACGGAGGGCCGCGCGGAGACGGAGGGCCGCGCTCAGTACAGGCCCCACCAGCCGAAGCGGAGGGCGACGCGCATGGTCACGACGGTGGTCTCGCCGTAGTCGGCGGCGCCGGGGAAGATGTCGATGAGCCCGGGCATGGAGAAGTAGGCGCCGCGGCGGCCCAGGTTGAAGCGGGCCTCGACGGTGACGCCGCCGCCCGCGGCCGCTCGGCCGTGCAGGTCGTGGTAGGCGACGAAGCCCCCGCCGAGGAGGACCGTGGCGCGGCGGTTGAGGGAGAGGCCGAGGACCAGGTGGTGGCGCTGGGTGAGGTCCGGCCGGTCGCCGTCGACGCGCCAGTTGAGGCTGAGGGAGGGCTGGTAGCCGAGGAGGAAGGTGTCGAGGTTGCCGTTGCGCTCGCGGATCTCGCCGAGCACGACGCCCACGAAGAAGGAGAGGTCGGCGCCGACGCCCACGACCGTCGCCTCGTCCGAGTCGTAGTCGTCGTTGCCGAACCAGTCGTCGGCGACCTCGGTGCTCGGGAGGTAGTCGACGCCGGCGCCGAGGTCGAAGCCGAAGAGACCGCGGCTGGAGGGCTCGGTCCCCTCCGGGAGCGCGAGCTTCCCGGCGGGGAGGTCGGCGGAGGCGAGGCCCGGGGCGAGGGCGGCGAGGGCGAGGGCGAGGGCGAGGGAGCGGGCGAGAGGGAGGCGGTGCATCGGGGTCTCCTGTCAGAAAAGCGGCGCGCTCTTCGGCACCCCGCTCCGGCAGTTGCGCTCGCGATTCGTCCTCTCGGCGGGGAACACGAGAGAGGCGCGGCAGGCGCCTAGAGGCGCGGGTCCCTACCGGGGAGAGTCGCCGTGTCCCGCCTCCGCTCGGCCGGGTGGCGGCCGCCACCCTCTCCGCCGCCACTCCGCCGATTCGTCGCCACAAGTGCGCGGAATCACTCGGGCGCGTGTCCGGCACGGGGCGTGAAGTGGTGTACGGGCGGCGTGACGCAGCCGCGCATGGACATCCCGGGGTCGAGCTTGATGCTGACGCGGCGGACGACGCTGCGGAAGCTGTTCTGGCGGCCGGGGAGG
>PABA01000067.1 GCA_002699025.1 Sandaracinus sp. | reverse complement strand
TCGCTGCGGCATGGTCGGCCCTGTACTGGCGCTCGAAGCGCGACCTCCCACGGGACCTTGGCGCAGCACCCCCCTCCGAGGCGCATGTCCGTGCCAGGCACTCGAGGCGCGGGGCACAGGTGGCACTCTCGGAGGGCGGGCTACTCGAGCCGGCTGGAACGCCCAGCCGACGTGTTCACGGTACAGGGCACGGGTGGGCTCGCCCTCTGGGCTCGCCTAGAGGCTCCCGATCCACTCCGCCACGCAGCGGACCTGCTCCGGCGTGAGCTCCCCGCGGTTCGGCATCGGGTCGCCGCAGCTCGTGTCGTGGGTGCCGAGGAGCTTCTCCATGAAGAAGCTCGCCGGGGCGTCGCCGGGCACCACCAGGAGCTGGTCCTCGCACGCGGCGTGCACGGAGCGGACGCCCTGGATGCGCTCGCTCAACCCCGGCGTCACGAGGTCCAGGCCGGCGCGCGGGCGGCTCGCGTCGTGGCAGGCGCTCCCGGCGCAGCTCGGCGCGAAGACGAGCGCGCGCACGCCCTCCTCCGTCGCGCAGCTCGCGGGGCCGGCGTCGGCGAGGGGCGCGCCCGCGTCCTCCCCCGGGCCGCTCGGGCCGGCGGGGCCGTCGTCGCCGCCGCAGCCGGCGAACGCGAGCACGACGAGCGCGACGCCCTGCAGGACGCCCGCCCTCACGGCGCCGTGAAGAGGCAGCGGGTGATCGGCTGCACGATGTCGCGCTGCACGTAGAGGAAGTACTGCTCGCCGGACTCGAGCGCGGGCGGCGCCCCCTCGGCCGGCACGCGCTGCACGGCCCCCTCGGGCAGCTCGCCGTAGGCCATGCCGCAGCCCATGGCGCCGACGTCCGGCGGCACGGAGATCGCCCAGAGCGTCCCCTCGGGCAGGTCCCAGTTCGGCGGCGTTCCGGGCGCCTGCGCGTCGGCCTCGAGCACGTGCACGTAGCGCGCGCCGCCGCCGGTCCAGCGGAGCTGCCCATCCGCGTCGACGCCCGTGCCCTCGGGGCAGGCCTCCGGCTCGAACTCGATGAGCTCCCGGAAGAAGGGCGCGAAGGGCTCGAGCTCGCGCGCCTCCTCGACGCTCAGCTCGCGCCGCGCCAGCTCGCGCTCGGCGAAGGCCCTCAGCCGCGGCACGTCGGTCGTCGGCAGGCCGGTCTCGGAGCGATCGAAGCCGTTGTTCTCCTCGGCGGGCAGGAAGCCGAAGGCGGCCGAGTCGGTGAAGCCCGCGAGCATCGCCAGCGCCTCGTCGCTGATCGTGTCGACCCAGAGCGGCCCCGCCTCCGTGTCCCAGATGGCGGCGCCCTCGGGCGTGTCCGACGCCGTGTGGCAGCAGGCGCAGGCGCTCGCCTCGGCCTGCTCCTTCAACCAGTCGACCTCGGCCATGTACTCGGCGTCGTCGAGGCGCGGGTCCTCCGGGTCCATCTCCACGCCCGCGTCCTCGGCGTAGTAGGGGCGCTGCGTGAGCACGACGCTGCAGTCCGCGTAGTCGGTGTAGCGGCGGCCGGGCTCGGTCGAGCCGGAGATGATGGTCGGCGTGCAGACCTGGCCGTCCGGGCCGGCGCCGGCGGGCTCGCCCTCGATCGGGTCCCGGCAGTCGACGAACATCGGGATGAAGGGCTGGCCCGTCTCCTCGCCGGGCTCGCAGGAGGCGCAGATCGGCGCCGGCTCGAAGGTGCCGCCAGCGAAGGTCTCGCAGGCGGACTGGGCGGCGCCGCAGTTGGTCGGGTCGCCGCTGCTCACGAGCACGTAGCCGCGCGGCTGGCCGGGCGTGCCGACGACGCAGCGGCCGACCTCCTCCTCGAAGGCGCAGGCCTCGCCCTCCACGAAGGCGCCGGCCTCACCGAGGAAGACGCGCTCGCAGTCGCGCGCGGCGCCCTCGGGGGACCAGCCGGGGCCGCGGTACTCCTTGCAGTCCTCGCTCCCGGAGAAGCCGTTCACGTAGGTGCAGCTCGCGACGAAGTCTGGGTCGCGCTCGGCGCCGGCGTCGTCGGCCGGCGCGCCCGCGTCGGGGGAGGGGTCGACGGAGCCGCCGTCGTCGTCGCCACAGGCGGCGAGGGAAGAGGCGAGGGCGAGGAGCGCGGCGAGGGGGAGGGCGTGGCGCATGGGAGGCTCGAAGGAAGGCAAAGAGGGAGGCTTTAGAAGATTTTGTCTTAGATGCTCCTTCGCACTATTTGGCAAACGCGGCGGAGTGCAACCCGTTCTTCGCCACCCGCTGCGGGCGCCGGCACTTGGAGGGGGTCGAGGCGGCGACGTGACGCCCCGCGCGCGAGCCGCGCGCCATATGCTCGGGCCCGCCCGCGAGCCGGTCCGCCGCCGTCCGGGCCGCCCTCCGCGCCAAAGTTGAACTTGACGTCATGTTCAACTTCGGGAGCACTCGTCCAGCTGGCCCCTCGCGGGCGTCCAGCCACGCGAGATCACGACGATTTCGCCTCCCCCCCGCCCGGCGCCGCAAGCCCCAGCGTCCGCAGGACTCCCTGCCGGTGTCCGCAGGACTTCCCGACGTCCGCAGGACTCCTGGGCGTCCGCAGGACTCCCCGGCGTCCGCAGGACTCCCCGGCGTCCGCAGGGCTCCCCGGCGTCCGCAGGACTCCCGGGCATCCGCAGGGCTCCCTGGCGTCCGCAGGGCTCCCTGGCGTCCGCAGGGCTCCCTGGCGTCCGCAGGACTCCCTGGCGTCCGCAGGACTCCCCGCAGGTCCCCGCCGGTGTCCGCAGGACTCCCCGGTGTCCGCAGGATTCCTGGTGTCGGCGGCAGCGAAGCCCGCGCTAGCGAGTCCACCTTCTCGTCGCGAACGGCCCAGGTGATGGGAGCGGAGGGGGTGTCCTCAGTCGAGCGGCACGGTCAGCTCGCCTCGCAGCGTCGTCACAGCCGCCCCGCGGAGCTTCACCCGCTCGCCGACCAGCTCGAGCTCGAGCCGACCGCCCCGGCGCGAGAGCTGGCGCGCCCGCAGCGTCTTCCGTCCGAGCCGCTCGGCCCAGAAGGGCGCGAGGGCGCAGTGCGCGCTGCCCGTCACCGGGTCCTCGTCGACGCCCACCGCCGGCGCGAAGAAGCGCGAGACCAGGTCCACCGCGTCGCCGGCGGCGGTGACGATCACGCCGCGCGCGTCGACCGCGCGGAGCCGGCGCAGATCCGGCTCGAGCGCGCGCACGGCCGCCTCGTCCGCGAGCTGCACGAGCACGTCGAAGCGCGAGCGCGCGACGGTCAGGGCCTCGCCCACGCCGAGCGCCTCGAGCAGCCCCGGCGGCGCCTCGGCCGGCGCGGGAGCCGTGGCGGGGAAGTCGAGCTCGAGGAGCGCCCGGCCGGCGTCGTCCGCGCGCCCCAGCCGCCGCGCCCGCAGCGGCCCCGAGCGGCTCGCGAAGACCAGCTCGGTCGCCGCCTCCACGAGCCCTTCCTCGTAGAGCGCGTGGGCGCTCGCCAGCGTCGCGTGGCCACAGAGGTCGACCTCGGCCTCGGGCGTCATCCAGCGGATGGCCCAGCCCGCCTCGCGCCGCTCCACGAAGGCCGTCTCGGAGAGGTTCATCTCCGCCGCCACCGCCTGCCGCCAGCCGTCGCTCGGCGTCGCGCCCGCGGGGAGCAGGCAGACGGCGGCCGGGTTCCCGGTGAAGGCGCCCGCCGCGTCCACGAAGGCGTCCACCTGCAGCAGGCGCGGGCTCAGAGCTCGGCCTCCGGGTTCTTCTTCCGGAAGCGCATGTTCAGCAGCTCGATGCTCAGCCCGAAGCCCATGGCGAAGTAGATGTAGCGCTTGTCGAGGTGCTCGCCGAAGCCCTCGGCCACGAGCAGGAGGCCGATCAGGAGCAGGAAGGAGAGCGCGAGGATCTTCATCGACGGATGGTTGTTCACGAAGTCGCCGATGGGCTTCGCGAAGGCGAGCATGATGCCGATGGAGACCATCACGGCGACCACCATCACGCTGATGTCGTCGACCACGCCGACGGCGGTGATCACCGAGTCGAGGCTGAAGACGATGTCGAGGAGCGTGATCTGGAAGATCGCGCTCCAGAGCCCCTTGGCGCGGCGCGCGACCTCCTCCTCCTCGGCCGGCCCCTCGACCTTCTCGTAGATCTCGGTGGCCGCCTTGTACATGAGGAAGAGGCCGCCCCCGAGGAGGATCAGCGAGCGCCCCGTGATCTCCTTGCCGAAGAGCCCGAAGAGCGGCTCGGTCAGCCCCATCACCCAGCTGATCGCGAAGAGGAGCGCGATGCGCGAGAGCATCGCCCCGAGCAGGCCGAGCCGGTACGCGGTCTTCTGCTGGTCCTTCGGCAGCTTCGCCGTGAGGATCGCGATGAAGACGACGTTGTCGATGCCGAGGATCGTCTCCAGCGCCGTCAGCGTGAGGAGCGCGACCCAGCCGTCCGCCGTGGCGAATGCGTCGAACACGGCGCCGGGTGTAGTACAGGCGGTCGGGGGAGCAAAGGGGGGCGGGGCCGGGCCGGCTCCTTCGGCCCGCCCGGGCGCCTACCAGCTCTCGACGCCGTAGAGCGGCCCGTACTTGCCCTTCAGGTAGGCGATGAAGGGCGCGATGGAGAGCGGCGCGCCGGTGGCCTTCTCGACGAGCTCGTCGGGCAGGTAGCGGGCGCCGTGGCGGTACACGTTCTCCGTGAGCCAGCCACGGAGCGGGGCGAAGTCACCCTCGGCGATGGCCGCGTCGACGTCCCCGAGCGCGCGCTCGGCGGCCGCGAAGAACTGCGCGGCCATGAGGTTCCCGAGCGCGTAGCCCTGGAAGGTCCCGCCGACGGTGGTGCAGTACCAGTGCACGTCCTGCATGCAGCCGAGGGCGTCGCTCGGCGGGCGCACGCCGAGGTCGGCCTCGATGCGCGCGTTCCAGGCGTCCGGGAGGTCCTTCACGGGGAGCGTGCCCTCGAGGAGCTGGGCCTCGAGATCGAAGCGCAGCATGACGTGGAGGTTGTAGGTGACCTCGTCCGAGTCGGTGCGGATCAGCGAGCGCTCGACCGTGTTGATGGCGCGGTGGAAGGCGTCGGCGTCGATGCCCGCGAGCTGCTCGGGGAAGGTCTCGAGCAGCGCCGGGTAGAAGCGCGTCCAGAAGGGGCGGCTCCGGGCGACGAGGTTCTCCCAGAGGCGCGACTGGCTCTCGTGCACGCCGGCGGAGGTGCCCTCGCCGAGGGGCGTACCGTCGAGCTCGGCGGCGATGTTCTGCTCGTACATCGCGTGGCCGGCCTCGTGGACCGTGCCGAAGAGGGCCTCGGTCGGGTCGGCCTCGTCGAAGCGCGTCGTGATGCGGACGTCGCCCGCCGAGAAGCGGATCATGAAGGGGTGCGCCGTCTCGTCCTGCCGGCCGCGCTCGAAGTCGTAGCCGAGCTGGCGGATGACCTGCTCACCGAAGGCGCGCTGGGCGGCCTTGGGGAAGGGGCGGCCGAGGAAGGCGCGCTCGGGGGCGGGGCGCGCGAGGAGGGTCTTCACGATCGGCACGAGGGCCGCGCGGAGCTCGGCGAAGAGGCTCCGCACGGAGGCGGCGCTCATGCCCGGGTCCTGCGCGTCGATGAGCGGGTCGAGGACGTGCTCGGCCTCCGGGAAGCAGGCGGACCAGCGCCGGCTGAGCTCGACGGTCTTCTCGAGGTAGGGGCGCACGGCGGCGAAGTCGTTCGCCGGGCGCGCCTTCGTCCAGGCCACGTAGGACTCGGCCGTGTGGCTCTTGATCGCGCTGACCAGCTCGCCGGGCACACGGGTGGCGCGCTCGTGCTCGCGGCGGGCGCGGCGCACCAGGGCGCCCTCGATCGAGTCCGCGTCGGCCACGCCGCCCAGCCCCTTCAGGAGCTCGCCCATGCGCGGCGCCGTCATGCGCTCGTGGGCGAGGCGGCCGAGGAGGGCGATCTGTCGACCCCTCGCGGCGGCGCCGGCGGCCGGCATGTAGGTCGACTGGTCCCACTCGAGCACGGCGGCCGCGGCCTGGAGATCGTGGATGGCCCGGAGCTCGTGCTTCAGCTCGCTCAACTGCGCGTCGGTCATGCGCGGCGGATCGTAGTGCGCGTGGCGGCGGGCGCCACATCCGAGCCGATGACGCGTCGACTCGCTCGGCGCTCGAGCAGGATCGGGAGCAGCGCAGCGGGGGCGGTCAGGGCGTCGGTCGGGTCCAGGGTGTGGTGCACCGGGAGCAGCTCAGGCGCGGGGTGGCCCTCGGCGAGCGCGGCGAAGAGACGGAAGGGCCACTGGGCGGCGGCGAGAGCGTGCTGCCAGAGCCACGCCGCGGCGGGGGAGAGGTTGATGGCGATCAGGAGGGCCGCGGTCGCGAGCGCCGCGCCGGCCAGCCAGCGGGGCGCTGCCGTCCAGCTCGGGCGCCGCGCACGCCAGAGCTCCACGGCGCTCGCGACGGAGGCAGGCACGACGATCAGCCCGGCGACGTCGCTGAGCTTCCCCGTGAGCGGACCGGGCGCCGCGTCCTTGAGGAGGTGATCGTTGAGCAGCCAGAGGGCGAGGGCCCCGAGCACGACGGGGTGCAGCATGCGCGCGCCGGGGAGTGGCGAGGGGAAGCGGCCGTCTGGGAGGCTCGGTCTCACTCGAGGCTCCGGATCTCCAGGCGCGCGGCGTCGGGGTAGGGCACGCCGTCGCCCTCGTCGTCGGGCGGGTCCACGAAGACGGCGTGCAGCTCGAGGTCGTAGGCACGCGAGGCGAGCACGCGGAGGGTGCGCCGGCAGTCGCCCAGCTCGTCGAGGGCGCAGCCCCCGTGCCAGGCCTCCACCCGCAGCGAGGGCTGGCCGGCAGGCGCGCTGCCGGCCACCTCGCCCGTCTCGCTCCACTCGGCGACCACGCCCCCCGCAGGGGCTCCCGACTCTCCGTCGGTCTCGAAGACGAGCTCGAGGGCGCTCTCTTCGGTCTGCTCGAGCGCGGCGGCGTTCGCGAAGAGCTCGAAGGCGAGCTCCGGGGAGGCGTCGGGGGCGTGGGCGTGGGCGTGGGCCTCGAGGGAGGTCGAGTAGGCCTTGCTCGTGGCGATGGACGCGGCGCTGGCGAGGAGGAGGGCGGCCAGGACGAGGCGGCGGTGGGCGCGGGGCGAGAGTCGAGGCATGGGCTCTCGGGCCTGCACGGCGCGTGCCCGCGTACGAGGCCGCGCGCCGAGCCCCGCCCTCGAGGCCGTACGCGGTTCGGACCATGACATCGCCTGCGCGCCGGGGCCGAGGGGGCGCGCCGTGGCACGGCCTCGCGCGGTGGGTGTGATGGGGTGGCACGGTCCGAGGGCCCGGGCGGGCGCCGCTCCCTCGCCTGCGCGCGGCGTGGTGGACGCCGCGCCAGGGCTCCGGGGGCGGGCGCCCGGCGCTTTCGCTCGACGCGGCGAGCGGGCAGGCTCGGGGAGTGGAGGAGCAGGAGGCGCCGGTCTGGTACTTCGCCTTCGGGGCGAACATGGCGACGCGGGTCCTGCGGGGCCGGCGCGGGATCGCGCCGCGGCAGAGCCGGGCGGCGTGCGTGCGGGGCTGGCGCGTGGGCTTCGTGGAGGCGGGCTTCCCGCCGATCGAGCCGGTCTTCGCCGGGCTCCTGGAGGCGCCCGGCGCGACGGCCTGGGGCGTGCTCCACCTGCTCGAGGCGCGGGACGCGGCGCGGCTCGACGACTTCGAGGGGCCGGGCTACGCCCGGGTCCGGCTCGAGGCGAGGCCGCGCGAAGGGGCGCCGGTCGAGGCCTTCGCCTACGCGACCACACGCCCGGTCGAGGGGCGCCGCCCGTCTCGGCGCTACCTGCGGCTGTTGCTCGACGGCGCGCGCGAGCACGGGCTCCCGGCGGAGACGGTCGCCGCCCTCGAGGCGCAGGAGACGGTGCACGTCCCCGTCCTCTCGGCGCTCCTCCCGGCGACCCTCGGCCTCGTCGAGACGGTGCTCCGCGCCGTCCACCGGGTGCAGCGCTGGACCCGCAGCCGGTGACGAGATCGCGGCCGGGACCTCGGGTGAGCTGACGGTCGGCGGCGCCGGTGATAGGCCCGAGGGCGATGTTCCGTACGATCGCCCTCCGCGCGGCGCTCTGTCTGCTCCTCGCCTCCGCGTCGGGTTGCGTGGTGGTCGCCGCGCACGAGCGCGAATACCTGGCCGACCCGACCATGGCCGCCCAGCCGGACCCGCTCGAAGCGCGCTCGCGCCGCAAAGTGCACACCTCGCGCGAGGGGGCGGGCGGCGGGGGCGGCACCCGGAGCGGAGGCGGCTGTGCCTGCGGGAACTGACGCGGCGACGGAGCGCCGCCCCCGCGCTCGTGCCTCCGTCGCTCGGAGGCTCCTCGCCGCGACGGCGCTGCTCCCCCTGATCGCCGCCCCCGCGGCCGCCCAGGACTGGCGCGTCGAGGAGGTCGCCGTGCAGGCCGCCTACTTCGGCCAGAGCGGCCGCGGCGCCCAGTCCCAGGCGGACGTGTGCGTCATCGACGGCGTCGAGCGCGGCAGCGAGGAGCTCGACGTCTACCAGCCGAGCTTCCGCGTCGCCCTCCGGCAGAACGCGCGCGTGCGCCACGTCGCGACGATCCCCGTCGACATCGTCACCAGCGCCTCCGCCGACGCCCTCGACGCCGTCTCGAGCGCCTCGCGCGTGAACGAGGCCCTCGAGCTCGACCTCCGCACCGAGTGGCGCCCGACCGACGACGACGCGCTCACCTTCCGCTACGGCGCGCACATCGAGGAGTACCTCAAGGGCGGCTTCGGCGGGCTCGCCTACGCCCGCGAGCTCGCCCAGGACAACGCGACCCTCCGCGCCGGCGTCGACCTCTTCGTCGACGCCTTCGACCCGCTCACGCCCCAGGGCCTCGACCTCGGCTTCACCAAGCGCAGCGCGCTCCACGCCTTCGTCGGCGGCTCGCAGATCCTCTCCCCCACTACCGTCGCCTCCCTCGGCTACGACCTCACCTACCAGTGGGGCCGCCTCGAGCAGGTCTGGAACTCGCTCCCCACGGACCGCCGCGTCGTGCGCCCGGGCGAGATCTTCCCGGGCACGCGCCTCCGCCACGCGCTCAGCGCCGAGCTCCGCCAACACGTGCCCGCGACCCGCTCCACGCTCCACGCAGGCTACCGCTACTACCGCGACGACTTCGGCCTCGACGCGCACACGCTCGAGCTCGAGCTCTACCAATGGCTCGGGCGCCGCCTCTACGTACGCGGGGGCTACCGGCTCCACGACCAGAGCGCCGTCGACTTCTTCACCACCTGGGTGCCGCCGCGGGTCCACGAGGACGCGGACCCGCGCACGGCCGACAGCGACCTGGCCGCCTTCCGCGCCCACGAGTGGAGCCTCCGCCTCGTCCTCTTCACGAGCCTCGACGGGGAGCGCGGGCGCGAGTCGATCTCGATCGGCTTCAGCCGCTACGACCGGCCGCACCTCGACGTCGACGCGGTGATGATCGGCTACCGCTGGGAGCGCTGATCGCGCGGCCGGCTCGCCGGCGTCAGAAGCGCTTCCAGCGCGTGAGCTCCGCCTCCTGGAAGGCGGCGTAGCGGGTCTGCAAGCGCACGAGCTCGCCGTAGACGGCGGGCATCTGCGGGGCGAGGGCGAGGAGCACGCGGCCCGTCGCCTCGGCGTCGCCGGCGGCGCGGTGAGCCTGCTCGAGGGGGATGCCGAAGTGGGAGCAGACGTCGCCGAGCTTGCGGCTCTTCTGGTCCTTGAGGATCTCGCGCGCCCAGACGAGCGGGTCGACCCAGACCACGTCGTCGCGCATGGCCGGCGGGAGCTCGCCGCCGGGGAGGGCGCTCGCGGCGCGCTTCACCTCGGCGTGGAGGAAGGAGCGGTCGAAGCTCGCGTTGTAGGCGACCGGCAGGCGCCCCTCGAGGAGCTCGATCAGCTTGGGGAGCACCTCGGGGAAGCGCGGCGCCCCCTCGAGCTCCTCGTCGGTGATGCCGTGGACCGCCCGCGCCTCTTCGGGCACCGGGATGCCCGGGTCGACGAGGAGGCCCTCCTTGAAGGTCACGCGGCCACCCGCGTCGAAGCCCACGGCGCCGATCTCGAGGATGCGGTCCTCTTCCGGGTTGGTGCCCGTCGTCTCGAAGTCGATGACGACGAAGGGCACCTCGGTCCACTGGCGGCCGGGCTCGAACTCGACGCAGAGGCCCGGGACGCTGCGGATCGCCTGGGCGATGAGGTCGGCGATGCCGGGGTAGTGCCGCCCGGTGGGGAAGCAGGTCTGGAGGTGGCCGCCGCGCATCGGCCTACCGTCATGCCAGAGCCCGATCGGCGGTTCAAGCGTCGCGGGCGGCGGACGCGGCGGCGGGCTCCTCGGAGGCGTCGGCCGCCTCGTCCGGAGTCTCGTCGTCGGGCGCCTTCGAAGGGGCCGGCTGCTTCTTCTTCTTCGCCGCGCCCTGCCCCTCCGCGCCGGGCGCGGGCGCGAAGATCAGCCGCGTCTTCGCCACGAAGCGATCGTGGAGGGCGCAGGCGCCGAGGGCGACGAGCATGGCGGCGACCCCGGCGACGCCGAAGAAGGGGCGCTGCCAGTCCTCGGCCGTCCAGGCGATCTCCGCGGCGGCCACGCCGAGCGCGAGCACCGTGCCGCGGAAGATCGCGACGGCCACGGTCGAGTCGGCGCGCACGCGCAGGTAGACGAGCACGGGCGAGGCGACCAGGGCCCAGGCGGCGATCGAGGCCGCGCCGCGGAGCGGGTGCTCCGGGAAGAAGTGCCCGAAGGCGGCGGGGAGGGCGAGGAAGGCCGCCTCGGCGAGGCCGATGAGCAGCGCGCGCCGCCAGAAGCCGCCGCGCACCTCGCGGAAGAGGAAGCCCCGGAAGCCGATCTCGCCGGCGAGGGCGACGAGCATGTTCAGCGTCACGCCGGCCGGGAGCCCCTGGACCACGAGCCAGAACCAGATCGGGCTCGGCGGCGGGCTCTCGCGGAGCTGGGCGTCGAAGCTCTCGAGGGCCTCGCCGGAGAGGAGCGCGCGCTTGTGGTCGACGTAGCTCTGCGCGTCGAGCACCGGGTCGACGCCGAAGATCAGCCAGGCGAAGAGGACGCCGAGGGCGAGGAGGAGCACCGGAGAGAGCCAGGCGATCAGCCACCAGCGCCCGAGCTTCAGGTTCAACCCGAGGGGGGCGAGGACCGGCTGCTTCAGGATCGGGCCCTGCACGAAGATCGTCGCCAGGAGCACCGGCATGAGGTGCACGACGGTCAGGAAGCGGCCCCAGGGGCCGGTCCAGGCGTCGGCGAAGGCGACGGCGATGGTGCCGCTTCCCCCGAGCGCGATCCCCATCCAGATCGCGAACATCTTCGGCCGGTTCATGGCCACGAGGGAGGGTCCATACCTCCCCGGCGGGGTGGGCGCACGCGGAGCTTCGGCGAGCGGGGCGCGAGGACGCGGGGCGGCGCGCGATGGGACGACGCACGGGTCGCTGCCCAGGACGGCACGAGCGGATGGCTCCGGGGGACGGCGCGACGGGAGGCCGGCAGGGGACACGGCGTGGCCGCTCGCGTAGAACGTCCCCGTGGGTCCTCAGGGGCAAGAGATCGATCGACGGGCGCTCCCCCCGGGCACGCGCGCGCGGCTCGAGGAGGCGCTGCGCAGGCCGCGGGCGCAGACGCGCGTCCGGCCGAGCGTGCTCGAGCCGCTCGTGCTGCTCCTCCTCGCGCTCGGGGGGCTCTTCGGGCTCGCGCTTCGGGACTTCGGCGCGCCGGATGGGCGCGACGCGCTCCAGGCGCCGCTGGCGATCACCGCCTGGGCGCTCGGGCTCGGTCTCGTCGGCGGCGCGCTCGTGCGGCTCGTCCAGCTCGGGCGGCGCCGGTCGCGCGAGGACGGCCGCTACCTCCTGAAGGGCGAGCTGGTCGAGCGCGCCGGCGAGCGGCTGCGCGTCTGGAGCCTCGAGCACCTGCGGGAGTCGCGGGTGATCGAGGACACGACCCGCGAGGGGCGCGCCTGGGATCTGCGGCTCGTCTTCGCCGACGGGCACCAGGCGAGCTTCTCCTTCCCCACCCGCGAGCAGGCCCGGCGCCTGGCGGCCGAGGTCGAGGGCATGGCGGCGATGCTCGAGGACGCCCGGGCCGAGGTGGACATCGGCGCCCTCGAGCGGGTGCTCATCTTCGCGGAGACCGGGCCGCGGGGGCCGGCGGCCGAGGCCGGGCCCTACCGGAGCGGGGGCGGCGGGGGCATGCGCTGGGCGGCGCCGCGGCGGAGCCGGGCGGCCCTGATCGCCGGGCTGACGCTCGCGCTCCTCGGGCCCGGCGCCTGGTGGGCGCGCAACCGGCTGAGCGACGACGCCTCCTTCGACCGGGCGCGGCGCGTGGGCACGGTGCGGGGGTGGCTCCGCTACCTGGGCGGCGAGGGGCGGCACGCGGAGGCCGTGCGCGAGGTGCATCTCCCGCGGGCGCGCTTCGAGGCGGCGCGGCGCGAGGGGCCGGATGCGCTCCGGCGCTTCGTGCAGGCGCGGCCGAGCTCGCCCCATCGGGAGGACGCGGAGGCGATCCTCGGGCGGCTGGCGAGCGAGGAGGCCCAGCGGCAGGCGGCGCGGCTCCAGGAGCGGCTCGCGGCGGTGCGGTCCGAGCCGGCGCTCCAGCCCGTGCTCGAGGAGGAGCTGCTCCGGCTGCGGGACGATCCGGCGACGACGCTCAGCGTGGGGCACGCGCTCCGCGGGCCGACGGCGGAGGAGCGCATGCGGCTCGAGGCGATCTTCCGGCGGCCGGCGAACGCCGGGCTGCTCGGGCCGATGGGCGAGCGCTTCGGCCCGGAGATGGCGCGGGCGGTGGACGGGCCGCTCCGCGCGGAGCTCGAGGCCTGGCTCGCGCGGTGGATCCCGGAGGAGCGCCTGCGCTTCGCGTCCGAGCAGGCCTTCGCGGACGAGGGCGGGCCGCGGCTCCGGCTCGAGGTCGTCTGGAGCGTGCAGCCGACGGGGACGGTCTACACGGTGCGGCGCGCGGCGGGGACCGGGCCCGCGACGACGCTGCAGGGCCTGGCGGTGATGGTGACGGTGCGGCTCGCGCCCCGGCGGCCCGGGACACCGGGGGAGGGGGGCGGCGCGCGCTTCGAGCGGAGCGTGGCGCTGACGCCGCCGCCCGAGCTGCGCATGGAGAGCTCGTCGCTGATCTTCGCGCTCGGCGCGGAGGACGGCCGGGCCTACCGGGAGCTGGTCGTCGGGGCGCTCGAGGGCCTCGACGAGGCGCTGACCCGCGACGCCCCGTGAAACGGCGGGCGCCGCGGCCCGACGGAGATCGCATGGCGCCCGACCCCCGCTCGCTCGACGCCTGGATCCGGCACCTCACCCTCGGCGAGCTCCTCGCGGCCCTCCGCGACGCCGGCGGCGGCTACGACCTCGTCGCCCATCGGACGCAGGGCGAGTTCCACCACGACGTCGTGCTCCGCGTCGCCAGCCCGCCGCTCCCGGCGCCGGTGCTCGTCGCGACCACGAACTGCAACGGCGGCCTGAAGGAGCTCCTCGCCCTCGACGACGTCCCGAGCCACGACGCGCTCTGGCACGCCCGCTGCCCGGACAACGCCGAGTTCGCCGCCGAGCCCCTCCCGGCCGTCCGCGGGCGCGCCCGCACCGTCCACTGGTTCGACCCCTGCGAGCTCCTCGCGCCCGACGCGCGGAGCGAGCTGAAGCCCGAGCACCGGCGCCGGCAGCGCGGCGGCGGCTGGGAGCCCGCCCGCTGAGCTCCGGTTGGGAGCCCGCTGAGCTCTGGCGGTGATCTCGCCGGCAACTCGCCGCGTCGCCGGACGAGACCGCGCGCATGTCGGACTCCCGCTCCCTCCTCGACTCCTCCGAGCTCCGTACCCTGCTGCTGCTGCTGCTCGGCGGCATGGCCTGGAGCTTCTACGCGGCGGATGACGCCACCGAGCAGCTCGGCGCGCTCTTCCTCTTCGTCTTTCTGAGCTCGTCGCTTCTCGGCTCCCTGCTCGGCGCGCCGAAGGGCTACCGCTTCGGCGACGCCGCGCGCCACGTGCTCTGCCACCATCGCGGCCTCGCTGTGGTGGGCCTGCTCGTCCTCGGGGGGAGCGCCCTCGGCGCGGTCCTCTCCTGGACCCGTGAGGGCCTCTCCTTCCTTGTGGTCGTCTTCGCCCACCTCGCGTGGATGTTCCGCCTCCTCCACCTCCGCGAGGCGGCAGCGAAGGGCGGAGCGCCGGGACGGCAACCGGCCCCGGCTCCGGTCGAGTAGGCGCGCATGATTCGCTCGAGCCGCTCCCTCCACCACGCCCCCGCCTTCCGTTTCCTCTACGTGGCCACCGTCGGCGCCCTCGCCTGGCTCCACTTCACCAGCCCGATCGAGGTCGCGCTCCTGACCCTGGGCGCCATGGTCCTCGTCGGCGTCGTGACGGCCGCGACGCTCCCCGAACCCTGCCGCCACGCCACCTTCCGGGGCGCGCTGCGCCGCTTCGGCCGCGAGCATCCCGCGCTGCTCGCGGCGAACCTGGCCGTCTTCTTCGGCACGGGCATCGGCGCGGTCGTCACCGAGCGGCCCGCCGGCTGGCGCATCTTCGTCGCGGTCGGGATCCTCCTCGCCGTGCCCATCCTCGTCCTCGACCGCCCCTACACCCTCGAGCCGTCTCGCCCCGCGGACCCCGACTCGCCCTTCTGACGATCGTCTCCCGAACGCCGCGCGCCCGAGTGCCGCCGGGTACGCAACCCGCCCCGGCCGTGGACGAGAGGGCGTCCATGTCCCCGAAGAAGAAGGACCCCCGCCGAGGCCTCCGACTGATCTTCCTCTCGGCCGCGTACCAGCTCATCGGCTTCGCGCCGGGCCCCCTCGAGGACTGGCGGCTCCGCACCGCCTGTCACCTCCTCGCCGGCTGCGCCGCCGCGCTCTACGTCGCGAGCTGGGCGACGCCGCGCGGCGCGTCCGAGGTCCGCTGGCGCGTCGCGCTCCCCCACTTCCTGAAGACCTACCGGCTCGAAGCCGGCTTCGGCGTGTTCCTCGCCCTCTTCGGCCTGGTCGCCGTCGCGCTCCTCCCGAACGGTTGGACGGCCGGTCTCCTCGCCTTCGGCCTCGTCTTCGTGCTGGCGCCGGCGTGGGTCGTGTACCACCGCGACGGGCTGGGCCGGGAGGAGGCCCGACGTGATGAGAGCGAGCCCGGAGCGCACGAGCTGGAAGCCGCCGAGTGACGCCCTCCCGCTGACGCCGCTCGCCTGGTCCGCCGCGCGCGCGGGCGAGCCCGGCTACACGGAGGACGCGGCGCGCAGCCCGATGCGCTTCGTCCACCACGGTCGGCGCGAGAAGCACGTGCGCGACGACCGGGTGCTCGCCCGAGGCCTGCGCCCGCGGAGCGCGAAGCTCGTCGGCGATGCGCCGATCGCGGCCGGCGTCTTCGTGTCCGACCCCTTCGGGGTCGCCGCCCGGCTCGTGCGCTAGCGCGCGGACCACCGCGCGCGAAGCGCAGCGCGGCGCTCACCGTTCCGCGAGCGGGCAGCTCTCGAGCCCGGCCTCCTCGACGAGCGCGTTCATGCGCGCCTGGCGGGCGTCGGGCGAGAGGGTGG
This sequence comes from Sandaracinus sp., assembly GCA_002699025.1. Taxonomy (GTDB): domain Bacteria; phylum Myxococcota_A; class Polyangia; order Polyangiales; family Houyiibacteriaceae; genus Houyiibacterium; species Houyiibacterium oceanicum. Next base: position 42,401 of record PABA01000067.1, on the reverse strand, counting down.
CGGCCTCCTCGAAGAAGGCGATGACGCGGGGGTGCGTGACGTGCTCCTGGATGTGCCGGGCGACGAGCGCGGCGCGCTCGGACGGATGCGTGGCGCTCTCGGCCGCCGCGATGGCGTCGTGGCAGGTGATCTGCATCGCGGCGGCGAGGCTCTGCTCCCCATCCGTCGTCTCGCCGGCCTCGCTCGCGGCGCCCTCGCCGGCGCGGCCTTCGGGCGCGGCGCCCTCGTCTTCGCTCGGCGCCTCCGTGCTCTCCGCGGCCTGCCCCGAGCTCGACGCGCAGGGTGGCTCGGTACCTTCGGGCACCTCGCCGCAGGTCCCGCCCTCGAGCTCCTCGCCGTTCGTGCCCCCCGCGGAGGTCTCGCCCGCGCTCGGGGTCGTCTCGGAGTCGTCCGCGCCGCCGCATGCGAGGAGCGTGGCGAGCAGGAGGAAGAAGAAGACGCATCGAAGCATGCGCGCACGCTACACCCGATCGGGCCCGGCGCGACCGAGGGCCCGCTGCGAAGGGCGAAAGGGGGCGCACCCAGGCCGGCCGGGCCGGAGCCGCGTCCGCGTCTCGTCGAAGAACCGGCGCCCGGGATGCGCCGGGGACCCGACGGGCTGCGGGCGAGCCAACGACGGCGATCGCGAGGCGAGCGGAGAAGGCGCGCTCAGGGCGCGACCGGGAGCGGCGGCGGCGGGAGCGTCGGCGTCTCGTCCGGATCGGCCCAGGTCGTCACGCAGCGCATCTCGGTGGCCCCGTCGCGCCCGCCCCCCTCGCGCCGCCACTCGTACCGGTGCCGCCCCGCGAGCTCGAGGACGCGCCGCGCCATCCCCTCCTGAAGCGACCAGAGCGCGTCGTCGAACCCCTCGCACTGGCTCCACACGAGCGTGCAGCCGCGCGGCGCCCGGGGCTCGATCCGGAGGCTCGTCCGCGGGAACGCGCGCCCGATCAGCGCGGGGAGCACGGCGCCGAGCCCGTCCGGTCGGAGGGCGCGCAGCGCGAAGCGGTAGGGGCCGCGCGAGAGCTCCCGATCGGCGAGCTCGCGCCCGACGCGCCCGTGGTCCCCCGGAGCGCGGAGCGGCGCGAGGAGCTCTCGGGCCCAGGCGCGCGGGTGGAGCCGCGCCGGCCCGAGCCCCTCGGCGAGAGCGGCCCGGAACGCCGGGGAGAGCGAGGCGTCGAGGTCCCGGCCCGCGTGGCCGAGCTCCTCGCTCACCACCGCGTGGAGCACGGCGAGGGTTCGCCCCAGCACCTTGGACTCACTCATCCTGGGGATTATCCTGACGCGCATGGGGGAGGGCGTCCAGGCACCGGGCTCGACACCGGGCTCGAGGCTGGGCTCGACGCTGGGGGGCCGCTACCGGCTCGTCGGTCGGCTCGGGCGCGGTGGTCACGCCGAGGTCTTCGAGGCGCTGGACCAGCGCCTCGACCGGCGCGTCGCGTTGAAGCTCCTCCACCCCCCGGACGAGGGCCACGCCCCCGGCGCCTCGGCGCGCGAGGGCGCGCTCCTCGCCAGCGTCCAGTCCCCCTACGTGGTCCGCATCCTCGACGCGGCCTTCGACACGGAGCCTCCCTACCTGGTCATGGAGCTCCTCGACGGCGAGACCCTCGCGACGCGCATCGCCCGCGGCCCGTTGACCTTGGAGTCGGCCCTCGGCACGACCGAGGCCATCCTGCGCGGCGTCGCGGCGCTCCACCGGCGCACGATCCTCCACGGTGACCTGAAGCCGGCCAACGTCATGCGCGGCGCCGAGGGCATCAAGCTGATCGACCTCGGCGTGAGCCGCTCCTGGGCGGACGCCTGGGACACCGAGCGCATCGCGGGGACGCCCGGCTACATCGCGCCGGAGCGCCTCCACGGGCGCACGCCAGATCAGCGGGCGGACCTCTACGGCGTCGGGCTCCTGCTCTACGAGATGCTCTCGGGGGAGCCCGCCTTCGCGGGCCGGGCCACGCCCCAGGCGACCTTCGGCGCGATCATGGAGGGGGAGCGGCCCTCCTTCCGCGAGGCCTACGGGCGCTCGAACCCCCTGCTCGAGGCCTTCGTCGAGCACGCCCTCGCGCTCGAGCCGAGCGAGCGCTTCGACGACGCCGAGGAGATGCTCGCGGCGCTCGCGCTGCTCCGCACGGCCCAGCACCTCGCGCCGACCTTGGAGCCCGAGCCCGCTGCGCCCTCGGCCATCGCCGGCGCGCTCGCGGCGCCTCGGGTCGCGGCGCTCGTGGCGATGGAGGGGGTCGCGTCGCGCTATCTGGCGCACGGCGGCCGGCGCGCCTTCCTGGAGGACGTCGGCGGCGCGGGCTGGGTCTCCGTGGAGGAGTACGCGCGTCTCCTCGACGCCGCCTGGGCCGTGCTCGGCGAGGAGCGGCTGGTCGACTGCCTGCGCGGCATCTTGCGCCAGGAGATCGCGAGCGGGCCCTTCTCCGGGATCCCGCGTGCGGGGGGCCTCCCGGCGATGCTGCCGCGCTTCTGGAGCGCCTCCTTCCGCCACGCGGGCGAGCTGGCGACCTCCGCCCCGCGCGACGGGCTCGTCACGTTCTCGGTCGTGGGCGCCCCGCCGCAGCTCCGCACCTCGCCCGGCTGGCGCGCCGCCCTCTCGGGCTCGCTCCTCGGCGTGCTCGACGCGCTCGAGCTGGTGGGCCGGGTGGAGGTGCGCGATCTGCACGACGACGTCCTCTGGAGCGTGCGCCTCGGGCGCTCCGGCGTGCTCATCGATCCCATCGGCACCGCCTGAGCGCGGACCGCGACCGCCCCCACCCCGCGCCGTGTCCTTGCTCCTGCCCGTCCTTGCTCCTGCCCCTGCCGCCCGCCTTCGCCCTGCGCTGCCGCGCCTTCGCCCTGCGCCGCCGCGCCCCCCCACACGCGAAGACGCCCGCCGCGGGGTCGCGACGGGCGTCTTCGAGGAGCTCCGGGCTCAGGCCTCGATGCGATCGGGCTCCACCGCCGGCGGCCCGCTCCGCTTGCCGAAGCCGAGCTCGCCGCTCGCCGCGTCCACCAGCACCGTGTCGCCGGGGGCGTAGCGACCCGCGAGGATCTCCTGTGCCAGCGGGTTCTCCAGGAACTTCTGGATGCTCCGCTTCAGCGGCCGCGCGCCGTAGGCCGGGTCGTAGCCGGCGTTCGCCAGGTAGTCCTTCGCCGCGTCCGTGACCTCGAGCCCGAGCTCGCGCTCCTCGAGGCGCTTGGCGAAGCGCGAGAGCTGCACCTCGACGATCTGCCTCAGCTGCTTCCGGTCGAGCCGGTGGAAGAGGATGGTCTCGTCGAGCCGGTTCAGGAACTCGGGGCGGAAGCTCGCCTTCAGCTCGGCCATCACCGCCGCGCGCATGTCCTCCTCGTTCTCCATCGCCAGCATGTGCTGGGAGCCGACGTTCGAGGTCAGGATGAGCACCGTGTTCTTGAAGTCGATGGTGCGGCCCTGGCCGTCCGTGAGGCGCCCGTCGTCGAGCACCTGGAGCAGCACGTTCCACACGTCCGGGTGCGCCTTCTCGATCTCGTCGAAGAGCACGACCGAGTAGGGGCGCCGCCGCACGCGCTCGGAGAGCTGGCCGCCCTCCTCGTAGCCGACGTAGCCGGGAGGCGCGCCGATGAGCCGCGCCACCGAGTGCTTCTCCATGTACTCGCTCATGTCGAGGCGCACGACGGCGCGCTCGTCGTCGAAGAGGAACTCCGCCAGCGCCTTGGCCAGCTCGGTCTTGCCGACGCCCGTCGGGCCGAGGAAGAGGAAGCTGCCGATGGGGCGGTTGGGCTCCCCGAGGCCGGCGCGGTTGCGGCGCACGGCGTTCGAGACGGCGACCACCGCCTCCTCCTGGCCGACCACCCGCTTCGCGAGCCGCTCCTCCATCTTCAGGAGCTTCTCCTTCTCGCCCTCGAGCATCTTCGAGACGGGGATGCCGGTCCAGCGCGAGACCACGCTCGCGATGTCCTCGTCGGTGACCTCCTCCTTCAGGAAGGAGCCCTCCTGCTGGAGATCGTCGAGCTTCGCCTGCGCGTCCTGGACGCCCTTCTCGGCGGCCGGGATGTCGCCGTACTGGAGCTTCGCGGCCTTGTCGAAGTCGTGCACGCGCTGGGCCCGCTCGAGCTCGAGCTTCAGGTCCTCGACCTTCTTCTTGGCGCCCTGGATGCCCTCGATGAGCTCCTTCTCACGGAGCCACTGGGCGCGCATCTCGCTCTTCTTCTCGTTCAGCTCCGAGAGCTCCTGGTCGAGCTCGTCGAGGCGCTTGAGCGAGGCGGGGTCGCGCTCCTTCTTCAGCGCCTGCTTCTCGATCTCGAGCTGCATGGCGCGCCGCTCCACCTGGTCGATCTCGACCGGCATGGAGTCGATCTCCATCTTCAGGCGCGAGGCCGCCTCGTCGACGAGGTCGATGGCCTTGTCCGGCAGGAAGCGGTCCGTGATGTAGCGGTCGCTCAGCGTCGCCGCGGCCACGAGCGCCGTGTCCTGGATGCGGATGCCGTGGTGGACCTCGTACTTCTCCTTGAGGCCGCGCAGGATCGCGATGGTGTCGGGCACGCTCGGCTCGCCCGCGTAGACCGCCTGGAAGCGGCGCGCGAGGGCGGCGTCCTTCTCGATGTGCTTGCGGTACTCGTCGAGGGTCGTCGCGCCGATGCAGCGGAGCTCGCCGCGCGCGAGCGCCGGCTTGAGCATGTTCGAGGCGTCCATGGAGCCGCCGGCCGCGCCGGCGCCGACGAGCGTGTGGAGCTCGTCGATGAAGAGGATGATCTGCCCCTCGCTCGCGGCGACCTCCTGGAGGAAGGCCTTCAGGCGCTCCTCGAACTCGCCGCGGTACTTCGAGCCGGCGACCATCGAGCCGAGGTCGACGCTCAGGAGGCGCTTGTCGCGCAGGCTCTCGGGCACGTCGCCGCTGGCGATGCGCTGGGCGATGCCCTCGACGATGGCCGTCTTGCCGACGCCGGGCTCGCCGATGAGCACCGGGTTGTTCTTCGTGCGGCGCGAGAGCACCTGCATCACGCGGCGCACCTCCTCGTCGCGGCCGATGACCGGGTCGAGCTTGCCTTCGCGGGCGACGCGCGTGAGGTCGCGCGCGTACTTCTCGAGGGTCTGGAACTTCCCCTCCGGGTCCGGGTCCGTGACCTTCTGCGAGCCCCGCACCTCCTTCACGGCGGCCATCAGCGCGTCGCGCTCGACCCCGAGGAGCTTCCGGAGGTCGGCGTCCTTCGCCATCGCCAGGAGCACGTGCTCGGCGCTCGTGTACTCGTCGCCGAAGTCCTCCGTCTCCTTCCAGGCGCGGGTCATGAGCTGCCGGAGCTCGCGGTTGAGCGAGGGCTCGGCGCCGCCTTCGACCTTCGGCAGGCGGGCGGTGCGCTCGATGGCCTTCTTCGCGATGGCGCGCGGGTCGGCGCCGGCCTTGGTCAGGATGGCCGGCGCGAGGCCGCCGTCCTGGGCGAAGAGGGCCACGAGGAGGTGTTCCGGGTGGACCTCCGGGTGGCCGTGCTCGGCGGCGTGCTGGGAGGCGGTGAGGAGCGCTTCGCGCGTCTTGTTGGTGAGTCGGTCGAGTCGCATCGGAGTCGTTCCAGGTGAGGTCGGGCGCGGTCGCCCGGGGTTCGCGTTCGTCGTCGGTCGTCAGGCGGTGGGCGGACGGACGGGCGCCTCGTCGGGTCGTCGGAGGTCCCGTGTCCGCAGGGTCGGCGAGGTCGGGCCGGGCGGCGGCCCTCCTCGCGTCACGACGGCCAAGCTAAGCACGGCCGCGTCGGCGTCAACGGAGAAAATGGGGGCGCGGGCCCCCAGCTACTCGGCGGCGCGGGTCAGCGAGGGCGCGGCGTCTTCCGGGGGCGGAGGGGGCGTGAGGCTATCGGTGAGGTAGCGCCCGAGGTGCTGCTCGGCCCAGGGGTAGAGGAAGCCCTCCTTGCGCTCGCGGTGGAGCCTCAGCTCGGCGGCGAGCTCGCCCATCAGGTCGGCGACGAGGAGGCCGCGGGGGCTGCCTTCGATCGGCGCCGTGACGAGCGCGCGCAGGGCCGCGAGGCGCGCCCGCAGGGCCTGGTGTTGCCCGGCGAGCACGGCGGCCTCGCTCGGGTCCGTGCGGCGGAGACGGGGGAGGAGGTAGGCCTCCTCCTCGTCGAAGAGCTCCCGGAGGGAGCGGTCGAGCATGGCGAAGCTGCTGGCGAGGGCGGAGCCCTGCTGCTCGTCGCGGCGCAGGCGGTCGAGCACGCCTTCGAGGCGGCGGTGGGCTTCGCTGAACTTGGCGCGGAGTCCCATGATGCTTCGGACGCGATGCACGCGCCGTTCCCACCCGCGCTTCTGGCCGGTTGGCCGGCGAGGCCACCCGATCGAGGGGGGCTGGCGAGCGAGGCTGACGCAACGCTTACGCAACCCGGGGCCCCGGATCGCAGCGCGTGCGAGACCGGGACGGGGCCGGGAGGAGCATGCCGCGCCGCGTCATCCGAGCCGCCCCGGTCCGCGCATGCGGCCGCAGAGCGTGTGACCCTCGGGCCCGCGGAGAGCGGGACGCGGGCTGCCTGCGAACGAAGCGGGGCCTCAGGCGCGGCGGGCGCGGCGCCGCTTCGTGCGCGCGGGGGGAGGCGTCTCGCGCGACGTGGACGCGGCCTCGTCGAGGCGGAGCAGCGACGCCAGCTCGGCGACGATCTCCTCCATGCGCCGCGTCCGGAACTTCGGGCCGATCTCGTTCGCCGCGAAGAGGCGCTCGACCTCCGCCGCGTCCTCGAGCAGCTCCTCCCGCCGCGCCTCCCGCGCCCGCGCCAGCGCGCCGGCCTGGTCGCCGCCGCGCGTCGCCAGCAGCAGCCCGAAGATCAGCAGCACGATGGCGCCGCCCACGGCCAGCCAGCGGAGCGGGCCCGGCCCGGGGATGCCCTCGACGGTGATCGCCAGCCGGTCCCAGGGCGCGTCCCCGGGGCTCCGCTCGATCTGCGAGACGAGGAACTTCCGCCCGTTCGACTCGCGCGCCTCGCCGTCGGGCATGCCCTCGACGCGGAGCGCCATGCCCTCCGAGTGGTCGGTCATCACCACGTAGCGGAACGTGCGGAAGGGCATGGGCATGGAGAGGTGCACGTCCGTGCCGTCGAGCGGCACGTCGTAGGCCCAGGTGAGCGTGGTGCGGCCGGGCGGGAGCGAGCCCTTCAGGTGGAAGCCCTCCTCGTCGGGCACGAGCGTCTGGTCGCTCATCACGCGCCCGCTCTGGAAGGCGGTGAAGCCGCGCGGCAGCCTCACCTCGAGGCCCTCGTCGCCGAAGACGATCGTCTCCCGGCCGAGGTTGGCGAGCTGCGCCTGCTGGGTGATGTGGACGCGCCCGGCCCGGTACTCGAGCATGGTCTGCCCGATCGTCTGGAGCAGGCCGCGCGTGTCGCGGGTGACGGGCAGGCGCACGACGCGCACCAGGTGGCCGCGGTCGGGCTCGAGGCGGAAGGGCGTCGAGCTGTAGGTGGCGCCCTGGTGCGGGATGTTGACGCGGTAGGACTGGCCCGAGCCCGTGGGCAGGTCCTGGAAGGCGAAGAGGCCCTCGGCGTCGGTCTGGGCCGTGCGGCTGTCGCGGCTGCTGTCGGCGTTCATGATGCCGAGGCGGATCGAGGCGCCGGGGACGCCCTGGCCGCGCTCGTCGACGACCTGGATGGCGATCGTGCCGACCGGCACGGAGGTGGACGCGGTGGCGGTCGCGATCTCCCCGCGGCCACCGCGGAGCGCGTCGCGGACCGAGCCCGCGTCGACGCCGGCGGCGCGCTGGGCGTCGCGGCGGCGGGCCTCGGCGGCCTCGGCTTCGCGCTCACGGCGCGCCTGGCCCGCCTGGCGCATGGCGTCCGAGGGACCGCTCGGCGTGGCCTCCGCCGGACCGGCGGCCGGGCCGTCGGGGCCCTGCGCGTGGGCGGGCAGGGCGGCGAGGAGCGGCGCGGCGAGGAGCGCACCGGCGAGGAGCGCGCCAGCGAGGCGCGCACCGGCGAGAAGCGGCCGCCCGGCGAGGAGGTGACGTCGCGTGCTCATGCCCGGTCTCCCTCCGCCTCGGCGGCGTCGTCGCGCTCCGAGCTCGCCTCGGCGTCGTCGGCGTCGCCGCTCTCCGGCTTCGCTTCGGCGTCGCCTGCCTCCGCGAAGCGATGCCCGCACTTCTTGCAGAAGACGGCGTCCGCGTCGTTCTCGGTCTCGCACTCGGGGCAGGCCTTCACGCCAGCGTTCTCCGCCGGCGTGCTCTCCGCCGCCGTGCTCTCCGCCGCCGTGCTCTCCGCCGGCGCGTCCTCTTCGGCCGCCCCGCTCTCCGTCGGCGCGTCCGCGTCCTCCGGCTTCTGGCTCTTCCGGTAGGGCGCCCGCACGTCCTTGCCGATGCGCTCGGCGATCAGCGCCTCGGCCTTCTCGCGGAAGGGCTCCACGTCCGCGTCGAGCAGCTTCAGCACCTGCTTCGCCCGCGCCCGCAGCTTCGCGTCCAGCCGCTCGAAGTCGCTCCGCGAGAGCTTGCCCTGGTCGTGGTCGAAGCGGAGGTCGCGGAGGTTCTGCAGCAGCGCCTCCTTCTCGGCCACCAGCTCGCGCCGGCTCGCCGCCTCCACCGTGCCCTGCATGTCGGGCATCTCGGCGGCCCCGAAGGCCGCCCGGAAGCTCGCCCAGAGCGCGTAGAGGCCGGCCATCAGCGTGACCGCCGCCAGCGCCACGAAGACCCACGGGAGCAGCGCGCTCATCGGTCTCCCTCCAGCCGCCGGAGCTCGTCCTCGAGCAGCGCGTCGTAGTCGCGCTCGGGCGCGTCCTCCGGCGCGGGCCCGTCGTCCTCGGGGTGCTCGGGGTCGCTCGCCGAGCGCCGCTTCCAGCGCCGCCCGAGTATGAAGATGCCGCCCGCCGCGAGCACCACCGCCGCCACCGGGATGGCCCACATGGCCCGGTCCATCCCCTCGTCGGGCGGGATCGAGATCGCCGCCGGCCCGTACTGCGCGCGGAAGGCCGCGATCAGATCCTCCGGCGTCTCCCCCCGGGCGAGCCGGGCGCGCATCTCGGCGCGCCGCTCGTCGGCCCACTCGCAGGCGCAGCTGTCGAGGGGGAGGCGCTGGCAGCCGCCGCACTGGCAGAGCAGGTGCCCGAAGAGGTGCCGCTCGGTCGGGTCGTGCAGCACGACCGTCCCGGCGTGCAGGCTGCTCGAGCCGCCGCCCTCCTGCGCCGCGGCCAGCCCCGGCGCGAGCAAGAGCCCCAAGAGGAGGAGCACCGCCGCCGCCGCCGCCGCGCCCTTTCCGCCGCCGCGCCGCCGTTTCCTCTTCAGCTGCTCCTGCCGCGCGAGCACGTCCCGCGCCCGCGGCCACATCGCGATCACCGAGCCGAGCACCAGGATGATGCCGCCGATCCAGATCCACACGACCAGCGGCCGGAGGATGACGCGGAAGGTCGCCCGCTGCGTGTTCGGGTCGACCGTGCTCATGATCACGTAGAGGTCCTCGCGGAGGTTCGTGCGGATCGCCACCTCCGTCGTCGGCTGCTCGGGCATGGTCCGGTAGATGAACTTCGCCGGCGCCACGCGGCCCAGCGCCTCCCCGTCGTCGCCGTCGAGGACGGTCATGTCCGTGAAGACCATGCGCCGGTTCGGGTCGCGCTCGCTCCGCGGCCGGTCGTAGCGGAACTCGTAGCCGGGCACGGTCATCGTGTCGCCCGGGTGAAGCGCCGCCTCCTCCTCCACGTCGTAGGCCGCGCCCGTGAAGCCGAAGTACATCAGCGCGATGCCGATGTGCACGATGTAGCCGCCGTAGCGCCGCCGGGCGCGCATCGTCAGCCGCGTCAGCGCCGTCAAGAAGCCCTCGCCCTTGTTGCGCATGCGCACCCGCGCGCCCCGCCAGAACTCCTGGCCGATGCCCACCACCACGAAGGTGATGACCACCAGCGAGAGCAGCGGCGCCACCGACTGGAAGCCCGCGAGCACGCGCCCGGTGAAGGTCGCGTAGATCTCGTCCGAGTCGATGATCGCCGGGAAGCCGAGCGCGTCCCCGACCAGCAGGTGCGCCGCGCCGAAGACGCCCGCCGCCACCAGCGGCACCAGGAAGGCCCGCGCCATGTTCTTGCCGGTCGCCTTCCGCCAGCTGATCAGCGGCCCGTAGCCCATGAGCACCAGCAGGATCAGCCCGAAGGGCACCATCCACTGGTTGTAGAAGCCGGGCCCGACCGTCACCTCCTGCCCGCGGAGCCACTCGCTCACCAGCGGCCAGGTGGTCGCGCCGAGGACGAAGATCATCATCCCCAGCAGCACCCAGTTGTTGAGCAGGAAGGCGAACTCGCGGCTGAGCAGGGCCTCGATGCGGTGCTCGCTCTTCAACACCGGCAGGCGCCAGATCACCAGCGCGGCGAGCGCGACGGCCAGCGCGATCAGGTAGTAGACGAAGAAGATGCCGATGTCGGAGCGGGCGAAGGAGTGCACCGAGGCGATCATCCCGCTCCGCGTCAGGAAGGTGCCGAAGATGGTCATCCAGAACGTCAAGAGCAGCAGGAAGACGTTCCAGATCTTCAGCATGCCGTAGCGCTCCTGGACGATGGCCGAGTGCAGATAGGCCGTGCCCACGAGCCAGGGCATGAAGCTGGCGTTCTCGACCGGGTCCCAGGCCCAGTAGCCGCCCCAGCCGAGCTCCTCGTAGCTCCAGAGGCAGCCGAGGATCAGCCCGATGCTGAGGAACATCCACGCGATCATCGCCCAGAGGCGCGCGCCCTTGATCCACTCGTCACCGAGGCGCTTGGTCATCAGCGCGGCGACGACGAAGGCGAAGGGGATGGCCCAGCCGACGAAGCCCATGTAGAGGGCCGGCGGGTGGATGACCATCCAGTAGTTCTGGAGGAGCGGGTTGAGCCCCTCGCCGTCCGGGGGCGCGGCGGCGACGGTGGTCGCGAAGGGGTTCGCCGCGAAGAGCATGAGCACGACGAAGAACGCCAGGATGCTCATCAGGGTCGCGTAGATGTAGGGCTGCAGCTCGAGGTAGCGGCCGCGGAGCCAGCGCGTGCAGGCGGCGGTGTAGCCGGCGAGGAGGAAGCTCCACCAGAGGAGGGAGCCGTCCTGGCCGCCCCAGAGGGAGGTGACCAGGTACCACCAGGGCATCGAGCGGTCGCTGTAGCGGGCGACGTAGCGGATGCGGAAGTCGTGGGTCTGGAAGGCGTAGGCCAGCAGGCAGACGCCGAGGGCCACGAAGGCGCAGGTGGCGTAGGTGCCGAAGCGGGCCGCCGAGAGGAGCTGGGGGCGGCCGCGGGCGGCGCCGAGGGCCATGGCGAAGGTGTAGGCGGCGCTGACCAGGACCAGGCCCAGGACGAGGTTGCCGTAGAAGGGGACGTCGATGGTCGGCATCGGGGGCTCGTGTTCCGCTGGAGCGGGCGGCGCGGGAGCGGCGCGGCCCGGGTCTCCGGATCCGGACTCTAGAGAGGGCAGCCGGGTGGGGCAACGGCGCTTCTCCCCACGCCATGAGCGGCATTCGATGGGGCCTTCCCGACCCGATGGTGTCGCCGCGGCTCGGAGCCCGTTCGGGCGGCGCGCGCGGGACCGCGCAGGTCGCACATCCGCCTACACGTGGGGCGTAGGGATCCGCCTCCATCGTTTGCCGGATCGGCGCGAAGCCCGATACCCTCGACGCGTCGGGGTCGGCGGAGAACGGGGTTCGTTTTTCGTCGCGTGCTCTTCGGAGGTGTGCTCATGCGGGGGTCTTCACCCATCCGCCGCCGCGCCATGCGTGCAGGCTTTTCTTTCTCGGGGTCCTCTCTCATCGGGTCGATCGCCCTCGCGGCGCTGCTGGCCCTCGGGGCCGGCTGCGGGGACGACGACGGGCCGATGCCCACGACCGACGGGGGCAACCTGCTCCCGGACGGCGGGCTCGCGCCGGTCGACGTGCCGAACCCGGTGCTCGTGCAGACCATGGCGCCGGAGGAGGTGCGCGCCGGCGAGGTGATCATGGTCAGCTGCCTGATCCTCGACGAGAGCGGCGAGCTCTATTCGTCGGCCGGGCGCACGCCGACCTACCGCGTCTCCCCGGAGACCTCCATCGAGCGCATGGACGGCAGCCTCATCGCCGCGCGCGCCGGTGAGGTGGAGATCAGCTGCGCCTTCTCGGACCTGATGCTCACCGACGAGAGCCCGGCCGTCGTGCGCATCCTCCCGGGCGACCCGGCGGAGGTCGTCACCTCCGTGGATCGCTCGAGCGTCGAGGCCGGCGGGACGGTCACGGCGAGCTGCGACGTCTTCGACGCCTTCGGCAACCGCATCGAGGACGCGGAGCCGAGCGTGAGCGTCGAGCCCATGGACGAGGGCAACACCTCCGACGGGCTGACGACGACCTTCACGCGCGCCGGGACCTACGACGTCAGCTGCGAGCTCGCGGGCGCCGCGAGCGTGCCCGAGCGGGTCGAGGTCACGCCCTCCCTGCCGGCGACCCTGGCCCTCGCGAAGGTGCCCGATCAGCCGGTCTACGCCATCGGCCAGGTGGTCGAGGTGGTCGCCGCGGTGACGGACGTCTACGACAACCCGATCCCCGACGCGGACGTGGCCTTCGTCAGCGAGCCGCCCGGCTCCACGCTCGGCCGCAACCGCTTCCGCTACGACGCGGACGGCACCTACGTCGTGACCGCGACGGTCGCGCCGCCCACGGAGGGCGACGTGCCGCTCACGGGCTCGGTGGAGATCGTCGTCAACGGCAACGGCCCCTCCATCCAGTGCACGAGCCCGGCCGACGGCGCCATGGTCGACGTGGCGCCCGGCGGGACGGTCACCTTCTCCGGCGAGGTCTCGGACACGAGCGGCACGGACGTGGTGGTCGTGAACGGCGAGGTCGCGACGCTGAGCGCCGACGGCACCTTCAGCGTGCCCGTGACGGCGCGCTTCGGCATGAACTTCGTCGACATCACGGCCATCGACAGCTTCGGCGCCGAGTCGAGCCAGACCTGCACCTTCCTGGCCTCGGACGTCTGGGCCGATCCGGACGACGTGCTCGGGAACACGGTCTCGCTGAAGCTCCGGCAGGACGCCATCGACGACGGGGACCGCTCGGGCGGCATCGACTCGCTCGGGGATCTCCTGCAGACCGTGCTCGACTCGGACGGGCTCGCCAGCACGCTCGACAGCGCCCTCTCGGACTCGAACCCGCTCAAGGCCGACAGCTGCGACGTCGGCGGGCCCTTCGGCTCCTGCACCGTGCGCTCGCGGGTCGACTACCAGCGCCTCGACCTGTCCGGCTCGAAGTCGGTGGAGCTCCGGCTCGTGGACGGCGGCCTCTCGGCGCGCGTCGCCTTCGATCGGCTGCGCGTGCGGCTCCGGGTGCGTGGCCGGGTCATCGGCATCCCCTTCGACACGGAGGGCTGGGTCACCTTCGACGACCCGCGCGTGTCGATGATCTTCGACATCACCCTCTCGGGCGGCCGGCCGCGCATCACCGTGCGCCCGGGCACGGTCGACGTGAGCATCGGCGGCGTCGACACGAGCTTCAGCGGGCTCGACGGCGCGGTGGTGAACATCGTCGCCGACCTCGCCGAGGGCACGCTCCGGAGCACGGTGGAGAACCTCCTCCGCGACTACATCCGCGACAACTTCAACGACATCCTCGACGGCGTCGTCGCCGGCCTGGACATCTCGAGCCTGGGGACGAGCCTGGACGTGCCGAGCCTCGGCGGCGGCGACCCGATCCCGATCAGCTTCGGCGTCGGCTTCTCGTCCGTGAGCACGACCCCCTCGCGCTTCCTCGTCGGCATCGGCACGCGCTTCCGGGGTCCGACGGCCATCGGCACCCCGAGCCTCGGCGTAGCCATCCCGCCCGGGGCCTCGCCCTCCTTCCTCGACGACCCGGCCCTGAGCCAATCCATGGGCGTGAGCATCCACTCGGTGCTCTTCAACCAGGTGACGCATGCGGTCTGGCGCGGTGGGCTCCTGAACGGGACGGTCACCGGCGACGCGCTCGGCGGGAGCCTCCCGGAGGGGCTGACGGCGGACCTGAACGGGCGCCTGCCGCCGGTCGCGGAGATGATCAGCGGCCCCGAGGGCGACTTCGTGCAGATCGGCATCGGCGCCCTCGACCTGGCGCTGGTCTACCCGGGGCTCTTCGAGGAGCCGATCCGGGTCACGCTCGGCGCGCGGGCGACCACGAACGTGGCGCTGATGGGCAACGACCTGAGCTTCGAGGACATCACCATCGAGGAGCTGAGCTTCTCGACCGGCGACGTGAGCCTCGACGCCTCGACCCGCGAGGTGCTCGAGCGTTTCCTCCGCACGCTGGTGCAGTCGATCGTGGACAACGTCCTGAACGACGCGCTGCCGGCGCTCCCCGTGCCCTCCTTCGCGCTGCCCGACTCGCTGAGCACCTTCGGCGTGCCGCGCGGCACGGAGCTCGGCATCCGCTCTCCCTCCCTGGCGAACGAGCCGCAGCACTTCGTGCTCCGCGGCGACTTCGGGACGCTCTGAGGTGAACGCGATGAACGCCATGACGACGACGCGACGCCTGCTCCTGCTCCCGGCCCTCGCCCTCGCCCTCCTCGGCGCCTGTGGGGACGACGACGGCATGGGCCTCCCCGACGCCGGGCCGCGGCTCGACGGCGGGCCCGACGGCCCCGTGCCCTTCGGCATCGAGGTCACGGTGGCCCCGGCCCGGAGCGCCTACCGCATCGGCCAGAGCGTGCGGCTCGAGGTCGAGGTGATCGACATCGACGAGGAGATCATCGAGGGCGCCGAGGTGGTCTTCTCGGTCGAGGACGACGCCGCCGCCGACATGGGCGAGGGCGTCTTCGAGCTGACCACCGAGGGGCGCATCCAGTTCAACGCCTGCACCGTGCGCGCGGGCCCCTCCGGCGAGGAGCCGCTCTGCGACTTCGCGCAGATCTTCGTCGACGCGGGCGCGCCGAACCTCGAGGTCACCTCGCCGACCCCGGGCGCCGAGCTCGGCGGCGGGGAGGCCACGGCGATCGTGGTCGAGGGCTCGGTGGCGGACACGGAGACGAGCGCGGGCACGCTGCGGGTCTTCGTGAACGGCTCGACGGTGGAGCTCGACGAGATGGGCGCCTTCCGGACCGAGCTGCCGGCGCTCTTCGGCATCAACCACATCGAGGTGGTCGCGTCGGACGGCGTGACCGAGGACGCGCGCGTGGAGATGGACGTGCTCTGGGCGGAGGACTACCGGCCGGCCATGGACTCCGAGGGGACGCGCCCGGAGGTGACCTTCGGTGAGGGCATCACGCTCCAGCTCGGGCAGCGCTTCTTCGACGATGGGGAGCCCCTCGACACGATGGCGGACCCGGTGCGGACGGAGGACCTGGCGGACATCTTCGAGCTGGTCCTGCAGAACGTGGACTTCCGGGGCTTCCTGCCGGACCCCGTGATCGACAACGCGCCGACGCTCTTCCTGCGCATCACGGAGGTGCGCACGAGCGACATCGACGTGGTCGTGGACGTGGTCGAGGGGGGCGCCGAGCTCTTCCTGCGCATCGGCACGCTGGACGCGGACACGGTGGGCAACCTCGAGTTCGAGGGGACCATGCTGGACCTCGGCGGCGGGCTGACGGCGAGCCTCTCGGCCTTCGCGCGCCTCGACGTGTCGAAGGCGGGCCCGGAGGCGCCGGTGGAGGCGTCCGTGGAGGAGCTGACCATCGCCATCGAGGACGTCGAGGGGCGCTTCCGCTCGGCGGAGGCGAACGCGATCCTGCAGCTCGCCGAGGGGCTCCTCCGCTCGACGCTCGAGGACCAGCTCCGGGACGCCTTCGGGGACTCGCTCCTCGACGCGATCCCGGCGGTGCTCGCGGACGCGATCGGCTCGCTCGACACGGCGCTCCAGGATCAGACGATCCCGCTGGAGACGGAGCTCTTCCCGCCGGTGACGATTCAGCTGGACGGGCGCGTGGCCTCGATCGACACGCGCTACCGGCGCTGGATGCGGACGCCGCTGCAGATGACGGTGAGCACGGACGCGACGCCGGCCTGGCCCGAGAGCCGGGGCGCGGCGGACCTGGTCGGCGTGACCGACCCGCTCTTCGAGACGACGCCCGTGCAGCTCGGCATGAAGGTGGCGCTCCTGAACGGGCTGCTCCACACGCTCTGGAACAGCGGGCTGCTCGAGATCGACGCGACGGCCATCTTGCCGGAGGACCTGGCGGGGCTGGTGATGGGCGCGGACCTGAGCGGGAAGCTGCCGCCGGTGATCCGGCCGGCGCGGGGGGCGGAGACGACCGACCTGGTGCTGGCGCTGGGTCAGGCGGAGCTCCAGCTGAACGCGCTCGGGGCGGACACGCGCTTCGGCGTGACCATCGAGGCGGGCGTGACGCTCGACATCGTGGACGGCGCCATCGTGCTGAACGTCGACGAGGAGCCGTTCATCCGGACGTGGATCATCGAGTCCACAGAGGCACGGCCGCCGATCAACGAGGAGGGGCTCGAGGGGATCCTGCGGGATCAGCTCTGGCCCGAGCTGCGGGGGGCCGTGATGGACGGGCTCTCGCTGGAGCTGCCGGCGCTGGAGGTCGGCGACCTGACGGGCATCGCGCCGGAGCTGGACGGCTTCGCGCTGAGCTTCGAGCTGGCGCGGCCGCTGGACGTGCGGGAGGACTCGGCGGTGGCGGACCTCGCGATCGTGGGGACCGTGCCGGCGGGGATGTAGCCGGAACACGACCCCTGCCCTCGCCTGCTGGTGAGGGATGGGGGGAACGAGCCGAGCCCCTCGTCCGGAGGCTCCATCGCGTCGCGGCCGCGAGCCGGATCCCGATCTGCGCGGCGCGCGACGCGATTCCCGTCGCGCCGCCCCCGTTCGCGGTTTGTGTCGCCGACGCGCCCCGTGGGAGCGTCGTCCCATGCGCCTCCACCTCTCCTTCGTCGCTCTCCTCGCCCCCCTCGTCGTGAGCTCGGCCTGCAGCGAGGACGAGCCCGGGCCGGCCCCGGCGGCCGCGCCTTCCACGGGCGCTCCGGCGGCGGAGGCAGAGAGCGAGGCCCCGGCGGCGCCCGTCGACGAGGGCCCGGAGATGACCGAGGGCTTCATCCGCGCGACCATCGACGGGGAGGCGCACCGCTTCGAGCACCTCGAGGCCGACCGAAACCAGGCGACCTCGCGCACGACCGTCCTCGCCGCCTTCGACGGGCCGGAGGAGGAGCACGGCGTCGAGATCCTGCTGACCGGCTGGGACGTCCGCGACGTCGAGTATCCGGCCCGCTTCGCCCATGACATCCGGAGCGCCGTGCGGGGGCGGGACATCCGCGCCGCCATGCGGCTGCCGAGCTTCGTCTACGTCCAGGGCGGCGAGCGCCACGTGGCGATGTTCCGCGACCCGCCCCTCGAGTGCGACCGGTTCGAGGCGCAGACGCTCCACTGCACCTTCGAGATCGAGGTGCCTCGGGATGGCGGTGGCACGATCCGCGTCACGGACGGCGAGCTCGAGATCGCGTTGAAGTCGAACGCCATGGCCGACGCGATCCTGGAGGGGACGGTGGGCATGGCCGCCGACGAGGCCGTCGATCGCGCCCAGGAGACGCTCGACCGGGCGAACATGCGCTGAGAGCCCCGCGACGCGGGGGGCGCGGCGGAGCGTACGGTGGGTCGGCGAGCGTTCAGTCGGTCGCCAGGTCGGTCGCCCGCCCGCTCGCTCGCCGATGGACCGTGCGGTCGGTCGCCCGGTCGGTCGCCCGGTCCCTCGCCCGGTCGCTCGCTCGATGGATCGTACGGTGGATCCCACGGCGGGATCCCACGGCGGGATCGCGAGTCAGCCGCCGGCGCCGACGCGCGCGAGGTGCGCTTCGATGCGGTGGGCCGCGTGCTTCGCGAGCGTGGCGTTCGGGAAGACGTCGCGCCAGCTCTTCGCGCCGACGAGTGGTGGGGCCAGGAGGGGCGATCGCAGCGCTCCTCGACCGACGGGTCGCGAGCAGGTCCGAGCGGACGCGGAGGAGCCGGCGAGCCCCATCGAGTCGCCGCGGCGACGGACGCTCCCCTCTTCCGCGAACGGGGTCCCGCCCGTCGGCAGCCGACGCCGCCGACGCCGCCGACTGACAGCGGACGGGCAGCGGGCGGCGGAACGGGCAGAGCCTCGCGACCGGCGGGTCGCGAGCAGGCGCTCAGAGGCGGACGCGGAGGCCGAAGGCGGGGAGGAGCACGGCGCCGCCGCGGTCGAGGGAGCGCTCCCCATGGCTGCCCCACCAGCGCTCGTAGGCGACCGTCACCTCGAGGAAGGCGTGCACGCGCCGGAAGCCCGCCGCGAGGCCGACGAGCCCGCCCGCCCGGAGCCCGAAGGCCGACGCCCCGGCCGCGGCGCCGCCCTCCTCGAGGGCGAAGTCACCGGTCACGCCCTCGGCCCCGACGCGCAGCCCGAACCACACGTCGTAGACGCCGCCGAAGTCCATCGCGCGCACGAAGGGCAGGTCGAGGCCGAAGCGCGTCCCGCTCCCCGAGCCGTCCTCCTCCGGGATCCAGCCGACCTGGGGCGCCACCGCCCAGACCCAGGCCGAGCGCGTGGACCCCTCCTCGACGCCGAGCTCGCCGCGGAGCTCGAGGCGCGCGTCCGTGCCGGCGACCATCAGGCCGACGTCGAGGTGCCGCGTCAGCCCGCGCCGGAGCATGCCCACGGGGACGACGCCGCCGCCCTGCGCGGCGCGCCGCTGGGGCAGGCCCTCGAGGTCGCGGAGCTCGCCCGTCGGCACCCGGGCCGCGCCGCCGAGGGCGACGTCCGTCCGCTGCTTCGGCGTGGTCGAGCCGCCGCTCCACGCGGGCACCGCCGACGCGCAGCCGCTCAGGAGGAGCGCCGCCGAGAGCAGCCAGCCGAGGGGAGCAGGACGCACCGCGCGGACGATAGCATCGGGCTGCGGCGACCCGGGAGCGCGACGCGGGCTGCGCCGATGGTCGGCACGGCTGGCCACGACCCACCCGTCAAACGGTCCGCAGCTTGACCTTGCGGCGGCGGGGCTTCTTCGCGCCGGGCGGGGCGTCCCACTCGCCCTCGGGCGTGAGCAGGTCGGCGACCAGGTCGTAGTCCGCGGCGTCCGTCACCAGCGCCCGCCGCACCTCGCCGGGCTGGGCCGCGCCGTTCGCCAGGTAGACCTTCCCGTCCACCTCCGGCGCCTGCCCCCACCAGCGCCCCTCGAGCAGGAACTCGCTCTCGTCGCTGATGCCGTCCACGAGCACGTCCAGCTCGGTCCCGATGCGCGCCTTCAGCCGCTCCCGGCTGATCGGCCGCTGCAGCCGCATCAGCTTCCGATGCCGCGCCTCCGCGACCTTCTCGTCGACCGCCTCGTCGCCCATCTCCCCGGAGCGCGTCCCCTCCTCCAGCGAGTAGAGGAAGACGCCCACGTGGTCGAACTCGGCCCAGCGCACGAAGTCCTCGAGCTCGGCGAAGTCCGCCTCGGTCTCGCCCGGGTGCCCGACGATGAAGCTGGTCCGAAAGACCAGGTCCGGGATCGCCGTCCGCAGCCGCGTCACGACGTCGCGCAGCCGCTTGCCGCCGTGCCCGCGCCGCATGCGCTTCAGCATCGGCGAGGCCGCGTGCTGGAGCGGCATGTCCACGTAGGACAGCACCTTCGGGTGCTGGGCGAGGAGCTCGATCAGCGGATCCGTGAGCTTCTCCGGGTAGAGGTAGTGCAGGCGCACCCAGCGGAGCCCCTCCACCTCGGCGAGCGCCGCCGCGAGATCGGCCAGCGTCGGGCGCCCCTCGAGGTCGCGGCCGTAGGCGATCGTGTCCTGGCTGATCAGGTTCACCTCGACCACGCCCTGGGCCGCCAGCCGCTCGGCCTCGGCGACGACGTCGGCGATGGGGCGGCTCCGCTGCTTGCCGCGGAAGGACGGGATGGCGCAGAAGGAGCAGCTCCGGTTGCAGCCCTCGGCGATCTTCACGTAGGCGCTGTGGCCGCGCTGCGTGAGCTGGCGCGGGTCCGTCGCCCGCATCGTGTACTCGGCCGGGTTGCCGACGAGCATGCGCTCCTTCGCCTCGCGGCGGAGCACGGCGCCGAGCTTGAGCATGTCCGACGAGCCGAGGAAGTGGTCGACCTCCGGCATCTCGGTCGCGAGCTCGTCCGGGTAGCGCTGGCTCAGGCAGCCGGCGACGACGAGGCGCTCGCAGCGGCCCGCCTCCTTGAGCTCGGCCATCTCGAGGATGGTGTCGACGCTCTCCTCCTTGGCCGGGCCGATGAAGCCGCAGGTGTTGATGACGATGACCTCCGCGTCGGACGGATCGTCGACGTGGCGGAAGCCCTCGACGCCGCTGACGCCGAGCATGATCTCGGTGTCGACGCGGTTCTTCGCGCAGCCGAGCGAGACGAAGTGGATGGTGCGGTCGTCGGTCATGGGAGGGGGCGCGGAGCGGGGCCGCGCGCGGGGAGGTGCGGCGCGGCGGGGGCAGAGACAGCGGAGAGGGATAGCGCCGATTCCCGAGCGCCGCACGTGGGGCCGCTCATGAGCGCCCTCACGCGCGCCGGCCCCGCCCCCTTCGCCGGGCACGACGAGGGACCTCGGGGTCTCCGCCGACCGCACCAGCGGCCGCCCAGCCGCCCGCGAGTGCCCACGACGAGCGGCCCCGTCCCCCCGCTCGCCTCGGCCCAGTTCCCCGCGCGCCCGCCCGCCGACGAAACCCCGATCCCCGCGGCCAAAGGCCGCCTCACGAGCGACCCTGCCACGCACCCGCTCTCCTCGGCCCAGTTCCCCGACCCCCGCGGCCGAAGGCCGCTCGTCGCCCGCGGCGACGAAACCCCGACCCCCGCGGCCAAAGGCCGCCTCACGAGCGACCCCGCCACCCACCCGCTCTCCTCGGCCCAGTTCCCGGACCCCCGCGGCCGAAGGCCGCTCGTCGCCTGCGGCGACGAAACCCCGCCCCCCGCGGCCAGAGGCCGCCTCACGAGCGACCCTGCCCCCCACCCGCTCTCCTCGGCCCAGTTCCCGGACCCCGCGGCCGAAGGCCACTCGTCGCCGTGGGCGACGAAACCCCGCCCCCCGCGGCCAAAGGCCGCCTATCGCACGCGCTCGAGGATGAGCAGCTCCGACTGCGCGCACTCGCGGCACACCACGTAGGGCTCCGAGCGGAAGCGCCGCACCACGCGGAAGCGCGGGCTCGCGACCATGTTCGGGAACCAGCTCTCGAAGACCACGTAGTAGCGCGGGTCGGCCGCCTCGAGCACCTCGGCCCGCGCCGGCGTCCGCATGCGGTGATCGTTGAGCCCGATGAGGTCGACCACCGGCCGCTCGGTCAGGAGGCGCACGGCCCCGGCGTCGTTGCTCGCCAGCCAGTCCCGCTCGCCCACCCGCTCCTCGAGCCAGCGCGCCGCCGCCACGTTGAGCTCGGTGATGTTCCGCGCGTGCTCGGCCTGGTCCCGCGCCGCCGGCCAGGCGAAGGCGAGCCCCAGCAGCAGCGCCGCCCCGGCCGCCAGCCCCCGGCGCGGGGCCGGGAGCGCGTCGAGCCCGCAGGCCGCGATCACCAGCGCGAGGGGCAGCACCGGCGCGCCGTAGCGCCACCAGAAGAAGCGCGTCGGCTCCGCGATGTCGTGCGCCCAGGCCACCCCGAGGGGGAGGAAGACGAGGAGCGCGAGCGCCGCCATCCGCGCCGTCGAGGGCCGCCGCCACCAGCGCCGGATCGCCAGCACCCCGAGCGGCAGGGTGACGATCGCGAGCGGTCCCCCGAGCGCGATCAGCGCGGCCCAGGGCACGTCCACCCACTGCGCCAGCCCGGCGGCGTCGTGCTTCGCGGCGAAGGTCGTCGGCAACCAGGCGTCGGCGACGTGGAGCGAGCGCCCCATCCAGACGGCCCAGACGAGGGCCCCCGGCAGCCAGAGCGCGGTCGGCGGGGGCGCGCGCCGGCGCCGCCCCTCGAGCCCCGCGACGAAGAGCCAGGCGAGCGTGAGCTCCGGGCGCGCGAGGATGCCGGCGCCGAGCGCGAGGCCGGCGGCGAGGAGGCGCCGGCGCGCGAGGGCGAGGAGCGCCGCGAGGAGGAGCAGGCTCGCGAGCGGCAGCTCCATGCCCGAGACGGCGCCGTAGACGACGAGCGGGTTCGCCGCGACGAGGAGCCCGGCGGCGAAGCGCGCCTTCGGGGAGGCGCCGAGGGCGGCGGCGAGGTGGTCGGCGACGAGCGCGAGGAGCGCGCCCAGGGCGAGCCCGAGGAGCTTGGTCGGCAGGACGAGCGCGGCGCCGCGGAGGCCGAGGAGGCGGAGCGGCGCGAGGAGGAGCACCCAGAGCGGGCTGGTCGCGCCGTTCGCCGGCGCGCCCGGGTTGTAGGCGAAGCCCTCCCCGAAGGCGACGCCCTCCGCGTAGACGTGGTGGATGTAGGCGTCGTCGAGCGGGAAGGCCGTCGCCGCGTACGGGCCCGCGAGGAGGAAGAGCGCGCCCAGCGCGCCGTGCACGGCGCCGTAGAGGGCGAGGCGCCCCCAGGGGAAGGCGGCGCGAGTCGGACGAGCGGCAGGCACGACGGCTGCGGAGCGTAGCGGCCTCCGGCCGCGGGATCAGCGTCTCACCGCCTGCGGCGACGAACCCCCGACCCCCGCCCGCCGCCCGCGAGGGCTACGAGAGCGACCCCGCTTCCCAGCCATCCACCTCGCCCCAGTTCCCGGACCCCCGCCCGCCGAAGGCGGGCTCGTCGCCTGCGGCGACGAAACCCCGATCCCCCGATCCCCCGACCCCCGCGCCGCCGCCCGCGGGGCTCGAAGAGCGACCCCGCTTCCCACCCGTCCACCTCGCCCCAGTCCCCCGACCCCCGCCCGCCGAAGGCGGGCTCGTCGCCTGCGGCGGCGAAACCCCGACACCCCCCGTCCGATCGGTCGCCGCCAGGCGGCCGATCAGGCGGTCAACGCGGGACGGGGTACTTCTGCAGCTTCCGCTGCAGCGATCGCCGGTGGATGCCGAGGCGCTTGGCCGCCTGCGTGATGTTGCCGCCGCAGTCCGTCAGCACCCGCTGGATGTGCTCCCACTCCACCCGCGCCAGCGAGGGCGTCGTCGCCTCCGCATCGTCCTCCGCGGGCGGCGGCGGCAGCTCCGCGTCCGGCGGCAGGTCCTTCCGCGCGAAGGCCGCCAGGATCTCGTCCACGTCGGCCGGCTTCGTCAGGTAGTGCGTCGCCCCCCGCCGCACCGCCTCGAGCGCCGTCGCGATGCTCCCGTAGCCCGTCAGCATCACCACGTTCGTCGCCGGGTCCACCTCGAGCAGCGCCTGCAAGAGGTCCAGCCCGGAGCCGCCCGGCATGCGCAGGTCGAGCAGCACCCGCTCGGGCGCATGCTCCCGCGCCAGCTCGAGCCCCTCGCCGACGTCCGCCGCCTTCCACACCTCGTAGCCCCGCCGCTCGAAGGCCCGCGACACGTGCGTCCGGAACACGTCGTCGTCGTCGATGATCAGCAGCGTCTGCGCGTCGTGCTCGCCCTCGCTCATGCTCGCTCCTCGTCTGCCCCCGCATCCTCCACCCGCGCCGGGTCCACGCGCCAGCGCGCCGTCGTGCCCTCTCCCGGCGCCGAGCTCAGCTCGAGCCCGCCCCCGAGCGCCTCCGCCGTCGCCCGCGCCAAGAAGAGCCCGAGGCCCATCCCCCGCCCCGGCGCCTTCGTCGTGAAGAAGGGCTCGCCGACCCGCTCGAGCGTCTCCGCGTCCATGCCCGCCCCCCGATCGCGCACCACCACCTCGGCCCCCTCGAGCCGCAGCTCCACCTCGCCCTCGGGCGCCGCGTCGAAGGCGTTCTGCACCAAGCTCTCGATCGCTTGCCGCGCCGCCCGCCGCGGCACCCGCATCACGCCCGCCCCGCCGACCCGCAGCCGCCCCCGGCGCGCCTCGGCGAGATCGGCGCGCACCTCCTCGGCGAGCTCCGCGAAGGGGACGGTCTCCGGGCTCTCGCCGAGCACGTCCCCGGCGTCGGCGCTCATCGAGTCCAGGATGCGGCGGCAGCGATCCACCTCGCTCCGGATCACCCGCGCGTCCTCGGCGAGCTCGGCCTGCGCCTCCCCCGCCCCCTCGAGCTCCCGCGCGAGCTCCCCGGCGACCACCGCGATCGTCCCGAGGGGCGTCGCCAGCTCGTGGGCCGCGCCCGCGGCGAGCGTCGTCAGGCTGGCCACGCGCTGCGCCTTCTCCGCCCGCGCGCGGCTCGCCGTCAGGGCCGCCTCCCGCTCCCGGAACGCCGCCGAGAGGCGCGCCACGAAGAAGGCCAGAAAGCCCGCCGCCACGGCGAACGCGATCGCCATGCCGTAGAGGTGGAGCTGGAAGCCTCCATGCCCGTGTGCGTCGTGGCCGAGCCCCGGCACCGGGTGATGGAAGAAGAAGAGCGTGCCGTAGCCGCTGACGGCGTTGAGCCAGAGCGCGAAGGTCCAGCCGTAGCCGAGGAGCACGGCGGCGAGCACCACCTGCACGAAGTAGAGGACGCTGAAGGGGTTGGTCGGCCCGCCGCTCTGGGCCAGGAGCGCCGTGAGGAGCCAGACGTCGAAGAGGAGCGCGCCGCCCCAGCCGGCCTCGTCGAGCCGGTCGCGCCGCGCCGCCAGCACCAGGTTGCTCAGGGCGTGGAGGCCGACCAGCGCGAAGAGCGTGCCGAGCGGGAGCTCGAGGCCGAGCGCGAAGGCGGCGACGCCGATCGCCAGAGCCTCGGCGCCGACGGCCACCCAGCGGAGGCGGACGAGCCAGCGCGGTGCGACGGCGAGGGCGGACACGGGAGGCAGCCTATTACGGCGCCGGCGGGGAATCGACGCGGAGGCAGGCGGCGACGACCTCGGCGGCGTCCTCGGGGCGCGCCTCGGCGGGGAGCGCCGCGGCCCAGCAGCGCGGGTCGAGCACGATCGTGCGGAGGAGCGCCTCGGGCCGGTCGAGGGCGAGCGGCGCGTCGAAGGGGAGCTCGACGTCGAGCGGCTCCGGGCTCGCGACGTCGAAGGGCGCCGCCCGATCCCCCGGCGCCTCGCGCTCCCCCGCCAGGTGGAGCCCCTCGGCGAGGTGGACGCGGAGCGCGCAGTAGCGCCCGGGGAGGGGGCGGAGCGTCCCGGCGGCGACGGGCGCGCCGGTGCCGTGGAGCGCGTCCACGGCGAGCACCATGGCCTCGCCGCTCGCCTCGAGGCCGTGGGCGCGGGCGCGCTCGGGCCCGAGCTCCGCGAGGAGCGCCGCCAGGGGGGCCTCGCCCTCGTCCGCGCAGGCGACGAGCTCGGCGCCGTCGAAGCGCACCTCGGCGGCGGCGAGCCGGAGCCAGCCGCCTTCGGGCGTCTCCATCGCCTGAGGCACGGGCTCGGCGCGGAGGGCGAGCTCGAGCTCGAGCCCCGGGTCGTAGCCGACGCAGTGAAGCGCGAGGAGCGCCAAGAGGATCGCCGCGGCGCGCCCCGCGGGCAGCGGACGAGGGCGGCGTGCGCGGGGCCGCCGACGCAGCGCGGGTCGTTCAGTGGAGCTCAAGGATGCCTCCGAGGAACATGGCGAAGCCGTCTTCGTGGCCGCCGCGCCGCTCCTGCCAGACGGGCAGGCTCGCGCGGGCCTCGAGGAGCAGGCGCGGGTGGGGCGCGAGGAGCAGGCCGGCCGTGCCCTTCACGAGCGCGCCGCCGCTCTGCGCGTCGCGGGCGCCGTCCACCCGGTCGCGGCCGTCGACCCGCGCCGTGGCGCCGAGGCGGAAGCCGATGACCTCGTGGGGCTGCCACTGGCCGAGGGCGAGCAGGCGCAGCGTCGGCCCCGGGCGCCGCCCGCCGAAGCCCTCGCTCAGGGGGACGAGGAGCGTCGCCGCCGACTGGAGCGAGAAGGCGCCGCCGAAGAAGGCGTAGGCGAGCCCGGCCGTCGGGTCCCAGCTCCGCGAGCCGGGCTGGGCGTCGTCGCTCGCGAGCTGCTCCGCGCGGGCGAGGTCGGACGCCGTGGGCAGCTCGAGGCCGACCAGCCCCGAGAGCACGTGCGCCGGAGCGAAGCCGCGGTCGCGCCAGAGCACGCCCCGCGCCTGGAGCGCCGCGTCGCCGAGGCCCCAGCGGCGCTCCTCCGCGAGGTTCGGCCAGGTGACGCGCTGGTGGACGACCGGCACCAGGGCCGAGAGCACCCAGCGATCGCTCGGCGCCCAGGCGAGCCCGAGCTCGAGGCGGCGCTCGCGGAGCTCGAGGCGCGCGGCGCCCTCGGTGACGGTCTCCCGGCGCGTGCGGAGCGCGGCCACGGCGCGCACCCGATGGCGCGCGGGCAGGCCGGCGCCGAAGGCCGTGAGCGTCGGATCGCCGACCGAGCAGGTGCCGCATGCGCGCGCCCGCCGGGCCGGGAGGGCGGCGGCGACGAGCACGAGGAGGGCGAGGCCCGCGCGGAGCGAGGTGCGCACGATGGGGAGTCTTCGCGCGATCGGCCGCGCGCTCGATGCGGCAAATCGTCGCGTCGCCCCTCACGCGGGGCTGCGACCTTTTGCCGCGTGCCGCCCCGCCGCCGAACCCGCTAGCTTGGGACCCATGCTGCGTCACGCCCTTCCCCTCGCCCTCGCGCTCCCCTTCGCGCTCGCCTGCGGCGGCGACGACGAGGAGCCCGTCTCCCTCTCCTTCGCCGCCGTCGTCGGCGACGCCGGCTTCGAGTGCGGCCAGACCTACTCGGGCCTCGGCGAAGGGGGCCTCGACCTCACCCCCGTGGACCTCCGCTTCTACGTCCACGACGTCCGCCTCGTGACCGCCGACGGCGACGAGGTCGCCCTCGCCATGGACGACGACGGCCGCTGGCAGGACGGCACGGTCGCGCTCCTCGACTTCGAGGACGGCTGCGGCGACATGGGCAACCCGGACCTCAACGCCACCGTCACCGGCACCGCGCCGGCCGGCGAGTACGTGGGCGTGCGCTTCCGGGTGGGCGTCCCCGCGGAGATGAACCACGCCGACGCCGCCACCGCCGGCGCGCCGCTGAACCTCACCTCGATGTTCTGGAACTGGCTCGGCGGCTACAAGTTCATCCGCATCGACGGCGAGAGCTCGGCCTTCGAGGGCTGGCGCCTCCACCTCGGCTCCACCGCCTGCGAGGGCGACATGATGGGCAACGCGAGCTGCGCGACGCCGAACGTCGTCGACGTCGACCTCGCCCTCGACCCGGCGCGCGAAGCCATCGTCTTCGACCTCGCCGCGCTCGTGGAGGGCTCGACCCTCGCCAACGTCGAGGAGACGCCCCCCGGCTGCATGTCCGCCCCGAGCGACGTGGACTGCGGCCCGATGTTCGAGAACCTCGGCCTCGGCTTCGGCGGCGCCGGGGCGGGCGCGCAGAGCGTGTTCCGGGCCGGCCGCGGCACCCCCTGAGCGGCCCACGACCGAGCGCGACGACCGAGCGCGACGGCCGACGCATGACGGGGCGGACCCAGCCGGGCCCGCCCCGTCTCGTTTCGTCAGGCCACCCGCTCGCGGCCGAGGCGCCGGAGCCAGATCGCCTCCCGCTCCTCCCAGGGGCGCTCCTCGTCGAAGAAGACGAGGAAGTCCTCCCGCGCTTCCGTCAGCTCGGCGAGCCACTCCTCGCCGCGCTCCGCGTCGACGAGATCGGCCTCGACGAAGCGCCGGAAGATCTCGACGAGGTGGTCGAAGAACTCCTCGACCGGCCCCTGCAGCCCGACCGTGCCCCCTTCCGGGAGGTCCTGAAAGAGGAAGCCCGTGACGTCGAAGGCCTCCCAGTCCGGGCGCCCATCCGTCTCGCTCGCCCGATGGTGGACCAGGCAGAAGGCCGCGTGCTCGGCGGCCGGCCAGCTCGGGTCCTGCGCCGCCTCGAGCTCGTGCAGCCAGCGGTCCACCACCGGCTCGTGCCGCCCGTACCACTCCGCCGCCCACGCCATGCTCGACCCCGAGCACCCGAATCGCCAATCGTCCTTTCGCGTGTACATGCACGCCTCCTTTCGGAGCCGCCCATCGGCCCGCTCGGGGCGCCCGTTGCGCACACGCACCTACACGCATCGGACCAGACCGCGTCCGCAGAGAACGTCCGCAGAGAACGTCCGCAGAGAACGTCCGCAGAGAACGGGGGACGGAGGCACGCTGTACGGAGGCACGCCGTACCCGGGACGGAGCACGTGAAGACCCGTCCACCTCGACGTCGCCCCCACCGTCGCCGTCTCCCCGCTACCCTGTCCCCGTGAAGACCCGGACCTTCTGCCGCATCTGCGAGGCCCACTGCGGCCTCGTCGCCACCACCGAGGGCGAGCGCCTCGTCCAGCTCCGCGCCGACCGCGACCACCCCGTGAGCCGCGGCTACGCTTGCGTGAAGGGCCTCTCCCTCGGCGCCCTCCACGAGGATCCGGACCGCCTGAACCACCCGATGAAGCGCGTCGGCGACACCTTCGTGCGCATCTCCTGGTCCCAGGCCCTCCGCGAGATCGGCGCCCGCGTCCGCGCCCTCCGCGCCGCCCACGGCGACCGCTGCGTCGCCCACTACGCCGGCAACCCGACCTTCTTCAGCTTCCAGAACGTCCTCTTCTCCGCCGCCTTCCTCGAGGCCCTCGGCTCCCCCAACCACTTCGCCTCCCACTCCATCGACGCCAACCCGAAGTTCGACGTCGCCACGCAGCTCTACGGCCTCTCCATCGTCCACCCGGTGCCCGACCTCGAGCGCACCGAGCTCTTCGTCTGCCTCGGCTCGAACCCGGCGATCAGCCAGATGTCCATGGTCCACGCGCCGAACGCCCTCGGCCGCCTCCAGGCCATCGAGGCGCGCGGCGGCCGCGTCGTCATCGTCGACCCGCGCCGCACGGAGACCGCCGCCAAGGTCGGCGAGCACCTCCCGATCCGCCCCGGCACGGACGTCTACCTCCTCCTCGCCATGCTCCACGTGATCGCCCACGAGGAGCGCGCCGTGGACGCCGCCGCCCTCGCGCCGGTCGCCCGCGGCACGGACGCCCTCGTCGAGGCCGCGCGCCCCTGGACCCCCGAGCGCTGCGCGCCGCTCACGGGCATCCCCGCCGAGCAGAGCCGCGCCCTCGCGCTGGCCTTCCTCCGCGCGAAGGGCGCCTGCCTCTACATGTCGACGGGCGTGAACATGGGCCCCTTCGGCTCACTCGCCTACTGGCTCCTCCAGGGCCTCCACCTCGTCACCGGCCACCTCGACGCGCCCGGCGGCCTGCTCGTCCCGCGCGGTGCCTTCGACGCCTTCACGATGGCGAAGGTCCTCGGCCTCGGCACGGCCGACGAGCACCGCACGCTCGCGGGCGGCTGGCACCGCGTCGCCGGCGCCTTCCCCATCGCCGCGCTCCCCGAGGAGATCACCGTCGACCACCCGGAGCGCGTCCGCGCCCTCTTCGTGAGCTGCGGCAACCCGCTCCACTCGACGCCCGGCGCGGCCATGGAGGCGGCCCTCGGCGAGCTCGACCTGCTCGTCTCCATCGACCTCTACCCGAACGAGACCGCGCGCTTCGCCGACTACCTCCTGCCGGCCACGGACATGCTCGAGCGCTCGGACTTCCCCGTGAGCTGGACCGTCCTGCAGCCGACGCCGCACGCCCAGTACACGCCGGCGGTGCTGCCGCCGAAGCACGAGCGCCGGGAGGAGTGGCGCATCTTCGGCGACCTCGCCCGGGCCTGCGGAGCCAAGCCCCTCGGCGCCTCCCTCTGCCAGCTCGTGCCGGGCCTGAACGCGCTCCTCGGCCGGCTCGGGCTCGAGCTCACGCCCGACCACCTCCTCGCGCTGGCGCTCCGCTGGGGCGGCCAGACGACGCTCGGCGAGCTGAAGGCGAAGCCCGAGGGCGTGCTGCTCGAGCCGAACGCGCCCGGGACCTTCCTCGGCCAGCGGGTCTTCACCGAGGACGGGCGCGTGCACCTCGACGCGCCGCGCATCCTCGCCGACCTCCCGCGCCTCGAGGCGCACGCGCGCCGGCTCGAGGGGGAGGCCGGCGACGGGAAGCTCGCGCTGATCGGGCGCCGCCAGCGGAAGTCCCACAACAGCTGGATGCACAACCTGCCGCGGCTCCGCCCCGAGCCGGCGCCGGCGGCGATCGTGCATCCGGAGGACGCGGCCGCGCGGGGCATCGAGGAGGGCGCGCTCGTCGAGCTCTCGAGCGAGGCGGGGGCCATCCGGCTGCCCGCGCGGCTGAGCGACGAGGTCGCGCGGGGCGTCGTCGCCGTGCCCCACGGCTGGGGCCACGAGGGGAGCGGGCTCGCCTTCGCGGCGACGCTCGGCGGCGGCAACGTGAACCGCGTGATCCCCGGCGGCGTGATGGAGCCGGTGAGCGGCCAGGCCATCATGCTCGCGCACCGGGTGGAGCTCGCGCCGGTCGGCTGATTCGGAGCGCGGGAGCCGCGACGCGCTTGCGCCGTGTCCACCCGCGCGGGAACGTGAGGCGTGCGCGCGCTCGCTCTCCTCGCCTCACTCTCGCTTCTCGCCTGCGCCGCCTCCGGCGACGACGGGGGCGATCCCACCGGCCGCCGCGACGCCGGCGGCGTCGACGCCTTCGTGCCGTCTGCGGATGCCGGTGAGCCGAGCGACGACGACGCCGGCCCCGCGCCTGCGGACGCGGGCCCGGCCGAGGACGCCGCCGCGCCGGTCGACGCCGGACCTCTCTGCGAGCCCGAGGGCGACTGCGACCCCTTCGACGCCGCGACCTGCCCCGAGGGGCGCTCCTGTCGCCCGGACGAGACCGACTTCTTCCGCTGCACCAACCACGAGGCCGAGCCGCTCGGCCTCGGCGAGGCCTGCACCACGGCGGCGAGCTGCGCGCCGGGCCTGCTCTGCCTCGACTTCGGCGACGGGCTCCGCTGCCACCCGCTCTGTCCCGAGGGGAGCGTCGGCGCCTGCCCCAGCGGCTGGGAGTGCTCGGGCGCCTTCAGCGGCGGGAGCTGCGTGCGCGTCTGCCGCGAGGCGCCGCCCCGCTGCGACGTCTACGCGCAGGACTGCGCCGACCCGGCGGACGGCTGCGCGCCGACCTTCGACCCCGAGACGGAGGAGCCGATCACCGTCTGCCGCGAGGCCGGCCCGCGCGCCGTCGGCGAGGAGTGCGGCGGGGCCGCCGGGCGCTGCGCCGAGGGGCTGGTCTGCGTGCGGAGCGGGGACGTGAACCGCTGCCGGCAGGTCTGTCGTCCGGATGGCGCGCCGAGCTGCGCCGGTGGCGAGGAGTGCATCGGCACCGTGAGCGTCTGGGAGATCACCTACTGCCGCGCGCCCTGAAGCGAGCGGGCGCCCTCGCTGGCCTCGCGGGACGTTGGTAGGCTGCTCCCGTGGCCGCCGATCCCGCCGCGAAGCTCGCCACCTACGAGGACCTGCGGGCCCTCGACGAGGGCGTCCGCGCCGGTCGTCGCGGGGACCGTGGTGACGAGCCCGGCGCCGCTGCCGATCCAATGCAACGCGCAGCGGGCGCTCGGTCGCTTCATCGGTGGCCCGTTCCAGGACGACGACGGCCGCGGTGGCCCCGGCGGCTGGTGGATCTTCCCGGAGGTCGACGTCCGCTTCGGGCCGCACGACATCCTCCGGCCGGACATGTCCGGGTGGCGAAGGGAGCGCCTCGCCGATCCCTGGTACGCCCGGCCCATCGACGTCGTCCCGGACTGGATCTGCGAGATCCTCTCGCCCAGCAACGCGCGCCACGACCGCGTCACGAAGCGCCGCCTCTACGCGGCGCACGGCGTCGCGCACTACTGGATCGTGGACGTCGAGCAGCGTCTGCTCGAGGCGCATCGGCTCGGCGACGAAGGGGACTGGATCGTCGTGGGGGTGTACGGCGACGAGAGCGCGGCCATCCCTCCGTTCGAGGCCGTCGACCTGGCCGTCTCGCGGCTCTTCCCGCCGCTTCGCCCGCCGCTCCCCCCAGCGCGGTCGGACGAGTGACGCCTCCGGGGCCCGCGCCTTCTCAGCGGCTCGCGACCTGCAGGGCCAGGGCCGTGTCCTCCGCGAAGAGCGCGACCCGGTAGGCCTCGAGCATGCGCTCGAGCCCGTCGGTCGGCTGCCCCGCCGCGTGCCAGAGCAGGCGCTCCCGGGCGAGCTCGCTCACGTTGTAGTGCGGGTCCATCATCGCGTGGTGCCGCGGGTCTTCGCGGAACCAGCGCCAGAGCGAGGACGGAATCGACTCGCTCCGCACGAGCGCCAGGAGCCCGTCCCGGGGCGAGGGCAGCTCGACCTCCCCGCCTCGGAGCAGCGTGTCCGCGTCCGCGTCCAGGAGCCCCGCCGCCGCCAGCGTGTCCCGATCCACGCTCGGGTCGAGCACGCGGAGCGCGCCGACGATCCGTCCGAGCCCCTCCGCCTCGGCGGCGCGCCGCGCCGCGCCGACCTCCCCCTCGAGCGCCTGCACGGCGAGCTCCATGGCGCGCAGCTCGTCGCGTCGATCGGTGCTCGGTGCGTCGCTCGCGCGGAGGGCGTGGCGGGCCGCGTCGATGGACGCCTTCGCGCCCTCGAGGTCCATGGTCAGGCCTCGGAAGAGCGCGACCTGCTGGTGGGCGTCGCTCGCGAGCCGCCACGCGCGCGGGTGGTCGCGCGCCTCGAGCGCGCGGGCGACGCGGGCGGCCAGCGCCGGCACGCCGTCGTAGCCCCAGCCGTGACGCGGGTCGACGAGCGCGCTGGCGCCCCGCCGCGGGAGCCCCTCGATGGCGCAGGGGTCGGCCTCCCCGCCCGCGTCGCCGGGCTCGCTGGCTTCGGTCGCGGCGTCGGCTTCGTTCGCGCCGTTCGCCCCGTCCGACCCCGCCCCCGCGCGTCCGGCTTCCCCGCCTTCGTCCGCCGCGTCCGTTCCGTCCGCTGCGTCCGTTCCGTGTGCCGTGATCGCCTCGCCGGCACGCCAGCGCTCGGGGGACTGCGCGCAGGCCTCGGCGCGGAGGAGCAGGGCCATGTTGTCCAACGGGTAGTCGGCCTCTTCGGATCCGGCGAGCGGACCGAGCCGCGCCAGCCGCGCCTCCCCTTCGGCGAGGTCCGCGTGGAGGAGCCGGCAGGCGTCGTCGCGCTCCACCCGCGACATCAGCTCCGCCTGCGCCTCCTCTGCGTCGATCCCGAGGCGCGCCCGAAGGTAGGCCGCCAGGCAGGCCCGATCGTCCTCGTCCACCTCGCGCTCCTGGGCGCGGCGCGCCGCCGGCAGGTTGCCAGCGAGCAGGTGCATCAGCACCTCCGGCTGCGCGAAGCTCCCCTCGGCCATGCGTTCCGGATGCGCCGCCATCACCCGCGACCCGGAGACGAAGTCGCCGGTGGCTCCGTAGGCCCGCGCCACACGCTCCACGTCGTGCCGCTCCGCGTCCGGCGAACGGGCGAGCACGTCCTCGGCGCGCGCCAGGTAACCGTTCTCCACCAGGCCGCCCAGCGCGTAGTGTCCCGGCAGCCCGCGGAGCGCCTGGAGCGCGACGTAGGCGTCGGCGTTCTCCTCGTCGCCCTCGAGGTGCCGGAGCAGCCAGTACTCCATCTCGCGGAGGGCCTCCTCGCGCGCCCAGGGCCCCATGGCCGCGGCGAACGTCCAGGCGCGTGGCGGCTCCGTGGCCTCCTCGTCGGCGCGCACGGACGCGGCCGACCAGCCGATGGCGGCCATCGCGCCGAACCCGAAGATGGCGCCGAGGAGGGCGCCGCGACGAGCCACCGGAGGGGCACGAAGGTGCGCCGCGTCGTGAGGGCCGCGAGGTGCACGACCCCCGCGCCGCCGGGGACGAGCGCCCACTCGCTCGCGTCGCTGCGGTAGCCCTCCGCTTCGCGCGTCCGTCGCTCGAGCTGGCCGGCGGCGAGGACCTCGTCGCCGAAGCGGAGCGAGCGCCGTGGCGCCGTGCCCTCGTGGCCGACGCGCTCCGCGCTGCCGACCTCCACCCGGACCGCCCCGTCGATCGCGACGCGCCCGGCCTCCGTCTCGAGCGCGAGGCGCTCGGCGCGCGTCGCCGTGTGGGGGTCGTCGTGGGCGGCCGCCTCCCCTTCGCCACCGCGGAGCCGTCCCCGCAGCGTCGCCGGGCCTTCCTCGCGCACCCCCTGCGCCTCGCCCAGCGCGCCCCGCTGCGTGCGCGCCTGGGCGTGGCGCGCGCGGAGGCGGCGGCGCCGCGCTCCGAGCGCGCCGAGGGCGGCGGCGAGGGCCACGAGCGCGAGGTGGACGCGCTCGCCGTGCTCGAGCAGGAAGGGCAGCTCCACGGCGGCAGCCTACACCGTCGCCGTCGCGACGCAGGCTCCGGGGTGAACCCTTCGCCCGTGCCGAAAGGTCGCCCGCCGGGCGCCCTCTTCTACTCCGGGCGCCGTTCGTTTTCGGCTCATGGCGGCGTTCTGCCCCTTCTCGCGCGGGGGCCTGCCTGCTATCGAGGAAGAGGTTGGATTCGGTACATGGATACGAGTGATGTGTTGCGCCACCTCCGGGATCACCTCGGTGTCGCGTCGGTCGACGACGCGGACGAGGCCGTTCGGCAGGTGCTCTCGGCGGTCTCCCCGCTGATCCCCTGGCCCGCGGCGAACCGCCTCCAGAGCCGGCTCCCGCCGGCCTGGTTCGAGGCGCTCCGCGCGGAGAAGTTCGACGACGCGGCGGGGCTGCCGAGGCTCCTCGCTGCGCTCGAAGGGCTCGACGAGGCGCAGGCCGTGGAGCGGGTCTCCACGGTGCTGAGCTGGCTCGCGGCGAGCCTCGACGATGGGGGCGCCCACGCGCTCGTCTCGGGCCTGCCGGCGGACGTGCGGGGCCTCGTGCGCCCGGTCGAGCAGGGCTCCGCGCCGCCCCCCGCGCATGCCGGGGGAGGCCATCGGCTCGCCGACGGTCGGCCGGGCAGCGCGCACCCCCTGAGCGAGGCGAAGGCGAGCGAGGCGCATGCGGAGAGCGTGGCGCGGACGGACGACCCGCACGCGGAGACGCGCCTCTCGAGCGCGAAAGGGATGACCCAGGAGCGCGAGCAGGAGTCGCTCGCGGAGGGTCATCCGAAGCGCTCGAACGCGGAAGACGAAGCGCCCTGAGCGCGCTCCCGGCCGCGCTGCCGGGGCGGGCTCAGAAGGCGATCTCGTTCGTCCAGAGCGTCTCGGGCGGTGGCGCCGAGGCGACCAGGCCGCGCTCGGCCATCCAGCTCGCGAGCCGGCGGAAGTAGTCGTCGCTCATGGAGAAGTCGAAGGTGAAGCAGGGCGCGGTCGCCGCGAAGATCTTCGCCCCGAGCGGGTCCTCCGGGTCCGCGCCGCTCGCGCGGAAGTAGAGCGCCCGCGCCTCCTCCGGGTGCTGGTGGACGAAGTCGATGCCTCGGCGGAGCTGCTTCACGAGGGCCTGTAGCGCGCCGCGCCGGTCCTTCAGCACGCGCGGCGTCGTGAAGAGCACGAGCTGGCAGAAGTCGGGCACGCCCCAATCGCGAAGCGCGAAGAAGCGCGCGTCGTGGCCGAGGTGGCGCGCCTCGACGAGCTCGAAGTTGTAGAAGGCGAGCGTCGCCACGTCGGCCTTGCCGTCCACGAGCGCCTGCGTGTGGTGGAAGCCTTCGTTCACCCGCACGAAGTCGTCGACGGGGGCCCGGCCGCCGTCCGCCTCGACCATCGTCCCGACGATCGCCGGCCCCCCCGGCCCCGGCGCGCCCGGATACTGGATGCGCTTGCCCGCCATGTCGCGGGGGCGCTCGATGCCGCTCTCCGCGAAGTACATCACGCCGCCGTTCGTGTGCAGGAAGCGGGCGAAGCCCCGGACCGCGCGGCCCTGCGCCCGGTCCTCCACGAGGTGGAGCGGCTCGGTGATCGCGACGTCCAGCTCGCCCTTCTGGATCGCCTCCGCGGCGTCCAGGTGCTCCTGCGGCTCCACGAGGTGGAGGTCGAGGCCGGCCTCCTTCAGCCAGCCCTTCTCCTGGGCGACGAGGAAAGGGAGGTGATCCGGGTTGAGGAACCACTCGAGTCCGAGGCGCAGCGTGATCATGGGGCGAGCCATAGCAGATCCGGCGAGTCGATCCCGCGAGCCGCGGCGCGCCGGCCCCGCGCCGCGCTCGGGAGCCGCCACGCGCTCCCCTCTCTCGCCGTGCTCACCGACGTCGAGCGCGTGGGCCGGCTCCCCGTGCCGTCCGCCCGTGCCGTCCGCCCGAGCCGCCACGTGCTCCCCGCTCTCGCCCGACTCGCCGACGTCGAGCCGGGCGAGAGCGGGCGCCCGGAGTCGTCCGCCGGAGTCGTCCGCCGGAGTCGTCCGCCGGAGTCGTCCGCTGGAGTCGTCCGCCCGTGGCGTCCCTCCGCCGGCGCCGCCCGCCCGTGCCGTAAGCCCGCCCGCCGCGCCGCCCGCCTCTGCCACCCATGCCGGCCGCCCGTGCCACCTGCTCGTGCGGCCCGCCTGCGCGGGCGCTCACTCCGCGCAGGGGAGCTCGTGGAGCGAGGGGATGCCGATGCCGCGGACGTGCTCGCTGATGGTCAGCAGGTGGCCGGTGAAGGGGTCGTAGGCGACCGCTTCGCCTTGCGGGGACTCGCGCGGGAAATCGAGGTCGGGGACGACGCCGGGCACGAGGTCCGCGTCCGAGAGGGCCTCGAGGCCCTCCGGGAACGCCGCGAAGCGGTACTCGTAGACGTGCCGGTAGGTGCGGAGCGCGAGCCGGTCCGCGCTCCGGTTCAGGTCCGCCCCGGTCGCCAGGTCGAGGGACTCGTCGGTGAGCGTGAGCGAGGCCATGCGCTCGAGCTCCTCCACGGGCGCGAAGGTGCGCGGCGCCGTCTCGGGGAGCGGCCCGAAGCGGAAGACGTGCGTCGCGTCCTCCTCGCGCTCCTTCGTGAAGACGATCGGGCGGCCGCTCGGATCGACGGCGAGCCCCTCGGCGTCGTGGGCGCGGTCCGCGTAGCGGAAGGGGAAGCCGACCCAGTCCTCGCTCGTGAGCTCGTCCACCTCGCCGCTCGGCTCGAGCACCGGGTCGAGCTCCGGCTCGGGCACGCGGAAGACCGTGTAGTGGAAGCCGGGGTTGTCCTGCTTGCCGGCGTCGTTGTCGCCGAAGTCGGCGACGTAGAGGCAGTCCGTGTCGCTCCCCTCGGCGCAGGGCCCGAGGGCGAGGTCTTCCCAGTCGTTGTTGAACTGGAAGGCGGCCTCGTCGAGCGGGAAGGGCGGGTAGACGAGCGGCGCGGCGAGGTGGATCCGGGCCACGACCTCCCCGGCGAAGCTCAGGGCGACGAGCACGGCTGGGTTGCCGCCGTCGTCGTGCACCCAGAGCACGCCGGGGTTCCCGCGGCTGATGGCGAGGCCGGAGATCTCGGGCGGGTGACGCTCGTCCACGTCGAAGACCCGCACGCCGGCGCCGTAGCGTTCACAGGGCCCGGGGACGCTCGCGTCCGGTCGCCCCACCGGGAAGCTCGCGTCGGTGCCGGCGTCGCGCCGTTCGCCGGCGTCCTCTGCGCCAGCGTCCTCTCCGCCCGTGTCGATGCCGCCGTCCGGTCGGGCCGCGTCGTCGTCTCCGCCGCACGCCAGCGCGAGCGCCACGAGGGCGAGGACGCCGGTCCGCGGTGCTCGCTCCCCCCACGCGCCCGTCTTCATGCCCGCGGGATAGCCGCGGCTGCGCGCGTCGGTCAACGACGTCGCCTACCCGTCACCGTTCGCCCTGCCGTCTTCCTGCCGTCGTCCCGCCTTCGTCCTGCTTTCGTGCTGCGGTCTCCCGCGGCCCCCCTGCGGCCCTCCTCGGGCGGCCCCCCGGCATGCCGGTGCCGGGCCAGCGGCGCACTGGCGGGTCGGTGTTGTTCGAGCGCGCACCGGCATGTCGGTGCCGGGCCAGCGGCGCGGCTGGTCGGTGTCCTTCGAGCGCGCACCGGCATGTCGGTGCGGGGCCAGCGGCGCACTGGCGGGTCGGTGTTGTTCGAGCGCGCACCGGCATGTCGGTGCCGGGCCAGCGGCGCACTGGCGGGTCGGTGTCCTTCGAGCGCGCACCGGCAGGTCGGTGTGGGCCGAGCGCGCGTACCGCCCGGTCGGCGGGTCTGGTGCGGGGCCGGAAGGGGCACCGGCGGGTCGGTGTCGGTGCGAGTGAGTTTCGGTCGATCGGTGGGCGGGCCGGCGGCGCACCGATAGGTCGGTGCCGGGCCAGTCGCGCACCGGCAGGTCGGTGTGGGCCGAGCGCGCGTACCGCCCGGTCGGTGTGGCGCCGGTGCGTGGCCGGAAGGGGCACCGGCGGGTCGGTGTCGGCGCGAGTGAGTTTCGGTCGATCGGTGGGCGGGCGGGCGGCGCACCAACAGGTCGGTGCCGGGCCAATCGCGCCCCGGCCGGTCGGTGTCGACCACGGCGCGCCCCACCCCGGTCTGCGATAGGCTTCCACCATGAGGCGACTGTGGAAGCGGCTCCGGGCCGACGCGGCGCGGCACGAGGGCTGGGCCGACCCCGCGCTCTGGCCCCTGCTCGTCTACCGGCTCGGGCAGGCGGCCGAGGGGCTCCCGGGGCCGGTCCGCGGGGTCGCCTCGAAGGGCTACGGCATGCTCGGCCTGGGCGTGGAGCTGGTCACGGGGACGCGGCTCCACCGCGAGACCCGGGTGGGCGCCGCCCCGCACTTCATCCACGGGCGCAACGTGCGCATCCACCCGGACGCGGTGATCGGCGATCGGGTCGGCATCATGCACGACGTGACCATCGGGACCCGGAACGACATCGAGGGCGCGCCGATCATCGAGGACGACGCCTTCATCGGCGCTGGCGCGAAGGTGCTCGGCCCGGTGCGCGTGGGGAAGGGCGCCATCGTCGCCGCCAACTCGCTCGTCGTCACGGACGTGCCGCCCGGCGCCACGGCCATGGGCGTCCCGGCGCGCGCCCTCCCGCAGCGCAAGAAACCCCGGCCGGGCTAGCCGCGCGGCGACCGACGACCCGCGGGCGGGACGAGCCCATCTCGCCCCTCCCCTCACCGGCATCTCTCTGGCGGCTTCCTCTGGTGGCTTCCTCTGCGGCTTCCTCTGGCGGCCCTTCTGCTTGCCGGGCGCGAGCACGGCCGAGGCGTCGAGCGAGGGGGAGGACGCGTGGTCTCGCCCACGACGCGCCGCGCCATCTGCGGCCGGGTCGGCTACGCTGCCGCGGTGCAGAGCAAGCCGTCGGTCAAGCAGTACTGGGAAGAGGCCCCGCCCACGGACTTCGAGGCCTTCGCCACCGTCGTCGAGTCGCGCCGGAGCGTCCGCCGCTTCGCGGACGAGCCGATCCCGGACGAGGTCGTCGAGCGCTGCCTCGACCTCGCGCTCCTCGCGCCGACCTCGTCGAACCTGCAGTGCTGGGAGCTCTACCGGGTGGTCGATCCGGCGAAGAAGCAAGCCCTGGTCGAGGCCTGCCTCTCGCAGCCCGCCGCCGCCACGGCCGCGGAGCTGATCGTGGCCGTGGCGCGGATCGACACCTGGAAGCGAAACGCGCGCGACATCCTGCGGCACCTCGAGCGCGACGTCTGGACGTGGCCGAAGTCGATGCACGCCTACTACTCGCTCATCACCCGCATCGCTTACGACAACGGGCCGCTCGGGTTGCTCGGCCCGGTCAAGAAGGCGCTCGTCAGCGCGGTCGGGCTCGTGCGTCCGATCCCCCGGGGACCCACGAGCCGGGCCGAGCTGGTCACCTGGGCGGTGAAGACGACCGCGCTCGCCTGCGAGAACCTGATGCTCGCGTTCCGCGCCGCCGGCTACGACAGCTGCCCGATGGAGGGCATGGACGAGGAGCGCGTCCGGCGCATCCTCGGCCTCGGGCGCGACGCGATCGTGACCATGGTCATCGGCGCCGGCCGGCGCCGCCGCGGCGGCGTGTACGGGCCCCGCATCCGGCTCCCCCGAGAGCGCTTCGTGAAGACGGTGTAGGAGAAGACGCGCAGGAGAATCCTGTGCCGGCGCATACGGCGTAGGAGAAGCCGGCGCGGAGAACACGTTGTGGGCGCCGTCCGGCGGCTGCGGCTCGTGCCCGTCGCGCGCGGAGTCAGTCGTCCTCGCGGAGCGCGCGGCGGGCCTCGTCGCAGGCCGCGCGCATCTCGGCGCAGCTCCCGAAGCGCGCCGCCGGATCCTTCGCCAGCGCCTTCCGCAGCACGGGCACGAGCGGCGCGGGGAGATCCCCCAGGGAGGGCAAGGGGCCCTTCGCCACGGCGGCGAAGAAGGCGCGCTTGTCCTCGTACTCCTGCAGCGCGTAGGGCGGGCGCCCGGTGAGCGCGTGGTAGAGGGTCGCGCCCACGCTGTAGAGGTCGCTCCGCACGGTCGGCTCCGCGCCCTGGAGCTGCTCCGGCGCCATGTAGCTCAGCGTGCCGACGCGCGCGTCGTCGTCGTCCACGCGCCCCGCCAGCCCGAAGTCGATCAGCTTCACCGAGCGCCCGCTCCCGCCCGAGCGCGAGAGCAGCACGTTGTGCGGCGTCACGTCCCGATGGAGCACGCCCGCCTCGTGCGCCGCCTCGAGCCCGTTGAGCAGCAGGCCGGCGACCTTGCACGCGAGCCCCGGCGGCACAGGCCCCTCGCGCAGCACCTGCTCCGTGAGCGAGACGCCCGGCAGGAGCTCGAGCACGAGGAAGGGCCAGCGCCCGCCGGAGCGCTCCACCTCGTAGAGCGTGACGATGTTCGGGTGGCGTACGCCGGCGAGGATCCGGGCCTCCTTCTCGAGCAGCTCCCACGCCTGCTCGGCGACGTGCCCGTGCAGCACCTTCACGGCGACCTCGCGCCCGAGCTTCGCGTCCGTCGCGCGCCAGACCTGCCCGAAGCCGCCCGCGCCGATCGCGTGCGTCAGCCGGTAGCGCCCGGCGAGCGCGTCGCCGGCGTGGAGCCCCACGTCCGGCGGCGGCGTCGAGTCGCGCGTCGGCCGGCGCATGCCGACCTCGGTCGCCGGCTGGTCCGTCCACTCGAGGCGCACGACGAGCCGCTCCGCCTCCGGCTGGTCGACGAGCCTCAGCCGCGCCTTCAACCCGAGCCGGTCGAGGAGCCCGAGGATGGTGCCGGCGAACATCTGCCTCAGGCCCGGCGACTCGAGGAAGGGCGTCGCCACGCCGTCGAGGAGCATGTCGACGCCGCGCGGCGTCGATGTGACGCGCAGGCTGCCCGCGTGGCGGAGCGCGCTGTCCCAGAGGAGCGGCGCGACGCGCCCGAAGATCGCGCGCGGCTCGCCCCCGCTCTCCATCAGCGGCCCGAGCGGGG
Source organism: Sandaracinus sp. (assembly GCA_002699025.1). Taxonomy (GTDB): domain Bacteria; phylum Myxococcota_A; class Polyangia; order Polyangiales; family Houyiibacteriaceae; genus Houyiibacterium; species Houyiibacterium oceanicum. Next base: position 1,717 of record PABA01000067.1, on the reverse strand, counting down.
AGAAGCGGCCGCGCTCGATCTCCTCGCCCATGAGCTCGCGGGCGGTCTTCCGCAGGGCCGTGCCTCCGAGCGCCGTCTCCGCCGCGTCCAGCACGGCCGTGTAGTCCGAGAGGGCGACCCAGGGCGTGGCGCCGACCGCGTCGAGGAAGGAGTGGGCGCCGCCGCGCTCGAGGTAGACGCGCCGGACCTTCGGGTCGGCGACCAGACGGCGCGTTCGCCGCTCGGCGAAGGCCCCGGCCACCTCTGCGCGTCGCGCCGCCACCTCCGAATCTTACCCCAACGGGGGGAGCCGCGGGCGCGCCGTTGTCATCCGCCGCCCTTCCGCCACAATGGGCCGGCCATGCGCCTCGCCTCGCTCCTCGGACCCGATCTCCAGGCCCTGAAGGCCGACCCCGAGGCGCTCCAGGCGGCGTTCGACGAGTTCCACCCGGAGGACGTGGCCGAGCTCCTCGAGGACCTCCCCATCGAGCAGGTCGCGGATCTGGTGCATGCGCTCTCCTCGGAGGCCGGCGCGGACGTGATCGAGCGGCTCTCCCCCGAGCGTCAGCGCGTGGTGCTCGAGGCCGTCGACGAGGAGCGGGCGACGGAGCTGCTCACGGCCATGGACCCGGACGATCGGGTCGACTTCTTCGAGGAGCTCGAGGAGGACGAGGTCGAGGCCTACCTCGGGCGTCTCGACAAGGAGATCGTCGAGGAGACCCAGGAGCTCCTCGCCTACGACCCGGAGACGGCCGGCGGTCTGATGACCACCGAGTACGTCGGCCTGCGCCCGGACATGAAGGTCTGGGAGGCCGTCGAGGAGGTCCGGAAGATCGCGAACGAGGGCGAGGCCGAGACCATCTACTACCTCTACGTGGTCGGCTACGGCGAGAAGCTCCTCGGGGTGGTCTCGCTGCGCGACCTGATCCTCAGCGATCCGGGGCAGGAGCTCGCGGACATCATGACCGAGAAGGTCGTCTGGGCGCGGCCGACGGACGATCAGGAGGACGTCGCGCAGAAGATCGCGCGCTACGACCTGGCGGCGCTGCCGGTCGTGGACGACCAGGACGGCATGCTGGGCGTGGTGACCGTCGACGACGTGGTCGACGTGGTCATCGAGGAGGCGACCGAGGACGCGCAGATGATGGGCGGCGTCGTGCCGCTCGAGGACGCCTACTTCAGCACCGGGCTGCTCGAGTTCGTGTGGAAGCGGGGCGCGTGGCTGATCGTGCTCTTCCTCGGGCAGCTGCTGACGGCGACGGTGATGGAGCAGAACCAGAGCACGCTGCGCGCGACCATGGAGCTCGCCGTGTTCATCCCGCTGATCATCGCGAGCGGCGGCAACGCCGGGTCGCAGAGCTCGACGCTGATCATCCGCGCGATGGCCGTGGGCGAGGCGCAGCCGGGCGACTGGTTGAAGGTCTTCGGGCGGGAGATGGTGATCGGGTTGGCGCTCGGGCTGATCCTCGGGCTGATGGGCTTCGGCCGCGGCTGGTTCGCCGGGGAGACCGTCGACGCGACGGCGCTCGGCATCGCCGTGGGCATGAGCATCCTGGCGATCGTGACGCTGAGCACGATCATCGGCTCGCTCCTGCCGATGCTCATCCAGCGCGCCGGGCTCGACCCGGCGGTGAGCTCCACGCCCTTCATCGCGAGCGTCGTCGACGTGCTGGGGCTGATCGTCTACTTCAGCGTCGCGCAGGTCATCCTGGGCATGTGGGTCTGAGCGGCGCGCGTT
>PABA01000066.1 GCA_002699025.1 Sandaracinus sp. | reverse complement strand
GACTCCACACCGTCACGAGATCACATCGTGATCGGCGTGTCGATCGCGGATCCCCAAGTGATCGAGATCAGCCGCCTCTTCGCCGGGCTGAACGGTTACGATCCTCCGCGGTCCGCCGCGCCTTCCGCGGAGGCAGCTCGCCCACGGCGGCGCCGATCACCTCGCCGGCGTCGACGTCACGGCGATCGGCGTCGAGGAGGGCGTAGGCCGCGCGCCGGCGCCGCTCGGAGGGCTCCTCGGCGTCGGCGACCACCGCGGCGAGGAAGCGCGGCGCCTCCACCCGACCGCCGTAGCCGTCGAGGCAGGCGTCCGAGGGCCGCGCCGGGCCGCAGCCGAGGAGCGCGGCCCCGAGGACGAGAACGCGCACGGTCGAACCGCGTAGCGTCGAGCCGCGCGTCATCGAGCCGCGCACCGTCGAGCCGCGCGCCATCGAGCGGCGCGCCGTCGAGCCGCGCACCGTCGAGCCGCACGCCGTCGAGCCGCGCACCGTCGAGCCGCACGCCGTCGAGCCGCGCACGGTCGAGCGGCGGGTCATCGAGCCGTGCGCTGTCGAGCCGCGCGCCGTCGAGCCCATCGGACCACGCCCGAGCGGAGCACCCGTCATCGGCTCCCTCCCGAGAGGGCGCCGGAAAGGAAGACCGGTGCGAAGGCGGGCTCTTCGTCCGCCCCCCGGAGCGCGCCGAGCGCGTCGGCGACGCGCGCGAAGGGGACGGCCGGCGTGGCCGTCAGCACGGCGGCCGGCGTCCCCTCGCCCTCGAACGCCGAGCGCACCGTCGCCAGGCAGGCGCGCAGCGCCTCGGGCTCGGGCCCGGTGGTCGGGCCCGGCGCCGAGGCGTACTCGTCGCAGCCCGGGGCCAGGGCGCCCGTCGCGTCTTCCACCACCGCGCCCTCGTCGAGGAGCGCGACGCGCACGGCGAGGCGCGCCATGGCCGGATCGTCGCGGCGGGGGAGGGCCGCCGGGAGCGACGCCTCGCCCGCGGGCCCGCGCGTGGCCACGTGGAGCCGGCGCACGCCGCCCTCGCCGAGCGCGAAGGCGACGGCGGCGAGGGTGGCGAAGGGCAGGTCGGGCGCCACCCGCAGGGCGACCTCTTCGCTGCCGAGGGAGCGCGCCCGCGTGGCCACCGGCACGAGCAGGGGCCCGGCCGCTTCGGGGAGCGCGCCCCCGGCTCCGAAGGCGACGAGCGCGCGCGGCGGCGCCGGCAGGAGCTCGCCCCAGCGCGCCGGGGGGCGATCCGCGAGGAAGCGCTCCGGGTCGGCCTGGAAGCGGCGCCGCGCGTCCGTGGCCTCGTCGAGGCGCACCGCCGCGCGATCGACGAGCCAGCGCGCTCCGCTCGGCGAGGGCGCCCGCGCCTCGGGGACATCTGGGACGGGCGGCGCCTCCACGTCCGCCAGCGCGTCCAGGCGCGCGGCGAAGCGCGCCCGCTCGCGCGCCGGCTCGAGCGTGCACGGGTCCTCCGCGGCCCCGCAGCCGCCGGCGACCCCCAGCCCGCAGCAGGCGAGCACGGCGCCCCGCCACGCCATCCGCTCCCCTCGACGCCCGCTCATGCGCGATGCCTACCACGCCCGCCGGCTCCCGTGGGAGCATGCCGCGTGGCCGAAGCCGACCGCGCCGCCGCCGAGGAGGTCGAGCGCCTCGCCGCGCGCCTCGATCTGAACCTCCTCGCGGCCCTCGACCTGCTCCTCCAGGAGCGGAGCGTCACCCGCGCCGCGCGCCGCCTCGGCGTCACCCAGTCGGCCATGTCCCACAAGCTCAGGCGGCTCCGCGAGCAGCTCGGCGATCCGCTCCTCGTCCCCCAGGGGCGCCAGCTCGTCCCCACGGCCCGCGCCGAGGCCCTCGAGGCCCCGCTCCGCGTCGCGCTCCGCGATCTCGTCGCCGCCGTCCGCCACGGCGCCCGCTTCGACCCGGCGACCACCGAGCGCACCTTCGTCCTCGCCTGCAGCGATCTGATGGAGCTGGCCCTCCTCCCGCACGCCATGGAGCAGCTCGCCGAGCTCGCGCCCGGCGTGCGCCTCGTCGTCCGCCGCCGGACGCCGCGCCTCGCCGACGAGCTCGCCGCCGGTGACGTCGACCTCTACGTCGGCCCCGGCGGCCGCACGGTGCCGGGCCTCGACCTCGAGGCGCGCGCCGGCCTCGTCCAGCGCACGCTCGGCGAAGAGGGCTTCCGGGTGCTCGCCGCCGCCGATCACCCGGGCGTCGGCCAGCGCCTCACGCGGAAGCGCTTCGTCCAGCTCCCCCACCTGCTCGTGAGCCCCGGCGGCGGCGACCGCGGCGTGGTCGACCTGGCCCTGGCGAAGCTCGAGCTGACGCGCCGGGTCGCGCTCCGCATCCCACACTTCGTCGCGGCGCCCTTCATCGTCGCCCGCACCGAGCTGCTCTTCACCTGCCCCGAGCGCTTCGCCCGGGCCGCCGCCGAGCTGGCCCCGCTCCGCAGCTGGAAGCCGCCCGTGCCCCTCCCAGCGACCCGGATCATCGCCGTTTGGCACGAGCGCTTCCGCGCCGACCCGGCCCACCGCTGGCTCCGGGAGCGCTTCGCCGGGTGGGTCGCCGAGGGCGTACCCCGCCGCGCCTGAGCGGCCGCCCCCTGACTGCGCCTGACTGGCCGCGTTCGGCCGTGCGCGTTCGACTGGCCGCTTTCGGCCGCCGCGTTCGACTGGCCGCGTTCGACTGGCCGCGTTCGACCGACCGCGCCTGGCCGTCCGCGCCTGACGTCCGCCGCCGACGGACGCGACCACGCCGAACGCGCGCCCGCCCGAGGGGCGACGCTCGCTCCGCGCCTCAGCGCACGCGCACGTAGGTCGTCGGCTCGTCGGGCCGCGGGAAGATCGCCGTCCAGCCCGGCGGCAGGGCCGGCTCGCTCAGCTCGAAGACGCGCCGCGCGTCGGCCGGCGCCAGGTTCACGCAGCCATGGCTCTTCCGGCGGCCGAACTCGTCGTGCCAGAACGCCGCGTGCAGCCCGTTGGCGCCCTCGAAGTACTGCACCCAGGGCACGCGCTCGATCGCGTAGTTCCGCTCGAGGTCGTCGCGCTCGAGGTTGTCCATGTCGCTGAAGGCGAGCTTCACCCAGACGCGATGGAGCCCCTCCGGCGTGCGGTGCGTGGGGCGGTCGCGGCCCGTGCTGACGAGCGTCGCGAAGAGCGGCGTCTCGCCGCGGTAGAAGACGAGGATCTGCGTGGCGACGTCCACGTCGATCCAGGTGCTGCCCTCCGGGAGCTCCTCCGGCGGCGCCTGGAGCTCCGCCCGGGCGAGGTCCCGGGCGCGCATGAAGGTGCCGTCCCCGAGCTCGGCCCAGCCCCGCTCGACGGTGCGCACGTGGACCACCTCGCGGAGGCCCGCGCGTCGCTCCACCGGCCCGCCGCGCCGCGCGTGCACGCGGGCCCCGCGGCGCACGACCCAGGCCAGATCCAGCGCGTCCCCCGGCCCGAGCAGCACGCCGGCGAAGTCGCTCCCCCGCGCCGGGCGGAGCGCGTCCGCGTCCACGTAGAGCCCGCGCCGGGTCCGCGCGAAGGACATGCCCCCGTAGCGCTCGTGGCCGTCCACGACGAGCCCGAAGCCCTCGCCGAGCGCCGAGTAGTACTCGTCGCGGAAGTAGTCGCGCGGGTGCACGAAGGTGCGCGCGCCGTCGTAGGCGACGAAGGCGTAGTCGTGGGGCAGGCGCGCGCCCTCGGGCACCACCGGCTGCGAGCGGCCCGCCGGCGCGCCCCGGTGGAAGCGCAGGTGGCGCTCGCAGACGAAGTGTCCCTCGTCGATCTCGACCCAGCTCCGCGTGCTGCACCCATCGCCGGCGACCCGGCGGAGGATCGGGAAGCGGGCTCCGGCGGCGAGCGTGCCGCGGCGCGGGGCGCCGGCCCGGGGGGCGAGGAAGACGGGGGCGTCGGCGTTCACCACCTCGACGCTGCGCGCGCCGGCGGGCGGCGGCGGGAGCCGGCGGGGGCGGGCCGCCTCGGGGTTGGCCGGCCGCTCCTGGGCGAGCGCGGCGCCGCCGAGCGCGAGGGCCGCCAGGGCGAGGGGGATGAGGATCGTGGAGCTGCGCGCCACGCCCGCGAGTATAGGAAAGAGCGCCGGAGGAGCCCCATTTTCGCCGCGCGCGAGGGGGCGGCGAGCCGGGGGCTCCTCCGGGCTCGGGTCGCGGCGCTCAGAAGCGGAGGGGCCCGGCGCCGTCGGAGATCACCGTCGCGCGGCTCGAGAGCCCACCCCAGCGGGCCTCGACGCCGAGCTCGAGCGAGCCCTCCTCGAGCCGCTCCGTTCGGCGCGTGAAGATCAACGCCCCGCCCCGACCTTCGGAGACGCCGTCGACCAGGAGCTCGGCGTCCCGGATCCCCTCGACGACGCGCCCCTCGGCGTCGCGGCCGACCACGACCAGCAGGACCACCTGCCCATCCTCGTCGCCGGAGACGGGGCGCTCCACGAGCTCGATCGACTCGATCGCGATGGGATCGACCGCCGTGAACCCGACCGAACCGACGGTCGCGCCCGCGACCGCCAGCTCGACCTCGTGCTCGCCGACCTCGAGCGGGGCGAGGGCCACCCAGTCCTGGTTCGGGAAGAGCGAGCTCACGAAGCCGGGCGCGTCCTCGGGGACGACCAGCGCGCCCGAGCCGAAGAGCTGCTCGTCGCCGGCGAAGTAGTCGACGACCAAGTCCAGGGACCCGCCGACGACGACATGCGGACGGTCGACCTCCAGGGCCGTGGGCGCGAAGTGGGCGGCGCGGAAACGCAGCCGGTCCGGCTCGGCGACGCGCACGCCCTGGCGGACGACCTCGTCACCGTTCTGGTAGAGCACGAGCTCGGCTTCGCCGACCGCGCGGGCGGAGCCGTTCACCGTGTCCTCGAGCTCGGACGGGCGCACGGCGAAGACCTCGGGGCGGGTGGACTCGACGCTCAGCTCACCGCCGCCGCGGACGTCGATCTCGAGCTCGGTGCCGAGGACGTAGCGACCGCGCAGCGCCCACGGGGGGTCGTCGCCGATCTCGTCGAGCGCGGGGCGCGAGTAGGTGTCGCGCATGGCGGGCTCGTCTTCCGGGGTGCCGGTACAGGCGCCGAGCGCGAGGGTGAGGAGGAGAGAGAGGGGGAGGGAGGTTCGGACAAACATCATGGTGGCTCCTGAAGCGCCATGTGGGCGCCGGCGAAGGGCAGAGCAGCGTCCGTGCCACCGGCTCTCCGCGCCGAACCGGCGCCGTGAACGTCGCTCCGTGTGACCACGCTTCACGGCGTGGGCCGACGCCTCCCTCGCGCGTGCTCACCTTGGCCCGTCGTCTGTCCTCGTCTTTCGCCGTCTGCCCTCGTCGGCGCCCGGCTCGCGCTGCCGCCCCGGCCCCGACGCCTCGCGGGTGACGGTCTTCGCGGATGCGTCCTCTCCCGCGCGATCCCGCGCTGCGCGCGTCCCTCGCCGTGCCTCGCGGCCCGGCTGCCCCCAGCCTCCTCCGGTCACGATCTGCTATCTCTCGTCGCCGGAGGAGGAGCCCGCGTGTTCAAGGAGTTCAAGGAATTCGCCATCAAGGGCAACGTCGTCGACATGGCCGTCGGCGTGCTCATCGGCGCGGCCTTCACGACGGTCGTGAACTCGGTCGTCGAAGACCTCCTGAAGGGGCCCCTCGGCTTGCTCACGGGCGGCATGGACTTCGGCGATCGCTTCGTCGTGCTGAAGGCCGGTGACCCCGGCGGGCCCTACGCCACGCTCGCCGCCGCGCGCGAGGCCGGCGCCTCCGTGCTCGCCTGGGGCAGCTTCCTCAACAGCGTGATCGCCTTCCTCCTCACGGCCCTCGCGCTCTTCTTCATCGTGCGCTGGATCAACCGGCTCCGGCGCCCGGACACGCCGCCGGCGCCCTCGACCAAGCCCTGCCCCTTCTGTCGCTCGCACATCGACGAGAAGGCCACGCGCTGCCCCCAGTGCACGAGCCAGCTCGACGAGGAGGCGGCCCCCGCGACCTGAAGGCGGCGACCTTCGCGGAGCGCAGCCGCGACGGAAGCGGGGGAGGAGGGGGAGCGACGCGGACGAGCGGGCGCGATACCGTGTCGCCATGGAGGACGAGCGGGACACGGCGCTCGCGTGGGTGCAGCGATGGCACGACGCCGATCCGAGCCGGCGGCGCATGCTCGACGGCGACGACGTGCTGGGCGTGCGCGTCCTCGGGCCCGTGCAGATCCGGCTGAGCTCCCTCCTCGAGGAGCGCCACTACCGTTTCGGCCCCCATTGGCCGGCCCCCGAAGGGGAGGCGCGCGCGTCGCGGCCGAGCGATCCGTGGAGCGTGGAGGCGCCGGCCCCCCCCGACGTGGACGCGCTCCTGGACGAGTTGCCTCCCGGGGAGACCGTCGAGCGCGACGCGCCGGCCGGGGAGATCGTCGAGACCTGCCCTCGCTGCGACGGCGAGGAGCGACACCGGTGCGAGCTCTGCGAGGGCAGCGGGTGGCGCGACATCGACGAGTGCGAGCTCTGTCTTGGCCGCGGGCAGCGGCGCTGCGAGCTCTGCGGGGCCCAGGGCGCATGCCGGACGCGCGTCACGCTCGTGCGCCGCTTCACGCGCCGCGACGACACGCGCCTCCACGAGGACGACGCGCAGGAGGTCGGCCCGCACGCGCTGCTCCACCTCCTCGAGCACCCGACGCCGGGCGAGGTGCTCCACGAGCAGCGCGCCCCGCGCATCGGGCGCTACGCCGGGAAGGGCGCCGGTGGGGGCTATCGCGAGGCGGCCTCGCGCCTGGCCGGGCGCGTCGACGGGCTCCTCGCCGCCGTGAGCGACGAAGGGGAGGGGCGGGTCGTGCAGCAGCGGCTCACGCTGACGCGCATCCCGGTCTACGCGCTCGAGCTCGCCCGCGGCCGGACGCTCCAGGTCTATGGCGATCCGCCCGAGGTCTCGCCGGCGCGCCTGCTCCGCGCGCGCTGGTTGGCGCTGCTGCCGGTGGTGCTCACGCTCCTGGTCATCCTCGGCGGGGCGCTCTTCTTCTTCGCGATGGTGGGCGTCTCGAACGACGGCTGAGCTGCGTGGGGGATCCCTCCCGTGGGTCGGGATGCGTTCCGCCGTCTGCTCTCCGCCATCCGCTCTCCGCCGTCCGTGGGGACGCTCGGTTGCTGTGGTCCATGCCGCTCCGCGGCGGGGGTCCATGCTGCTCCGCGGCGGGAGGCGCCGATGGGGGTCTGCCGGTCGCTCGATCCGGTCTCGAGCCTCGTGCACGTGCACGAGGTTCGAGCGGCAACCCGTGCCCTCGTTCGCGCCCCTCCCCATGCCCGTTTCGAGCGGTGAGAGCGGCTCCACCTCGGGCGCTTCTTCCGAGGCATCGAGCACGAGCACGAGCACGAGGACGAGCACGAGGACGAGGGCGAGGGCGAGGGCGAGACCCTGGCCCCTTCAGGCGCCGGCGACGCCCTCCTCCTCTTCGCCCTCCACCCGCATGCGCGGCAGGTAGCGCCCGCCCTCGTGCGCGCGCAGCCACGCCACCAGCTTCTCGCGCACCTCGCAGCGCAGGTCCCAGTGGTCGGAGGCGTTCCTCGCGCTCACCAGCGCGCGCACCTGAACCGCCCGATCCGTCACCTCGGTCACGAGCACGTTCTTCACCCGCTCGTCCCACTTCGGGTTCCCCTCGAGGATCCGGTCGAGCTCCTCGCGCACCGCGTCGATGGGCAGCCGGTAGTCGGCGTAGAAGTACACCGTGCCGAGCAGCTCGGTCGTCGTGCGCGTCCAGTTCTGGAAGGGCTTCTCGAGGAAGGTCGCGATGGGCACGACGAGGCGCCGCTGGTCCCAGACCTTCAAGACGACGTAGGTGAGGTTGATCTCCTCGATGGTCCCCCACTCGCCCTCGACGATCACCGTGTCGCCGATGCGGATCGGCTGCGTGATGGAGAGCTGGATGCCGGCCAGCAGCCCCGCGATGGACTTCTGCGCGGCGAGGCCGAGCACGACGCCGGCGATGCCCGCCGAGGCGAGGAGCGACATGCCGACGCTCCGCACGACCTCGAACTGCATGAGCATCAGCGCCGCCGCGAGCACGCCGAGGATGATGTTCACGATCCGCTGGAGCAGGCGCACCTGCGTGCGGATCGCGCGCACCTTGGGCGCGTCGTCGACCGCCTCGGCGCGCTCGATGGCGCGCTCCTGGACGATGTGGGCGACGAAGCGCACGAAGCGCGTCGCGAGCCAGGCGAGCGAGGCGATGAAGCCGAGCAGGAGCAGCCGGCGGATCGCCGCGTGGGCCGGCGCCGCGAGGTGGAGCAGCTCGACGCTGCCGAGGAAGGCGACGAGCCCGAGCACGATGCGCGCCGGGCCCCGGAGCGTCTTGACCAGGTGGTCGTCCCAGTGGGCGCGCGTCTTGTCGGAGAGGCGCTCGGAGACGCGGAGCACGAGGCCGGCCACGACGACGCCGAAGAGGTACGCGAGGAAGGCGAAGAGGATCAGCCCGAGCCACTGCCAGAGGACGATCTCGCCGAGGCGCCAGGTGCTGAAGAAGGCCGGGAGAGCCTCGACGAAGGCGGGGCCGAGCGCCTCGTGGAGCTCCGGGATGCGGGCGACCGTCTCCGGGGCGAGGAGCCAGACGCGCTCGCCGCCGCCGAGGCGAGCGCGACGGAGCAGGATGGGGACGCGCTGTCCCTCGAGGCGCACGTCGCCCACGTGGACCTCGGTCTCGCCCTCCTCGAGGGCGCCGTCGGGCGTGTCGGGGAGCCGGTCCAGCTCGACCCAGAGCTCCTGGTCGAGGACGGCCTTGAGGCGCCGGGCGCGGAGCGGGCCGACCTCGGCGCGGCGCTCCTCGGGGACGCGGCGGAGATCGAGCACGTGGGCCGCTTCGATCCAGCGGCCCGCGCGGCAGCTCTCGAGGTAGGTCGTCATCGCCTCGCGGGGCGTGCGGCGGGGGATGGCGCCCTCGACCTCGGGCAGGCCGGTGAGCGGATCGGCGTGGGCCGGGGCCGGCGGCAGGGCGAAGCCGAGCGCGAGGGCGAAGGCGAGAGCGACGCGCGTCATGCGCCCCGTGTAGCAAATGCGCGTTTCGAGCGCGTGTCGACGGCGGTGCAGCGGGCGCTTCGCTCCAGGGCGCGGCGGCGCGGTGCGACCCTCGGCTTCCCCCCGTGGCGCGCCCCGGCGTCGTCATCCTGCAGGTCGACGCCCGGGCACGAGGGCGACGCGCCAGCCGGGGAGCGCGAACGATGAGGCTCCGCGCGCCAGCTCGCGGCCTCCACGAAGCGGCCTCCACCAACCGGCCTCGACCGCCCACGTCGAGCGGCCGTCCGGTGGGCGGAGAGGCACGGCGAAACGCCCCGACCCGAGGGAGGGCTCAGCCGAGCGCCGGCCGCAGCACCTCGCGCGCGAAGGTCGCCAGGTCCGTCGGCGTCGTGGTCTCCGCCGAGCGCGGCGTCTGGGGGCTCATGCGCCCCTCGCGGATCCCCTCGTACATCTCGAGGAACATCTCCGTCACGAAGCCCGGCATGCCCGCCTCGCCCATGCTCTTCCGCGCGGCCTCCTCCGGCACGGACACGAAGCGCACCTCCCGCTCGAGCACCCTCGAGAGCGTCTCGGCGACCTCCCGGTGGCTCAGGTCCGCCGGCCCGTGCACGCCGCGCACGCGCCAGCCCTCCCCGGGCGCCCGCCGGAGCTCCTCCGCCGCCGTCGCCGCGATGTCGCGGGTCGCGACCATGGGGATCTTCGTGTCCTCCCCGAGCGGCGCGTAGAAGGCGCCGTGGTCGCCGATGGTCCCGAGGTCGCGGAGCAGGTTCTCCATGAAGAAGGCCGGCCGGAGCGCGACCACCTCGTCGAAGACCCCGTCCTCGAGCGCCGCGCGGAAGACCGCCTCGACCCGCGCGAGCGCGTTCACCGGGCCGACCCGTTCGCTGTGCGCGCCCACGCTCGAGAGCAGCACCGCCCGCCGCACGCCGTGCTGCTTCGCCGCGTCCACCGCCGCGCGCGCCGTGCGCTCGGCCCAGGCCACGAAGTCGGGCTGGTAGACCGGCGGCGTCAGCCAGAAGAGCCGGCCCACTCCCTCGAAGGCGCGGGCGAGCACCGCCGGGTCGTCCGTGCTGCCTGCGACCACGCGCGCGCCGCGGGCGGCGAGGTCGGCGACCTTCTCCGGGCTGCGCTGGATCAGGACGAGCGGCTCCCCGGCGTCGAGGAGCTGCTCGGCGAGGGCGCGGCCGATGTTTCCGTTGGGCGTGTTGATGAGCGTCGTCATGGGGTCCTCCAGGTCGTTTCGCGAGTCGGTCGGGCCGGGTCCGCCCCGGCCACGCGCTCATCCTGGGGCGCGGCCATGGATGAGGGAAACGACGGATGCTCATGACGGAATGAGCATCTCTCATGTCATGCTCGTTCCGTGGATCACGCGCTCCTCGCCCGCACGAACCTGAACCTCTTGCTCACCCTCGACGCGCTCCTCGAGGAGCGGAGCGTGACCCGCGCCGCCGCGCGCCTCGGCGTGACCCAGAGCGCCGTCAGCCACGCGCTCCGCCAGCTCCGCGAGCAGCTCGGGGACCGACTCTTCGTCCGCGCCCGCGGCGCCATGGCCCCGACGCCCCGCGCCCTGGCCCTCGCGGGTCCGCTCCGGCAGGGGCTCCGCGCGCTCCAGCAGGCCCTGGAGGACGCGCCCGAGTTCGACCCGGCCCGCTCGCGCCGCCGCTTCGTGCTGGCCACGACCGACCTCGTCGCGGCGACCGTCTCTCCGGCGCTCGTCGCCCGGCTGCGGGAGGAGGCGCCCGGCGTGGAGCTCGAGATCGTGCCCGCCGAGTCGACCGGCCTCGGGGAGGCGCTCGAGGTGGGCGAGGTGGACGCGGCGCTGGTGCCCGCCTACGAGGGGCTCGGCGCGCTCGAGCGGCGCAAGCTCTTCGACGAGACCTTCTCCTGCCTGGTGCGCGAAGGGCACCCGGGCGTCGGTCGTCGCCTCACGCTGAAGCGCTACTGCGCCCTCGACCACGCGCTCATCCGGCCGACCGGCGAGGGGCAGAGCGTCGTCGACCCGCTCCTCGAGGAGCGCGGCCTGAGCCGCCGGGTGACCTACCGCGTGCGCTACTTCGCCGCGGCGCCCTTCGTCGTCGCGCGATCGGACCTGATCCTCACGGCGCCCACGCGCCTGTGCCGGCTCTTCGCCGAGGCCCTCCCGCTCCGCGTCCTGAAGCCGCCCCTCCCGCTCCCGCCCTTCGCCATCTACGCCTACTGGCACCCGCGCTGGCGCGCCGACCCCGGCCACCGCTGGCTACGCGCCCAGCTCGCCAGCGCCCACTTCACCCGCTGAGGGGGCGCTCGCGCTCGGAAGCCGCCGAGGTCGAGCCCGCGCCCCGCGCGGGGCCCCCTGAGCGAGCGGAGCGAGCGCTCCCCCGCCGACGCCGCGCCCGCGGCGGCGACGAAGGAGTCTCCGAGTCGAGTAAGCGCCCCACGCGCTCCAGTTCCCTGGCCCCCTCAGCGAGCGAAGCGAGCGCCCCGAAAGCGAGCGAAGCGAGCGCTCCCCCTCCTTCGCGGGCGCCGCATCAGCGGCGTCGGCGAAGGAGGCTGTCAGCGGCGTCGGCGAAGGAGGACGAGGGCGAAGAGCGCGAAGCCGGCGCCGAAGGGAGCGGTGCCGCCCGCCGCGCAGCCGCCGCCGTCCCCCTCCATCGGCTCCATGGGCTCCACGCCCACGGGGAAGCAGCCGCTCACCGAGCCCGCGGGCCGGCACTCGAAGTCGGCGGGGCAGCTCGCCGTGTCCTCGCAGATGCGCGTGCAGGTGCCCGCGCAGATCCCCGACGCGCACTCCTCGTTCGTCGTGCAGAGGTCGCCGAGGGGCAGCCCGTCGGGCAGGCAGAAGCCGTCCGTGCAGATCGTCCCCGCGGCGCAGCCCGCGTCGCAGCTCGTCGCGCAGACGCGCTCGCCTTCGATGTCCACGCAGCCGGCGCCGTCCTCGCACTCGCCGTCGACCGCGCAGGTCCCGCCCGGAGGCGTCGGGGTGCCGAGCGCGCAGCGCCCGTCCGTGTCGCAGCGGTAGCCCGGGCACTCGGCGTGGCTCGCGCAGGCCTGGGTGCAGAAGCCATCGGCGCTGCAGTCGCCGCTCTCGCACTGCCCCGCCTCCGTGCAGGCCGCGCCGAAGGGCTGCGGCGCCGTCGGGTCCGGCACGATGCAGGCGCCGCAGGCGAAGCCCTCGGTGGCGCAGACGAGCCCCTCGGGGCACTCGGCGCCGCCCGGGCTGCAGGCGCGCCCGCAGATCGCGCTGCCGTCGTCGCGGCGCCAGCAGTGGTTCGACTGGCAGTCCGAGTCGTCGCTGCACGCGCTCCCGTCCGCGCCCGCCCCCGGCGCCCCGGCGACGCACTGGCCGGCGCCGCAGGTGAGCGGGTCGCAGACGAATCCGTCGGGGCAGCCGGTCAGCTCCTGCTCCGGGTTGCAGGTCTGCACGCAGACGAACTCCCCGTCGACGCGCCGGCACTCGCCGGTGGTGCACTCGGAGGGATCGAAGCAGGGCGAGCCGAGCACGCCGCAGCCCGTGTCGACCATCCCGTCGCAGTCGTCGTCCGCGCCGTTGCAGCTCGCCGAGTAGACGGTGCAGCTCGGCTCGGCGCCGAGGGCCGTCTCGATCATCGCGAGGTGCGGCGCGACCTCCGTGTAGTAGCTCATGTCCTCGCGGCAGCGCTCGTCCACGCCGAAGCTCGTCACGCCGAGGACGCGGCCCGTCGCGTCGAAGGCCGGGCCGCCGCTGTCGCCCTGGCAGGTGCGCGACATGCCGACCGTCTGGAAGACGTTGCGGAAGATGTCGCCGACGTTGGTCGTGCCGCTGTACTTCACGCCCGAGGCGCCGCTCCGCGGATCCGTGCGACCGAAGCCGACGATCTCGATGGGCATGCCGTTGCGGGCCGTGGAGCGCGCGACCTCGCGCGGGGTGACGCCGGAGATGCGCGAGCTCGTCGTGAGCACGGCGATGTCCTGGCCCTCGGTGAGGTCGTCGTCCGTGAAGGGCCCCGGCGTGGTGAGCGAGTCACTCACCCGGTAGGTGCCCGTGATGGTCCCGTAGACGTTGTTCGTGACCAGGACGCGCATGCTCGAGTCCGGGATGCGGGTGGTGTCGCTGTAGATGCAGTGCTTGGCCGTGAGCACCGTGCGGGGGCCGATGACCGTGCCGGTGCAGAGCCCGACGATGGAGCCCCGGCTGTTCACCCGGACGACGGCGACCACCTCCGGGAAACCCGTCTCGCGGGTGCCGTTGATGATCGGCGCCTCGGTGGAGCCGATTGTTTCGGGGGTCTCGGCGGCACAGGCCACCAGGAGCAAGCAAGCCAACACACGACGCATCCCCAGCAGGATGACCCCGATGGGGTCCCCCGACAACGCGGGACAGAAACGTGCCCAACGAAACCCGTGCGTGCCCGTGCCCGTGCCCCTGCCCGTGCCCGGAGGCAGACGAGAAAGAAGACCCGCCCGCTCGAAACCCGTGCCCGTGCCCGTGCCCCTGCCCCTGCCCGGAGGCAGACGAGAGAGAAGACCCGCCCGCTCGAAACCCGTGCCCGTGCCCCTGCCCCTGCCCGGAGGCAGACGAGAGAGAAGACCCGCCCGCTCGAGACCCGTGCCCGTGCCCGTGCCCCTGCCCGTGCCCAGAGGCAGACGAGAGAGAAGACCCGCCCGCTCGAACCCCGTGCCCGCTCGAAACCCGTGCCCGTGCCCCTGCCCGTGCCCGGAGGCAGACGAGAGAGAAGACCCGCCCGCCCGAACCCCGCGCCCCCCCTCGAACCGCGGGCACGGGTCGTCCCCCTTCACCCTCTCACGGCGAGAGCCACACCGCGTCCGAGCGCCGGTCGCTCAGCCGCAGCTCCGTCCCCTCCACGTCGACCACCGCCTGCGTCACCCGCGCCACCTCGAGCACCGCGATCCGATCCCGGTACGGCGCCACCAGCCGCTCGGGCAGCTCGAAGCGCCCCGCGTCCTCCACGAAGCAGCGCACGGCCGGGCCTCCGCCGTCCCGCGCCCGCAGCACGATCTCCACGCTCGCCCCGCCGCTCCCACCCCAGCCCACGAGCAGTGGCCCGCTCGGCCAGAGCGCCATGCCGTCTCCGGCCGGCGCCGGCGCCTGCAGATCGAGCACTCGCCCCCGCGGCAGCACCACCTCCGCCTCGCCGAGCGCGTCCTCGGCGACCTCCCCACCGAAGCTTCGCAGCACGATCGGGTCCGCCAGCTCCGCGCAGTCGACGTCCATCGCGTCCGGCAGCGCGCCCTCGCCGAGCGTGTAGGTCCGCCCGAAGAGCTCCACCGTCCCGCCCGCCACCGGCGCGAAGCCCGGCGCGTCCGCGAGGTCCACGTCGACGCCCTCCGGCGTCACCACGCAGGGCCCCTCCCGGTCGAGCTCCGGCAGCGCCCCCGCGCTCGCGGCGCGCCCGAGCTGGAGCCGCAGGGCGCAGACGTCGTCCGCCAGCGTGTCCGGCTCCTCGGCCTGCTCGCGGACGAGCACCGCCGCCACCGTCCGGCCCGCCTCCCACTCGAGCGGCACCACCGTGTCCGGGTCCGGCGCGGTCGCGCCGCCGCCGTCGCCGCAGCCGAGCAGCGCCGCCATCAGCGCCGCCGCCCCGCACCTCCACCGCGTCCGTCCGCTCATCGCTTGATGTCCAGGGCCTTCATCTTCTTGTAGAGGTGGCTCCGCTCGAGCCCGAGGTCTGCCGCCGTGTTCGTCACGTGCCCCTCGTGGTGCTGGAGCGCCCGCGTGATCAGGTCCCGCTCCACCGCCTCCATCATCTCCTTGAGCGGCATGCCCGGCCGGTAGTAGCCGCCGCCCCCGCCGCCCCCGCCGGCGATGGGCAGGAGGGCCCGCGCGTCGCTCTCGTTCACCTCGTCGCCGGGTGTGAGGATCACGAGCCGCTCGATGAGGTTCCGGAGCTCGCGCACGTTGCCCGGGTAGTCGTAGCCCGTGAGCAGCTTCATGGCGCCGTCCGTGAGCGACTTGCCGCGCCGGTCGTTGCTCGCGCAGGCCTGCCTCAGGAAGTGCGCCGCCAGGAGCGGCACGTCCTCGACGCGCTCGCGGAGCGCGGGCACGCGGATCGGGAGCACGTTCAGTCGGTCGTAGAGGTCGGCCCGGAAGCGGCCCTCCTCGATCTCCGCGCGGAGCGCCTTGTTCGTCGCGGCGACGACGCGCACGTCCACGTGGATGAGGTCGCTCCCGCCGACGCGCTCGAGCTCGCCCTCCTGGAGCACGCGGAGGAGCTTCGCCTGCATGCTCGCCGGCATGTCGCCGACCTCGTCGAGGAAGAGCGTGCCGCCGGCCGCGCGCTCGAACTTGCCGCGGCGCTGCTTGGTCGCGCCGGTGAAGGCGCCGGCTTCGTGGCCGAAGAGCTCGCTCTCGATGAGCTCGGCGGGCACGGCGGCGCAGTTCAGCTTCTCGTAGGGGCCGCCGGCGCGCTTGCTGCCGAGGTGGATGGCGCGCGCGACGAGCTCCTTGCCCGTGCCGCGCTCGCCGGTGACGAGGACGTTGGCGTTCGCGTTCGCCGCCAGGGCGATGCGCTCGCGGAGGGCCTGCATGACCGGGCTCTCGCCGAGGAGCTCGTCGGTGGCGCCGGCGCGCTCCTTCAGCTCCTCGTTCTCGGCGGCGAGGCGCGCGTAGCCGAGGCAGTTCTGGATGGCGAGGAGGAGGCGCTCGGAGCCGATGGGCTTCTCGAGGAAGGTGTAGGCGCCGAGCTGGGTCGCCTGGACCGCGGTCTCGATGGTGCCGTGGCCGCTCATCATGATGACCGGCACGTCGTTCTGCTGCTCGCGGAGCTGGCGGAGGATGCTCAGGCCGTCCTGGTCGGGGAGCTGCACGTCGAGGAGGAGCAAGTCGTAGGCCTTGCTGCCGACCTTGCGGAGGGCGATCTCGGCGTTGCCGGCGACGTCGACGTCGTAGTCCTCCACGCGGAGCGCGCGGGAGAGGGTCGAGAGGATGTTCTTCTCGTCGTCGACGATGAGGACGCTCGCGTGGGTCATCGGGGGCGACGGTAGTACAGCTCCGCCCCGGGAGGGACCCCGCCCCCGCGCCGAGAACGCGCGGAGCCCTGCGGGCGCCGCTCGGGGAGCCCCGCGGACGCCACTCGGGGAGTCCTGCGGACGCTCGGGGAGGGCCACTCGGGAGTCCTGCGGGCGCCACTCGGGGAGTCCTGCGGACGCTCGGGGAGGGCCATTCGGGAGTCCTGCGGACGCCACTCGGGGAGCCCTGGGGACGCCACTGGGAGCCCTGCGGGCGCCAATCGGGAGTCCTGTGGACGCTTCTGGGAGTCCTGCGGACGCCTCTCGGGGAGCCCTGCGGACGCCGCTCGGGGAGCCCTGCGGACGTCGCTCGGGGAGTCCTGCGGGCGCCTCTCGGGGAGCCCTGCGGGCGCCGCTCGGGAGCCCTGCGGGCGCCAATCGGGAGTCCTGCGGACGCCACTCGGGAGTCCTGTGGACGCCGCTCGGGGAGTCCTGCGGGCGTCACTCGGAGTCCTGCGGGGCCCGCTTCGGGACCCTGGCCGACCCGACCGCGCGAGCTCGCGCGAAGTCAGTCGCTCGCCAGGGCCGCGTGCTCGGCGCCGGCTTCGCGGGCGAGGTCGAGCAGCGCCACGATCCGCTCGTGGGGGACGCCCTCGCTCGCGTGGAGCCGCACCTGCAGCGCGCCCGCCTCGGCCTGGCGCCGCAGGTACGCCCGCAGCGCCGGCTCCTCGAGCGCGTCCCCCGCCACCCGCACCCCGTCCGCGCGCACGTACACGTCGACCGTCGGCCCCTCGGCCACCTCCACCGGCGCCACCGGCCGCACGGCGCTCGTCGTCGAGGCGGCCGCGGCGCGGGCGTGGGTCGCCGCGCGCTTCTCGCAGCCGAGGGCGACGACGAGCAGGCAGCCGAGCACCGGGACGAACGGCGCGGTGGGGGCGAGGCGACGCATCGCCGAGGGAGTACGGGCCGCGCCCGCGAATCTCCCCGCGCTGCGCCGCGGCGCGCGCCTGCACCTTCTTTCACGGACGATGCGCCGACTTGGCGCTGCGGCGTTGTGCGGCGCAGCAAACGCTGCTACTCAGGAGTCGCATGAGGGGAACCTGGCCCGCTCCGCGTTTCGCCCAGCTCGGCGCGTTCCGCGTCGCCTACCGCGACCTCGGGGCGCCGGACGGGCCCCCCGTGCTCTTCGTGCACGGCCTCGGGAGTTCGGGCCTGAGCTGGTCCCGGAACGTGGCCCGCCTCGGCGCCCGCCACCGCCTGATCGTGGTCGACCTCCCGGGCTGCGGCGACAGCGCCAAGCCCCCCTACCGCTACACGCTCGGCTTCTTCGCGCGCCGCCTCCTCCGCCTCCTCGACCACCTCGGCGTCGAGCGGCCCGTCTGGGCCGGCCACTCCATGGGCGCCCACATCGCCATGCTCGCCGCCCTCGAGCACCCCGAGCGCGTCCGGGCGCTGCTCCTCAGCGCGCCCGCGGGCTTCGAGCGCTTCACCGAGGCCCACGCGAGCTTCCTCCGGCGGACGGTCACGCCCGACTGGGTGCGGCGCCAGAAGCCTCGTGATTTCAAGGCGAACCTCGAGGTAGCCTTCCACTCCGTGCCCCCCGAGGCCGAGAACCTCGTCGCCCGCCGCTTCCGCATGCGGGGGCCCGAGCTCGAGGGCTACGCCCACGCCTTCTCGCGCTGCGTCCACGCCATGCTCGACGCGCCCCTCTGGGAGCGCCTGCCCGAGCTCCGCCCGCCCGTGCTCGCGATCTATGGTGAGGACGACCGCCTCATCCCGAACCGTTGGCTCACGCCTCACCACACGACGCGCTCGGTCGCCGAGGCCGCCGTCGCCCGCATCCCCCGCGCCCGCCTCGTCATGCTCCCCCGCGCCGGCCACATGGTGCACTTCGAGCGGCCGACTCGCTTCGACGAAGAAGCGACCCGCTTCCTCGACGCCCTCGAAACACCCGTGCCCGTGCCCGTGCCCGTGCCCATGTCTCGGCCCGCGGCCGGACGAGACTGACGCCCCCACGCCTCGGTCCACGTCCCCGAGGAGAGGCGCCCGAGCGCAAGTGCAGCATCCTCTCGGCGGGATCCACCCGACGGATGCCCCTGAAATCACGAGCGAAACGACTGTGCTGTGTTGCGATGCACAAAATTGTGTTGCGCCGCACAACGCCTTCCGCTAGATCCTCCTTCGCCGCGGCGGGGTGCGCGGCAGGGGAAACACGAGCACACGCTCGCCGACGCGCGCCCACCGCCCGTGCTGCGACGCAGCACCGCCGCGAGAGGGAGAGCGCGACATGACCCGCCACGCCGCCATCGTCAGCACCGGCATCCACGTCCCCGAGCTCGAGGTCGACAACGACGTCCTCCGCCGCCGCTTCGCGAAGAGCGCGCCCGACTTCGTCGATCGCATCGAGCCGAAGAGCGGCATCCGCCGCCGCTGGTACGCCCCCGAGGGCCAGGCCACCTCGGACCTCGCCGCCGCCGCCGGTCGCCGGGCCCTCGCCCGCGCGGGCGTCGCCCCGGAGGAGGTCGACCTGATCCTCGTCGGCACCGACTCCCCCGACTACATCACACCCTCCACTTCGGTGGTCGTGCAGGAGAAGCTCGGCGCCGAGCGCGCCGGCACCTTCGACGTCGGCTGCGCCTGCGCCTCCTTCCCGACGGCCCTCGCCACCGCCGCCGGCCTCATCGCCACCCAGCCGCACCTGAAGAACGTGCTGGTCATCGGCGCCTACATGATGCGCAAGCTCGCCGACCCGGCGGACCCGATGATCTTCCTCTACGGCGACGGGGCTGGCGCCGCCCTGGTGCAGCCGAGCGAGGAGCCGGGTCTCCTCCAGGCCGCCTTCCGCGCCGACGGCGCCCTCGCCCAGGACTGGTTCATCGCCGCCGGTGGCACCGCCGAGCCGGCCAACCACGACGCCATCGAGGCCGGCCGCCACTTCGTGAAGATGCACCAGAAGTACCCGCCAGCCGTGAACGACGAGGGCTGGCCCCTCCTCGCGCGCCAGCTCGCCGATCGGAACGGGTTCGCCCTCCACGAGGTGGACGACTTCATCTTCACGCAGGTCCGCCGCCGCACCATCGAGAAGGTCATGGGCTTCCTCGAGCAGCCCATGGAGAAGGCCACGCTCGTCATGGACAAGTGGGGCTACACCGGCTCGGCCTGCATCCCCATGGCGCTCCACGACGCCCTCGCCCGCGAGCGCGTCGGCCCGGGCTCGCTCGTCGTCCTCGTCGGCAGCGGCGTCGGCTTCAACCAGGCCGCCATCGCGCTGAGGCTGACGGACGCCATCGTCCGCCCCGTGCCCGGCGAAGACGAAGAGGGCCGCGGGCAGGCCACCCCCGCCTCGACCGACGGAGAGGCGGCCTGAGATGGAGCGCACGACCCTCGCCTGGCTCGCCTTCGGCGCCTACCTCGTCATCACGACCGGCCTCGCCCTCCGGGGCATGCGCAAGACCAAGTCGCTCGCCGGCTTCGCCCTCGGCAACGGCGACATGGGCCCGCTCCTCGTCGGCATCACCCTCGCGGCTTCCGTCGCGAGCACGGCGACCTTCGTCATCAACCCCGGCTTCGTCTGGAAGGACGGCCTCAGCGCCCTCCTCCACTTCGGCCTCGCCGGCGCCGGCGGCGTCACCGTCGGCCTGATCGTCCTCTCGAAGGGCTTCCGCCGCCTCGGCAAGGAGCACGCCGCCCTCACGCTCCCGCACTGGCTCGGCAGCCGCTACCGGAGCCCGGCCATGCGCACCTACTTCGCGCTGCTCAACCTCGCCCTCGCCATCAGCTTCGTCGTCCTGATCATCAAGGGCTCGGCCCTCGTCATGCAGGTCACGCTCGGCCTCTCCTACGGCTGGAGCGTCGTCCTCATCGTCGGCTTCGTCTTCTCCTACATCCTCATGGGCGGAACCTACGCCCACGCCTACACCAACGCCCTCCAGGGCACGCTGATGATCGTCGTCGCCCTCGCCATCTTCGCGAGCGGCCTCCACCTCTTCGCCGACGGCGGCGTCAGCGGCTTCATGGACCAGCTCGCCGCCCGCGACCCGCAGCTCACCGGCGCGACCAACGCGAGCAGCTTCCTCTTCTCGACCCCCTTCGAGGTCTTCGTCTGCGGCTTCGTCGTCTCCTTCGGCCTGGTCTGTCAGCCGCACATCCTGATGAAGTCGCTCTACCTGCGCTCGGACCGCGACGTGAACCGCTACCTGGTGATCGCCGCCGTCATCGGTGTGGTCTTCGCGCTCATCCTCGTCGCCGGCCTCTACGCCCGCGTCGCCTACCCGGAGCTCGACGGCGCCGCGCAGGACACGATCATGGCGAGCTACATCGGCAAGGCCTTCTCGCCGGTCGCCGGCGTGCTCATCAGCGTCGCCCTGCTCGCCGCCGGCATGAGCACCATGGACGGCATCCTGGTCAGCGCCTCGACCATCGCCGGGAGTGACCTCTTTCTCGGCGCCCTCGGCGAGAAGCTCGCCCCGAAGGCCACGGACGAGGAGCGCCAGCAGCTCGCCCTGAAGGCCAGCCGAGCCATCCTCGTCGCCATGGGCGCCGTCGCCTTCGTGCTCGCCCTGAACCCGCCCGAGCTCGTCGGCCTTTTCGCCCAGACCGGCATCTACGGCCTCGTCGCCGCCTCCCTCGCGCCCGTCACCTTCGGTGTCTTCGCGAAGAACCCGGACGGCCGCTGGGCCTTCGCGGCTGCGCTCGTCGGCCCGGCCGTGCACTTCACGCACTTCTTCGTCTCGACCTACGGCCTCGGCGCGCCGATCAACCCGGCCGTCACCGCCACGGAGGGCGTCGCCGCGAGCACCCTCGTCCTCGCCGTCGCCGCCTTCGCCACCCGCCCGAGCGCCGCCCCGCTCCCCAGCGCCGCCGAGTAGCGCCGCGCGTTCGGGACGGGCTCACGCTCACCCGACGCGCCCTCGAGGCGTCCGCAGGACGCGCCCTGGCGTCCGCAGGACTCCTCGTCGCGTCCGCAGGACGCCTGGGCCCGCGCGGGCGCCGCCGAGGCGCCGGGGCCGGCGAGCGAGGGCCTCGGGCGCGGGCTGGACGCGTCGAGGCCCGCGTTCGCGCCTCTCGCGACCGGACGACGGACGGAGCGCGGCCTCGGCGTCTCGGGCGGGCCGAGGCGCGAGGCGGAGGACGGAGGGGTGCG
>PABA01000065.1 GCA_002699025.1 Sandaracinus sp. | reverse complement strand
CGCGCTGCGCGCTCGCGGCCGTCCGCTTTCCGCTGTCCGCGGTCCGCCGCGGCTGTTCGGCGGGAGGCGGGGCGGTGCCGCGTACGCGGAGGGAGGGGGCGGATGTGCTCGCACGCTCGCGCTGCGCGCTCGCGACCGTCCGCTGTCCGCGGTCCGCCGCGGCGGTTCGGCGGGAGGCCGGGCGGTGTCGCGTACGCGGAGCGAGGGGGCAGACGTGTCCCTGCTCACTGCCGTTCGGCTGGAGGTGGGGGGTCGTGCACGTCTCACGTCTCACGAGGACGAGGGCTCGCGGGGCACGGAGGGCGTGCGGAGAGCGGGACCGTCCGCCCGCCGCCATCGCGGTATGCTCGCGCCGTGCGCCGCCTCGCCCCGCTGCCGCTCCTCGTCGCCCTCGCCTGCCACACCCACGGGCCGGTGCCGCGCGCCCCGACGGAGCCCCCGGTGCCCGCGTCCGAGGCGCCCCCCGGCCGCGCGCTCTACGAAGGCGGCTGGCGCGCCCCCGCCCCCGGCGTCCTCGCGCTCAGCCCCGACGGACGCCGCGTCGTCGTCGTCGCCCACGCGCCCACCCGCGACGACCTCGCGCTCCTCGTCCTCGAGGAGGGCGCCATCCGGCGCACGCTCCCGCTCCCCGCCGACCTCGGCGAGGACGCCGCGCCGGTCTCGATCGCTCACCACCCCCGCGAGCCGCGCGTCGCCCTCGGCGTCAGCCCGGACACGGTGCTCGTCGCCGACGTCGCGCGCGGCGAGATCGTGGCGCGCGTCCGCGGCGCCGGCCCCCACGACCTCGCCTGGAGCCCGGACGGCGCGACGCTCTGGGCCGCCGGGGAGCAGCTCGTCCGCGTCGGCGGGAGCGCCGTCCCGCTCCCCGAGGAGGCCGGCCCCTTCTGGCGCGTCGCCGCGAGCGTGGGCGGCGCGGCCGTGGTCGCGACCGACGCGGGCCTGCTCTTCGTCGACGCGGCCGGCGCCATCGTCGCGCGCCACGAGCTCCCCGTCTGGACCCACGACCTCGCCTGGGATGGGGAGGGCTTCCGCAGCGTGCACCTCGAGGCCGTGCCCAACGAGGACGTCGTGCGCCTGATCGTCCGCCGCTGGACGCCCGCCGGCGAGCCCCGCGGCGAGCCCCTCGAGCGCCGCCTGCCCGGCTTCCCGAGCAGCGTCTTCGTCGACGACGCGGGCCGCTGGGCCGTGAGCTCCACGCGCGACACGCGCCTGTGGGACCTGACGCGGGAGGAGCCCGTCGCCGTC
This sequence comes from Sandaracinus sp., assembly GCA_002699025.1. Taxonomy (GTDB): domain Bacteria; phylum Myxococcota_A; class Polyangia; order Polyangiales; family Houyiibacteriaceae; genus Houyiibacterium; species Houyiibacterium oceanicum. The sequence continues at coordinate 11,677 of PABA01000065.1, read as the reverse complement.
TTCGGCGAGGCGCAGGTGTACGGCGCGGCCGCCTTCGCGACCGACGCGCCCGTGCTCGTCGCGAACACGGCCCGCGCGGCGCTCCTCCGCGTGCGCCTCGACGCTCCCTCCGCCGGCTCCGTGCCCGGGCATGCGGACGCCATCGCGCAGGTCGCCTGGCTCGACGCGGACACGGTGACGACGCTCGCCGAGGACGGGCTGCGGCTCTGGTCCGTGGAGAGCGGGCGGCAGCGGGCGGTCTTCCCCTTCGCGCATCGGGATCTGATGCCGACGGCGCTGGCGCCGACGACGGACGGGCGGCGCGTGGTCTTCTTCCGGCCGGGCTGGAGCGCGGAGGAAGAGGAGGGCGAGGACGGCGCCGGCTGGTCCGGCGGGCTGATCTGGGATCGGGAGAGCGGCGAGCCGACGCCCCTGCCCGGGGTGCAGGTCGGGGAGCCGCGCTGGCGGGCCGGCGACCGGCGCGTGGTCACGGTGCTGCGCGGGGACCACGTCGACTTCTACGACCTCGAGAAGGAGCGGGTGGTGCGGCGGCTCGCCCTCGGGACCTTCTTCGAGGGCGAGGTGGAGGCGCTCGACTACGACTGGGCGGACGACGGCGCGAGCCTGGTGCTGGCGCTGAGCGGCGAGGCGCCGGCGCTCGTGAGCGTGGACGCGACGAGCGGCGAGGAGCTCGGGCGGGCCGCGGGGCGCTTCGAGCACGTGCGCGTGAACGGCGAGCGCGTGGCCGCCTCCGGGGAGGGGGGTCTGACGCTCTTCGCCCATCCGGCGCTCGGGGAGGGCGAGCGGGTGGCGCTGGACGGCGCCGTCGTGGACCTCGCCTTCCGCGGCGGGACCGTCGCGTGGATCGACGACGTGGGCCGGGTCGGCGTGCGCGCGGGCGGCGCCCTCCACCGCTGGCCCCTCCCGCTCCCCTGCACGGCCCTCGACCTCTCCCCCGACGGCCGCCAGCTCGTCGTCGGCACGGAGGCCGGCACGGCCTGGCTCGTCGACGTGTCCGCGCTCGAGTAGCCGCCTCGCTTCGCTCGGAGGGCGCGCTACGCGCTTTTCGGGGGGAAGCGGGGCAGCCCCGTGCTACCGGAGCATCGACGTGGCGGGCACGCTTCGCGGAGGCGGGGCGGATGGGGGTCGGGGAACTCGGGCATGGCGGCTTCGCCGCGGGGCGCGCTATGCGCTCTTCGGGGGGAAGCGGGGCAGCCCGCGCGGCCGGAGCGTTGGGCCGAGCTGCGGCGGGCGCAGCCCGGGCCCCCGAAGCGAAGCGAGACACACCACGCTCCGCTCGTTCGCCATGCCCCAGTTCCCCGACCCCCATCCGCCCCACCGCCCCGAAGCCCCGCCGCTTCGCCAATGCTCCGGCAGCGCCGACCGCCGGGTCGCCTCCCGAAAAGCGCGTAGCGCGCCCCCACGGACGGACGCCCGGCGCAGCTGGTCGTCAGTCCGTGACGAGCACGTGGCTGCCGCGGAACTCGGTCTGGTCGGTGGAGAGCCCGTGCCAGCCCTCGGGGAGCTCGGGCCAGGTGCGCCCGAAGACGAAGTGCGCGTCGTGCGGCGTCATGTTCACGCAGCCGTGCGAGCGCGGCAGGCCGAAGCGCGTGTGCCAGAACGCCGTGTGGAGGGCGATGCTCCCCTCGAAGTACTGCGTCCAGGGCACGTCCTCGATCCGGTAGCGATCGTCCCCGGCGTCCGGGCCGATGTTCGCCATCGTGTCGGTCACGTGCTTGCGCCGGATCTCGAAGAGCCCCGTCGGCGTCTCGTGCTCCTCGACGCCCGTCGACACGAGCGTCGCGAAGATCGGCTCGTCCCCCCGGTACATCACGAGCGTCTGCTCGCTCAGGTCGATGTGGATCCAGGGCTCGTCCTCGGCGACCTCCTCGGGCCGCTCGACGGCCTCGGCCACCGACGCGAACCAGCTCCGCAGGTAGCGCGTCCCGGCCTCGGTCTCGATCACGTGCATGATCCGGCCGCCGATGTTGCGCCGCTCCTGCCAGCCCTCGAGGAGCGTCTGCCGCTCGATGGCCTCGGCCTCCTCGTCGTCGACCCAGCTGACGCTCGTCGCGCCGTCCTCGCCCTCGCGCTCCTCGAGGATCAGCGGGCGCGAGGTGCGGATGGTCCAGGCCACGGGGAGCGTGCGCCCGGTCTCGCCGCCGAGCTCGACGCCCTCGAAGTCGTGCCCGCTCCGCTCCTCGAGCTGGGCCTTCTTGATGTAGCGACCCTGGGTCGTGCGGACGAAGTGGCGGAAGGCGCGCACCTCGCGGCCGTTCGAGGCGACGTAGAAGCCGCGGTCGAGGTAGCGCGCGGTCACGGCCGTGCCGGGCGGTCCGTCGTCGCGCTCGCCGCTGAGGTAGAGCTGCGCGCGGCGCTCGTCGATCTCGAGCAGGTCGCGGTAGCGCGCGGCCTTGGCGAGGGCGGCGCGCTGCTCGTTCCGCGAGGGGAGCCGGTGGTACTCGGGGACCGTCGACTCCTTCACGTACCAGTAGTCGTAGGGCATGGTCTGCTCGAGCTGCGCCGGCGGCGGGAGCACGAGCGCGCCGCGGGCGGCGGCCTCCTCGACCTGGTCGTTCTTCCAGCCCTCGTCGGTCGGCGCCTCGATCTCGGGCGCCTCGTCGCGCACCTCGAGGCCGTCGTCGGCGCAGACCCAGCCGGTGGGGTGGAGGCGGTGCCAGCTCCCCTCGCAGCCGCCGCCGCGCCGCGTCTCGTCGGCGAGGCGCACGCGGCTGCCGATGCGGAGCCAGCCGACCACCGTGGCCTCCTCGTTCGGCTCGGTGTGCACGCGGAGCTGGATGCCCGTGACGGCGCCGTGCTTCGGGTACTCGGCGTCGAGGCGGGCGGCGGCCCGCTCCTCGGGCGTCGCCGTCTCGGGCAGGGCGGCCTCGGCGAGGTCGCCGGCCGAGGGCGCGCTCTCCTCCTCCGCGGGGGCCTCCTCGCCGCCGCCGCAGGCGAGCGCGAGGGCGAGGCAGGGCAGGGCGATCCGGGCACGCATGGCGCCCGGGATACCCACTCGCCGCGGCCCTCGCAATCGCTCCCTGCGCTCGCCCGGCCTCGCTTCGCTCGGAGGGGCCGGGGTTTCGCCGCCTTCGGCGACGAGCCCGCCCGCGGCGGGCGGGGGTCGGGGAACCGGGGGTGTCGGGCGCGCGGGCGGCGCGGAGCCTCGTCGGATGTCGGACTCGGGGGGCGGACGTCACTGCGCGTGGGGGCGGGCTTCGTCCATGGGCCAGGTGGAGGATGGCGCGGCCTGGCGGTGGGCGTTCGATGGAGGAGGACCCGGGCGACGCGAGGTCAGGGGAGCGCGAGGTCGGACCAGACAGCGAGGCCGGCCCGGCGGAGGAGGACGAAGTTGTACATGTCCGTGTAGACGGCGAGGGGCATGGCCTGGTCGAGGTAGGCGGTGTCCTCGCGGTAGACGAGGGTGGTGCCGGGCTGGGCGAAGAAGCGCTCTCCCCAGATGGCGAGGATGGCGTCGACCTCGTGGGCGTAGAGGCGGTGGCCTTCGGCGGTGTCGACGGGGACGGCCGGGTCGCGCTGCATGACGCAGCGGTCCGGGCCCCAGCGGTAGGAGGTCGGCGGCGTGGGCTCGGCGGCGTCCACGAGGCGGGTCCGCAGCCGGTCCCGGGTGGCGGCGTCGACGTCGGCGGCGGCGTGCTCCTCGAGGACGAAGCCGGCGCGGGCGCCGGCCGGGATGGAGGGCGCGAAGAAGACGAAGACGCGCTCGCGCGCCCCCTCGCCCTCCCGGTGCGTGAAGAAGACGTCGTGCACGGCGTGGGAGCCGGTGTTGCGGAGGACGAGGTGGCGCCGCCCGGCGCGGTGGGTGGGGCCGCGCTCGACGCGGAGCGGCACGCGCTCGCGGGTCTCGGCCTCGTAGAAGACGAAGCGCTCGGACTCGCCCTGGGCGCCGTCGACCCAGAGCGCCGAGTCGAAGTCGCGGAGCTGGCGGACCCAGTCGGCGCGGGCGCGGTGGGGCGTGTGGGCGGGCTGCCCGGCGCTCAGCTCGAGCCGATCCCAGACGAGCTGGGCCGTCGGGTCACTCGGGAAGCGGGCGCCACCGGCGTTCTGGATCGGATCGCGGGCGCCCCGGGCGCGGAGCAGGGACGCGCGCTGCTGGCGGGCCGCGGGCGTGTTCGCGGCCGAGGCCCGGCGCCGCGTGTCGACCTGCGGATACCAGACGCGCGCCTCCCCGCGGGTGAAGCCGACCTCGACGCCCACCGGGATGCGCCCGCCCGAGAGCGTGCCGGCGCTATAGAAGTGGAGCACCGGCAGGGCGCGCATGCCCGAGTCGGCGGGCATGTGCCGCACCGGCGCGACGCCCGGCCGCCGCGAGGCGCTGCGATGGAACCAGCTCGGTAGCGCCGCCGGGCTCGTCGGCGCGCCGCTCGATGAGAAGGCCTGCACCCCCCACTCGTGCACCCAGAGCGGGTAGGCGCACCAGCTCTCGGCGAGGGCCGAGGCGGGCGAGGTCAGCAGGAGGGCGAAGGCGAGGATGGACGCGCGCACGCCTTTGATACGGCGGACGCGCGCGGATCCTTGGCCCGTCGTCCTCGCTTCGCTCGGAGGGACCTCGCTTCGCTCGGGAGATCCTCGCTCCGCTCGGAGGGGCCAGGGTTTCCTCGCCTTCGGCGACGAGCCCGCCTGCGGCGGGCGGGGGACGGGGAACCGAGGCACGTGGAACGAGCGGATCGCACCCACGGGCACTTCAGGCCTCGCCTCACTCGACCCGAGACGAAGCCCACGCGTCGACCGAGCACCGAACGCGTCCGAGTTCCCCGACCCCCATCCGCCCCACCCCTGCGAAGCCCACCCGCCACGCCGATGCTTCGGCAGCGCCCGCTGCCCCGCTACACCCCAAAGCGCGTAGCGCGCCCCGCGGCGAAGCCGCCACGCCCGAGTTCCCCGACCCCCATCCGCCCCACCCCTGCGAAGCCCACCCGCCGCGCCGATGCTCCCGCTGCGCGGACTGCCCGGCTGCACCCCAAAGCGCGTAGCGCGCCCCGCGGCGAAGCCGCCACGCCGATGCTCCGGCAGCGCCCGCTGCCCCCGCTGCACCCCAAAGCGCGTAGCGCGCCCCGCGGCGAAGCCGCCACGCGCCTACCGGCAGGCGACGCGCCGGCAGCTCATGCCGCCGCCGAGCGGGTCGCAGGTCTCCACGGTCACGCACTCCCCGCTCCGGTCGTCGACGTAGCAGGCGTACTCCCGCACCTCCTCGCCGCAGCGGCCCGGCCCCCCCTCGAACCACGTGTCGACCGTGCAGCTCCCGCCCCCCGCGGCCAGCTCGCATGCCTGCGTCTCGGGCACGTCCGCCTCGATCTCACCGTCGCAGTTCCAGTCGAAGCTCCCCCCGTGCGGGAACGGGAAGTACCTCGTCTGCCCGGGGAAGACCGCCCCGTCGTCGTCGTCGCAGTCCGGCTCCACGCCCGGGTCCCGATCGGTCGTCCCCATCGGGCAGCTCGCCCCGCAGCGCTCCACGGCCCGCGCCGTCGCCCACGCGAACCCGTCCCCGTCGCCGTCCGCCCAGCAGGTCACGCGCAGCCCCTCGTCCACCTCGCCGTCGCAGTCGTCGTCCGCGTCGTTGCAGGTCTCGGGCTCCGCCGGGACCTCCCCCTCGCAGGGCCCCCAGCCCGCCGTCGTGCAGCGCTGGACGCCTCGCTCGCAGGTCCCCACGTCGCTCCCGCAGACCCGCACGTCGCCTCCGCAATCGCAGCCGTCGTCGACGGCGCCGTCGCAGTCCTCGTCGACCTCGTTCCCGCAGATCTCCTCCTGAGCCATCAGCCCGCAGCCCGCCCAGATGCCGGCCACGCAGAGCTGCCGGCTCGCCGCGCAGGCGCCCGGAAAGGGACAGGTCCGCGTCTCGCCGTCCTCGCAGGCGCAGCCCCCCGGCGGATCGTCGACCTCGCCGCTGCAGTCGTCGTCCACCTCCCCGTCGCAGCGATCGTAGGCGCCCGGGTGCACCGAGCCGGCGCCGTCGTCGCAGTCGTCCGCGCTCGGGACGTAGCCCGCCGGCGGCGCGCAGGCCTCGACGCGCTCCGCCCCCGCGGCCGCCGAGCCGTGCCCGTCGCCGTCCGCGTCCACGACGAAGGTGGCGAGCGCTCCCTCGTCGACCTCGCCGTCGCAGTCCTGGTCCACCCCGTCGCAGCTCTCGCCCTCGCCCGGGTGCACGTCCGCGCGGCCGTCGTCGCAGTCCTCGCCGCAGCGCTCGCCGTTGCAGCAGGCCGCGTCCACGAAGCCGTCCCCGTCCTCGTCCCGATCCCCGAGCGTCTCCGGATCGCAGTCCTGGTCGATCGCGTCGCAGCGCTCGCTCGCGCCGGGATGGACGGTGGCGTCCCCGTCGTCGCAGTCCTCGCCGCCGCACTCCCGCGCGTCCACCCCATCGCCGTCCGCGTCCGGCGTCTCGCAGCCCCTCGCGCAGCGATCCGCCTCCTCGTCGCAGGCCCCCGCGCAGGGCGCCTCGGCGGCCACGCAGCCCCGCGCGTCGGCCGCCGGGTCCTCCGGCGCGCAGCTCTCCACGCCGTTGCAGAAGAGCCCGTCGTCGCAGTCGGCGGGCTCCCCGCAGCGCGCCGCGCCGTCCCCCACCGGCGTCCCCCCGTCGTCCCCGCAGGCGAGCAGGAGCGCTCCGGCCAGGAGCAGCGCGCGCCTCATCGGCACTTCACCTGGTTCTGGTCGCCGCAGGACGTCGAGGTGGAGGGGCAGGAGTAGACCTGCTCGCAGGAGTCCCCGCTCGAGCCGCCGTCGATCGTGTCGCAGGCGATGTACGTCACGCGCTGGCCACAGACGCCGCGGGCGACCAGGCCCGAGCTCGGCTCCATGCAGGAGCCGTCGGCGCGCTCCACGCAGCTCGTGACGATGGTGTCGGTCGCGGTCTCGGTGCCGTCGCAGTCGAAGTCGAAGCCGCCCACACCCACGCGCGGCGTCGCCTGCGGGCCCGCGCCCGGGTAGGCCCGCGGGTCGGCGGGCGCGCAGTCGCGGAGCGCCGGGTCCGTGGGATCCCGATCCGTGTAGCCCTCGGGGCAGCGCGCGGCGCAGAGCTCCATGCTCGCGACCGTGGGCACGGTGTAGCCGTCCCCGTCCGCGTCGGCGAAGCAGCGCACGAAGACGCCCTCGTCGACCTCCCCGTCGCAGTCGTCGTCCTCGTCGTTGCAGGTCTCCGGCTGCGGCTCGGTCGCGTCCACGCAGGGCCCCCAGCTCCCGGCCCCGACGCAGCGCTGGATGCCGCGCTCGCAGACCCCCTCGTCCGTGCCGCAGAAGCGCACGTCGACGGCGCACTCGCAGCCGTCGTCGATCGCGCCGTCGCAGTCGTCGTCGAGGCCGTTGTCGCAGACCTCCTCGATGGGCATGACGGCGCACTCGGCCCAGGCCCCGGCCACGCAGGTCTGCGTGCTGCGCCCACAGGCGCCCGGCAGCGGACAGCCGCGCGAGTCGCCGTCCTCGCAATCGCATCCGCCCGGTGGGTCGTTCGCGGCGCCGCTGCAGTCGTCGTCGACGCCCCCGACGTCGCAGCGGTCGTAGGCGCCCGGGTGCACGCTCGCGACGCCGTCGTCGCAGTCGTCGGCCGCGGCCGCGAAGCCCTCCGGCGCCACGCAGGCCTCCATCGTCGCCGCGCCCTCCGCGTCCGAGCCGTGCCCGTCTCGGTCGGCGTCGACGACGAAGGTGACGAGCACGCCCTCGTCGACCTCGCCATCGCAGTCGTCGTCGAGGCCGTTGCAGACCTCTGCCTCGCCCGGGTGCACGCCGCCGTTCGTGTCGTCGCAGTCGTCCCCGCAGCGCGTCCCGTTGCAGCAGCGGGCGTCCACGTAGCCGTCCCCGTCCTCGTCGCGGTCGCCGAAGGTCTCCGGGTCGCAGTCCTCGTCGAGGTTGGCCAGGTCGCAGACCTCCGCGTTCGTCGGGTAGCGGTCCGCGTTCGAGTCGTCGCAGTCCTCGCCGCCGCAGAGCGTGGCGTCGAAGCCGTCCCCGTCCGCGTCCGTGCCGAGCGCGCACATGGTCTCGCAGCGATCCAGCACCTCGTCGCAGCGCGTCCCGAGCCCGCAGGGCTCCACGCCGGGCGAGCAGACGCCGTCGACGCAGCGCTCCGCGCCGTTGCAGAACATGCCGTCGTCGCAGGCCCCGCAGCCGCCGTCGCCGCCCGCGTCGCCTGGCCCGCCCCCGTCGTCGCCGCAGGCGGACGCCGCGACCAGGAGGGCGGCGAAGAGCGAGGCGCGCGGGGCGCCGATACGGGCGGGCATGCAGAACCTCCGGCCCGAAGGTACCCGCGCCCGGCTCCCGAAAGCGAGCGCGCCGCATGAGCGTGGCGCGCCCTCCGCCTCCCGAACGTCCGGCGTGGTGGGGCCGCGCGCGGAGCCGTGGCCGCCCACGCCGCGGGCCGTCTCGATCGCTCGCCGGAGTGAATCCGCCGCCGTCCCGACTGGGAGCCCTTCGCCGCGCCCCCGGCGCCTTGCTCGCGCGGAGCCGCAGCGCGCGGACGTCACGGCCCGGTCTCTCCGCGAACGCGGCATGGGCCGCCGACGCAGGCGACAGCACGGAAAGCGGACAGCGGAAAGCGGATCGCATCCCGACCGAAGGGAGGGACGCCCACACGTCGGCGTGAACGTCACTCGTTCACACCGACCGTGGTCCGCACGTCACGGCGGGGGCGCGGCGGGCCGCTCTCGTCGGCGCGCCTTCGGGGTCGCGGCGGGGTGGCACCGCGTTTGCGTTGCGCGTCCGGGTCGGGCTCTCGCGCGAAGCGCTCCGAGCCCTCGCGAACCCCTCTCCTGGAGACCCCCATGCGACGTGCATCTCTTCCCTTCCTCTTCTTGCTCTCGAGCCTCGCTGCCGCCTGCGGCGACGACCCCTCCCTCGCCGGCGACGTGGTCGGCGTGACGGTGGCCGACCCGGGTCACGCCGTCCCCGAGGGGGGCGCGCGCATCGAGCTGATTTGGCTCGTGACGAGCGGCTCGCCCGACTACGAGTGGGTCGCCGGCTCGGGGCGGGCTCATCGCACCGGGTTCGAGCTCGACCTCCCGGACGCGCTGCCCGAGGCCGCGCGGAACCGCTACGGCGACGTGGAGGTGGGCGTCGGGGCGATCTTCGCGACGCAGAGCGAGGAGGGCTTCGGGCCCGGTCGGCTCGAGGAAGAGGACATCGGCGACGACGACGTCCTCCTCGGCGCGACGCCCCGCCACGCGATCATCTACCGCAACGGCGTCGACGCCTCGCCGGACATCCCGGAGGACGACTGGGTCTTCGACTTCCCCGAGGGCTTCAGCTGCGGCGTGGCCGTGCCCGCGGCCGAGGGCGAGACCTTCGATGGCTTCGCGCCCATCGACTGCTCCGAGGTCGAGCTCCGCTTCGGCGACCTCGAGGAGTTCGACTGGGTCAACTGGACCTGACCCGGAATCGTCACCGGTCGACCCGCACTCCTACGGGCCCGGAGCGCATGTTCGCTTCGCCGAGACACGACCACCGTTGCTCGCTCCGCGAAGGCCCGGCGGCCCCGACGCCTCGCCCGATCAGACCGCCCCGTGGAGGCTCCTCCGGGCCCAGCGACTTTGCGCTCCTCGGTCGCCCCGTCCGCCCTCGCGGGTCGCTTCGTCCTCGCCGATCGGTGGCGTGACGGAGCGGCCTGCAGGCGGCCGAGCTCAGGCGAGGCCGACGGCGCGGGCGAGGGCGGCGTGGTCGGGGACGGCGAGGTAGCTCCGGCGGTGCTCGGCCGGGAGCTTCGCGAGCCGTCGCTCGAGCGCGGCGCGGGCCTGCCCCTCGGCCCGCGCGCGCTCCTCGGGCGGCGCGCCCGCGTCGAGCGCCTCGAGGTAGGCGAGCCAGACGAGCGCCTCGCCCTCTTCCATGGAGGCGAGCGTGCCCCGCGCGTCCGACGCCTCCCGCGCGCGCGCCAGCGCCTCCTCGCCCCGCCCGGCGAGCCGGAGCGCCCGCGCGAGCGCCGCGAGGCAGAGGGTGCGGAGCGGCGGGATGCTCTCGACGGCGTGCAGCGCCGCCTCGCCCTGCGCCACGGCCGCCGCCGCGTCCCCGGCAGCCCGCGCGATCTGCCCGAGGTAGAAGCGCGCGCCCCCCTCGAGCCCCGGGTTCCCGAGGCGCTGGCCGAGCGCGAGGGCCCGCTCCTCGAGCGCGCGCCCTTCCTTCGCGTCGCCGCGGAGCGCCCGCACCCAGCCGAGGTTCTGGAGCGCGTAGCCGGCGACGAGCGGCACGCCGAGCCGCTCCGCCTGCTGGAGCGCCGCGCGGAGCTCCTCCTCGGCGCGCGGCAGGTCGCCGACCTCGACGTAGCCGTAGCCGAGGCGCACGCGCTGGTTGCAGGCGTGGCGCACGTCCCCGGCGGCGTCGTAGGCGCGGATCGCCGCCGCCGTCCCCTCGAGGTAGGGGCCGATTTCGCCCGCGTGAAGGCTCCGGGCGGCGCGCGTCGTCGCGAGCCAGGCGTCCGTCCAGGGGTCCGCCGCCTCGAGCGTCCCGGCCGTCTTGGCCGCCGCGCCGATGGTCCGATCGGCCGCCGCGAGATCGCCCGCGCCGAGCTGCTGGTGGGCCGCCCGGCAGAGCGCCACGAGCCGCGCCCGCGCCGCCTCTTCGGTCGCCGCCGGCGTCCCGAGCGCGCGCTCGCTCCAGCGCTTCGCCGTCTCCGCGTCCCCGCGCACGCCGCTCGCCACGACCACGTTGCCGACCGCCTGGAACCAGGCCTCGCTCCCCGGCGGGAGGTGCTCGAGGGCGGCGAGGGCCCGGTCTGCCGCCTGGGCGTACTCGGCCCGCCAGCGATGGGCCTCCGCCTGGTGGAGCCGGAGCCGCCCGCGAAGCCCCGGCGAGAGCTCGCTCCCCTCGAGCGCGCGCTTCGCGAGATCGAGCACCCGCTCGAAGTCGCCGGCCTCGAGGGCCCGGTCCGCCGCCTGGGCGTAGCGCGCCGCAGCGCGGGCGCCCTCGCCGGCGCGGTCGAGGTGCTCGGCGAGCGTCGCCGCGTCCTGCTCGCCGGCCTCCTCGAGCCACTCGGCGGCCAGCCGGTGGCCGAGGCGCCGGTCCTCGTCCGTGAGCGTCGCGTGGGCCGCGTCGCGGAGCAGCGCCTGCCGGAAGCGCCACTCGGTCTCCGCCGGGAAGGCGCTCGTCGCCGCGCGGCCGATGAGCTCGTCCTCCGCGAAGAGGGTCAGCCAGCGCTCCGCGGCCGGCGCGTCGGCCGGGCCGAGGAGGTGCCCGACGCCGCCGGTCCAGAAGCGCGCGCCGAAGACGCTGGCCGCGCGGAGCACGCGCCGGGCGGCCGGGTCGAGCTCGCCGAGGCGCGCCTCGACCATGCCGAGGATGCTCTCCGGGAGCGCCGCGTCGGCGTCCCGGGCGACGGCCCGCACGAGCTCCTCGAGGAAGAAGGCGTTCCCGTCGGCGCGCGCCACCAGCTGGGCGACGAGCGCTTCGTCCGCCTCCGGGAGCGCCGCGCGCACGAGCTTGGCGGCCGAGCGCTTCGTGAGCCGCGCGAGGTGGACGTCGAGGCGATCGCGGTCGGCCCAGAGCCCGGGGAAGGTCTGCTCCACCTCCGGTCGGCCCGTGGCGATGACCATGAGCGGGGCCTCTTCGAGGTGTCGCAGGGCCGCGTCCAGGGCCTGCACGCTCGGCCGATCGGCCCACTGGAGATCCTCGATGGCGAGCACGACCGGTCGGCGCGCCGCCTCCGCCGCGAGCCAGTCCTCGAAGGCCGTGCGCATCGCGTCGCCCATGAGCTGCGGGTCGCGGCGGG
>PABA01000064.1 GCA_002699025.1 Sandaracinus sp. | reverse complement strand
GCTTCGTTGGGGAGCCCCCCTTCGCCTGGCCCCCCGAGCAAGCTCGTGAGGGGGGCCCGGCTGCGGGCGGCTCCGACACCACATGCCTGGACGCTAACGCGACAGGCGTAGCTGCGGCTCGTGGGCCGCGTGTTCCACTGCACGTAGAGGTCCCCGTCCCCCGTGCCGCTGAGCACGGCGCGGAAGGGCGTGCCGGGCGTGACCGGGATCGCGTCGTAGAACTGGGCGCGGCCCTGCGAGAGCGACCCGCTGTCGCGGAAGGTCTGCGCGACCGGCGTCGGCGTGGGCTCGGGCCCGGGCTCGGGCTCCGGCTCGGGCTCCGGCGCGGGCGACGTCGGCGGCGTCGGGGAGCCGCCGGGGACGCCGAGGAAGTCGAGGTAGACGTCCGCGCGGGTGTTCACGCCGTAGCTCGAGCAGGTGCGGTCTCCGTAGGAGGTCACGCCGGCCACCAGGTACTCGCCGCTCCCCGTCCGGTAGAGGGCCGGCCCGCCCGAGTCGCCGTTGCAGGTGTTCTTGCCGTCCTCGCCGTAGGCGAACTGCGTCCCGCCGACCTGGTTGATCGGCATCACGACCGCGCGCTTGATGCCGCCGCCCGTCTGGCGGAAGCCGTCGCTCGCGCCGTAGCCGACGTGCAGGAGGTCGCGGCCCACCCAGGAGCTGTCCATCCCGGGCAGCACGCCGATCGGCTCCACGCCCGTGACCGGCGCCGCGAGGTCGAGGTAGGCGATATCGTTCACCAGCCGCCGGGAGTCGTAGCTGGGGTGCGGCACGGCGCGCACCACGCGCGTGCTCGTCTCGATCTGCCGGTTCGAGGGGCCGGTGATGAAGGACATGGAGGACACCCGGGCCCCCTCGACACAGTGCGCCGCCGTCAGCACCCGCGTCGGCGTGATCAGCGTGCCCGTGCAGAAGGTGGAGGCCCCGTAGGCCAGCGCGCCCACGGCGGGGAGCCCCGCGAACGCCGAGCCGCCCACGATCGCCTCGTCCTTCGCACCGACCGAGTCGTCGGGGCTCCCGCCGAGCATGCCGGGCTCGTCGAGGCCGGCGCAGGCGAGGCCGAGGAGGGCGAGGGCGACCAGCAGGGCGCGTAGAGTCGAAGTCATCGCGTGTCGTTCTCCGGTGTGAGAGGGGAGCCGACGCGCCCGCACCGCGCTCGGCGGGGGGAGGGGGCGCATCGGCCTCGTTCACCCCGCTAGTGCGCAGTCGCCGTACAGAGCGATCACTCACATCGTGAGACATCTCACACCCAAAACTCACGCCTGGCCTCACACCCGGGCTCACGCCCGACTCCCGACCCCCTTCACGACCAGGGCGCGAGGATCTCACGCCTCGATCCCGGACCCGCTGGCACGGCCGCCCCTCTCTGGACGGAACGAACGAGGCGCCACCCCCGGGGGAGCGACGCCTCGTTCGAGGAGAGCCCGTCGCGCAGCAGAGCCGCGCAGCCGAGCCGCTCAGCTGAGCCGCTCAGCTGAGCCGGTCGGCCTCGGCGACGCAATCGATCCGGGCCTGCGCCCAGTCGATGTCGCGCTGCAGCTCCTCGTACTCCGGCCCCTCGTGCCGCTCCCCGTACGCGGCGAGCGTCTTCACGGCCTCGTCGAGCTCCTTCTTCGCCTCGTCCACGTCGATCGACTCCGGCGACGCGAAGAGGTCCGAGAGCACGATCACCCGATCCGGCTCCGCCTCGATGAAGCCCGGCCCGATGCAGGCCACGTGGGTCTGCCCGTTCGCCTTGTACTTCATCAGACCGCACTTCAGCGCCGCCAGCACGGGGAGGTGGTTGGGCAGCACACCGAACTCGCCCTGGACGCTCGGCGCCTGGACGTACTCGGCCTCGGTCTCGAGCGCGAGGCCGGTCGGCGTCGTGACCTCGAGCATGAGGATGTCCGCCATCTCAGGCCTTCTCGCGCTTCTCGTAGGCGTCGAAGACGTCCTGGATCGAGCCCTTGTACTGGAAGTCCTGCTCGGGGATGTGGTCGCAATCGCCGTTCAGGATCTTCTCGAAGCTCTCGATCGTGTCCTCGAGCTTGACGTAGATGCCGGCCATGCCCGTGAACTGCTGGGCCACGAAGAAGGGCTGGCTCAGGAACTTCTGGATCTTGCGGGCCCGGTCGACCGTCATGCGGTCGTCCTCGCTCAGCTCGTCCATGCCGAGGATGGCGATGATGTCCTGCAGGTCCTTGTAGCGCTGCAGGGTCTCCTGCACGCCGCGCGCGACCTTGTAGTGACGCTCACCGAGCACGCCCGGGTCGAGCATGGTCGACGAGGAGTCGAGCGGGTCCACGGCCGGGTAGATGCCGAGCGAGGCGATCTCGCGGCTGAGCACCGTCGTCGCGTCGAGGTGGGCGAAGGTGGTCGCCGGCGCCGGGTCCGTGAGGTCGTCGGCGGGGACGTACACGGCCTGCACGGACGTGATCGAGCCCTTGGTCGTCGAGGTGATGCGCTCCTGCAGGGCGCCCATCTCCGTCGCGAGCGTCGGCTGGTAACCGACGGCGCTCGGGATGCGGCCGAGGAGCGCGGAGACCTCGGAGCCGGCCTGGGTGAAGCGGAAGATGTTGTCGATGAAGAGGAGCACGTCCTGCCCCTGCTCGTCGCGGAAGTACTCGGCGACGGTCAGGGCGCTCAGGGCCACGCGGGCGCGGGCGCCGGGCGGCTCGTTCATCTGGCCGTAGACGAGGGCCGCCTTCGAGAGGACGGGCTCGCCGCTCTCGAGCTTGGACTCCTTCATCTCGAGCATCAGGTCGTTGCCCTCGCGGGTCCGCTCCCCGACGCCCGCGAAGCAGGACACGCCGCCGTGCGACTTGGCGACGTTGTTGATGAGCTCCTGGATGAGCACCGTCTTGCCGACGCCGGCGCCGCCGAAGAGGCCGATCTTGCCCCCCTTCTTATAAGGGGCGAGCAGGTCGATGACCTTGATGCCCGTCTCGAAGACCTGAACCTCGGGGCTCTGGTCGACGAAGGAGGGCGCCGGCTTGTGGATGGGCGAGCGCAGCTCGGTCTCGACCGGGCCCGCGTCGTCCACGGGCTCGCCGACGACGTTCAGGATGCGGCCGAGGCACGCCTCGCCCACGGGCACGCTGATCGGCGCGCCCGTGTCCTTGACCTCCATCCCGCGGACCAGACCGTCGGTCGAGTCCATGGCGATGGCGCGGACCGTGCTCTCGCCGAGGTGCTGGGCGACCTCGAGCACGAGGTTCCAGGGCTCGTCGGAGATGCCGGGGTTCGACACCTTGAGCGCGCTGAGGATGGGGGGAAGGGCACCGGCCGGGAACTCGACGTCGACGACGGGTCCGATGACCTGGGTGATGCGACCGTTCTGATCTGCCATGGGTCCTCTTGCGGGGTTCCCCGGTCGGGGGAGCGCGTCCGAGGCATGGGGCCGAACGGACGCCGATTCGATGGGAGGCGGGCTGTTTCCGGGGGGCGTTTCGCGCCTCGCGAACGTCCCCGACCCGCGGGCGCGCGTCACCTAGCACGGGCCCCGAGGGCGGTCAACGAGCCCCGAGGCGCGAAGCGGACCTCGCGGAACCGTCCGATCACACTGCACTTTTTCGTCTACAAGGGAATCCGAGGCCGGGTTCCCAGGGGAATGCCGGGATCGGCCCCGATACGCGAAAGTCGCCTGGGGCTTGCATGATTCTCCCGTGCCAGCGACACTTACCTTGGATGCGCCCAAGATAGGGGTTCACGGAGATGTCTCACTCGGCGTCCGTGACTTCTGGGGGATGGAATGGCGGAAGCTCCAGCCAAGGTAGAAAAAGACCCTCTCGTTGGAAGGGTCATCAACGATCGGTTCAAGATTCTCGAGCTGGTCGCGCGTGGGGGGATGGGTCGGGTCTTCAAGGCCCAACAGGCCCCGCTCGGGCGCGTCGTCGCGCTGAAGGTCCTCGACCCTCGCTACAAGGGCGAAGAGGATCCCGAGTTCCAGGCGCGCTTCTTCCTCGAGGCGTCGACGGCTGCGAAGCTCTCGCACCCGAACACGGTCACCGTTTTCGATTACGGTAAGACCAGCGACGACATCTACTTCATCGTGATGGAGTTCGTGGAGGGCCGGACGCTCTCCTCCCTCCTGAAGACCGGCGGCGCGATGGACCCCCTGCGGGCCATCAACATCGCCATCCAGATCGCGCGCTCGGTGCGCGAGGCCCATGGCCTCGGCGTCATCCACCGAGACCTCAAGCCGGCGAACGTCCTCATCACGAAGCACGGCGACGAAGAGGACTTCGTGAAGGTCCTCGACTTCGGCCTCGTGAAGAACGTGAAGGAGAACCAGGAGCTGACCCAGCAGGGTCTGTTCATGGGCTCCCCCAAGTACATGTCGCCGGAGCAGATCCAGGGCGGCGACGTGGACGGCCGGACGGACGTCTACTCCCTCGGCGTCATCCTCTACTACATGATGACCGGCAAGGTTCCCTTCGAGGGGACCACGCAGGTCCAGACGCTCATGGCGCACATCAAGAAGGACGTGCCGCCCATGGAGCGCGAGGATGGCGTGCCCATCCCGCCCGAGGTCCAGCAGGTCGTCCTCAAGTGCCTGCACAAGGACCACGAGCTGCGCTTCGCGTCGATGAACGACGTGATCCTCGCCCTGAAGCAGGCGAGCGGGCTGCTCGGCGCGCCGATGAGCTCGAGCCAGTCCATCAGCGTCAGCGGCGAGTACGACCTGAGCGGCGTCCGGCACATGCCCGCGACGCCGAGCGGGGGCATCCAGATCACCGGCACGCCCGCGAGCGGCGTGGGCGCCGTGCCCGAGGTCGAGCTCCCCGAGGTCGAGGAGCAGAAGGGCGGCAAGGGCAAGCTGATCTTCATCGTCGCGGCCATCGCGCTCCTCGGAGTCGGCGGCTGGGCCATGTTCGGGCGCGGCGGTGAGCCGCCCCCGGAGACGAACTCGACGGCGTCGAACGAGACCGAGCCCTCCACCATGGAGGCGACGCCCGAGGTCGAAGAGCCGACCGCCATGGAGGAAGAGGAGGCCAGCGCCACCGCCATGGAGGAGGAAGAGGCCGAGGTCGCCGAGACGGCGATGATGGAGCAGGCGCCGCTCGCGCGATGCGAGGTGACGCTCCGCTCGAGCCCGCCGGGCGCCGAGGTCTTCGTCGGCGAGCGGAGCTACGGCGAGACGCCGGCGAGCGTGGTCTGGGTGGGTGAGGCCGCCGAGCCCGGTCGCGAGGTCACCTTCCGCTTCGAGCGCCGGGGCTACCGGACGACCTCGGTCACGCGCACCGTCACGGGCGAGACGCTCGAGGTCGACGCCGACATGCCGCGCGAGCGGCCGCGGTGGACGCCCATGCGCTCGACCATGAGCTCGATGAGCGGCTCCGAGATGAGCGATCCGGAGTTCGGAGTCACGCCGACGAACTACCGCGACAACCCGTACTGAGCGGCGCACGGTCGCACCGCAGAAGGGTCGGGCCCCCCGGGGCTCGGCCCTTCGTCGTTTCGGCCGCCCGCCCGCTCCCCCGCCCTCCCCGTGCGTCCGAGCCCCGCCGCTTCGACGCGGCAGCCCGGCTCCGGCCCCGCACGGCACGGGGAGCGCCCCCATCTCCGCCCCCGCACCCCGGCCCCACGGAGCCGCCTCCCCGCCCCGACGAAGAACCGCCCCCCGTGACGCGGCGGCCACGCCGCGCCGAGGGCCCCACGGGCCCGCTGGCAAGCCCAATTGAAGAAGCCGACCCCCGTGGGGGGCCGGCTTCCTCTTCGTTCGCGCCGCGGTGGGTGCTCAGCCCTTGAGGGCCTCGGCGCCGCCGATGATCTCCATCAGCTCGGTGGTGATGGCGGCCTGGCGGGCGCGGTTGTACTGCAGCGTGAGCTTGCCGATCATGTCGCTCGCGTTGCTCGTCGCGGCGTCCATGGCGGTCATGCGGGCGCCGTGCTCGGAGGCCACGGACTCGAGGAGCGCGCGGAAGACCTCGACCTCGACGTACATCGGCAGGAGCGTCTCGAGGAGCTTCTCCTTGCTCGGCTCGTAGAGGAAGTCCCCGAGCGAGTCCTCCGGGAGCTCCTTCGGCGTGATCGGCAGGAGCGGCTCGACGACCACCTCCTGCGTGATCGCGCTCTTGAACTCGTTGTACACGAGGTAGCAGTGATCGAGGTCCTCTTCGGGATCCGTGTACTCGTGGATGATGGTCCGGCCGATCTCGCCGGCCTTCTCCACCGAGAGGTCCTCGAAGACGCCCGTGAAGTCGTGGCGGATGTCCGCGTCGCGACGCTTGAAGTAGTCGCGGCCCTTGCGGCCGATCACGGTGAAGCAGACCGTCGCGCCCTCCGCCTCGAGCTCCTTCCACTTCAGGAAGGCCGCCTTGCAGATGTTGGCGTTGAACGCGCCCGCGAGACCACGGTCCGAGGTGAGCACGACGAGCATCACGTGATGCGCGGGCCGGACGGCCAGCAGCGGGTGAATCTCGTCCTCGTGCTCCTCCTTGGCGCGCGCCGCCACCGCCGAGAGGACCTCGAAGGTCTTCACGGCGTAGGGGCGCAGCTCGAGGATCTCTTGCTGGGCCCGGCGCAAGCGCGCCGCGGCGACCAGCTTCATCGCGCGCGTGATCTTCTGCGTGTTCTTGACGCTTCCGATCCGCTTGCGGATGTCCTTCAGATTCGGCATCGCGGGCTCACTTCTTCGACGGCTCGAAGGCCTTGGCGAACTCCTCGCAGGCCTTCTTCAGCTCGTCCTTCAGACCCTTCTTGAGGGTCTTCTGCTCGACGATGCCCGGCAGGAGGTCCTTCTTGTTGGACTTCAGCCAAGCGATGAGCTCCTCACCGTAGCGCTGCACGTCCTCGACCGGGAGGTCGTCGACGAAGCCGTTCGTGGCGGCGAAGATGACGGCGACCTGCTCCTCGACCGGCTGCGGCGAGTACTGGCCCTGCTTGAGCACCTCGACGAGGCGCTGACCACGGGCGAGCTGCATCTGCGTCGCCTTGTCGAGGTCCGAGGCGAACTGGGCGAAGGCCTGCATGGCGCGGAACTGCGCGAGCTCGAGGCGCAGCGTACCGGCGACCTCCTTCATGGCCTTGATCTGGGCGTTGCCGCCGACGCGCGACACGGAGATGCCGACGTTGATGGCGGGGCGTACGCCCGAGTAGAAGAGGTCGGCCTCGAGGAAGATCTGGCCGTCCGTGATCGAGATGACGTTCGTCGGGATGTAGGCCGAGACGTCGCCGGCCTGCGTCTCGATGATCGGCAGGGCCGTGAGCGAGCCGCCCGAGTCCGGGAGCTTCTTGGCCTCGTAGCCGTCCCCGGCCTCCTTCACGGCATGCTCGAGGGCCTCTTCCTCGTCCTCCGAGCGCGTCATGAACGTCTTCACGCCCTCCTTGCGGACGGGCTCCTCGTCCTTCTTCACGACCACGTACTCGTCGGCCATCTTGGCGGCGCGCTCGAGCAGGCGGCTGTGGAGGTAGAAGACGTCGCCCGGGAAGGCCTCGCGGCCGGGCGGGCGGCGAAGCAGGAGCGAGAGCTGACGGTAGGCGACGGCCTGCTTGGAGAGGTCGTCGTAGATGCAGAGGGCGTGCATCCCGTTGTCGCGGAAGTACTCGCCCATGGTGCAGCCCGTGTAGGGCGCGAGGAACTGGAGCGGGGCGGGCTCGGAGGCGCCGGCCAGGACGACCGTCGTGTACTCCATGGCGCCGTGCTCCTGGAGCTTCGCCACCACCTGCGCGACCGTCGACTGCTTCTGGCCGATGGCCACGTAGAAGCAGTGCATGTTCTGCCCCTTCTGGTTGATGATCGCGTCGACGGCGACCGCGGTCTTACCGGTCTGCCGGTCGCCGATGATCAGCTCGCGCTGACCACGGCCGACGGGGATCATCGAGTCGATGGCCTTCAGGCCCGTCTGGAGCGGCTCCTCGACCGGCTGGCGGCCGACGATGCCGGGCGCCTTGAGCTCGACGCGGCGGGTGTGCTCGCTCTCGATGGGGCCCTTGCCGTCGACCGGCTGGCCGAGGGCGTTCACGACGCGGCCGATGAGGGCGGGGCCGACCGGCACCTCGACGATGCGGCCGGTGCGCTTGACCGTGTCGCCCTCCTTGATGCCCGTGTCCGAGCCGAAGATGGCGACACCGACGTTGTCCTCCTCGAGGTTGAGGACCATCCCGACGACGCCGCCCGGGAACTCGACGAGCTCACCGGCCATGGCGCTGTCGAGGCCGTAGATGCGGGCGATGCCGTCACCGAGGGTGAGGACGGTGCCCGTCTCCATGACGTCGACGGCCTTGTCGTAGCCGGCGATCTGCTGCTTGATGATGTTCGAGATTTCTTCGGCGCGAAGCTGCATGGGGTTTGCTCCGGACTGAGCGGCGCCCTGGGTTGTGATGCGCGGGCGACGCGGATGCGGGGTGCGCGGGCGACCCCGCGCGGAGAGTTCTGGGTGGAGGAGAGGAGGGAGGAACGGGACGGGCTCGCGCTCAGGCGAGCATCGTCTCCTTCATCTCCTCGAGACGGGTGCGAACGCTCCCGTCGAAGACCTTGTCGCCGATGCGCGTGACCACGCCGGCGATGAGCTGCGGGTCCTCCTTCTTGACGATCGTGACCTTCTTGTCGAAGGCCTTCTCGAGCGTCTGGCGGAGCCGCGTGTAGTACGCCTCGGGGAGCTGGGCCGCGGTCGTGACCTCGGCCACCACGCTGCCCTGCGCCGCCTGGGCCAGCGCCAGGAACGCCTCGGCGACCTCGGGCACGTGGCGGAAGCGGCGCCGATCCGAGAGCAGGCGGAGCGTGTTCGCCAGCATCGGGTCGAGCATCATCTTCTTGGCCAGCTCGTCGAGCACGGCCTTGCGCTGCTCGGCGCCGACGGCCGGGTTCTCGAAGACCTCGCGGAGCTCCTGGCTCTCGTTCCAGACCGCGAGGAAGCCCTCGAGGTCCTTCTGGATCTTCGCCGTCTTCTTCTGCTCCTCGGCGAGCTCGAGCAGGGCGCGGGCGTAGCGCCGACCGATGGTGGAACCGCTCACGACTGGGCCTCCTGCGCGCTCGCCGCCGCGACCTTCCCGAGCTCGTCGAGGTAGGCGTCGGCCAGCCGCTGCTGGTCCTGGGGCTTGGTCTCGGCGCCGAGGATCTCCTCGGCGGCCGCCACGGCGGCCTCGACGGCCTCGCGGGTCAGGTCCTCGCGCAGCTGCTTCATGCGCTGCTCGATGCGGAACTGCGTGTCCTTGCGCATGAGGGCCGCCTTCGCCTCGGCGTCGGCGACGATGCGGTCGCGCTCCGCCTCGGCGGCCGCGCGCATCTCCGTCTTCACGGTCTCGATCTCGCCGTCGAGCTGGGCGAGGCGCTCCTCGAACTCCTGGCGCTTCGCCTCGGCCTCGGCCTTGATCTGCTGGGCCTCGTTGATGGCCTCCTCGATCTCGCGCTTGCGGTTCTCGAGGGAGCGGCGGACGGCCTTCCGGCCGAAGTAGACGAGGACGAAGAGGAGGATGAAGAAGCTGATGATCGACGCCCGGAACTTCGGGTCGGCGATGATCGCGTCGATGGTCACCGGCCCGTGGCCGCCGTGGCCCTCGGCGTGCGCGTCGCCATGCTCGGCGGCGTGCTCGCCATGGCCGTCCTCCTGGAGGCCGTCTTCGACCGCCTCCTCGTAGGCCTCTTCATGGGCGTTGCCCTCGACCGCACCGTGCTGGGCGGCGGCCGTGCTCGGCGCGAGGAGGGAGAAGGAGAGCGGCAGCGCGAGCGCGGCCGCGAGAGCGATGCGGGTCGAGAGCTTCATCACCGGACCTCCCGCTGGAGGAGCTTGGTGGCGATCTGCTTGGCGAGCGCCGGGGTGGTGGCCTGGATCTCCTGGCGAGCGCGCTTCGCCTCGTGGCTGAGCTGCTCGTCGGCCTCCTTCAGGCTCTTCTCGGTCTCCGCGCGGACCTTCTCGAGGATCGAGCCCTCGAGGTGCTTGGCCTCGGTCCGGAGCGCGTCGCGCTCCTCGCCGGCCGCCGTGCGGACCTTGTGGAGCTCCTTGTCGAAGTGCGCCTCCTTCTCGCTGGCCTCCCGCGCGAACTGCTTCGCGTCGCGGCGGGCGCCGTCGATGGCCTCCTCGCGCTCCTCGAAGACGGCCACGAGGGGCTTGAAGACGAGCGAGCGGAGGACGAAGAAGGCGACCCAGAAGATCGCGAACTGGATGAAAAAGGTCCCGTCGAGGTCGATGATCGAGCCTTCGGACAGGAGCGCGTTGAGCAGGTGCATCGGGAGACCTCGGGGGGAGGGGGAGTCGCGCCGCCGAAGCCTCGCCGTGAGTCTCCGGGTGGCGGGCCGACCGCGCGCTCCCTCTCTATAGGGGCGAACGAGCCGACTTTCCCGTGTCGCGGGGCTTCGGGCCCCGGTGACGCGCGCGGAGGTAGCACCCGGGGTGGGGGGAGTCAAACCAGGCCCCCCTCGCCTCTCATGTGCTCGAAAGCACTCGACTTATCCCCGTTCGCGGCCCCTCCTGGAGGCCGCTCCGCGACCCGATCTCCCGATCGACGGGCCCCTGGCTGCTCCCGGAGGGCCGATCACTCGTCGTAGACGAGCGACTGGATGGTCTGCACGAGCTTCCGGGTGTCGAAGGGCTTGGTGAGCAGGCGCCACCGCTCCGGCGGCAGGCCGCTCGCCGTCACGTCCATGTCGGCGTAGCCGGTCGTGAAGACCACGCGGAGCTCCGGGTTCAGCTCAGCCGCCCAGCGAGCGAACTCGATGCCACTCTGGCCGGGGAGGACGATGTCCGTGACCAGCACGTCGACCCGCTCGAGGCTCTTCATCGCGTTCCGAGCCACGCTCGGCAGGCTCACCGCGGTCACGTCGTAGCCGGCGCGCTGGAGGGGCCGCGCGAGCGCGCGCCGCAACGCGTCCTGGTCCTCGAGGAGGAGGAGCTTCAGAGTCTGGGGTCGCCGGAGCGCCGAGTGGCTCGTCGGCCTCCGCTTCGCCGCCGGCTTGGAGCGCAGGCGCGGCAGGCGCACCCGGAAGACCGCACCGACGGCGTCGTTCTCCGCGCTCACCTCGCCGTCGAGCGCCTCCACGAGGCGCTTCACGGTGGCGAGGCCGAGGCCAGTGCCCTTCTTTCCCTTCGTGGTGAAGAAGGAGTCGAAGACCCGCGGCAAGACCGCCTCGGGGATCCCGCCGCCGGTGTCCCGGACGCGGATCTCCACCCACTCCTTCCCGCCCTCGCGGACCCCCCGCGTCTCGACCGTCACCGTGCCTCCCCTGGGCATGGCGTCGCGGGCGTTCACCACGAAGTTCACCAGCGCCTGCTCGATGACGGTCGCGTCGACCGAGGCCCAGAGCGTCTCCTCGGGCGGCACCACGACCAGCTCGACCCGGCTCTCCACGAGCCGGCGGAGCATGCGCGCCGAGCGCTCGACGATGGCGTCCACCGCCTGGACGTCGGGTTCCACCTGCGTGGGCTTGGACATGGCGAGCAGGCGGCGGACCAGCGCGCCGGCGCGCCCGACGACCTCCTCGAGCGCCTCGGCGCTCTCGCGCACCAGCTCGGGCTGGTCGGCGGCCTCGTGGAGCATCTGGAGCTCCATGCCCATCGCCGTCAGCAGGTTGTTGAAGTCGTGAACCACGCCGCCCGCGAGCTGGCCGAGCGCGTCGAGCCGGCTCGCGTGGAGGAGCTGCTCGCGGAGCTCGTACTGGGCCGAGACGTCGCGCAGCACGCCGACGTAGTGCGTCGGCCGATCTCCGCCGCGGCGGAAGAGGGGGGTGAGGGAGATGTCGTTCCAGAAGGCCGTGCCGTCCTTCCGGTAGTTCCGCACGGTCGCCCGCACGGGCTCGCCGGCGGCGAGGGCCCCGGTCAGCTGCTGGACTCCGGGTTGGTCGACGTCGCGGCCCTGGAGGATGCTGCAGGAGCGCCCCATGATGTCTTCCCACTCGTAGCCGGTGATCTCGGTGAACCCCCGGTTGGCCCAGATCGTGGGGAAGCCGCGCTGGCGGGCGTCGGCGATGAGGATGCCCTCGCTGACCTCCTGCATGGCGGCCTCGAAGAGCCGGCGTTGCCCGTCCCGCAGGACCTGGGTGGTGGCGTCGAAGACCGTGAGGAGGATGGAGCGAACCTCGCCCCCCTCCAGCATGGGCACGTAGATGGAGCGGAGGACCCGCTGGGCGCCGTCGAGCTCGATCTCGACCACCCCCGCGACGTGCTCACCCGAGCGCGCCCGCTCGAGGCGGGAGGCGACCTGCTCCCGGAGGGCGGGGAGGACCGCGTCGACGAGCGGGACGCCTTCTTCGAGAGGCTGGCCCGTCGCCGAGGCGAAGAGCTCGCGTGCCCCGGGCGAGAAGGCCCGGACCCGACCCTCCGCATCGAGCGTCAAGGCGACCGTGAGGGAGGCCTCGAAGACCTCGGAGGGATCGTTGGGCACTCGTGCTCGTGATCGCAAACGGTGCCCATCCCCACAACATCCCCATCTGGTGGTGAGACGATCGACCCTCCCATTCGAGGCATCCGCGAGCAGCCGCCTCCATCGTGCGCGACGGCCTCGGGAGGCCCTGCCGTACCCCCTTTGTGGTAGAGCGACTCGGTAGACGAAACTGGAGGCTTCGCCTCAGTCCGTCAGGTGGGCCGGCTCCACGAAGGTCGGCGAGGGCTTGGCGAAGTAGTAGCCCTGGAAGAGGTCGCAGCCGATCTCGACGAGCGTGTCCAGCTCCTCGCGGCACTCGATGCCCTCGGCGATGACCTCGATGCCCATCTCCTCGGCGAGCACCACGAGGGAGCGGATGAGCCGCTGGCGCACCTTCGAGAGGTGCACGTCGCGCACGAGCTCCATGTCGATCTTGATCGTCTCCGGCTCGAAGCGCGCGATGCTGTTCAACCCCGCGTAGCCCGCCCCCACGTCGTCGACGGCGGCCCGGAAGCCGAGGGCGCGGAGATTCGCGAGGTGCTCGGTGACGCACTCGCTCACGCGCGCGCTCTCGCTGATCTCGAGGACGACGCGGGAGGCGTGGCGCGAGAGGGGCGCCTCGGGCGCGTAGAGCTCCGGGTCCTCGAGGTCCTCCTCGGCGAGGTTCACGAAGAGCCGCCAGCCCTCGGGGGCGTCGTCGTAGGCCTGCGCGGCCAGCTCGCGGATGCGCCGGCCGAGATCGTGGGCGCGGTCGAGCTCGCGGGCCGCCGCGAAGAGCGCCGGGGGGACGCGGAGCTCCGGCTCCTCGCTGCGCACGAGGGCCTCGTGGACCGCGACCTCGCGCGTCGACCAGCGAACGAGCGGCTGGTAGTGGATGACCAGACGCTGGAGGGCGCGGTCGAACTGGCGACCCAGCGCCTGCCGCCGGGCCTCGGCCTCGCGCTGCGCGGCGGCGGCCTCCTCGAGCTCGCGCTGGCGCTGGAGGCGGCGATGCTCCGAGAGCGCGTCGGCGACGCGCCGCAGCATCTCGTTGGCCGCGACGGGCTTGGGCAGGAACGCGAAGGCGCGCTTCTCCATCGCCTCCATCACCGTGCCGACGCTCGGCTCGCCCGTGGTGAGGATCACCGGGAGGCTCGGCCGGCGCTCGCGCACCCACTGCAGGAGCGAGAGCCCGTCCAGGTTGGGCATGGCGACGTCGGAGACGATGACGTCCACCTCGGTGCTCTCGAGCCACTCGACGGCGGCGTCGCCATCTCCGGCCACCGAGACGACCATCCCGGCGCGCCGCAGGCAGCGGCTCATCGCGGCCCGGGCGCACTGGTCGTCGTCGACGACGAGGACCCGCCCCGTGGCCGGCCGGGCCGAGGGATTCGTGGAGGGGGCGTTCGTGGAGGGGGCGTTCGTGGAGGGGGCGTTCGTGGAGGGGGCGTTCGTGGAGGGGGCGTTCGTGGAGGGAGTGGAGGACGAGCGCGCTCCGTGGGCGGGGCTCGTGGGCGTCGTGTGCGTGTAGGTCTGGGTCATCGGAGGTCTCGCGGCTGGGAGGTGGGGAGGGAGGAGGCGGGCGTATCGAGGCGGCGCTCGCGGGCGAGCCGCGCGTCGTAGGCGTCCCGGTAGATGCCGAGGTCCCGGGCGGGACAGAGCTCGGGGAGGAGCTCGACGCCGAACCCGGGCGGCGTCGCGCCACGGCGGCTCCCCGGCAGGGCACGCCAGCGGACGACGCCTCGGAGGTGGGTCCAGGGCAGCGCGCGCGCGGGGCGGAGCTCGAGCCACACCTCCACGTCCACGGGGAGCGGCGCCAAGGTGCGCACGTAGAGCCCCCCGCGGCTCAGGTTGTAGGTGAGCCCGACGGCCGCCGGGCGAATCCCCGAAGGGCGGTACGCGCAGAGGGTGTCGACGAGCAGGCGGCGGGAGTCGCGTCCGTCGGTGCCCGAAGCCGCCATGAGCTCGTTCACGTGGAAGAGGAGGTGGTCGATGGGCGCCGTGCGACGGGTGACCGCCACGCGGGGGAGGCCGGCGAGGGACTCGCGGAGCGCGGCCTCGTCTTCATCGCGCGTGGTCCAGACGAACGCGAGATCCGGACGCTCGCTCCGGAGGGTCTCCACGGCGCTGCGCGCGTCGCCGAGGTCGGCCGACGCGACGACGAGGTCGAAGTGCCTCTCCGAGCCGCGGGCCAGGAGCTCCACGAGGGTCTCCGCGAAGCAGGGATCGAAGCCGGCCCAGCGGACGTAGCGCCCGAGGAGGCGCCGCTCCCGCGAGTCCGAGATGGCGACCAGGGCGCGGCCCTGCGTGACGTCCGGGCGCTTCGCGCGGAAGCCCTTCAGGGACGCGATGCGGCGCTGGATCATCGTCGCGTCGGTGCGCACCACCGCGTCGTCGGCGCCGGCCGCGTGCGCCTCGACGAAGGCGTCCGTCGTGGCCTCCTCGACGAGGAAGAGCGTGGGCAGGGAGAGCAGGCGGGGGTGGCTCCGGAGCCACTCCATGAAGCGGTGGGCTCCGGGCGCGCTCGCGTCCACGAGGACGCAGGCGATCTCCCCCGGCTCCGCGTGGTCCAGATGGGTCCGGGCCTCCGCCGGGTCGCCGACGAAGACCGGCTCGAGCCGAGCGCGTCGGCAGGCGTCGGGGATTCCCCAGGAGGCGTGGCTGAGAACGAGGGCGTGCATGTGGGCTCCTTTCGGGCCCCATGCGTTGCAGCGACCGTGCCGACGGCGCTGGCGGGCGAAAGCCACGCTGAAACCGCGCCGAACGCGGCCTCGGCGTCGACCGGATGGGTCGGAGACACCACCTCGTGGTCGGATCGCCCACGGGACGGCTCCCCGGCCACGGCTCGTCCTCCCGCCGCTCCGACGCCGGCCGCTCGTGGCGAGCGGGGACGAGCTGCGGCGAGCAGCGGCGAGCAGCGGCGCCCGGGCCTCAGTCCCCGTCGACGCCGAGCCGTTTGCACTTCTTGTAGAAGAACGACCTCTCGACATCGAGCGCCCGGGAGGCCGCGGCCTTGCTCCCTTCGGACTGGATCGCTTCCTCGAGAATCTGCTTCTCGAGCTGCTCGAGGCGCTCGTTGAGGCTGACCCCGGGGCGATAGAGACGCTCGGGCCGGGAGCGACGGCCCGAGAGCGCCCCCTGGACGTCCTCCGCGCCGATCTCCTCGCCCTCGACGAGGATGACCAGGCGCTCGACGAGGTTGCGGAGCTCACGCACGTTGCCCGGGTAGTCGTAGCCCTGCAGCGCCTCGAGGCCCTTCGCGGTGAAGCCCCGGATCGAACGCCGGTTTCGACGCGCGGCCTCTTCGAGGAAGACCCGCGCCAGCTCCGGGACGTCGTCGAGGCGCGCGCGGAGCGGCGGCACCTGCAGGTGCACGACCTCGAGCCGGTAGAAGAGGTCCTCGCGAAAGTCGCCCGCGTCGACCATCGCGGGAAGGTCCCGATTCGTCGCGGCGACGACCCGCACGTCGACGTCGAGCGTGCGGCTGCCCCCGACGCGCTCGAGCTGCCCCTCCTGCAGCACCCGCAGCACCTTCGTCTGCATCTCGAGGGGCATGTCGCCGATCTCGTCCAAGAAGAGCGTGCCCCCGTCGGCCAGCTCGAAGCGCCCCAGCCGCTTCTTCACGGCGCCGGTGAAGGCGCCCCGCTCGTGGCCGAAGAGCTCGCTCTCGATCAGCTCGCGGGGGACGGCGCTGCAGTTGAGCTTGATGAAGGGGCCGTCTCGCCGAGCCGAGCCGGCGTGGATGGCGTTGGCCACCAGCTCCTTGCCGGTCCCGTTCTCGCCGGTGATCAGGACGCGCCCCTCCGTCGGGGCCACGCGCGCGACGAGGCTCTTCAGCTCCCGCAGCGCCGGGCTCGAGCCCAGGAGCTCGGACGCCCCGCCGCCGTCGGCGCGGAGGAAGGCGTTCTCGGCCTTCAGGCGCGCGCGCTCGACGCAGCGCTCGAGGCTGACGAGGAGCCTCTCCTTCGACACGGGCTTCTCGAGGAAGTCGGCGGCGCCGAGGCGGACCGCTTCGACGGCCTTCGCGACCGTCGCCTCGCCCGACATGACGAGGGTGGGCAACGAGAGGCCCTCCTCCTTCAACGCGCGCAAGAGCTCGATCCCGCTCATGCGCGGCATCGAGACGTCCGTGAGCAGGAGGTCGAACTCGCCATCGCCCTTCAGCGACTCGAGCGCCTCCGCGCCGTTCGATGCGGTACGGACACCGTGGCCGCTGCGGCGGAGGAGCCGCTCGACGCTCCGCCGCACGTGCTCGTCGTCGTCCACGAGGAGGATGGAGAGCTTCACGGGTCGCGAGTCTGCCCGCTCCGGGTCCCGGGGCTCAAGCGACGGCCACCGCCGCGCGCCGGGATGGAGGACGAGACCACACGGAGGTCGATTCGACCACGGCCGGCAGCCCGCGCCGCGACCGGGCGCGCCCGCGCGCGGGAGAAAAGACGGGAAGAGAGGCCGCGAGCCGCGTCGCGAGCCGGGGCGGCACGGGCGTTGCGATGTGCGTGGGGCAACCCATTCGACACCCCGAGGAGGTCCCCATGCCCCGCCCCCCCATCCCCCTTCTACTCGTCCCCCTCGCGCTGGCCGCTTCGGTCGCCGGCCCGAGCTCGGTGGCGCAGGCGCAGCTCGAGCCCCCGGCGCTCGTCGACGCGCGCACGTCGCTGACGCCCTACGGCGAGCGGACGCTGATCGTGCTCGACGAGCTCGACGCCTTCGCCGAGCGGACGACCCGGAGCGCTCACCGGCGCGAGGCCCGCTACCTGCGCGCCATGGCCGCCACGGACCTCGCGGTGATCGCGCACCGCCACGAAGACGCGCCCCTCCTCCAGCGCCTGGCGGAGACGATGGCTGCGCCGCCGAGCGGGCTGCGCGCCCTCCTCGAGCGCGAGCTCCGCGCCGTGCGCGTCGGTCACCTGCGGGCTCAGATCGACGACGCGCTCAACGCGCTGCGTGTGCTCGACGGCGAATCGCCCGACTGGAGCCGCGCGGGGGCGCGCCGCGACGCGCTCTTCGCCGACGCCGTCTTCCGCGCGCTCCGCGCCGAGGGCGTGGAGCGGCTCCGCGCGCTGGCGGAGCTCGCCCCCGACCCCTGCCGCAGCCGATGCACCGCCCCCTACGCGCCCTTCGACTCGGTCGGCCGGCGCGCCATCGCCAGCGTCGAGGAGGCCTTCGGGGCCCTCGAGCGGCTCGGCGCCCACTCGGGGCTCGGCGACCCGCTCGCCCGGGCCCTCGCCGACGACGTGCTGATCGATCGGGTCGCGCTGGTGGGCGTCGAGCTCGCGCCTCGCGTGACGAGCTGGGGTCCCTCCGGCGAGCTGACGCGGGTCGCGGGAGAGGCGGAGACCGGCGAGACGCCGGGCGCCCTCCTGCGGGTGAGCGCGACGGGCGTGAGCCTGGCCTACGCGCCGCGCGTGTCCTTCGACCGAAGCGGGCGCCCCCGGCTCGTCGGCGCCGGCCCCCTTCCGGACGCCCCCGCGCGGGTGGACTTCCCGGAGGAGCCCCGGCCCTTCATTCGCCCGATCGACGAGGTCGTCGCGCTGCTCCGGAGCGTCCCCGAGGGCGTGACCCTCGCCGTCGGCGCGACCGCGGAGGTCCCGACCCATCTGCTCTACCGGGTCATCGAGTCGGCGCAGGCCGCGGACGTACCGGTCGACGCGATCGCGGCCGTCTCGGCCGATGGGCGGCTGCGCACGCGCCCGCTCGAGGTGCGGCACGAGTGGCCCGAGTCGCACGTGAAGGTCTTCGTGCGTCTCGGCGGCTACACGGTGAGCGTCGGGCGGCACCGCATGGAGCTGGCGCGACGACGCACCGACACGGGGTGGGAGCACGACACGGCGCGCCTCCGGCAGACGGTGGCCGGCGCCGACCGCCCCTTGGCCCTCCGCGCGATGTGGGCCGCGCCCGCCAGCCTCGTCCTCGAGGCCGCGTTCGCGGAAGCCGCCTCCGAGCCCTTCGCGGTGGTGATCCGATGAGCCGCTCACTCCTGTCCATGATGGGCGCCCTCCTGCTGGCGCTCGCCTTCGCCCCGCGCGCGTCCGCCTACGAGCTGAAGCGCACCCCCTCGGGCGACCTCGTCCGCTGGGCCCGCGGCCCGGTCGAGCTCCACGTCGCGCCGGTCCCGACCCAGGCCAGCTTCGACCGCGAGACCCTCGACGAGGCGCTGACGCACGCGACGGATGCCTGGCGAGGCATCGGCGGCGCCCCCGACGTCCTCGCGACGCGCGCGCCGAGCGATGACGCCGTCGGCTCCATCCACGTGCTGACGAGCTGGCCGACCGAGCGCTGGGGGCACCGGCTGGCGGTCACCATCACGACCTACGACATGCGCGGGCGCCTGCTCGAGGCAGACGTCTTCATCAACGGGAGCCTCCCCCTCGCGGTGCTGGACGAGCAGGCGCCGGCGGGCGCGCCTCCGGCGGAGAGCTGGGACCTGAGCTCCGTGCTCACCCACGAGCTCGGGCACGTCCTCGGGCTCGACGAGTCGGACGTCGCGGACGCGGTCATGGCGCCCGAGCTGCCGCGCGGTCGCACGAGCCAGCGCGTGCTCCGGGAGGACGACGAGGCCGGCATCCTGGCGCTCTACGGCGACTCCCCGAACGAGCACCTTCGGTACGGCTGCGACGCGTCGCGCGGGCCCGGGGGTGCGCCCCCGGCGCTGGCCCTCGTCTTCGCCCTCGCCCTGCTCGTCTCGCGACGCCTCCAGAGGCGATGAGGGGTGCCGTGCGCGCGCGTCTTCGCTTCGTGTCACGCGGTACGAAGGCGCGCTGCGAGCCCGGCCGAGCTCGTCGCTCCGGGCTCGGAGTGTCGGAGCGACGCCGGGCTCGGGGCGCGGCTCGGGGGTGTCGGAGCGACGACGCCGGGCGCTCAGCCCTGGCGGACCTCGACGACCCGCTGGCGGAGCGCCTTGATGGTGCGCCGGGCAGACTTGACGTTCTCCGCCGTGACCACCGAGCTCGGCACGGGGACGTCCGGATCGACGAGGATGCGGAAGCGGACCCGGGCGCGCTGACCCCCGTCGAGGGGCTCGACCTCCCAACGGGCGATGAAGCCATCCATGTTGCCCTGCATCATGCGCGCCTCGACGATGTGGCGGCCGTTCCCATCACGGCTCTGGATGCGCAGCTGCGCCCAGAGGGTGATGGTGTCGCGGAGGATGCCCACCTCCATGTAGACCATCGCGCGCCCGCCGCGCTGCGCGAGCACGCGCGAGGAGCGGAAGTGGGGCAGGAAGTGGTGGTAGTTGCCGAAGTCCTGCACGACGCGGACGACCTCGTCGTAGGGCGCGTCGACCTCCCCGACGGCCTCGCCGCCCTGGACGCTCAGGCCGGCCTCGCGATGGAGCGAGGTCTCGATCCCCTCGGCGCCGGTCTGCGCGGCGGCGGGGCTGGCGAGGCCGGCGAGGAGGGCGGCGGTGAGGGCGGCGGTGAGCGAGGGGCGGGGCATCGGGGGTCTCCGTGGGCGGGCGTCCGTGAGACGAGCGGGGCGGGGCCTCCATTCAGGAAGTCGTCCCCACGTTCTTCAGCGTTTCAGTCTTTCAAGGCCCGCGCCAGGTTCCGGACGCCGAAGATCGGCCCTCGAGCGGGCGTTTTCGAAGCGATCCGCGACATCCGTGTCGCGGTCGTGAACCACCGCTCACGCCCGCCGCTCCGCCGAGAGGACGCTGCCCCGCGCGCGGCCGGCTGTGCTAGAACCGCCCCATGCGACGGCATGCCGGGATGGATTGGGCGCGAGCGCGCCTCGGGGGGCTCGCCAGCCTCCTCCTGCTGGGCCTCCTCTTCGATCCCGCCACGAGCGCGGCGCAGCAGCGGACCGGCGTCGTGCTCGACTTCTCGGGCTGGCGGAGCGGGCAGGCGCGCCGCGCCGTCGTGCGCGCCATCGCCACCCAGGCCGATCTCCAGCCCCAGGCGGAGGTCCAGCAGGCGGCCGCCGGCATGGGCGCCGACCTCTCGGACCCGACGGGCATGGCGCGCGTCGCCGAGCAGCGCGGCCTCGACTTCCTCGTCCGGGGCGAGGTGCGCGGCCGCGGCGGCCGGGCGCGGACGATGATCCACATCCACGACGCGAGCGGAAACGAGGTCGCCTTCCGCGAGGCGCCGAGCCCGCTCGGGCGACGACGGCTGAACCTGATCTCCCGCGCCACCGTCGAGGCCTGGGAGCAGGCCGCCTCGGCGATCGCGGAGCGCGAGGCCGAGGAGCAGCGCCGCGCGGAGGAAGAGGAGCGGCGCCGGGAGCAGGAGGAGCTCGCCCGGCTGGCCGCGGAGCAGACCGGCGAAGACGACGAGGACGACGACGACGACGAGGAGGTCGAGGGCGCCCTCCCCCGCCTGGTGGCGATGGTGGGCATCGACGGCCGCACCCGGAAGGCGAGCGTCGACCTCGACCCCTCCGGCGGGCGCGACTACGACGCCGGGCTCTTCCCCTCGCTCACGCTCACCCTCGAGAGCTTCCCGCTCGGGACGAGCGACTCGGCGATCCGCGGCCTCTACGCGCGCTTCGACTTCGGCGTCTCGCTGGGGCTGAAGTCCCAGGAAGAGGACGCCATGGGCAACCTCGGCCCGGAGCTCTCGACGACCGCGTACCAGCTGGGGATCCACCTGGGCTACCTCTACCCCTTCGAGGGGGACGCGGCGCGCATCGGCGCCCTGGTCGGCTTCGGCGTCGACAGCTTCTCCATCGACGAGAACACGACCATGCCCTCGTCGAAGTACACCTTCCTGCGCGTCGGGCTCGCGGCAGACGCCCGCCTCTACGAGAACCTGCTCCGGGCGCGGGCGGACTTCGGCTATCGCATCACCTTCGGCGTCGGCGACCTCTCGCCCGCCTTCGGCGAGGACGGCTCGGCGAGCGGCTTCGACGTGGGCATCGGGCTCTACGGCGCGCTCGACATGGGCCTGAGCTACGGGCTCCGCTTCGGCTTCACGCGCTACTCCATCGACTTCAGCGGCGTGGGCATGGGCTCACCGGCCGCCGCCACGGCGACCGACATGACCGACCGCTCGCTGAACGTCGGTCTCCAGCTCGGCTACGCGCTCTGAGGAGAGCGCCCGTTCGGGGGCGCACGGCGCTCGCTCGCGGGGCGCGGCGGCCGGGGATCTGCTAAGGCAGGCGCTGCCATGACGTCGAAGGACCTGACGCCGGCGCCCGGCGAGATCAGCGCGCTCCTCGGGCGCGGGACCGAGTACAGCGGCCGGCTCACCTTCGAGGGGCGCGTGCGCATCGACGGGCGCTTCGACGGCGCGATCTTCAGCGAGGGCATGCTGATCGTCGGCGAGGGCGCCGAGATCGAGGCCGACATCGACGTGGGCACGCTGATCGTTCTCGGCGGCCGGGTGAAAGGGGGCGTGCGGGCGCGCAAGCTCGTGGAGCTCCACGCGCCCTGCCACGTGATCGGAGACATCGAGACGCCGCAGATCTTCATCGACCGGGGCGTGCTCTTCGAGGGGCAATGCCACATGCTCGACGGCGCGCCGACCGAGCGGCACTCGCTGGACGGGAAGATCGAGGAGGCGCTGCGTCCGGCGAGCGAGCCCGCGCAGGAGGCGCCCGTGGACGACGAGCCCGCGGAGCGAGGGCCCGAGGCGGACGAGCTCGCGGACGCGGACGCGGACGCGGACGGCGAGGCGCCGGCCGAGGGCGCGGCCTCCGCGGCGAGCGAGGACGGCGAAGACGGCGAGCCCGGAGAGGACGGCGCCGCCCCCGAGGCCATGGGCGAGGACGAGCGCGGGGCGACCGGCGAAGAGGCCCGGTAACGCGGCGGGCCCGAGGCGCGTCCATGGAGTGGGCCCTTCGACACCCCCGAGGCCGAATCCCCCTGATTTGACGGGCTTCCCGAGGGTGCCCAGAATGGTGAGACCGTGGGCGGACGACCCCGCAGCTTCGACGAAGAGGACGTGCTCGATCGCGCGCTCGAGCTTTTCTGGCGCGACGGCTACGCCTCCACGTCCATGCAGGCGCTGCTCACCCACATGGGGATCAGCCGCCAGTCCCTCTACAACACCTTCGGGGACAAGCGGCGGCTCTTCCTGGCCGCGCTGGACCGCTACGTGGACCGCCGCACGGCGGACATGCTCGGGCCGCTCCAGGGCGGCGACGCCTCTCTCGAGGCGATCTACGCCTTCTTCCAGCGGCTCGGCGAGCAGAGCGGTTGCCCCTCGGCCGGCACGCCCCGCGGCTGCATGATCGGCAAGAGCTGCATGGAGCTCGGCGGGACCGACCCGGAGGTCGCCGCGCGGGTGCATCGCTTCTTCGATCGCACCGTCAGCGCCTTCCGGAACGCGCTCTGCAACGCCGTGGCGCAGGGCGAGATCGAGCCGCTGGACACGGCCGCGACCGCGCGCCACCTGACGGCGACGCTCAACGGGCTCGGGATCATGTCGCGCGCCGGCGTGCCCCCGGAGGAGCTGGGCGACGTCGTCCGCACCGCGCTGAGCGTCCTCCGGCCGAAGCCACCCGCCGCGCAGGCCTGAGTCCAGCGCGCCATCCCGCCACGGGCCCGGCCCGAGGCGGCCGCGCTCACTCGTCTTCGTGGACCCAGAGGTAGTCGGCCGGGCGGGGCTCGGCCTCGAGGAGCGCCTCGAGCGTCTCCTCGTCGTCCTCGTGCACGGCCAGCACGACGCGCCAGGGCTCGGCGCCCCGCCGCGCCGCCCGCCGCGGGATCCCGAGGCCCGCGCGCACGTGCATGGAGCCGGCGAGGACGACGATGCGCGAGGCCCCCGCCTCGAGGGCCGCCGCGACGCGCTCGGCCATGGTCTCGTCCCAGAGGACCTGCGCCTCGTACATCCGCTCCAGCGCCGCCTCGTCCGCGCCGTGCGGGTGCTCCGCCAGCGCCTCCATCACCAGCGCCCGGTGCGCTTCGTCCTCGAGGTCGAGCTCGGCGGGCACGTCCGCGCGGAGCGCCTCGTCGAGCCCCTCGAGGCCGCTCATGGCGACGGCGCGGCTGAGCTCCCGGCGGGCGTTGAGCGCGATCACCGGGACCCCCCGAGCGCGCGCGAACTCGAGCATCGGTCGGTAGAGGCGGATGTCGAAGCCCCAGCGCGTGTCCCACTCGGTGCGGCGGCGGAGGGCCTCCTCGTCGAGCCGGCCGGCGGTCCAGTCGTCCAGGACGGCCTGGTAGGGGCGCTGGAACATCTCCATGCCCAGGACGAGCGCGCCGTCCTGGCGGTGGAGCTCGCGGAGCAGCCGGTACTGCATCGCGTGGTCCAGCGTGTCGTCGTGGCTCTCGCCGAGGTAGATGGCGCGGGCGCCGCGCAGGTCGGCGAGCATGGTGAGCTCGTCCACCTCCTCGCCCGTCCGGAGATCGACGATGCGGGCCGGCGCGGGCATCTCGCGGACGCGCCCCTCGGGGGTCGTGGGCGGATCCTGACGGCCGGCGCAGGCGAGCGCGAAGAGGAGCGCGAGGAGCGGGGACGGGCGGATCACCGGCGGGAGCCTACACCGACGCGAGCGAACGGGCCCGCGCAGGATTCCCGACCCGCCGCCGCGCGCGGGCCCGACCGCCCGGCCGCTGCCCCCCTACCCGCGGCGTGGTGTCCGGACGCCGGCGGCGCGGTCCTTGCGGCCCGCGCGACGAGCGAGTACATGCTCGGCGTTCTCGCCCGCGATTTCCCACCGGAATCGTCGGGTATCGGCGCCCGCAGAGGCCGGGCCCGACCGCCGCGGAGCCACACGCCCTTGCCCGATCTGGACCCCATCCTCGCGCGTCGCCTGACGCACCTCCGCCAGCTCGAGGCGGAGAGCATCCACATCATCCGCGAAGCCGCGGCCGAGTTCGACCACCCGGTGATGCTCTACAGCATCGGCAAGGACTCCTCGGTCATGCTCCGGCTCGCGCGGAAGGCCTTCGCGCCGGGCCCGATGCCCTTCCCGCTGCTCCACATCAACACGACGTGGCAGTTCCGGGAGATGATCGAGTTCCGCGATCGCATCGCCAAGGAGCTCGGTTTCGAGCTCCTCGAGTGGATCAACCCGGACGGCATCAAGGCGAAGATCAACCCCTTCGACCACGGCTCGGACGAGTTCATGCGGGCCATGAAGACCGAGGCGCTGAAGCAGTCGCTCACGCACCACGGCTTCGACTGCGCCTTCGGCGGCGCCCGCCGCGACGAGGAGAAGTCGCGCGCGAAGGAGCGCATCTACTCCTTCCGGGACCGCTTCCACCAGTGGGACCCGAAGAACCAGCGCCCCGAGCTCTGGAACCTCTACAACGCGCGCATCCGCAAGGGCGAGAGCGTGCGCGTCTTCCCGATCTCCAACTGGACCGAGCTCGACGTCTGGCTGTACGTGCTCGTCGAGGACATCCCGGTCGTGCCGCTCTACTTCGCGAAGGAGCGCCCGGTGGTGAACCGGGACGGCACCTGGATCATGGTCGACGACGAGCGCATGCGCCTCGAGAAGGGCGAGGAGCCCGAGATGCGCTCGGTCCGCTTCCGCACGCTCGGCTCCTACCCGCTCACGGGGGGCCACGAGTCGGAGGCGGACACGGTGGAGAAGATCATCCAGGAGATGCTCCTGACGAAGTTCAGCGAGCGGCAGGGCCGGCTCATCGACTTCGATCAGGAGGGCTCCATGGAGCTCAAGAAGCGCGAAGGGTACTTCTGAGATGGGCGCCGAAAGCGATACGGATCTCCTGCGGAGCGACATCTCCGCCTACCTGAAGAAGTACCAGGCGAAGGACCTGCTGCGCTTCGTGGCCGTGGGCAGCGTCGACGACGGCAAGTCGACGCTCATCGGCCGGCTGCTCCACGACACGGGCATGGTCTACGAGGACCAGCTCGAGGCCGTGAAGCGGGCGTCGAACATCGAGGGCGAGGAGATCGACTTCTCGCTCTTCACCGATGGCCTCCGCGCCGAGCGCGAGCAGGGCATCACCATCGACGTCGCCTACCGCTACTTCACGACCGAGCAGCGCAAGTTCATCATCGCCGACACCCCGGGGCACATCCAGTACACCCGGAACATGGTGACCGGCGCGTCGACGGCGAACGTCGCGCTGATCCTCATCGACGCGCGCCTCGGCGTGCTCCAGCAGTCGCGGCGCCACGGCTTCATCGCCTCGCTCCTCGGCATCCGGCACCTGGCCGTCTGCGTGAACAAGATGGACCTCGTCGGCTACGACCGGCAGGTCTTCGAGCGCATCCGCGCGGAGTTCACGGAGTTCGCGAAGGACCTCGGCTTCAAGGACGTCACCTTCTTCCCGATCAGCGCGCTCAAGGGCGACAACGTCGTCGGCGCGAGCGCGAAGACCGGCTGGTACGACGGCCCCTCGGTGCTCGAGTACCTCGAGACCGTGCCCATCAGCGAGGACCGGGACCTCGAGCACTTCCGCCTGCCCGTGCAGTACGTCGTGCGGCCGAACCTCGACTACCGCGGCTTCGCCGGGCAGCTCGTCGGCGGCACGCTGAAGAAGGGCGACGAGGTGATGGTGCTCCCGAGCGGCAAGAGCTCGAAGGTGCGGAGCATCGACACCTTCGACGGGCCCCTCGACGAGGCCTTCGCGCCGCAGAGCGTCTGCGTGCGCCTCGAGGACGAGATCGACTGCAGCCGGGGCGACATGCTCGTGCACCCGGACGACCTGCCGACCGTGGGGCGCACCTTCGACGCGCACGTCGTCTGGATGAACGAGACGCCCCTCGACCCGGCGAAGACCTACATCCTCAAGCACACGACCCAGTCGGTGCGCGTGCAGGTCGACGGCGTCCAGTGGCGCAAGGACATGGACACGCTCGAGGAGGAGGACGCGGCGCGCCTCGAGCTGAACGACATCGGCCTTCTGAAGCTCAGCTGCCACCGGGCGCTCTTCTACGATCCCTACCAGCAGAACCGCAGCACCGGCGCCTTCATCCTCATCGACTCGCTGACGAACGACACGGTCGCGGCGGGCATGGTCGCGGGCGGCGAGTCGCTCACGAAGGGCGCGAGCGTCGAGGACGCCCTCAAGGAGGCGCGGGCCGGCTCGGGGCTGACCCCGAAGACACAGGTCTCGCCGAACGAGCGGCGGGAGCGCATGGGGCAGCGCGGGGCCGTGCTCTGGCTCGTGGGCCTGCCCGGCTCGGGGCGCTGGTCGCTCGCCTACGCGCTCGAGCGGCGCCTCTTCGACCAGGGCCGGACGGCGACCGTCGTCGACCCGACGGGCGAGGATCTGCGCTCGATGATCAGCGCGGCGAAGGCCTGCGCGGACGCCGGGCTGGTCTGCATCTGCGCCTTCCCCTCCTATGGCATCGAGGACCGGGCGAAGCTGCGCGAGCGGATCGGCAACGACCGGCTCTTCGAGGTCTACGTGAACACGGACCCGGCGCTCTGCCGCGAGCGGCGGCCGGACGTGGAGGTCGAGCTCGAGCCGCCGCGCCACCCGGACCTGACGGTCGCGCTGGACAGCGTGCACGTCGAGGACGCCGTGGACCTGATCATCGCGGAGCTCGAGAAGCGGCATCAGTTCCGCGACCACGACTGAGGGCGGCGCTCGGATGCTCCGCGCCCGGACGCTCCGCGCCCGTCGAGAAGCCCCTCGGGGAGCGCTCGCGCTCTCCCCGAGCGGGGCGACACGTCCGCCGAGCGAGCGCGCCCCATTCGGGCTCGCGCTGATCCTCGGCCTGGCGCCGCTCCTCGGCTGCGCGCCCGCCCCGGCGCCCGCGCCGACGACCCCGACCCCGGTCACGCCGGCGGGCGGAGGAAGCTCCGAGGCGGCCCCGAGCGCCTCGACCGAGCCCCCGCCGCCGGTCGTCGAGGAGGGGGCGCCGGCGCAGATCCGCTGGGGCACGCCGAGCGCCACCCCGGGCTGCTTCTTCTTCAGCGGCCCGCCGGGCGCCGACGTGCGCCAGACGCTCCCGACGACCGGCCGTTGGATCGCGCGGGAGGACCGCGTGATCCTCGACTTCGGCGAGGGCATCGTCTTCACCGGGAGCGCCCGCGCGGGGGCCATCGAGCTGCACCGAGAGAGCGCCTACGACTACCAGGGGAAGTGGGCGACGACCGAGCACCTCGCGCTCCAGCCGGCCGTCGGCGGGAGCTGGCAGGGCACCTACTCCTACGAGGAGTGCGAGGTCGACGCGGGGACCCCCTGCCCGGGCCGCTGCCGCATCCAGGCGCCCGTCCACGTCCGCTTCTGAGCGGCCCCGCCGGCGCCGCCCGCTCAGGCGGCAACCACCGGAGAGACGAGGCGCGGCGCGGCCCGCAGGAGCGCCTCCAGCTCGTGGCGCGTCGGGTCTCCGCCCGCCTGGCTCCGCATGCGCCAGGCGAGCCGCTCCAGGCGCCGCGCGACCATGCCGTCGAGCCCCAACCGGGCCCGCAGGCCGGCCAGCCACAGCCGCTCGAGGGGATGCTCCCGGCTGTCGGCGGCCGTCGTCCACGCCGCGGCGGCGAAGAGCGCGATCCGGGCGGGCGGCGCGAGCGCCTCGACCTCGAGATCGTCCAGCGAGAGGCCTCGCGTGATGCGCACGGCGACGTCCGGGACGCCGAGCAGGGCACCGGCCTCGGCGACGGCGCGCACCTGCTGACGCGCCATGCGCCGGTCGGACCAGAGCGCGGCGGTCAGCACGTCGACGACGAGCTGCGCCTCGTCAGGGCGCAGGGGCGGGAGGTCGGAGGCGGCCATGCGACCACTCTAGGGCCGTCCGGACCAAAAGCATCAACCAAATTATCGTGACTCGAATTCGTCTGAGACGAATGGACGCAGACAGCGCCGGCCGGGGCCTACCGGTCGAGCAGCGTGGCGACACGCCGGGCGAAGTCCCTGGGCACGATCGGCTTGACCACGAAGTCGGTCGCGACGTGCGTGAGCCCCCGCCAGTCCCGGGCGCCCCCGGCCCCGGTCGCGATGACGATGGGCAGCGTGGGGCGGGTCGCCCGGAGCTCCGCCGCGAGCTCGAAGCCGCTCCGCTCCGGCATGTGGAGATCGACCACGACCAGATCGGGCTGAACCCGCTCGACCTGCGCGAGCGCCTCCGCGGCCGTCTGCGCCTCGCTCACCTCCACCCGCGGGAGCTCCCCCTGAAGGCTCACGGCCGCGAGCGCTCGGAAGTCCGGGTCGTCGTCGACCACCAGCACGCGCCACCGGGGCGACGCGCAGAACGAGAGGGCGTCTTCGAGGCCCCAGGCGAAGGCGAGGGGCCCCGGTCGCTCGGCGGCGTCCAGGGCGAGCCCCGCGAGGAGCGCGTCGTCGAAGGCGCTGCAGAGCTCCGGTCGATGCGCCGAGGCGCGCGGCGCGGGGTCGGCGATCTGGGCGTCGTGGAGCCGTCGGGGCCCGTCGCCGTTTCGGCGGTTCTCGATGGGCCAGGGCACCTCGCCCGTGAGCAGGAGGTAGGTCATCACGGCGAGCGCGAAGACGTCCCGGGCCGGCGCCTCGGTCTCGCCGCGGAGCACCTCCGGGGCCATGAACTCGAGCGTGCCGTGGATGCGATGGCTGGGCTCGTACCCGGCCCGGCGCGAGAGCCCCAGGTCCGCGAGCTTGGCGTGCCCATCGAGCTCCGCGAGCAGGACGTTCTCGGGCTTGACGTCCCGGTGGACGAGCCCGGCGCGGTGGAGCGCCTCGAGCGCGTGCGCCACCTCCACGACGCGCCGGACGATGTGATCGACGGGCGGCAGATCGGTGAAGAGCGAGGACCAGCGGCGGAGGTCGCCCCCACGCATGTACTCGAGGACGAGGAAGGGCGCGCCGGCATGCTCGCCCATGCCGTAGACGGAAACGATCCCGGGGTGGGGGCTGCGCGCGAGGTGCCGGCCCTCGTCGAGCAGGTGTCCGGCGTCGCGCGAGTCGAGCCACTTCAGGGCGACGAGCCGGCCGAGCGACTCGTCCATCGCGAGCACGATCTCACCCTGCCCGCCGCGGCCGAGGGCGCGGCGAACGCGGTACGTGCCGCCCAGGAGGTCCCCCACGCGCACCGCCGGGGGGCTCTCGACGCGACGGGGCGGCCGCCGCGTCGCCGGACCTTCGCCGCTGTCTGGGGTGCTGCGCTCGATCATGGGTTGTCGCTGCTGCGGGCGAGGCCGCCCTTTCCGGGCGAAGGCGGACCGCCGGCCCAAGCCGGGGGTAACGCCATGCAAACACGACGCCAAGCGGGAAACCGACCGCGGGAGCGCCTGGGCCACCGGAGACGATGGGTGCAGGCGACGAGCGTGGGGAGTCGTCTACGCCCTCTCGTGGTCGAATCGACCTCGGCGCGCCCGCCCCGGAGCCGGAGACGATCGGAGGGATCCTTCGATGGAGCCTTGCCGTGCGGGGTCCCCTTCGAGAGCATGCCCCGCCGATGATCGTCCACGAGAAGTCCACCTGGCTCCGCACCCTGCTCATGTGGCGGGGCAGCAGCCTGACGCGCACCTGGCCCCGGGTCCTCTTCGTCACCTCCGTGGCCGGCGCCGTCACCTGGGTGCACGAGACCTACGGTTGGCTCCACACCAACCTGACCGTCACGCCCTTCTCCCTGATCGGCCTGGCGCTCGGCATCTTCCTCGGCTTCCGCAACAACACCAGCTACGACCGCTTCTGGGAGGGCCGCAAGCTCTGGGGTCGCGTCGTCAACGCGAGCCGCTCGCTCACCCGCCAGCTGCTCACGTTCGTGGGCCCCTCCGAGGGTGTCGGCGAGGCCTACCGCTACGCGGCGCGCGAGGGCGCGGGCCCGGACGAGGTGCACGCCTTCCACCGGCGGCTCGTCTACCAGGTCGTCGCCTACGTCCACGCGCTGCGCCTGCACCTGCGCGATCAGGATCGGCTCGAGGAGCTCGCGCCCTTCCTCGAGGAGTCCGAGGTCGAGGCCCTCCGCCCGGAGCTGAACCGCCCGATCGCCCTGCTCCAGCGCATCGGCGCCGAGCTCCGGGGCGCCCACGATCGCGGCTGGATCCACGCCTATCACCTGCCTGTCCTGGAGGGCTCGCTCACGGAGCTGGCGGGCGTGCAGGGCGGCTGCGAGCGCATCAAGGCGACGCCGATCCCCTTCAGCTACAACATCCTGCTGCACCGGATCGTCTTCGTGTACTGCTTCTTCCTGCCCTTCGGCCTGGTCAGCATCGAGGGCCTCGGCCCCTTCACGCCGGCCGTCGTGCTGATGGTGAGCTACGCCTTCTTCGGCCTGGACGCGGTCGGCGACGAGATCGAGAACCCCTTCGGCGAGGACGACAACGACCTGCCGCTCTCGGCGATCACGCGGATGATCGAGGTGAACCTCCGGCAGCGCATGGGCGAGGAAGAGCTCCCGCCGCTGAAGAAGCCGGTGAAGCGCGTCCTCACTTGAGCGCCCCGTCCGACCCGTCCGACCCGTCCGACCCGGCGTCAGACGTCTTCGGGCCAGTGGATGGCGGGGGCCGGGTCGGCCGGGCGGGCGAGCAGGTAGCCCTGCCCGTAGCGCACCCCCGCGTCGAGGATGGCCCGCAGCTCGTCGCTCGTCTCGATGCCCTCGGCCACGACGTGCGCGCCGAGCTCGGCGCAGAGCTGGACCACGTTGGCGACGAGCTTGCGCTGGCGCCGGTCCCGATCGATGCCGCGGACCAGCTCCCGGTCGAGCTTCACGAAGCCGGGCTCGAGGTCCACGATGCGCAGGAGGTTGCTGTAGCCGGCGCCGAGGTCGTCGATGACGATGGTCGCGCCGATGCGGCCGCAGATCTCCTCGAGCACGCCGCGGCAGAGCTCGAAGTAGTCGAGGGAGGCGGCCTCCGTGACCTCGAGGAAGAGCGGTCCCGGGTAGAGGTTGAGCGGGTCGTCGGGGCGGACGAGCCAGCGGCTCGCCAGCTCCTCCGGGTGCAGGTTGACGAAGACGGGCACGTCGCGGTCGGGCGGGAGCGCCACCTCGCGGATGAGCCGACCGAGGCGTCCCATGGCGCGCTCGGCGAGGGCGGCGGCGAGGAGCTCGTCGGGGCGCTCGAAGCCGGGCCGGCGGCAGCGCACGAGCGCCTCGTAGGCGAAAGGGCGGCGGCGCGGGAGATCGACGATGGGCTGGAAGGCGACGCCGATCTCGTCGACGGTGAGAGACCGGGTCGAGAGCCGGAGGGCCTCGGCGGAGAGGCCGTCGGCCTCCGTATAGGTCCAGTGCGCCGCCTTCCGGCGACCCTCGTCCCGCTCGCTCACCCCGGTTCAGCCTAGCACCGGCGAGCCGTGCTTGCGTCCCCGGCCGGCGCCTTCTACCTAATTCGGCCGGCGCCGAGCGCGGCGCCCGACCCGCCGAGCCCTCCCATGACCACCACGACGCGTACGCTCCTCCCGCTCCTCCCGCTCCTCGCTGCCCTCCTCCTCGCCTGCAGCGCCGCCCCGCGCGAAGCCGCCGCACCCGCCGCGGAGGCCGCGCCCTCGGAGGAGGCCGCGC
Organism: Sandaracinus sp.; assembly: GCA_002699025.1. GTDB lineage: Bacteria > Myxococcota_A > Polyangia > Polyangiales > Houyiibacteriaceae > Houyiibacterium > Houyiibacterium oceanicum. Next base: position 10,559 of record PABA01000064.1, on the reverse strand, counting down.
CGTCGGAGCAGACCGCGGAAGCCGCCGAAGAGAACGCTGCGGAGGAGGCCCCCGGGGCGGCCGGCGAGGAGTCCTTCGGCGCCGCCCTCTCGGAGCGCCCCGTGACCGCCCTCGCGGACATCGTCGCCGACCCGTCGCGCTTCGAGGGGCAGGTGGTCAAAACCGAGGGCGAGGTCGCCCAGGTCTGCCAGCGCATGGGCTGCTGGATGGAGATGCGCGCCGAGGGCACGCCCACGATCCGCGTGCCGATGGCCGGGCACTCCTTCTTCCTGCCGCGCGACGCCGCCGGCCGGCGAGCCGTCGTCGAAGGCCGCCTGGCCCTGCGCGAGCTGAGCGCGTCGGAGCGGGCCCACCTCGAGAGCGAGGGCGCCATGGCGACCGCCCAGGCGCTCCAGATCGCCGCCGACGGCGTCGTCCTGCGCTGACCCCGGGGGAGCGCGGGCGGCCGGGGGTCGCAGCGCGCGCGCGCCGATGCTACACCCGCACCCGCCGTGAGCGACGCCCCCGACGAACTGCTGAAGCGCGCCAAGGAGCACATCCGCGCCGGGCGCTACGACGAGGCGCTCGTGATCCTGGGCCGCCTCCTCGACGCCCAGCCGGACCACCTCGAGGCCCTCGGCCAGAAGGGGGAGGTGCTCCGCCGGACCGGGCGGCATCGGGAGGCCATCGCGACCCTCGATCGGGCCCTCGCCCTGGACCCGCGCTACGCCTTCGCCCTGGCGAGCCGCGGGGATGCGCACGCCCGCTCCGGCGACCGGGCCCTGGCGCTCGTCGACCTCGGGGCCGCCATCGAGCTCGACCCGAAGTACCACTGGGCGCTCTTTCGCCGCGGCGAGGTGCACCTCGACGACGGACGCTTCGACGAGGCGATCGCCGACCTCACGGCCGCCATCGACGGGGCCGAGCCCCAGCCCACGGTCATCGCCACGCTCGGCGAGGCCTTCCGCCTGCGGGGCGACCACGCGAAGGCCGTGGAGCGCTTCGACCAGGCGCTGGGCATCGACGATCGCATGGCCTGGGTCTACGCGAGCCGCGGCAAGAGCAAGGCGCTCCTCGACCGCCGCGAAGACGCCGTCCGGGACTTCGACAAGGCCATCGAGCTCCAGCCCGACTACCCCTGGGCCCTCGCCCAGCGCGGTGAGGTGCACCGCCTCCTCGGCAACGCGGAGAAGTCCGCCGACGACCTGAGCCGCGCCCTGGCCCTCGACCCGCGCAACGCCTGGGCCTGGGCGAGCCGCGGCGCCGCCTACCGGGCCCTCGGCCGCTTCAACGAGGCCTGGGCCGACCTCTCGCAGGCGATCCACCTCGACTCCCGCTACGCCTGGGCCCTCGCCAACCGGGGGATGGTGCTCTTCGACCTCGGGCGCCTCGACCAGGCGCTCCGCGACCTGAACCGCTCCATCGCCCTCGACCCGACCAACCCCTTCGCGCTCGGCCGGCGCGCCGAGACCTTCGTCGAGCTCCGCCGCTACGAGCAGGCCCTCGCCGACTTCGAGCGGCTCCTCGAGCGCGACGCGAACGACGGCTGGGCCATCGCGCACCGCGCCGACACGCTGCGCCTGATGGAGCGCTTCCACGAGGCCCTGGCCGGCTTCGACCGGGCCATCGAGATGAAGCCCGACTACGCCTGGGCCCTCGCCTCGCGCGCCGAAACCTACCACATGCTCGGGCGCGAAGACGAAGCCGTGCAGGACTTCGAGCGGGCGATCGAGATCCAGCCCGACTACCCCTGGGCGCGGGAGGGGCGCGCGCGGAGCCTGCAGCGCCTGGACCGGCACGAGGAGGCCCTCGAGGACTTCGACTGGCTGCTCGAGCGCTCGCCGAAGTCGGCGCGGCTGCTCCGCATGCGGGCCCAGTCGCGGGTGGCGACGGACCGGCTCGAGGAGGCCCTCGACGACTACGACAAGGCGCTCTGGCACGACCCGGACAAGCCGGAGACGGTCTACGGGCGGGCCAACGTGCTGCGCCTGCTAGGGCGGCACGAGGAGGCCCTCGTCGCGCTGGACAAGGCGCTCGCGGGCGGCGATCCGAACCCGATCGGGCTCCTGCGCCGGGGCGAGTGCCACATGGTGGCCGGGCGCCTCGAGGAGGCCATCGCCGACTTCGACCGGGCCCTGGCGCTCGACCCCCGGGAGCTCGGCGCGCTCCTCGGCCGGGCGGAGGCGCAGCGGAAGGCCGGGCAGCTCGACCGGGCCCAGGCGGACTACGAGCGCGTCCTGGCGCTGGACGAGGCGCACCTCGAGGCGGTCGCCGGGCTCGCCGAGACGCATCGGCTGCGGGGCGACCTGGACGCGGCGGTGGCCTGCTTCGACCAGGCCGTGCAGCGCTCGCCGAACGACCCCTGGCTCCTCGCGCGGCGGGCCGACGTGCTGCGGCGGCAGGGTCAGCTCATGGAAGCGCTCGCCGACCTCCACCAGGCCCTCGAGGACGCGCCCGAGGATCGGGTCGCCACGCTCCATCGGGCCCGGACCTACATCGATCTCGAGCGCTGGGACGACGCGCTCCGCGACCTGGACGCGATGATCGCGGCGCGGGCGGGCGACGAAGAGGCCCTCTACCGGCGCGTGGAGGTGCTGCGGCGGGCCGGGCGGCTCGACGAGGCCCTCGCCGCCGCCGACGCCGCCGTGGAGCGGCTGCCGGAGAGCGCCGCCATGCGCCACGGGCGGGCCGTCGTGCGTCACGCGCGTGGCGAGGCCGAGGAGCGCTCCGGCGACCTGCGCGAGGCCCTGCGCATCGCCCGGGCCGGGGCGGAGGCGCACCCGGAGGACCTGGCGCGGCGGCTCGAGCTCGTCGTCTACCTCGTGGCGCTGGATCAGGCCGCCGAGGCGCGGACCGTCTTCGACGGCCTGCGCGAGAGCCTCGACACGCACGCCCTCGAGGTGCTCCGCGAGCGGCTCCAGGAGCAGGCGAGCGCCCTCGGAGAGTCGGCCGCGCTCCAGGCCGTCCTCGAGCGCCTCCGCTGACGGCGCCCGCTCGCCGGCGCTCGCTGGGCGGGCGGGTAGCGGGACGGGCGGGTAGCCGGACGGGCGGGTAGCCGGACGGGCGGGCAGCCGGACGGGCGGGCAGCCGGACGGGCGGGCAGCCGGATGGGCGGGCAGCCGGACGGGCGGGCAGCCGGGCAGGCGGGCAGCCGGGCAGGCGGGCGGGGCAGCGCAGGCTGCGCCGCCCGGCCGAACCCCGGCCGAACCCACCGACCGAATCAGTCCGGGACGACGAGCTGGGCGTCGGGGAAGTCCGCGAAGGAGAGCGGGGGCGTGCACCCGTCGGTGCAGCTCGGCCGCATCCCCTCGGGGGCGATGTCACCGACCGCGATCTCGCCGCAGAAGCTCTCCCCGACGCCGTTGTCGAAGCAGACGCGGAGCGGCGGCGAGACGCCGACGTTGCCGAGCTCGTCCTCGGTCCGCACGGCGGCGCAGGCCCAGCCCTCGGCGAGCGCGCTCTGGAAGTCGAAGGCGTCGCCCACGCAGGTCTCGGGCGTCACCACCGGCTTGCCGAAGATCATCTCGATGCTCCTCGAGTCGGGCCGCGGCAAGACGCGCGTCATCAGCGTGCTCTCGTCGCAGACGGGCCGCGGCGGCGTCCGGTCGCTGCCCTCCACGCAACCCGCGAAGGGGCCCGAGAAGCTCTGGCCCTCCGGGTAGAAGGCGGTCCCCGTGGGCCGGATGCCCTCGAGGTCCAGCACGACGGCCCGGTCGGGATCGCCCGGCATGGGCTCGACCATCGGGTTGATCGCGTCGCAGACGCCGTCCCCGTCCTCGTCGACGAGCAGCGCCCCCTCCTCGTCGTCCAGCAGGTAGAGCTGCGCGTTCCGGACGCCGGCATAGAAGAGCACGGTCCCCGAGCCGCCGAAGCTCGCGTTGCCGAGGTCCTGCACCCGCGCGCGGAACTCGGCGGCCGTGCCGACGACCTGGCCGTCGTTCACCGAGTCGTCGCCGACCGGATCGAAGAGCGCCGAGCACTCGAGCTCGCCCGAGCGGAGGCGCCCCTCGCGGACCATCGGCGGGTCCAGTGAGGCGATCGGCGGCACGCTGTCGAGCTTCACGATCCGGGAGGCGGTCGCGAGGTTGCCCACCACGTCGGCGGCCGAGACGTTCAGCGTGACCTCCTGGAAGGTGCGCGGGAACTCGGAGAAGTCCGGGAAGGCCTCGTACACGCCGCCGCCGGCGGAGACCATGTTCAGCTCCATCATCGCGTAGCGCAGCACGACCGTGTCGTCGTCGATGCCCGAGCCGTCGTCGATCTCGACCGCGATGCGCGTGAGCCCCCCGACCAGGTCGCCCTCGTCGGGCTCGACGAAGGTGATCGCCGGCCCGCTCGAGTCGACCGTGAAGGGCTGCGTGAGCCGGCGCGTGGCGGCCGTCGGGGTCCGCGCGTTGGTCGCCTCGATCGCGATCTCGTAGTCGCCGACGAGCGCCTCGGGGAAGACGCCCCGATCGGTGAAGTCGAGGTCGGCCGCGTAGTCGCCGTCGCCGAGGTCCACGGGCGTGATGGAGCGGCCGGCCACGACGAGCGTGTGCTCGACGACGTCGGCCTCCATGTCGCTGGCGCCGAGAGGCTCGGGGGCGATGCGGTAGGTCAGGCTCATCCGATCGTTGTGGAGCGAGCCGGAGCTCGGCGAGACGATCTCGATGCGGGGGCCGAGGTCGAGGAGCGTCTCGAGCTCCGCGCCGTTGCAGGCGCCGCCGGTGGTCTCGGCCGTGCAGCGGAAGGAGAGCGGACCGTTCGAGAGGCTGCCGAGCTCGAAGGCGGCCTGGTAGCTGCCGTCGACGCTGGTCACCGCCGGCTCGGCGACGATCTCTCCGCTCTCGTCGAGGCGCACGATGGAGACGGACTCGGCGTCCAGCGTGCCGCTCGCGGCGCTGGCGTCGCAGCGGACCGTCACGCGCGCGCTGGTGACGACCTCGTCCTCGTTCGGATCGGCGGCGGCCGCCGGCTCCACGATCGCGACCGTGGGGCCGCTCGGATCGTCGCAGCTCGGCCCGGCGTCGACGGAGGCGTCTTCACCCGCGTCCACGGAGCCGTCCATGGGGGGCAGCTCGGCGTCCGGTCCGGCGTCCATGCCGCCGTCTTCCGGCGGAGGCGTGAAGGCGTCCACGCCCGAGTCGCGGGGCATGAAGACGGGCGCGCTGTCGTCGCCGCAGCCGACGAGGCCGCTGGCGAGGACGAGCAGGAGGGCGGGGCCGAGGCGTCGCATCGGGCGGAACCTAGCCGGCGGACGGAAGGCTGTCGATGGTCGAAAAGGCCCACATCCGCCAGTGGGTCGGAGCCGAAGCCACGAGCCCACCGGCGGACGGGGAGCGGACCGAGAGGAGACCGGGAGCGCTCAGGCCGCGATGGCCGCCGCCTCGGCGCGGGCGCGACGGCGGGCGGCGACCTCCTGCCACGCGCCGCTCCGGAAGCGCCGCCACAGGAGCGCCCCGGCCACGCCGAGCTCGACGCAGATGCCGATCCAGCCGCCGAGCGCCCCGAGCCCCGCCTCGACCCCGAGGAGCCAGGTCAGGGGTGGGATGGCGAGCCAGCTGGCCGCGACCGCGACCTTCGCCGCGTAGCGGACGTCCCCGGCGCCCCGGAGGACGCCGTGCGCGACGACCTGCGCCGCGTCCAGGAACTGGAAGAGCGCGGCGACGATCAGCAGGTTCCGGGCGATGGCCCGGAGCGGCGCGTCGTCCGTGAAGGCGTCGGCGATGGGGCCGCCGAAGCCGACGAGGACCACCGTGCAGAGCGCGGCGTAGAGGAAGCACGTCTTCAGAGCCTCCCGCGCGACGCGGCCCACGAGCGCCTCGCGCCGCGCGCCCACCGCCTGCCCCGCGAGGACGGACGCCGCCTCGCTGACGGCGACCAGGGGCAAGAAGGTGAAGTGCGCGACCTGCAGGGCGATCTGGTGGGCGGCCATCTCCCGCTCGTCGAGCGACGAGAGGATGGCCGTGAGGATGGAGAACGAGCCGACCTCGAGCAGGAACTGCACGCCCGTGGGCACGCCGACGTCGAGGAGCTCGGCGAGGTCCGCGCGCGTCGGGCGCACGAGGCCCTCCTCCCGCTGGCGCATCACGAGCACGCCGGCTTCGGCGACGTGACCGGCGACCGAGGCCCAGGCCGCCCCGGCGACGCCCATCTCGAAGACGCCGATGAGCAGCGCGTCGAGGGCGACGTTGACGACGTTGGCGGCGATCGAGGCGGCCATCGGGCTTCGGGAGTCGCCGAGGCCGTAGCGCGCCTCGCGGAGGGCCACGTAGAGCAGGAAGGCCGGCGCGCCGACCATGCGGATGCGCAGGTAGGTGCGGGCCGCCGCGCCGCTCGCCGGGGTCGCCGTGAGCGCCGGGAGCAGCTCGGCCAGGCCCACCGAGAGCCCGACGCCCGCGGCGCCGAAGGCGAGCGCGACGAAGACGCCGGCGGCCGCGTGGCGTCGCGGCGCGTCGCGCTGCCCGGCTCCGATGGCCTGCGAGACGAGCACCTTCGTGCCGCGCAAGAGGCCCATGGGGAAGCAGAGCAGCGTGAAGGCGGCGACCCCGCCCAGGCCGACGCCCGCCAGCGCGGCGGGGCCGATGCGGCCGACGAAGAGGGTGTCGACCAGCGTCATGACGGCGTAGCTGACCGTCGAGACGGCGATGGGCCAGGCCAGGCGGAGGAGCTCGGCGCGGGGGCGGTCGGCCCAGGCGTCGATGGGGGGATGGGAAGGATCCGATTTCGCGTCCGATTCGTTCACGACGAGCACCGAGGAGAGAAGGAAGGGGGAGAGGGAGCGGTGGCTCGCGGACGGACGAGAAACGCCGCGAGCCCGATGGGGGGCCCGCGGCGTTGCGTTGCGGAGGGGAACGGGAACCGAGAACGCGCTCAGACGTTCACGGCACGCTCCCCGGGCTCGCAGCCACGGTGCCCGACTGACGCACGCCCGACTGACGCACGCCCAACTGACGCAGGAGGGACATCGGCACCGAGGGGGTGCCGCCCTGGCGTACGCGGGGGGTCGGGACGATGGGCTGCTGCATGGAGCTTCTCCGGGGGTCGAGCACCGATGAGCACGATCTCGGCGGGGTCAAGAGGCGAAGTCGCCACCCGGGCGCGTTTTCTTCTCGCAGAGGCTCGGCGCCTCGCGGGCGGCACGCTCGCGGGCCGGCTCGGCTCGGGCCGGTCCCCGTTGCAGCGCCGCGCCCCGTTGCAGCGCCGCGCCCCATTGCAGCGCCGCGCCCCATTGCAGCGCCGCGCCCCGTTGCAGCGCCGCGCCGCCACCCCCAGCCTTCGCCCATGGCGAAGCCCTCCCCCGTGCTGCTCCTCGACGTGATGGGCACGCTCGTGCACGACCCCTTCCACGAGGACATGCCGCGCTTCTTCGGGATGAGCCTCGAGGAGCTCCTCGAGGCGAAGCACCCGGACGCCTGGCTGCGCTTCGAGCGCGGGGAGATGAGCTCGGAGGACTTCCTCGCGATCTTCTTCGCGGACGGACGCCCCTACGACGTCGAAGGCTTCGTGCGAATGGTGCGCGACGCCTACGCCTTCCTCCCCGGCGTCGAGCCGCTCCTCCGAGAGCTCCGCGCGGCCGGCGTGCCGATGCACGCGCTCTCCAACTACCCCACCTGGTACCGCTGGATCGACGCGAAGCTCGACCTCGGGCGCTACCTCGAGTGGAGCTTCGTCAGCTGCCACACCGGCGTGCGCAAGCCCGACCCGCGCGCCTACACGGGCGCCGCCGAGCGCCTCGGCGTGCCCCCCGAGCGCTGCCTCTTCGTGGACGATCGCGAGAGCAACGTGCGCGCCGCCCGGGAGGTGGGCATGGGCGCGCTCCGCTTCGAAGGCGCCGATGCGCTGGAGCAGGCCCTCGTCGAGCGCGGCCTGCTCCCCCGCTGATCACTCCTCCATGAAGATCGGCATGGTCACGCCGAAGGGCATGGCCCCCGGGTGCACCGGCGCGAGGCTCTCGTCGCCCTTCGCGTGGAAGACCACCCAGCCGCCCTCCACGACCACGTCCTCCTCGAAGCGGCGCACGTCCGCGCTCGCCGCGATGGGGATGCTCTCGCTCAGCTCGCCGTCGACCCAGACCTCGAGCGTGTCCACGTCGATCCAGGGCGCCGCGTCGACGGTGACCCGGAAGGTCTCCGGCCCGCTGGCCCCCGTCAGCGTCTCGCCGGTGCGCACGCCGTCCCGGCCGGTGGCGTCGACCCAGATGCCGCCGTTCACGCTGAAGTGGCCGGCCCCCGTGGCGTCGCGCACGGCGTCCTCGCCGCCGCCGCTCCGGAGCGCCTCCACGTCGTCCACGCCGAGGCGGAGGCAGGTCCGCGGGTAGCCGACGGGCGAGCCAGGCAGCACGCGATGCGAGTCCGAGCTGCCCACGGCGAAGACGCGGCGGCCCTGCCGGAGGAGCGCGAACCAGTCCTCGACGATCTCGAAGCTCTCGTCGAAGGAGGCGTCGTTGAAGACCTCCACCAGGCCGAAGTCCTCGTCCCACATCTCCGGGTTGTCGACCGAGCCCGTGACCGGGTCGAAGCCGGCGGCCGTGAAGTAGCCGCCGATGGCCGGGCCGCGCGGGTGGTTGATGATGACGAGGGGCGCCTCCGGCCGCGCGCGCACGGACGCGAAGACCTCCGGCGGGAGCCGGTCGATCCAGAGCTCGGCGCCGCCGTTCGGCTGGTCCGGGAGCGGGCGGATCGGCACGACGCCCATGTGGCCCCAGGCGAAGGTCGTGAGCTCGAGGGAGGTCACGCCGTAGAGCTCGCCCGCGAGGCCGAGGTCGGCGATGCGGTCCTCCCAGCCGACGACCCACTCGTGGTCCGATCGGCAGGGGATGTCGAGGCCGTCGCCGGCGGCCGTGCGGAGCTTGAAGTCGGCCGGGTCCGGCGAGTCCGGCGAGCGATGCGTGTGGATGTGGTAGTCGGCGCAGAGCACGCCCTCGGGGGCGACGACGCGCGGGAGGGAGGCCGTGAGCTCGACGGTCTCGCCGGCCGCGACCTCCACGTCGGTCTCGAAGAGGTCGTAGCCCGGGCCGCGGCTGGCGACGACGCGGTGCGTGCCGGCGGCCACGCGGAAGACGGCGGCGCCGTCGACCGGGAACTCCACGTGCGAGCGGCCGCCGGGCAGCGGCGCGAGGCCGTAGCGGCCGGGCGTGCCCGTCATGCCGTCGGCCGGGAGCACCTGGAGGCGCGCGGGCATCGCGGCGCCCTCCCCGTCCACGGCCTGCACGGAGATGAAGCCATGCGCCGGGAGCGCGAGGTCGGGGCCCTCGCCGGGTGAGCCGAGGCCCGTGCCGCGCCGGTGAGCGCGGAAGCGGGGGGCGGCGTCGGCCGGGAGCTCGAAGCGGTAGCGGCCCTCCTCGTCGGTGAGGGTCCGGGCGAGGAGCGCGCCGCCCTCGTCCTCGGCGAAGACCCAGGCGCCCGCGGCCGGATCGCCGCCGTCCTCGCGGAGCACGCCCGTGCGCTCCTCGAGGCTCACGCCCTGGTGACGCCACTGGGCCGCGCGGGCGCCGCCCATGCCGGTGCCGCCGATGTGGAGCCGGTAGCCCGGGACCTCCGTCGCCGCGCAGCCGGGGATCGGGAAGCGGGCGCCGCTCATGAGCTGGGCGCCGCTGATGCCGAGGGTATAGGTGAAGCCCTCGTCGGTCTCGAGCACGTAGCTGGTCGCGTCGTCGTCGGCGAAGCCGATCCAGCTCAGGTCGACGCCCTCGGAGAAGGCGAAGCCCTCGCCCTCGATGAAGGCGGGCATGCGCGAGGTCTGGAAGATCAGGACGAGCTGCTGCGCGCGGGTGGTGCCGGCGCGGGGGCTCGCGACCGTGTAGCGGACGTCGACGTGCTCGGCGTTCGGGGCGAGCACGTAGTCGACGGCGACCTCCATGTCGTCGTAGTCGCCGGGCGCGAGGGCCGAGGCGAGGTCGTTGATGAAGGGGATCGCGCGGAGCGCCCCGACGGCGCGGACGATGGCCTCCCCGCCGTCCGATCCGTCGGCGAGCACGCCGACCGAGGTCGCCTCGAAGGTGTAGCGGCCGACGCCGGGGATGAGCTCGTTGAAGTCCGCCGGCTCGACGAGGGCGCCATCCTCGACGCGCGCCAGGCCCACGGGCTTGCCGCCCCAGGGGTCGTAGCCGTCGCTCGGCCCGGTCGCCTCGATGACGAGGGCGACGCGGTCGTTGGCGAGCACGAAGTCGCCGGGGGCCCAGGTGCGGAGGGCGTCGGGGTCGGGCGGGAGGTCCTCGGCCGCCAGCAGGCCCGCGCGGGCCTCGTCGGCGCCCGCGCCCAAGGGGTCGGCGGCGCCGGTGGCCTCGCCCGTGTCGAAGGGATCGACCCCGTCGCAGGTGGGCGCGGCGGCGTCCTCCCCCGCGTCCTCGCCGGGCCCCCCGTCGGTGCCGCCGAGCGGGTTGGAGGTGCCGCCGGTGCAGGCAGCGGAGAGCAGGGCGACCAAGAAAAGAAGGCGCTTCACCTCTCCATTTCTACACGAGCGTCACGTCCCTGTCACACTCGACGCGACCGTGTCACGGCCCCTCGCGGACGCTTCGGCTTCGGCTTCGGCTTCGGCTTCGGCTTCGGCTTCGGCTTCGGCTTCGGCTTCGGCTTCGGCTTCGGCTTCCGCTTCCGCTT
>PABA01000063.1 GCA_002699025.1 Sandaracinus sp. | reverse complement strand
GGGTCCGCTGGACGCCCGGGCAGGGGTCCGCTGGACGCCCGGGCAGGGGTCCGCTGGACGCCCGGGCAGGGGTCCGCTGGACGCCCGGGCAGGGGTCCGCTGGACGCCCGAGCAGGGGCTCGGGGTCCGGGCTTTCCGCTACTCGTGACCGAGGGCTGCCTGAGCAGCCGTCCGGACCCGGGGCTCCGGGTCTTCGAGGGCCCCGCGGAGCGCCTCCTCCCCGCCGCCGACCCGCCCGAGAGCCCGGGCCGCCGCCTCCCGCACGAAGGCGTAGCGGTCCTCCGCGAGCACCTCCACGAGAGTCTCCCGCCCCCGCCCGAGCCGCCCCAACGCCTCGGCCGCGTGCAGTCTCGTCGACCAGTCCGCATGTGTCCGCGCGATCTCACCGACCCGCTCCACCAGCCCCTCGACCTCCGCGTGCCGCCCCGCCAGCGCCTGCAGCGCTGCCCGCAGCACCCGGGGAGCGTCGTCGTCGAGCGCCGCCCGGAGCGCCTCGCCAGCCTCCGCCACCTCGATGTGCGCGAGCAGCGCCACGGCCCGCTCCCGCGCCCGCGGCTCCGGATGCCCCGCCACCTCACGCAGTTCGGGCGCGAGCGCCGCCGAGAGCGCCCCCAGCTCCCGCCGCGCCGCCACCCGAGCCTCCTCCGGCCACGCCGCCATACCACTCGTCAGCGGCCCGAGGCCGAGCGCCGCGTCCCCCGTCGGCGCCAGCACCGCCAGCGCGGTCAGCACCCGCTCCACGGGCCCGTGCAGCGCGTCGCGAGCGGCCTCCTCGAGCACCGGGCGGAGCGGCGCGAGCTCGGGCGGCCCCGCCGCGCCGTCCACCTCGAGCAGCTCGCTCACGTAGGCCAGCGCCCCACCGCGCGGCACCGGGAACCGCTCCACGGACTCGCCCCCGCTCCGCCGGAGCGCCGCCGCGGCCGCCGTCCGGAGCGCCGGGTCCGCGTCGAAGAGCGCCTCGCCCAACGCCTGCAGAGCGCGCGGGTCCTCGCCGCCCCGCCGCCCGATGGCGCCGATGGCCAGCGCCGCGGCCCGCGACACGACCCCGCCCGCTCGGAGCGCCGTCACCAGGGCCGGCACCTGCGCCTCGTCTCCCAAACGACCAATCGCCCACGCCGCCGCCGCGCGCACCTGTGGGCTCCGATCCTCGCGGAGCAGCTGCTCGAGCCGGTCGAGGCTCCGTCGGTCCTCCGCCCGCCCGAGACCGAGCGCGGCGTAGGCCCGCACCGCCGGGTCGCCCTGCCCTGCCAGATCCCGTAGCGCCGCCAGCGCCCGCGCCCCGCCCATGCGCGCGAGCGACCAGGCGGCGACGTCCCTCAGGCGCCGCTCGGGCCCGGCCGCGAGCGCGGCGAAGCGAGGCGCCATGGACGACGGCGCCACCGCCCCCGCCCCCGAGAGGGCCCTCGCCCGGAGCTCGAGCGGCGCCTCCTGCGACTCGGCCGCCGCCAGGAGCGGCCCGGCCGCGTTCTCGTTGCCGAGGTGACCGAGCACGTCGATGGCGATCCGCTGCTGCGTCGGGTCGGAGTCGGCCAGCGCCTCGAGGAGCGGCTTGATGGCCCGCGTGCCCAGCCGCGCCAGCTCCTCCCGCGCCGCCTCCGCCTCCTCACCGTGCCCCCGCGCCTGCTGGATCCACGTCGTCGCGAGCGAATCGTAGAGCTCGACGAGGAGCCGCCGGAAGATCGGCCGCCGCGCATGCCCCAGCGCCAACGGCAAGAGGTCCGACTCGAGCTCCTGCAGGGTCCCCCGCCCCAGGTGGATCTGCATGGACGCCCGCCCCGCCCGCGCGACCAGGTCGTCGTCCGGCGAGAGGCGCAGCACCGCCCGGTAGAGCGCGTCGGCCTCCGCGGGCTCGCTCCGCGCCAGGTGGATCTCCGCCAGGTCGAAGTACGTCGGGAAGAGCCGCTCGTTCAGCTCGATGGCGCGCCGGTAGCTCGCGATGGCCCGGTCCATGTCCTGCCGCGCGCGGTAGAGATCCCCGAGCCGCCGATGCCCCTCGGCGTCGTCCGGCGTCCGCGCGACCGCGGCCGCCGCGTACTCCACCGCCTCGTCGTCGCGGTAGAGGGCGTGGGCGTGCTCGGCCATCCGCTGGAGATAGCGGGGCGCGCGCCGCGGATCGGCCTCGACCAGCTTCCGCAGCACCTCGATGGCCCCGGCGAGGTCGCCCCGCGCCGTGTGCACGCGCTCGAGCGCGAGCAGGCTCTCGACGTCCCCCGGCTCGAGCTCGACCACGCGCCGAAGCGTCGCCTCGTCCTGCGCCACGTCCCGCGGCCGCTGCCGCAGGTAGGCCTCGGCCAGAAAACGCCCCGCGTCCACGTCCGGCTCCCCGCGCGTGAACGCCACGCGCCACTCGCGCATCTTCGCGCCGAGCTCGCCGCGCCGAGACCAGATGCCCACGATGCGCTGCCGCGCCTCCCGCCGGGCCGCCCGGTCCTCGGTCATCTCGAGCACCTTCGACCACCAGCGCACGGCCTCCTCGTCCCGCCGCTGCCGCGCCGAGGCCGGCTCCCCCCGCCGCGGCCGCTCGAGGACGTTCGCCAGGCCCCGCACGTACTCGACGCGGTCCTCGTCGACCTGCACCGCCTGCCGGTACTGCTCCTCCGCGTCCGAGAGCATGTCGTGGTCGGCGAAGACCGCCGCGAGCGTCGCATGCGCCCGCCCCCGGTCGCTCTCCACCTGCAGGATCCGCCGCCAGGTCGCCTCCGCCGCCCGCGCGTCTCCCTCCGCGAGCTGCTGCTCCCCGAGCGCGATCAGGTGTCCGGGATCCCGCGGATCGATCCGCACGAGCAGCGCGATCTCCCGCGTCGCCAGCTCGTCCTCGCCCCACTCCGTGTAGAGCTCGGCGAGGGCCTGGTGGACGCTGGCGTCGTTCCGATGACGCCGGCTCACGGCGGCCGCGAGGCGTCGGGCCTCGTCGCCCCGCCCGGTCTGCATGAGCAGCTGCGCCAGCTCGACGACGAAGCGCGGCTCCCGCGGCGCCACGCGCACCAGCTGCCGGTACTCCTCGATGACGTCGTCGATGCGCCCCGAGCGCGAGAGCAGCCGGATGATGCGGACGCGCGTGTCGATGTGGCGCCGGTTCAGCCGCAGCGCCCGCCGGTAGGCGTCGAGGGCCTCGTCCTCGTTGCCGAGCTCGTCGTGCACCCGGCCCAGCAGCTCGACCGAGTCGAAGCCGCGCTCACGCTCGAGGCGCTCCACCAGGTCCGGCAGCCGGTCGCTCCGCCGGAACGCCTCCACGAGCACGTCGTAGATCTCCCGCCGCACCCCCGAGCTCCGACCGACCACGCGGAGCGCCCGGTCGAGCGTCTCGATCGCCGCGTCGGCGCGCCCGGCGTCGAGCTGCACCTGCGCGAGGTCCTTGAGCACCGGCCCGAGCACGCGGTTGTCGCCCCGCAGCCCGCGGAGCACGCGCTCGTACTCGGCGATGGCCCGCTCGTGGGCGTTGCGCTCGGCGAGGGCGCGGGCGTACTCCGTGCGGAGGTAGAGGCTGGTGCCGGCGCCCCGGGCGAGCCGGTCGTAGTAGGCGCGCGCGCCGTCGAAGTCGTCCTGCTCGAGGGCGATCTCCGCAGCCTCGCGCAGCAGCTCGCGCGTGCGCTGGTCGTCGCGCACCCGCTCGAGGGCCCGGTCGTAGAGCGCGCGCGCCTCGGCGGGACGATCGGCGCGGTCGATGCGCGCCATGGCGACGAGCGGAGCCGGCTCCCGGGGACGCAGCTCGGCGGCGCGGGCGTAGAGGGTCCGGGCCTCGGCGTTTCGCCCCTGCGCCTTGTAGGCGTGCCCGAGCAGCATGCGCGGGGCGTAGGCCTCCTCGTCGGCCTCGGCCTCCCGCGTGAGGGTCTGGACGAGGGCGTCCACGTTCCCGTCACGCTCCCGGTAGAGGTCGAGGAGGCGCTGGAAGGCGAAGCCCTCGGCGGGGTCGCGGGCGAGGATGCCCCGGTAGCGCGCGATCAGGATCTCGGTGCGATCGCGCTGCGGGCGGGCGTCGCCGCGGTTTCCCCGGTTGCCCCGGTTGCCCCCGTTTCCGCGATTGCCTCGGTTGCCACGGTTCCCGCGGTCTCCTCGGTTGCCACGGTTCCCGCGGTCTCGATCCCGGTCGCGGGTGAGACCCCAGCCCTGCGCGGCGGCAGGCGCCGGTTCGGAGACGACGGGCACCGCCATCAGGAGCGCGAGGCCGAGAGGGAGGGCGCGGACGGAGCGGCGGGGCACTGGCACAGCATAGCGGGCCGCCCGGTTCCGTTCATGATCGGAGCGCGTCGGGGCGGACGCTCGGCAGCCAGGGGCCATGACGGACCAAGGTACGACGCGGGGGTGTCATTCCTCGGCGCGACGTCGACGAGGGCGCCCGATCGACCTCGCCCTGCCCGGGAACGGCGCTCGAGCCCCTGCCACGCCGCGCCGCGGGCTTCCCCCGTATCGGGCTCGAACTGCCCTCGGAGCACCTGCTGCGAACCGCGCGGGGAGCCCCCTCGCTCCGAACCGCCTTGGAGTCGCGCGGGGAGCAGCGCGCTCCGAGCTCCGCACTCCAGCCAGGCCCCGAGCACGCCCCCGAGCACGCCCGGACGGAACCGCGACGGCGCGCCCCGGAGCCTCCCGGAGCGCGCCATCGTCGGACTTCCGCCCGCGCCTCAGCGGCGCCGACGCACCAGCGCCAGCCCCACCAGGCTTGCGAGCGCGAACGCCAGCGGCATCCGCTCGTCGCCCCCGGCCTGTACCCGGCAGTCGCAGCCCCCGCCGCCGACGCCCCCGTCCTCGCCCGCGTCCCCGCCGACGCCCGCGTCCCCGGCCGCGCCCGCGTCCTCGTCCGGCATCCCGCCGTCCGGCCGCACGGGCACCGGGCACTCGATCGGCGCGTCCGCCACCAGCTTCGCGCCCCCGTTCGAGAGCGGCGCCTCGAAGTTGCCCGTGTTGTGGTTGTCGTGCCGCCACTCGGGCCAGGTGATCGCGCCGTCCGCCGGGCCATCCGTGTCGTAGGCGAACATGTAGCCCGTCCGGCCCACGGTCACCATCTCGAGCAGCCCGTCCCCATCGATGTCGCCCATGGCCGGCGTCGCGATGTCCCAGCTGCCCATGAACTTCGGCCAGCCCTCCGCCTCGCGGCCGCAGGCGTCCCAGGCGTGCACCCAGTAGCCGCCCGAGCCCACGACCACCTCCGGGTAGCCGTCGCCGTTCACGTCGGCCGAGCCCGGGTTCATGAAGAAGAGGTAGTCCTCGATGCGCTGCGGGAAGCCGTCCAGGGGCGGCGAGAGGCGCCGCTCCCCCACCGGCTGCGTCGACCAGATGCCCACCTGGTGCGAGAAGGGCTCGTTCTTGTAGCCACCGCCCAGGTTCGACGCGAGCTTCAGCCCCGCGCCGCCGGTCACGAAGTCGGGCAGCCCGTCCTGATCGAAGTCTCCGAACGCGCCCGAAGCGAACGTGTTCAGCAGCGGCCGATCGATCGGGTCCGTGATGTTGCTGAGCGCGCCGCGCCCGCCCGAGTCGACGCGCGCGATCTTCAGCGGCGCGTCGCCGGGCTCGCGGGCGGGCTGGATGCCGTCGAGGATGTCGATGAACGACGCGCTCCCGGTCACCGCGAGGTCGGGCCGGCCGTCCTCGTTCACGTCCGCCATGGCCACCGAGCTCGGCGTGCCGCGGCCGACCAGCGGGAAGAGCTCGAGGCTCGTCACCTGCACGGGCCAGTTCTCGTGCGCCGCGCCTCCCTCGTGGAGGTTGCCGTCGCCGTGGATGAGGTGGATGGCGCCCGTGCCCGACTGGTCGCCGTACTCGTTCGAGCCGACGGCGATGTCCGGGATGCCGTCGCCGTTCGCGTCGCCGATGGCCGGCGAGGTCATGATGCGGCTCGGCTGCGCGTCCTCCGGGTCCATCCAGAGCTCGGGCGCGACGACCAGCACGGGGAAGCCGTCCTGCGTCGAGCCGTCCTCGCGGAAGACGTAGACGTTCCCGTCGAAGGCCGGCTGGACGATCTCGAGGTTGCCGTCGTCGTCGAGGTCCGAGAGCGCCGGCGAGGCGAAGGCGCCCTGCTCGAGGATGCTGTCCGGGTTGCCGGGGCCGCCGCGGAGCGGATCGGCCGAGGGCACCTCCGGGAGCTCCACCGGGAAGCCCTCGCGGAAGGACCCGTCGGGCTCCACCACGTAGAGCTCGCCCTCCATGGTCATGGCGACGATCTCGGGCGTGCCGTCGTCGTCCAGGTCGCCGATGGCCGGCGTCGCGAGGATCGACGAGGCGAGGTCACCCGTGGGGATCGCGCCCGAGTCGTAGGCGGCCGAGGCGAGCGTGTTGTTCGCATCCGCCGGGTCGAAGCCCCGGAGCGTGCCGAGCTGGACCGGGAAGCCCTCGAGCTCCGTGCCGTCGCCCCGGATGACGTGGAGCAGCCCGTCCGCGTCGCCGTAGACCACGTCGACCGTGCCGTCGCCGTCGATGTCCGCGATCTTCGGCGAGCCCTCGCCGGACGCGCCGGGGTGCAAGTCGGACTCGTCGCGCGTGCCGAGCGCGAGCGGGAAGCCGGCGAGGAGCGACTCGTCGCGCACGACGGAGAAGGCGCGGCGCTGCTCACCGGCGATGGTGCCGATGTCCCCGCCGTAGTTCGCGAGCACGCGGACGCGCACGGTCACCGTGAAGCGGTTGTGCGGGCCCTCGGACGCGGGGTTCTCGATCTCGAGCTCGCTGATGTCCCAGGTGGCGAGGTCGCCCTCGATGCCCTCGGTCGCGCCGACGCCCATGTCGAGCACGGTGAAGTCCTCGTCGGTCGGCTGGATGCCGGGCGCCCACTCGATGACCCAGTCGAAGCTGTCGGCGCGGCGCGCGTCCATCTTGCCGCGGAGCGTCACGCTCCCGTCGCGCGCCGGGTAGAGCACGCGGAACCAGTCCGGACCGTAGAGGTCGACCTCCGGCGGGATGGCGCCCTCCCAGGCGGCCGTGACGGAGCGGTGGGCGTTGATGCGGCCCCAGCCGAAGCGCTGGTCCCAGCCCTCGAGGCTCTCGTACCAATCCGCGTTGTAGTCCGGGTGCTCCGGATCGCTCTCCGGCACGTAGATGTCGTCCGCCGTCATCGTGATGAGCTGGCGGGCCTCCTCGGCGCTGAGCGGGGGGTCGAGGGGGCCGCCGGGGCGGTCGGCGTCGGTGGCGGCCGCGTAGATGAGGCCCGCGATGCCCGCGCCGACGGCGGTCGCCTCGGAGGAGCAGCCCGTGCCGGGCGCGCTCATGGCGAGCTGGGCGCCGTAGTTCGTGCAGTTGTTGAAGGCGAGGAAGCTGTCCGAGCTCTGCGGGTTGCCGCCCGCGTAGCGGATGGCGTGGATGTAGAGGTTGTGGTCCGCCGTGCCCGGCATGTTGTGGTGGTAGGAGTTCTCGTCGGCGGCGCTGGCGACCGTGAGCACGCCGTTCGCGTAGGCGTAGTCCATGGCGCGGCGCATGAAGGTCGTGTTGTTGATCGAGCCGAGGGCCTCCTGGATGACGCTCGCGCCGCTGTCGACGGCGAAGACCACGCTCTGGGCGTAGTCCTGGGCGTCGACGATGAAGCTGTCGCCGGCGCGGACCATGAGGATGGAGCAGTTCGGGCAGTAGCCGATGCGGCCGATGCCGTTGTTGCCCTCGGCGGCGCTCCAGCGGGCCTCGCCGGTGCCGTGGCCGAAGCGCGTGTCGTCCATCGGGTCGTTGTCGTCGTGGTGGAAGTCCCAGCCGGAGATGTCGTCGACGTAGCCGTTGCCGTCGTCGTCGGTGCCGTCCGAGCAGATCGTGATCAGGTCGCCCGGGTCGGCCACGCCGTTCTCGTTGCCGTCGGCGTCGAGGCTCGCGCGGAGGGCGTCCGCGTCCTCGCTCGGGATGTCGTGGAACCAGTCGCGCATGGAGAGCGAGCCGTCCCCGTCGCGGTCGTAGCGGTTGCCCATCGCCATGCCCATGCGCGGCGCCGGGAGGCAGCGCTCGTCGAGGCCCGCCGCCTCCAGCTCCTCCTGGTTGATGTGGTACTGGTTGATGAGGTCGCGCTCGTCCCAGTTGATGCCGCTGTCGAGGACGGCGATGACGACGTCGCGCCGGCCGGTGGTGACGGTCCAGGCGAGATCGGTCCAGGTGCCCGAGCCGAGGGCCTCCTCGTCGGTGCGCCAGGTGTCGCGCTCGCGCACCTCGGGCGGCACCCAGGACCAGAAGTTCCACTGGCCGCCGTTCGAGTTGCTCCAGCAGCGGAGCCCCTCGCCGATGCAGCTCTCGCCGTCGCCCTCGATGTCGTAGCCGTAGTTCGGATCGTCCGGCCAGGTCGACGGGTCCATCAGCTGCTCGCGGGTGGTGCCGGGAGCGGGGGGCCAGCCCGGGTTCTGGGCGGCGGCGACGCCGGCTCCGAGGAAGACCAGGAGCAGCGCGGAGAGGTGGGCACGAAGCATGAGAAGGGGCCTCCGATTCACGGGCACGAGGCGGAAACGTGTCCGTCGGGTTTCGCGCAGAGTGCCAGAAAGCGCGGCGACCCTTCTCACATACGCGAAGACTGAAAGGTCGGCGTCAACGTGCGCGCCGGAGGGTCGGGGCGAACGCGCCGCGCAGGCCAGGAGGGCGGGGCGGCGAGGAGCGTCGATCGGGGGCCGTGTCGATCGGGGGCCGTGTCGATCGGAGGCCGTGTCGTCGGTGGCCACGTCTCGTGGGCTGCGGCTCGAAGGTCGCGTTCCAGGGACTGTGGCTCGGAGGCTGCGGCTCGGAGGCTGCCGCTCGGAGGCTGCGGCTCGGAGGCTGCCCCTCAGAGGCTGCCGTTCGGAGGCTGCCGCTCAGAGGAGGCGGCCGCTCAGAGGCTGCGGCAGAAGCCGGCGTCGCAGGTGAAGCCCTCGAGGCACTGGTCGGGCGTGCCGCAGGGCTGCACGCAGGTCCCGGCGATCATCATGTCGGGCATGGCCCCCTGGCAGACGCCGGGGGGCGGCGTCTGGCCGAGCGGCACGCAGTCCGCGTCCGCCATGCAGCTGCGGCTCGTCGCCGCCGCGCGGATGCCCGTGCAGGTCCCGAGGCGCGGCGCGCAGACCTCGCCATCGCAGCTGAAGCCCTGCGGGCACTCCTCGCCCTCGGCGCAGCTCGCCAGGCAGACGCGCTCGCCGGCCTCGGCCCGCTCGGCGCAGACCCGGCCTCCGTCGCACTCGAAGTCCGAGTTGCAGGGGGCGCAGATCAGATCAGCGGTGAAGGTCACGCAGCTCCCGGCGGCGAGATCGCAGATCGGCGCCGCCGGCGTGCAGTCACCCATCTCGACGCATTGCACGCACTCGCCCGTCGGGTGGCAGACCGGCGCGTCCTCGGTCTCGCACATGACCATGTCGCAGGGGTCGGGCGGGCCGGCGTCGGGGGGCGGGCTCGCGTCCGGGCGCTCCCCGGCGACGCAGACGCCCCCCATGCACATCTGCGTGCGCGCGCACTGCTGGTCGCTCTCGCAGGTCGCGTAGCACCGGCCGGCGAGGCAGACTTCGCCGCTAGCGCAGGTCCCGGGGGCGGCGCCCCCGTCGGCGTCGGAGGCGGCGTCGCCGGTCGAGGGGGCCGAGCCACACTCGAGACCCCCGTCGCGCTCGGGCTCGGGGAAAGAGGGGACGTCGCTCCCGCAGCCGGCGCCGAAGCCGAGCACGGGGAGCACGGAGGAGAAGAGAAGCCACGCGCGAGTTCGCACGGGCGCACTCTACCACGCAGCGGCGCGCCGGTCCCCGTCCTCGGACGGTCCACGAGCTCGCCGCGGAGCCGGGAGCGCGTCGGGACCTCGCGCGGGCGTGCGCGAGGGAGCAGTCGCGGGGGAGCAGGCGCAGCGTGGGTCCGGAACGCCCGTCCGCGGACCGCGGAGTGGCCGCGCCCTTCTCGAGGGCGAGCGGATGCCGCGCGAAGGGGTGGCTGGTGGGCCGGCATGGGCCCCTCCCGCGCTCGGAGGAGCTCGGCGCCCACGGGCGACGCGCTCCCGGGGAGGAAGTCTGCTACAGCAGCAGCCGCATGACGCAGATCCTCGCCGGCGCGACCCTCGAGCGGCCCCCCGGGCCCAAGTACGTCGCCAGCCTCCCCTACGCGGAGCTGACCTTCCCCTCGTCCTGGCCCAAGCTCGCGACCCTCGCGAAGTGGCGCAAGACGGCCCCCGGGCTCGAGCTCGGGGTCGTGGCGCCGTACGGCGTGCGCACGGGGGAGAAGGGGGCGCTTCGCTTCGACGAGGGCCTCGAGGAGCGCTTCGCCTGGTACCTGAACGCGCTCGGCGCCCTCCGCGGCCACGCCGTGGTGCCGACGGGGAGCGAGCTGTCGACCTCGAAGCGGGATCGCGAGCGGCTCGCCGCGTACTTCGAGCGGCTGAAGGCGGACGATCCGGAGCGGCTGATCGTGTGGGCGCCGACGGGCATCTGGAGCAGGGAGCTCGCGCATCCCTTCGCGGCGGAGCAGGGGGTCGTCTGCGCGTACGATCCGCTGCTCGACTTCCCGCCGGAGGGCCCGGTCGGCTACGCGCGGCTGAAGGCCATGGGCGAGCGGCAGCGCTTCTCGGAGGGCGTACTCTTCGACCTGCTCGACCGGCTCGAGGACGCGGGCTTCGAGAAGGCGTACGTGGCGCTCGAGTCGGAGCGCTCCTTCCGCGAGGCGAGCCAGCTGCAGCAGCTCGCCGCCGCCGGCGAGTGAGCGAGCGGGACGAGGCGGCGCTCGGGCGCGTGCAGCGCGTGGACGGGCCGACGGCGGCCCTGGTGGCGCTGACGATCTACGACCGGGAGCAGGGCAAGCGGGTGCTGGTGTTCTCCGCGGCGCCGGAGGCGGCGGAGCTGCGGGCGGACCGGCCGCGGGGGGCGGCGGCGGATGGCTTCGTGCGGCGGCTGCGGAAGCTCCTCGTCGGGGCGGAGGTCGCGGCGGTCGAGCGGCGTGGGCCGGCGTGGCGGGTGCGGCTGCGTCTTCGGAGCGGCGAGGCGTCGCTGGAGGCGGACGAGGGCGCGCCGGTGCTGCGGAGCCTGCCCGAGGGCAAGCCGCTGGCGGGGCGACGGAAGCTGCGGACGCGGGCGGCGGAGCCGGGGTGGGAGCCGGTGGAGCTCGGGGCGTTGGCGCCGAGCGAGCGGCCGCGGCTCGACCCGGCGGCCGAGGGGCGGCGGGCGCTGCGGCGGGATCTCGTGGCGCACCGGAAGCGGCTGAAGCGGAAGCTGGCGGCCATCCGGAAGGACGGCGCGCGGGCCGAGCAGGCGCCGGGGCTGCGGCACGAGGCGGAGCTGATCACGGCGCACCTGCATCGGTGGAGGCCGGGAGAGACGACCCTGCGGGTGCTCGACTGGGGGCGGGAGCCGGCGGAGGAGCGGGAGCTGGCGCTGGACCCGCGGCGAACGGCGGCGGAGGACGCGGAGCGGCGGTTCGCGCGGGCGAAGCGGCTCGAGCGGGGGGCGGAGATCGCGGCGGAACGGGAGGCGAAGACGGCGGCGGAGCTGGCGCGGGTGGA
This sequence comes from Sandaracinus sp., assembly GCA_002699025.1. Lineage (GTDB taxonomy): Bacteria > Myxococcota_A > Polyangia > Polyangiales > Houyiibacteriaceae > Houyiibacterium > Houyiibacterium oceanicum. The sequence goes on along the minus strand of PABA01000063.1, from coordinate 706 downwards.
GGGGCTGCTGGCGCGGGTGGACGCGGGGGAGGAGGCCCTGGAGGAGCTGCGGGAGGAGGCGCGGACGGCCGCCGTGCCGAAGCGGCAGCGACCGCGGCGCGGGGGAGCGCGGGGGGCGAGTGAGCGCAAGCCTTTCCGGCGCTTTCTGGGGCACGGGGACGCGGCGATCCTGGTGGGGCGGAGCGCAGCGGACAACGATGCGCTGACGCTGAGCGCGCGGCCGCATCATCTGTGGCTCCACGCGCGGGGGGTGCGGGGGACGCACGTGATCGTGCCGCTGAATCGAGGGCAGAGCTGTCCGCCCGAGCTGCTGGTGGACGCGGCGACGCTGGCGGCGCACTTCAGCGAGGCGCGCGGGGAGGCGTCGGTGGAGGTGCAGCACACGCCGCGGCGCTACGTGCACAAGCGGAAGGGGGCGGCGGCGGGGGCGGTGACCGTCGAGCGGGAGAAGACGCTGCTGCTGCAGCTCGAGCCGGAGCGGCTCGCGTGGCTCTTGGAGCGCGAGCGGGACTGAGCGCGGGGGTCTCTCCGCGCGCGGGCGCATCGACGGGCCCCGCTCTTCGGGAGGGACGTCCGCAGGACGCCGGGGAGGGACGTCCGCAGGACGCCGGGGAGGGACGTCCGCAGGACGCCGGGGAGGACGTCCGCAGGACGCCGGGGAGGACGTCCGCAGGACGCCGGGGAGGACGTCCGCAGGACGCCGGGG
>PABA01000062.1 GCA_002699025.1 Sandaracinus sp. | reverse complement strand
GGACGGGGCCCGCGGGACCATAGAAGTCGTCCAGGGCGGCGGCTTCAGCCGACGTCCTGGGCGAGCTTCGGAGCGCAGGCGGAACGCTCGGCGCCAGCCGAGTGTGAGCCGGAGCGGGGTCCCGCGGGCCCCGTCCCCTCCCCCCGTGGCGGAAGAGCGACTGGGGTGGACGAGCAGTAGGCGGCGAGCAGCAGGCAGACGAGCGACTGGGGTAGACGAGCAGCAGGCGGACGTGCCGCACTCGGACAACTCGACGAGCTTGGTGACCTGCGGGCAGGGGCAGGGGCACGGGCAGGGGCACGGGGCGTACGAGGCCGAACGTGCTCGGACAGCTCGACGAACTGGGTGACCTGCGGGCACGGGCAGGGGCAGGGGCACGGGGCGCTACGCCTGAAGGGGTCGCTCCGCGGACCCCCTTCAGGCGTAGCGCTTGGGCAGCTCCTTCGCGACATCGCCCATACGCGTGAACGCCTTGATGTACCGGAGGATCTTCAGCTTCGACCCCTCGAGCTGGTAGTCCGGCGACGTGATCACGTCGATCACGCCGACCTCGCCCTTGTCGAGCTTCACCCAGAAGTCGAAGGGCGCCGTGCTCCGGCCGAGCGTCGTCGCCTTGTCGAAGGGCCGGTCGCGGAGCGACGAGGGCGCGGGCTCCTCGGCGAACTCCGCGCAGCTCACGCGGCCGCGATCGATCTGGTAGGCGACGAGCACGTCCGTCCCGCGCGGCGTGTCCAGGCAGCGGAGCACGATCGTCTGCTCGAGGCTCCGCGACGCCTTCTGAAAGGCCGGGTCCTTCGAGAGCGCGTCGATGAAGACGTCGGTGAAGCCAGGGGTCCAGTAGACGGGCAGCGCGTCGCTCATGCGCCTGATCTACCGCGGCCCCCCGCCGGGGTCACCGAAAACCCGGGACGAAGCGGAGCGACGACACGGGAGCAGGAGCCGGTGAAACGGGCCTGCTCGGCGCCCTCCGACACGTACCCAGCGGATCTTTCCGCCCTCGCCGCGCGAGCCCTCGAAAAGCGCGAACCAGTTGTGAGCGCACGCCTTTCCGGCGCGCCCGGCCTTCGTTAGGCTGCGGCCGCTTCGGAGGTCTTTGCATGGCGCGTTCTTTCTTGGTTTCCACCTCTCTCTTCTGTGGGCTGGTCGTCGCCCTCGGCGGTTGCTCCAAGAGCTCCACCGTCGATGACGACGCAGGCATCACGTTCGACGCGAGCCGACCCGACGGCGCGGTCGGCGGCGACGACGGCTCCGTCGGCGACGACGACGCAGGCGGCGGCGAGGATCCCTTCTGCGGGGACGGCACGACCGATCCCGGCGAGGACTGCGACGACGGCAACATGGAGGACGGCGACGGCTGCTCCGCCGAGTGCACGGTCGAGTCCGAGTGCGGCAACGGCCGCCTCGAGGCCGGCGAGTCCTGCGACGACGGCAACACGGAGGACGGCGACGGCTGCTCCGCCGAGTGCACCCGCGAGGCCTTCTGCGGCGACGGCACGGTCGACGAGGGCGAGGTCTGCGACGACGGCAACAACCGCTCCGGCGACGGCTGCCGCTCCGACTGCCAGTCCGACGAGACCTGCGGCAACGGCATCCGCGACACGCAGGTCGGCGAGGTCTGCGACGGCACGCCCGGCTGCGCCGACGACTGTCTCTCGATCCTGATGTGCGGCGACGGCGACCTCGACGAGGGCGAGACCTGCGACGACGGCAACACCGACGTCTTCGACGGCTGCGGCGCCGAGTGCCAGGAGGAGATCTCCATGGTGCTCAGCTCGCTCCTCATCGGCGGCCGCACCGTGGGCTGCGACTTCAGCGGCGACGGCGCCCCCGACAACCGCTTCGCCATCGCCCTCGGCCCGCTCGTCGCGCTCGCCAACGACATGTTCCTCGGCTCGGCCATCGAGGACGGCGACCTGATCCTCCTGCTCCACTTCCTGGGGCTCGACGACGTCTCCGGCGCCAACGACGACTCCTTCTCCATCGCCTGGCTCCCGGGTCAGGACGCGGACGACGACCCGAGCAACAACCTCACGGGCTCGGGCGAGTTCCGCCCCGACCCCATGGGTCTCGACGCCATGGGCCGCCCGCTCGCGAGCTTCGAGAGCGAGGTCATGTCGCGGGCGCTGACCGGCGGCCCGGAGGACATCGAGCTCCCCATCGGCTTCCTCCCGATCGAGCTCAAGCAGGGCCAGATCAACGGCACGACCACCGCGTCCGGCGGCGAGCTCGACGGCATCGACGACGGCCTGCTCTGCGGCGCCGTGCCCGCGTCGACCATCTCCTTCCTGCCGAACCTCATCGACATGTTCGGCGGCGAGCCCGCGCCCCCCTGCGACGGCTCGACCACCGGCACGAACCTCGCGGACGTGCTCGTCGGGGGCACGCCGCGCGGCTTCCTCCTCCCGCTCCGCGGCGCCCAGCCGGACGTCGACCTCGACGGCGACGGCCTCGAGCGCTTCCAGGTGGACCGCACCGGCCCCGACGGCTGCCAGCCGGTGATCACGGCGTGCATCGACGGCGACGGGACGCGCGTCGAGGGCCGGGACTGCGTGATGGACATGCGCTTCGAGGACGGCTGGTCCGCCGCCTTCGAGTTCGAGGCCGTCCGCGCCATCCTGCAGCCGCCCACCGACGGCGGCGGCATGTGAGCCGACGCCCCGACCCCCTGCCCCTGCCGGCCTGAAGAGGACCCGGTCCACGAACGGGGCACTGACAACGCGAGACGGCCCCTTCCTCTCCCGGAGAGGAAGGGGCCGTCGCGCGTCGAGAGCGCGTGGGCATCACCTGGCCGGCCTCTCCGCGAACGCGGCATGGACCGCCGACGCCTGCGACAGCACGGAGAGCGGAGAGCGGAGAGCATCCCGACCAAAGGGAGGGATCACCCGTGCTCGGAGGCCCCGAAGAGACCCGGCCTGGCGAGCGGGGCCGCATCCAGCCGCCGGCGCGCCCCGCCTCCTGCGCCCACGCGCGACGCCCCCGACGCTCCGGCGAGCACTTCGCGCGTGAATGCCGTACTCTCCGCGCCGATAGCTTGGCTCGTGCGTACCGCGTGGGGGGTCCCCGAGGTCGTCTCGAGCCTTCGAGTGGAGAGGTCGCGTCGTGAAGCAGCTGGTGATGATGGTGGTGATGGTGGGGCTCCTGCCCGCGTGTGGCTCGGACGATCGTCGCCCGACCCGCGGAACCGGAGAGGACGGCGGCACGTCGACGATGAGCGACGGCGGCCTGGTGTCCCGCCCCGACACGGGCCCGTGCACGCCGACCGAGGAGAACACGCCCGAGACCTGCTCCGACGGCGTCGACAACGACTGCGACGGCCGCTGGGACTGCTCCGACGAGACCTGCTCCGGCGTCGGCTCCTGCCCGGTCTGCGGCAGCGTCGACACCATGCTCGGCGCGCCGCTGGCGCTCCCGGACGGCGTCGGCAGCGGCACCTGCACCAGCGACGCGGACTGCTCCGCGGCGCAGAGCTGCTTCAACCTGGGCGAGGACCCGATCTTCGGCGGCACCACGCAGGAGTGCCGCGAGTCCTACCGCTCCAGCCTCGACTTCATCGGCTTCAGCGCCGACGCGGTCTTCGCCGATCCCAGCGACATCGTCTCGGTCTGCGTGACGATGGAGCACTCCTGGGTGCGCGACCTCGAGATGCGCCTCGAGGCGCCGAACGGCCAGTTCGTGCGGCTGCAGGCCTTCCTCGGGCGCGAGGGCGGCGAGCTCTACCTCGGCGAGGCCGACGACTGCGACAGCGCGAGCAGCCCCGAGCCCGGCACGGGCGCGACCTACTGCTGGACGCCCACCGCGACCCGCGACGCGATGTTCGACTACGCGAACGCCGGCGGCGCCGTCGACAGCGTCCCCGACTGCTCCGGCGGGACCGCCGACTCCCTCCCGCCCGGCGACTACGGCACCTCGGACCCGTGGACGAACCTCGTCGGCACGCCCATGAACGGCACCTGGACCCTCTCCGTCACCGACCTCTGGGGCGCGGACAACGGCTACATCTTCGAGTGGTCCATCACCTTCAACTCGCGCAACGTCGAGGACTGCTCCTCCCCGCTCATCTGAGCGAACGCGAGACGACGAAGAAGCCCGCCCACCCCGGCGGGCTTCTTCGTTCCGTCGACGCTCCCACCACCTACGCAGCCCTCACGCCGATCCGGCCCCGTTCGAAGCGGTCTCCGCTGCTCCCCTCGACATCGCGCCGCGCAGGCCCACCCTGCCGCGCATGCCCGACGTCCGACCCATGCGCGCGAGCGAGGCCGCCACGCTGAAGCGCGTCCGGCTCGCCGCGCTCCGGGACAGCCCGGCGTTCTTCGGGCGCCCCTTCGCCGAGGAGGCCGCCTTCGAGGACGCCGTCTGGGAGAAGCGCGTCGCGTCCAACGCCGCCGGCTCGGAGACGGCGGGCTTCTTCGCCGAGCGCGCGGGCGCGGTGGTCGGTCTGGTCGTCGGGGTCGACGCCCCCGACCGCGACGCCGTCGCGCTCAACGCCCTCTGGGTGGCCCCCGAGGCCCGCGGCCTCGGCTTCGGCGCCGCGCTCGTCGACGCCGTCGTTCGCTGGGCCCGCGAGAGGGGCCGCGCCTCCGTCGAGCTCTGGGTCACGGAGGGCAACGCCGGGGCCAGCGCCCTCTACCACCGCGCCGGCTTCCGCCCCACCGGCCGCGTGCTCCCCCACGAGCACATGCCCGCCCTCCGCGAGCACGAGCAGCGCCTCCCGCTGGGGCGCTGAGTCGCTCGGCGCGTGGCGGAACGAGGAAGCCCGCCGGGGACCGCGGACCATCCGCCCGGCACTCGCGCACCGTCCTCGTGCACGTTCACGTCGGCGTCGGCGTCGGCGTGCACGATGGGCGGCCGTGTCCAGGAGCGGGAGGGGCGCGAACCCCCGCGGGATTCCCCGAATCCCGCCTCCGCGGCCGGCGTCAGTCGGACGCGCCGAAGACCGCGTCGCTCAGCTCGCTCAGCGCCTCGTGGGGCAGGTCGAGGCGCTCCGCGTCGGCGATGTACTGCGCCATCAGCCGCTTCGTCTGCTCGCGCACCTTCGTGAAGTGGTAGCGGAGGTAGACCTCGAGCTCGAAGGGCGCGGCCACCGGCGCCACCCAGGTCGCCAGCTTCATGGTCGGCCCGGTGATCAGCGAGAGCGCCCACGGCGGCGCCTCGCCCACCTGCGCCTCGGTCACCTCGCGCGCCTCCGCCGACGCCCGCGCCGCCCGCTTCGCCCAGGGCCCCTTGCGCATGCCCGCGAGCTTCCAGCCGGCCCCCTCGAGCGCCGTCATCGTCGGCATCAGCGTCGCCGACCCGTACGCCATCAGCGCCCGCGTGTTCGCGTGCCCCTCCGCCGGGCAGCCGCCCGCCGTCAGGAGCTTCACCACGCCCGCCGCGTCCGGCCCGCTGAAGGGCGAGGGGCTCGGCAGGAAGTAGGCGACCCCCGGCTCCTCGACCTCGCCCTCCACGAGCGGCGCCTGGTAGGCCACCATCGCGATGCCGCCGTCGACCATCTGATGCGGCGGCACGTGCTCCGCGAGCCGCTCCGGCACGTGCAGCCCCGGCTGGAGCGGCACCACCGTCGCCTCGCCGGCGTTCGCCAGCACGGCCGCGATCGTCCCGCCCTCCGCGAGCCCGGCCTCGAGCGCCGTCGTGCTCACGCAGATCCAGATCTGCTCGTAGCTCTTCGCGGCCACCTCGGCCGGATCGCAGAGCACCGCCTCCGGCTCGAAGATGTGCTGCTCGCGCTTCTTCTTGCCGCACATTCGGTACAGCCGGTAGCCGCCCTTCGCCTCGGCCGCGTACTTCGGCTTCACGAAGACGTCGACCTTCGCGCCGCCCCGCTGCATGTGCAGCGCGTAGACCTGCCCCACGGCCCCGGCGCCCACCACCAGCACCCGCGGCGCCGGCGCCGAGCTCCGCCCCTTCTGGTCGATCCCCTTCACGACGAGCTGCCGCCGCCGCTGTCGCGGACGCCGTAGCGCTTGGCCAGCTCGCGGAGGTGGTAGCGGGTCAGCCCCGCCGCCTGCGCGCTCCGCGTGATGTTGCCGCCGTGCTTGTCGAGGAGCGCCTTCAGGTAGGCGGCCTCGAAGGTGTCCAGCACCTTCTGCTTGGCCTCCTTGAAGGGCACGTCCTCCTCCACGAACTGCTCGGCCGTGCCCCCCGGGAGCGGCTGCGCCGGCGTCTTCTGCGAGCTCGGCATCAGGTCGCGCACGCCGAGCTCCATCCCGTCGGACATCGCCGCGGCGCGCTCGATGGTGTTCTTCAGCTCGCGCACGTTGCCGGGCCAGGGGTAGCCCTTGAGCCGCGTCATGGCCTCGGGCGTCACGCTGAACTGCTTGTCCGGCTCGTCGGGGAAGAGGCGCCGCGCGAAGTCGGCGAGGAAGGAGTCGACGAGGAGCGGCACGTCCTCGGGCCGCTCGCGGAGAGCCGGCAGCTCCACCTGCACCACGCTGAGCCGGTAGTAGAGGTCCTCGCGGAAGGTCCCCTCGTTGACCATCTGCCGGAGGTCCCGGTTCGTCGCCGCGACCACCCGGCAGTGCACGGGGATCACCTTGTCGCCGCCGACCCGCTTCACCTCGCGGTTCTCGAGCACGCGGAGGAGCTTCGGCTGGAGCGCCAGGTCGAGCTCGCCGATCTCGTCGAGGAAGATGGTCCCCGCCTCGGCCTGCTCGAAGCTCCCCTTGTGCCGATCGGTCGCGCCCGTGAAGGCGCCCCGCTCGTGCCCGAAGAGCGTCGACTCGATCAGGTCCTTGGGGATCGCCGAGCAGTCCTGCACCACCAGCGGGTGCTCGGCCCGCGGCGAGGCCTGGTGGATGGCCCGCGCGACGAGCTCCTTGCCCGTGCCGGTCTCGCCGCGGATGAGCACGGTCAGGTCCGCCGCCGCGACCTTCTCGAGCACGGCGAAGATCTCGCGCATGCGCACGCTCTTGCCGACGAGGTCGAAGAAGCGGTCCTCGCCGCTGAGCTCGATCTCCACCTCGCCCTGCTCGGGCTGGAAGCGGATGCGCGTCTGGCCGATCGCGATGACCGTGCCCGGCTTGATCCAGACCTCGCGGATCCGGAGGTCGCCGACGCGCGTGCCGTTGGTCGACTCGAGGTCCTTGAGCAGGAAGCCGCGCTCGGTCGCGATGACCTCCGCGTGCGTGCCGCTCACGGCCTTGTCCGCGAGGACCAGGTCGCAGATCACCGAGCGCCCGAGGGTCACGCGCTCGCGATCCATCACGAGCTCCTTGCCCGCGTCCGGGCCCTCCTCGACGCGCAGCTTCGCCTTCTTCAGGCGGCGCTTGGTGGCCTTCTTGTCGACGAAGATCGTGGTCAGGCCGGGGTTGTCGCTCACGCCTCTCCCTTTGCTGCTCCGGCGCCCTCGGGCGCCGCGAAACGGGTCGCGTTCCGGGCCGCTGCCTCGACCCGGCTCACGCGCGGGCCTCGCTGGGCGCCGCCTCGCCCCCCCGGGCGGCGTCCTCGCGGATGGCGCGGATGGCCCGCGCGTAGCTCTCCGGGGCCGGCTCGCCCTCGGGCGCATCCTTCGCCGCGCCGAAGACCGCGCTCCCGGCGACGAGCATGGTCGCGCCGGCCTCGGCCACCTGCCGCGCCGTGCCCGGCGCTACGCCCCCGTCGACCTCGATCTCGAAGTCGAAGCCGCCCGCGTCGCGCATGCGCCGGAGGCCGGCGATCTTCGGGAGCACGTCCGGGAGGAAGGCCTGACCGCCGAAGCCCGGGTTCACGCTCATCACGAGCACCAGGTCCAGGTAGGGCAGCACGTAGCGGAGCCCGTCCTCGGGCGTGTGCGGGTTCAGCGAGACGCCGGCCTTGCAGCCCCGGTCGCGGATCTGCTGGAGCGTGCGCTGCAGGTGCGTGGAGGCCTCGAGGTGCACGGTGATCACGTCGGCGCCGGCGTCGGCGAAGGCGTCCACGTAGCGCTCGGGCTCGACGACCATCAAGTGGCAGTCGAGGGGCTTCGTCGCGACCTTCTTCAGCGCCTTCACGATCGGGGGCCCGATCGTGATGTTCGGCACGAAGCGACCGTCCATCACGTCGACGTGGATCCAGTCGGCGCCGGCCTCCTCGATGGCGTGGATCTCTTCGGCGAGGCGGCCGAAATCCGCCGAGAGGATCGACGGAGCGATGCGGACGGCGGACACGGGCGTCAGGAAAGCGTCGGGGACGAAAAGTGTCAATGGTCGCGATCCCTTGCGGGCCCGCCTTTCCTTGACGTGCTCCGACCCCGGGAAGACAATCCTCGGGCCGGTCGCACCCCCCGTGCGTCCGCCCTGGAGACGATGTCAGAACAGCGATACCGCGTCACGAAGCGCCTCGAAGCGGGCGGCATGGCCGAGGTGTTCATCGGCGAAGCGGTGAGCGTCCAGGGCTTCAAGAAGCGCGTGGCGATCAAGCGAGTGCTCCCGCACCTCGCGCAGAACGAGAACTTCATGGGGATGTTCCTGGACGAGGCGCGGCTCGGAGCCCGCCTCAACCACGCGAACGTCGTCTCCGTCTTCGATATCGGCGCCGCCGACGGGACGTACTTCATCGTCATGGAGTACGTCGATGGCTGCAATCTGAAGAAGATCATCGAGGTGCTCCGCAAGCAGGGGCGCCCCTTCCCGCTCAAGGAGGCGATCTTCATCTGCATGGAGGCGGCCCGCGGCCTCTCCTACGCGCACGACCTCCTCGACGACGACGGGAGCGAGCTGGACATCGTCCACCGGGACGTCTCGCCGCCGAACATCCTCCTGTCGAAGCGTGGCGAGGTGAAGGTCACGGACTTCGGCCTCGCGAAGGCGACGACGCAGCTCGAGAAGACCGACCCGGGCGTCGTGAAGGGCAAGTTCAGCTACCTCTCGCCGGAGGCCGCGCTCGGGGAGCCGGTCGACGAGCGGGCGGACATCTTCGCGCTCGGGATCGTGCTCTGGGAGATGCTCTCGGGGCGGCGGCTCTTCCTCGGTGAGACCGACTACCAGACGGTGAAGCTGGTGCAGCAGGCCGAGGTGCCGAGCCTGCAGCGGCTGAACCCGGAGGTGGACGCGGAGTTCGAGGGCGTGCTGATGAAGGCGCTCACGCGCGACCCGAAGGAGCGCTACCCGACGGCGGCGGACTTCGGCGACGCGCTGGCGGGCTACCTCTTCGGGAACCAGCTCAAGGTCACGCATCGGGACGTGGCGACGCTGGTGAAGCTGGCGCTCTCGCAGGAGAAGCCCGAGGGGAGCACGAGCCAGTCGATCATCGACAAGCTCATCCAGGAGGAGCTGCTCCGCTTCACGTCGCTCGACGACATGGAGGACGCGCTCACGAAGGCGGGCGGGCAGGTGATGCAGCCCGAGACGACCGCCGAGGGGGCGCAGCCGCTGGACGCGGGGCTCTTCGAGAACCCGCAGGATTGGTTCAGCGACGACGAGGACGTGGCCTCGGCGCTGGACGCGGCGGCCGGGCAGGTGAAGGACTCGGAGCCCGGGTGGCGCGAGTCCGGGCTCGAGGGGCTGGCCGGGGAGCTCGAGGAAGAGATCGCCGTGGAGGCGGAGCCGGCGAAGCCCGCCGAGGCCGCGCCCCCGCCCCCGAAGCCCGCGCCGAAGGCGCCCGCGAGCGTGCCGCCGACGAGCGGGCCGCTGGGGGCGCCGCCGGCCCCGGCCGAGGCGACGCCGGCGCCCGTGGAGAAGAAGGGCGGCGGGGCCGGCGTGGTGATCGCGCTGGTGGTGCTGCTGCTCGCCGGCGCGGGCGCGGCGGCGTACTTCCTGATGGGCCGCTGAGCCGAGGCGCCGAGCCGAGGCGCCAGGGCGCCGAAGGCTCCCCGTGCCCATGCCCGTGCCCCTGCCCGTGCCCGCTCGGGCCAAGACCCGTTCGTGATCGTCGGGAGGTCTGGCGCGTTGGAGCCACGTGTGGCGGAGCGTCTGGCGCGTGACCGAGCTGGGGCAGGGGCGTGCTTCGAAGCGGGTGTGCTGCGCGCGGGGCCCGTGATCCGAACGGGCAGGGGCACGGGCACGGGTGTGCTTCGAAGCGTGTGTGCTGCGCGCGGGGCCCGTGATCCGGACGGGCACGGGCAGGGGCACGGGCACGGGCAGGGGTCTTCTTCTTGTATCCTCTCGGGGCATGTACGCGCTCGATGTGGCCTCGTCCTTCGCTGCCTCCTTCGCCCGGCTCGGCACCGGGGTGATGACCGAGGCGCCGGCGCGGCGGCCGGCCGAGCACCTCCGCCTCTACGAGTTCGAGGGCTGCCCCTTCTGTCGCCGCGTCCGCGACGCGCTGACGGAGCTCGACCTCGAAGCGCTGATCCTCCCCTGCCCGAAGGGCGGCCAGTTCTACCGGCAGGAGGTCCTCGAGCGGGGCGGCAAGGCCCAGTTCCCCTACCTCGAGGACCCGAACGAGGACCTCTCCCTCTACGAGTCGGACGCCATCCTCGCGCACCTCTACGCCACCTACGGCCGCCGCCCCGTCCCCCTCTTCCGGCGCACGCCCCTCGACACCCTCAGCTCCGCCCTCGCCTCCGCCGCGCGCCCCGCCGGCTTCCGCGCCCGCGCCTCCAAGCGCCCCGACGAGCCGCTCCACCTCTGGTCCTTCGAGGAGAGCCCCTTCTGCCGCCTCGTCCGCGAGCGCCTCTGCGAGCTCGAGCTCCCCTACGTGCTCCACAACGTCGGCCGCGGCCGCTGGGTCGACAACGTCCCGCTCCAGCTCCGCCGCCCGCTCCGCTGGGCCCCCGAGCCCTCCACGCCGAGCCGCCGCGAGCTCGAGCGCCGCGCCGGGCGCCTCCAGGTCCCCTACCTCGAAGACCCGAACACGGGCACGACCCTCCTCGAGTCGCGCGCCATCGACGCCTACCTCGAGAGCACCTACGCGCTCTGATCGCGGGCGCGCGGATCGTCGGCGTCCGCGTCGGCGTCCGCATCGTCACCGGCGTCTGCCTCGGCTCCGCCCTCCGGCGCCGTCTGCCGCCCCTCGAGGACCAGGCCGACGGCGAGGCCGAGCACCGTGAGCTCCGTGAAGCCCATGTAGAGCGCGCGCGCGAGCGATGGCTTCCACCCGCCGAGGAGCGCCGTGGCGAGGCCGGCGAGCCCGACGAAGGGCAGGGGCCGGACCGGCGTCTGGACGGCGATGAAGAGCCCCGCGATGAGCACCAGCTCCGCCGTGAAGATCACCGGCGCGCTCGAGCCGGCGAGGACGCCGATGGCGCGGTTGGCGAGCATGCCGAGCGCGACGGCCGCGGCGCCGCGGAGGAACTGCCGGTTGAGCGCCGTGCTCGTGAGCCGGCGGCGCGCGACGAAGAGCGCCGCGAGGATGGCGCCGGCGACCAGGGCCCCCTCCTGGAGCACGGCGACGGGCGGGAGGTCGAGCCCCGCGCCCGGATGACGCAGCCAGCCGATGACGTGCGCCGCGGTCAGCCCGAGGAGCGCCGCGAGCATGGCGCGGAGGCGCTCGGGCTGAGCCACCGAGAGGTCGACGTCCCGCTCGAGCGCCTTCATCCGCGCGCGCTTCTCGCGCTGCGCCGAGCGGAGCGCCTCGAGGAGGGTCCGCAGGTCCGGCGGCGGCGGCTCGTCGAGCTCCTCCACGGCCGCGAGCGCCTGACCGACGTCCTCCCGGGCGAGGGCCCAGCGGAGCATCAGGAGCAGCGTCCGCCGCCGCTCGCGCCGCGCGAGGGCGAAGCTCGGCCGGAGCCGGAGCGCCTGGTCGAGCGCGAAGCGGGCCTCCTGGAAGCGGCGAAGCGTCTCGGCCTGATCGCGCACCGCGTGCTCCGTGCTCCGCCCGATCGCGTCCTCGGCGTCGATGGGCGCGACGAGCTCCCGCGCGGACTCGACGAGCAGGCGCGCCTCGCGCTGGTCGAGGTAGTCCTCGATGGCCTGCTGGAAGGCCTCGACGTCCTCGAAGCGGTGCGCCGGGTCGGCGGCGCAGGCGCGGTTCGCGATGGCGCCGAGCTCCGGGGGGACGGCCGGCGCGTACTCGGCGGGCTCGGCGACCATCGCCGCCAGGAGCGTGGCGGCGAGCCCCTCGCCCCGGTGCCGCGGCTCGCCCGTGAGGAGCTCGTGGAGCGTCGCGCCGAGGAGGAAGACGTCGGTCGCGGGGGAGAGCGCCGCGAGATCGCCGCGCGCCATCTCCGGCGCCATGTGCGTGGCCGTGCCGGCGACGGCGGCGACGCCGGGCCGCGATCCGTCGAGGGGGAAGGCGAGGCCCCAGTCGAGCAGGTAGACCTCGCCGAAGGCGCCGAGCATCACGTTCTCCGGCTTCACGTCGCGGTGGAGGACGCCGCGGCTGTGGGCGTAGCGGAGCGCGTGGCCGACCTGGAGGAGCACGCGGAGGTGGCGCTCGAGGGTCGGCGCGTCGTGCGGGAGGCGCGCGGCGTCCTTCTTCAGCGCCTCGGCCCAGGTCTCGCCCTGCACGCGCTTGAAGAGCACGATGGGGCCGAGCGCCTCGTCGCGGCCGATGGCGTGCACCGGGACGATGTTCGGGTGCTCGAGGCGGCCGCTGACGCGCGCCTCGTCGAGGAGCCCGTAGAGCTGCGGCGCCGAGCCGGGGGCCGGGGAGGTGCGGAGGCGCTTGAGGGCGACCTCCCGATCGAGCGTGCGCTGGTAGGCGAGCTCGACGATGCCCATGCCGCCCTCGCCGAGGCGCCCGCGCACGACCAGGTCGCCCACCGTCTCCGGGGCCTCCTCGGCCTCGCCTTGGTCCGCGCGCGAGACGGGGAGGGGCCGGAGCGCGTCGAGCATCGACTCGAGCTGGCTCTGGGCGACGGCGCGCGTGCTGCCGAGCCGGTGATGGGGGTCGGCGTCGCTCGAGAGGCCGACCGCCGCCAGCGTCGCGGCGACGGTGGCCTTCAGCGAGGTGTCCTCGACCTCTTCGTCGCCCATCCGCCCGCGAGTATACCCCGCCTGCGGGCGGCCGGTGGTCGAGCCGTGACACGGCGCCCGCAGAACGATGACGCGACCATGACCGGCCCCGGACGCGTGCGCCGCCGCGCTCGGTCATGCTGGGGGTCCCATGCACCCCGCCCACCCGATCCCCTGTCCGGGCTTCTGCGACCCGGTCGCCTCCTGGACGCACCTGCTCGCGGCGGGCGCGGCCTTCCTCATGGCCCCCTGGCTGCTGCGCGCCGTCCGCGGAGGCCGGGCGCGCGCGGGCCTCGGCGTCTTCCTCTTCGGCGCCGTGACGCTCTTCGCCCTCAGCGGCACCTACCACCTGATCGACCGGGGCACGGTCGCGCGGGACGTGCTCCAGCGCCTCGATCACGCGGCCATCTGGACGATGATCGCCGGCACCATCACGGCCATCCACGTGATCGCCTTCCGCGGCTTCTGGCGCTGGGGCATGACGGCGCTCGTCTGGACCCTCGCGATCACCGGGCTGGTGCTGAAGACGGTCTTCTTCGAGAGCATCCCCTTCGCGCTCGGCCTCGGCCTCTACCTCCTGCTCGGCTGGATGGGGATGGTCGCCTTCGCGCGGCTGCGGCGGCTCCACGGGCGGGCGCTCGCGCGGCCGGTGCTGCAGGGCGGCCTCGTCTACACGGCGGGCGCGCTGGTCGAGCTCGCCGCCTGGCCGACGCCCGTCGCCGGCGTGATCGGCCCGCACGAGCTCTTCCACGTCGCCGTGATCGGCGGGGCCGCGCTCCACGCCCGCGGCATCGTGGCGCTCGCGCGGGCGCTCCCGCCGGAGCCGGCGCGGGTCGGAAGCGGCCCGGAGGACGGCCCGGGCGATCTTTCTTCGCCCTTCGGCTCGCGCGCCGGAGAAGCCGTGCTAGCTTAGCTGCACTTCACCCGCCGAGCGCGGGTGCTGGGCCCCGCCCAGACACGTTGCCGACCCCGCACCGTGAGAGAGAAAACACGGTTCGAGCAGGCGGCCAGCGAGCGAAAGAGGCGAGACCCGAACGAAGCGGCGCGAAGCGCGCGGCACCACACAGATGACGAGGGCTTCGGCCCTCTCAGCCCCCGGCCGCGGTGGTCGAGGGTGTAGAAGAGGCGCGGCAGAGTCCGCGGCTCACGAGAAGGGGGCGCTCCGGCGTCTCCACGCGAAGGGGGCGCCCCGGCGTCCCCACAGAGAGTGAAGAGAACCATGAGCAACAAGCTTTTCGTTGGCGGCATCAGCTGGAACACCTCGGACCAGGGCCTCGCGCAGGCCTTCGAGCCCTTCGGTGACGTCATCGAGGCCAAGATCATCACGGACCGCGACACCGGCCGCAGCCGGGGCTTCGGCTTCGTGACCATGGGCAGCGCCGACGAGGCCCGCGACGCCATCTCCCAGATGGACGGCGCGAGCCTCGACGGCCGCAGCCTCCGCGTCAGCGAGGCGCAGGACAAGCGCCGCGGTGGCGGTGGCGGTCGCTACTGAGCGTTCCGTGCAGCGGTCGGGCATGACGCCCGACCCGTGAGGCGAGCCCCGGGGTCCTGGACCTCGGGGCTCGCTTCTTTTCGGGGGAGCCGGCGCCAAGGCACGGCTCTCGATCACGTCTGCGTCGTCGACGAAACGACCCGCTCGCTCCGCGAAGCGGCCACGGCCGCGAAGCCGAGCGCCAGCGGCGGAAAGCGGAACGCGGAGAGCAGATCGCCCCCCGGCCGAGCCCGACCGTTCTCCCCGCCGCGGGATCCTCCGGGTTCCGCTCGAGCGACCGGCCCGAGGTCGGTCGCTAACGCGTGAAGCGGGTCACCGGGCGGAAGGCCGCGCGCTCGTCGCCCAAGTGCCGCTCGAGCCAGCGGCGGCGCTCGGCGCGGGCGACCCGGTCGGCGACGGCGTCGAGGGCGGGCAGGCGCCGGCGCAGGGTCTCGGCCGTGAAGAGGAAGGGGAAGCGCGCGAGCGGCGCCAGGGCCCAGGGGCCGGCCGGCGGGAGCTCGAACTTCGCGTGCAGCCAGGGCGGCAGGAAGAAGCGCGTGTAGCCGAGGTGCACGCGGTGCTCGAGCGCGGCGCGGAGCCGGTCGGGCAGGGCGGCGTCCTCGTCCGGCGCGAAGGCGTCCGCGTAGGACTGGCAGAGCCGCTTTCCGTCCTCGCCGGCCGTGTCCGCGCCCTTCACGAGCGCGACGAAGGCGAGCTGGAGCGCCTCCTTCACGCTCGCCGGGTACCAGCGCGGGCGCACCCCGAGCAGGTGCCCGACGTAGCGCCAGAAGTGCATCATCGCCTCGATCTCGCGGCGCGTCGGCCGGTAGCCCATGGCCTTCATGGCGAGGCCCGGCGCCACGCTCCCGCCCATGAGCGTGAGCAGCGCGTCGCCCTGGCTGATCGGCACGCCCCATCCGTCGAGGTCCCACTCCGGGTGATCCATCAAGCGGCGGCGCACGAAGACGTGCATGAGGCGCACGCGGAGCGCGGCCTTCCGCCCGGCGCCGGCGCGCTCGAGGCCGCCCGGCTCGGAGACGTCGATCCAGAAGGAGGCCGTCTCGAGGAAGCGGTGGCGCGTGCTGGCGCCCGCGTAGGCGCCCGTGAGCGCGAGGGGCTTGGCGACCGAGCTCTCGGCGTAGGCGGCGAGGGGGATGGTGCCGGCGAAGCGGAAGACGGCCGTGCCGTACCGGCGGAAGACCTTGGCGCCGAGGTCGACGAGGGCGCGGTCGACCCAGGGCGGGTCCTCGTCGATGTCCTCGAAGAGCCGGGCGAGGCTGGCGGGCGGGTCGTCGATGGAGGCCACGCCGCCTTCGAGGGCCTGGTCGAGGAGCGCGCGCCCGGCCTCCATGCCCTGCGGCAGCCAGACCTCGTCGACGAAGGCCTCCGCGAGCGGGTCGGCGTCGTAGTACATGGACGCGAGCGTGCGCACGACCTCGTCCGGGGGCGCCGGGTCGTAGCCGAGGGCGGCCTTCCACGCCGCCCGGATCGCCTTCACCACCGGCCGGTCCCGGTTCTCCCAGTAGAGGAACTCGTCCGGCACCCGCGTCGCCAACCCCATGGTCCGCACCCTACCACCGGGACCGAACCCCCTGCCCTTGCCCGTGCCCGCGGGACCGGGGGAGCCACCCCCTCCCGGCGCGGCGAACTTCGGCTCAGCCCACCCTCGCCCCTACCATCGGGCGCGATGGCTCGTCTCGTTCTCGCCGCCCTCGTCCTCGCCCTCCTCGCGCCCGCGTCCGGCCGCGCGCAGGTGAACGCCGAGCGCCTTCGCGCCAGCGCGACCGACGAGGGCCCCTACCTCCGCCTCGACGGCGCGCTCACTTGGATGCGCGGCAACATCGACTTCCTCTCGGCGAGCGCGAACATCTTCACCGGCGTCAACCGCGGCAAGCACCACTTCCTCACCAACTACTCGGCCAGCTACGCCGAGGCGTCGAAGTCACCCTACCTGAGCCGCGCCTTCGCCCACATGCGCTGGACCGCCGCCTGGCACGAGCGCGTCGCCTCCGAGGTCTTCGCGCAGGCCCAGTACGACTCCTTCCTCTTCCTCCGCGTTCGCGCCCTCGGCGGCGCCGGCGCGCGCCTCACGCTCCACGACGATCCGGACGTCTTCTCCGCCCACGCGGCGACGGGCTACATGCTCGAGCGCGAGGTCTTCCAGGACAGCGCGATCCCCGAGGGCGAGCCGCACCCGCAGGCCTCCACGAACCACCGCTGGACGAGCTACTTCACGTTCACCGTGCGCGCCGACGAGATGCTCTCGTTCACGAACACGGTCTACGTGCAGCCGCGCTTCGACGAGTTCTCCGACTACCGGGTCGCCGAGGAGGCGGCCCTCACGCTCAGCCACGAGAGCGGCCTCGCGCTCAGCTTCGGCCTGCGCATGCGCTTCGACAGCGACCCGCCGCAGGCGCTCGCGCGGCTCGACGTGAACCTCTTCACGACGCTCGGCATCCAGCTGCAGCGGGCCGACTCGGACGACGACGAGGACGAAGAGGGCGACGGCGACGACTCGGACGGCGACGACGACGCGGGCGCGTAGAGCGAAGACCCCCGAGCCTGCGGGCAGGGCGCTCATCCGACGAGCCGGCGCGGGCAGCGGGGCGGAGTGGACCGACGCTTCGGGGCTTCGTCGCTCACCCGACGTGCCGGCGCGGGCACGGGCGCGGGACCTCAGGCGTCCGGGGTCGGCGCGGCGAGGCGGTCCCAGCGCTCGAGGGCCTTCAGCGCCGCCTCACGCGAGGTGAAGCTCGCGATGAAGCGGTTGCGGTGGCAGAAGACGCTCCCGGGCACGCCCGTGACCTCCTCGAGCGCCGCCCCCTCGAGGCCTCCCCAGCTCTCCGGCAGCTTGCGCTTGTCCTCGCGGCTCCCGAGCTCCACCGGGATCGTCACGACCCGCCAGTCCTTCCCCTTCGGCCCGGGGAAGAGGGCGTACTGCGTCGGGTGCGTCTGACCCCCCTCGGCGAAGTAGGTCGGCTTCCACTTCACGTAGCGGTCGAAGAAGAGCACGTTCCGCTCCTCCGCCACCGCCTCGCGCATGGCTGCCCGCACGGTCTCGGCCGCCTCCTCCGCGCGCCGCACGCCGGCCCGGAACGCGCGCAGGTAGTCGCTCGCCAGGTCCACCGCGCGCAAGTACCAGCGGTCGAACTCACCCTCCGCGAGCTCGTTCAACGTGCCGAGCACGGTGCTCAGGCAGGGGACGCCCTCCTCCGGGCGCCGCCGCCCGTTGTCCACGGCGTCCACGTAGTCCACGACCTCCTCGCGGAGCCGCTGGGCGAGCGCCGCCGGGAGGTGGCCCTCGGCCTCGAGCCAATCGAGCACCATGCCCGCCGAGCTCCGCGGGCCCTCGTAGCTCTTCTGGTGGTGGTCGAAGCGCCCGGCGGCCGGGTCGTGCTCGCCGCCCACGTCGACGACCACGTCGGCCTCAGCGAGGCGCTCCGGGTCGCGCGTGCGGACGACCTCGACCTCCGGATCGCGGAAGACGCGCACCAGGGCGCAGGCGAGGACGTCATCGGCATGGAAGGGGCCGTCGTGGGTCGCGAGCCGTAGGGCCATGGCCACGCCATAGCAGCCCGCGCGAGGAGCGCTCGCCCTCGCGGGCGGATCGCGGCGTTGAACGCGCCGGCATCGCAACGCAACGAGAAGAGCAGACCGGGCGGCCACGGCGTGCCCCCCGGCCCCACGATGCGGAGCCCCGCTCCGCGATCGGAGCCTCTTCATGCCCCTCCCCCGACACCTCCTCGTGTGCGGGATCTTGGCCCTCTCCGTCCCGGCGGCGGCCCAGGGCCCGACCACCGCATCCTCCGCATCCACCGCGACCACATCCTCCGCGCCGCCCTCCAGCGACCCCCTCCGGAGCGAGCTCGAGTCCGTGGCGCAGGACGCCCGCGCCATCAGCCGGCGGCTCGTCCGCGAGCTCGACCGCGCCCGCGTGGAGCGCCGCGCCGACCGGGCCGCCTGCCTCGACCGCGCCCTCTCGCAGGTGCATGCCGTGCTCCGCCAGGTCGACCACCGGCGCCGCCGTGTCGCCCGCGCGGGCCCCGCGGCGCGGCGCCACCACGCGGCGACGCTCCCCGCCTACCGGGAGCGTCTGCGCGCTCTGCGCATCGAGGGGCGGCGCTGCGTCGGCGAAGGGCCCGCGATGGGGCCCTCGATCACCCGCGTCGTCGTGACCGTCGCCCCCGACGTCCCCGACGAGGATCCGACGCGCCGCCCGCGCGAGCGCAGCGCGGCCCTCCTCGTGCCCCCGCCGTAGGGCGCGCCAGCACGTCAGCGCGTCAGACGCCGCAGTCGTTGCAGTCGCTGCCGTAGGCGCAGAGGCTGGTGTGGGAGCCGGGGCGTCCGTCGTCGCACTCGCCGTCGTTGGCGTAGCGGCAGGTGTTCGTGCACTGGCCGCCCTGACCCGGGCGGCGGTAGGCCACGCCCACGGGGCCGCAATCGCCGCAGTCCGAGCCGGCCGAGCAGAGGCTGGTGTGGGAGCCGGGGCGTCCGTCGTCGCACTCGCCGTCGTTGGCGTAGCGGCAGGTGTTCATGCAGGCGCCGCCGGTCATCGGGGCGCCGCCCACGCCGCAGTCGTTGCAGTCGCTGCCGTAGGAGCAGAGGCTGGTGTGGGAGCCGGGGCGTCCGTCGTCGCACTCGCCGTCGTTGGCGTAGCGGCAGGTGTTCGTGCACTGGGCGCCGCCGCCCGTGTTGGCCTGGATGACGCGCGGGCCAGTCGGGGTGTTCTGGACGATCCGCGGCTGCTGCGGTTGGGGCTGGGGCTGCGCCTGCACCACCACGGGCTGCTGCGGCGCCGGCGCGGGGTCGACGAAGACCTGCTGCGGCTGCGGCTCGGCCTGCTCGATCACCACCTGCTGCGGCTGCTGGGGCGGCGGCTGCGAGGGCGTCTGCGTGTGCTCCACGACGACGGTGGTGTCCATGGGAGCGGGCTCGGCGGTGAAGCAGCCGAGCGCCAGCGCGGCGACGAGGCCGGGGAGGGCGCGGTTCACGGGATGGCCTACGCCGGGCCGCGGCGGGTTCTTCCTCATACGCTGAGAATAGCCGATTGCAGTGCCAGTGGCCGGCCCCCATCTCGGCGTCCACCCCCCGGCTGCCGTCACGCGGGGCGTTGGCTTCGTCACGCCCCCACCCGACCCGAGCGCGTAGGCTTCCCCCGTGGAAGCGGTCGAGCCCGGTCACCCTCACCCCCTCGGCGCCCGCCCGCGCGAGGGCGGCGTCTCCTTCTCCGTCTTCAGCCGCGGCGCCGATCGCGTCGAGCTCCTCCTCTACGATCGCGCCGACGATCCCTCTCCCGCCCGGGTCATCCAGCTCGACCAGCGCCGCCACCACACACACCACTACTGGCACGTCTTCGTCCCGGGCCTCGAGCCCGGCCAGGTCTACGGCTACCGCGCCCACGGCCCCTTCGACCCCGAACGCGGCCTCCGCTTCGACGGCGACAAGGTCCTCCTCGACCCCTACGGCCGCGCCCTCGTCGTCCCCGAAGGCCACCGCCGCACCGCCGGCATCGGCCCCGGCCGCCGCGACGCGACCGCCATGAAGAGCATCGTCGCGGACGTCCGCGCCTACGACTGGGAGGGCGACCGCCCGCTCCGCCGCCCCTACGCGCAGACGGTCATCTACGAGGCCCACGTGAAGGGCTTCACGCGCCACCCGAGCTCCGGCGTCGCCCCCGAGCGCCGCGGCACCTACGCCGGCCTCGTCGAGAAGATCCCCTAC
Source organism: Sandaracinus sp. (assembly GCA_002699025.1). Lineage (GTDB taxonomy): Bacteria > Myxococcota_A > Polyangia > Polyangiales > Houyiibacteriaceae > Houyiibacterium > Houyiibacterium oceanicum. The sequence goes on along the minus strand of PABA01000062.1, from coordinate 16,216 downwards.
CTCCTCGACCTCGGCGTCACCGCCGTCGAGCTCCTCCCGGTCTTCCACTTCGACCCCGAGGACGCGCCGACCGGGCGGACCAACTACTGGGGCTACGCGCCCGTCTCCTTCTTCGCGCCCCACGGCTTCTACTCCGCGCGCGGCGGCGGCCTCGCGGCCCTCGACGAGTTCCGCGACATGGTCAAGGCGCTCCACCGGGCCGGCCTCGAGGTGATCCTCGACGTCGTCTACAACCACACGGCCGAGGGCGACGAGCACGGGCCCACCTTCTGCTTCAAGGGCCTCGCCAACGACGTCTACTACCACCTCGATCCCGACGACCGCGCTCGCTACCGGAACTACTCGGGCACGGGGAACACGCTCGACGGCAGCGATCCGCACGTGCGCCGCCTGGTCCTCGACAGCCTCCGCTACTGGGTCCAGGAGATGCACGTCGACGGGTTCCGCTTCGACCTCGCCTCCATCTTCGCGCGCGACCGCGAGGGGCGGCCGCAGGCCCACTCGCCGATCCTCTTCGACATCGACACGGACCCGGTGCTCGCGGGCACCAAGCTCATCGCCGAGGCCTGGGACGCGGCGGGCCTCTACCAGGTGGGCAGCTTCGTCGGCGACTTCTGGAAAGAGTGGAACGGGAAGTTCCGCGACGACGTGCGGAGCTTCGTCCGCGGCGACCCGGGGATGGTGCCGGCGCTGGCCGATCGGCTCCTCGGCAGCCCCGAGCTCTTCGCGAAGGAAGAGGTGGACGCGCGCGAGCCGGAGCAGAGCATCAACTTCGTCACCTGCCACGACGGCTTCACGCTGCGCGACCTCGTCAGCTACGAGCGCAAGCACAACGAGGCGAACGGCGAGGAGAACCGCGACGGGGACGACGACAACCGGAGCTGCAACCACGGCGTCGAGGGCCCGACGGCCGACCCGGCGATCGAGGCGCTCCGCGAGAGGCAGATGAAGAACCTGCTCGCGATCACGCTCCTCTCGCTCGGCACGCCGATGCTCGGGATGGGCGACGAGATCGGGCGGACGCAGCGCGGAAACAACAACGCCTACTGCCAGGACAACGAGCTCTCCTGGATGGACTGGACGCTCCTCGAACGCTTCGCGGGGCTCCGCCGCTTCGTGCGCGAGGCGATCCGCATCCGGGGGCTCCGCGACCACGTGCGCGCCGGCCTGAACCTGACGCGCGAGGAGCTGCAGGAGCAGGCGCACATCGAGCTCCACGGCGTGCGCCTCGGCGAGCCCGACTTCGGCTGGGAGTCGCGCAGCCTGGCGCTCGGGGCGACGAGCCTGAGCGGCGACCTGCGCATGCACTTCGCGCTGAACGCCTGGACCGAGCCGCTCGAGTTCGAGCTGCCCGCGCTGCCCGAGGGCTTCGACGGCTGGCGGCGCGCGATGGACACGGCGCGCCCGAGCCCCGAGGACATCCTGCCGCCGCGGGAGGCGCCGCGCGTGGAGGAGGACACCTACCGGGCCGCGCCGCGCTCGGTCGTCGCCCTCTTCGCGTTCCGCATGCCCCGCTGAGCCGGCACCCTCTCCGCTGGCCCGCGCCGTCGAAGGGGCCGCGAAGCGGGCTCGCTGGGCGACGGTCGTCCGGGGAGGCCCCGACCGAGGTGGTCGGAGAAGGCACCCCGTGCCAGATTCGCGGCATGCGTCACTCCGTGGAGAGTCACCATCCTCGCCGCCTCCCGGGCGGCCCGACCCTCGCCGCGCTCGCGCTCGCCGCGCACCTCGTCGCCGCCTGCGCCCCCACCGTCGACCCGGTCGCCGAGGCCACGGCCGATCTGGGCCCGGGCAGCCCGGCGCCCCACCCCTTCACGCTGGGCGGCCAGCGCGCCTGGTTCCACGACGAGGGCCACGGCGCCGGCGTCTTCCACACCTACGACGCCTTCGATGCCTGCGGCGTGCCGCGGAAGCTGCACGTCTTCGTGCCCCGCGACTACGGCGAGTCCGGGGCGCGCTACCGGGTCCTCTACGCCCTCGACGGGGACACGACCTTCTTCCCCGGCGGCGCCGCCGGGAAGTCCTGGCGCGTCGCCGAGACCCTGAGCGCGCTCCTCGCCGAGGGCGCCGTCGAGCCCACGCTGGTGGTGGCGATCCACCCGCTGGAGCGCGAGCGCGAGTACACGCACGCGAGCTGGGCGCCGACCCGGGCCTGGGGTGGGCTCGGGGCGCATGCCGCCGAGATCGCGGACTGCATCAAGCCCTTCGTCGACCTCCACTACCGCACGCGGCCCGGCGCCGACGACACGCTGATCATGGGCTCGTCGCACGGCGGGCTCGCGGCCTTCTGGATCGCCACGCGCCACCCGGAGAGCTTCGGCGCGGCGATCTCCATGAGCCCCTCCTACTGGGTCGGCCTCGACTCGCTCGTGCCCTTCCTGCCGCCCTCCTCGGCGTCGCTCCGGCGGAGCGCCCTGGTCGCGCCGGTCGAGGGGCTGCTCGCCGATCGGGCGCGCCGGCCGCGCCTGTGGATCGACTGGGGCGAGCGCCGGGACGGGGGCTTCCACAACGAGACGATCGAGCGCCTGGCCGCGCACCGGGGCGCGGAGATGGTCGAGCTGCTCGAGCGCGACTTCGCCTACGGCGAGGAGGAGCTCGAGGTCGTCGTCGACCCGCTCGGCGGGCACGACGAGGACGCCTGGGCCTGGCGCTTCGGCCTCGCGGCGCGCCGTTGGCTCGCGCCGGCGCGCTGAAGGGCGCGGTCCTCGCTCGGGCGCCGCGTCGCGAGGGGTCACGACCCGAGCGGACGGCGAAGGGCGCGCCGGCCGAGCGCGGGGCGAAGGCGCCCGCCGATCCGAGCCCGCGAGAAAAACGCGATCACCGTGTCAGCCTGGGTGGGGGCGCGTCCAAGGCCTCTCCGAACGCTCGACGAGCGAGCGAAAAGGAGAGAGAGACATGCTTCGCCCCCTCATGGCCCTGATCGTTCTGACCCTCGGCGTCGCCTGCGCCGGCGAGCCCGCTCCGGCCGGCTCGGCCGAGTCCGAGCTGAGCTTCCGCCGCGCCACCTACGTGTCGGACGCCGGCACGGAGCCCGCGCGCACGCTGGAGCGCGGCACGATCGCGGCGCGGCCCGTGACCACGCGCCCCTCGCCGACGGACCTCGCGGCCCCCGATCCCGGCGAGACGACGAACGAGGACTGCCTCGGGATCGGCAACTGCGCCGCGACCCACCTCGCCTGCGCCTCGAACGGCAACAACTTCGAGTGCGTCACCCGCGACGACGACGGCTTCTGCATCTGGGGCTTCTGCGAGAACTGAGCGCCGAGCCGGCGCCGCGTGCGACACCCTTCACCGGGACCCGTCGCGCTCGGCGCCGGCCCGCGCCGCCTCCCAGCAGCCGTAGTCGAAGCGCCGCGTCCAGAGAAGGCGCTCACCGCGCCGGGCCCGCTCCTCGATCTGGTTCGAGCCGTCCCAACGCGTCCGCAACAGGAGCTTCCCCGACCCATCCCAGCGGTGCTCCGCGACCTCCCGCCCCTGCGCGTCCGAGACGAAGCTCGAGCGCGCCTTCAGCTCCCCATTCACCCAGGTCTCGCGAACGCGCCGCCGGCCCCGCGCGTCGCGGCCCCAGCGCATCTCCACGTCGGACCCGCCGACGTGCGCGTACCGGGAGCGCACGTGGAAGGGCGCGTACTCGTGGGTCGCGAGCGTGCGGAGATCCTCGCCCTGGAAGCGCCGCTCCTCGATGAGCCGACCCGCCGCGTCGTAGCCGTACTCGATCCGGCTCTCGCCGTAGCGCCAGACCATCGTCTTGCCGCAGGCGTCGCGCTCGAAGCGTTGCTCCGCGAGGAGCTCGCTCTCCCCCTCACGACGGGTCCGGATCGCCGTGAGGCGCCCCTCGGTGTCGAGGTCGAACTCCGAGATGAAGACGCCAGCCGCCCCCTCCGTGCGTCGCCCGACGAGCGTGCGGCCGTTCCACCGAAAGCGCCGCGTCTCGTCGTTGGCCGGGTTCCCGGCGTCGAAGACGATCGCACAGGGCCCGGGGTGCTCCGTCACCGGCCAGTCCGGCTGGACGCCCCGCGCCAGGTGGGCGCTCTCCCCGGCCAGCGGCACGCAGGCCTCGGCCGGCTCGGGAGCCTCTCCGCCGACGCTCGGCCCGACCGGGATGGGCTCCGGCGTCTCGTCGCCGGCTCCGGCGGCGCACCCTGCGAAGAGCGAGAGGATGAGCGCGGCCCGCACGCAGCGTCCTACGCGCCGGGCGCCGCGGTCTTCCCGAGCCGGTCGCCGAGCTCCCAGAAGGCCTGCGCCTCGCCGAGCGAGTAGAGCCGGCTCGCGTCCGGGAGCGAGCGGAGGAAGTGCTTGCCGTAGCCCTTCTTCACGAGGCGCGGGTCGAGGATGGCGACGACGCCCCGATCGCGGCGGGTGCGGACGAGGCGGCCGAAGCCCTGCTTGAGCGTGAGCGCCGCGCTCGGCACGAGGAGCTCCATGAAGGGCTTGCCGCCCTCCTCCTCGAGCCGCTCGCAGCGGGCGCGCACGAGCGGGTCCGTGGGCACGGCGAAGGGGAGCTTGTCGAGCACGACGAGCCGCAGCGCCTCGCCGGGCACGTCGACGCCCTCCCAGAAGCTCATGGTCGCGAAGAGCACGGCGTCGCCGGCCTCGCGGAAGCGCTCGAGGAGCGCGGCCTTCGGCGCCTCGCCCTGCACCAGCACGGGGTAGCCGCGGTCCCGGAGCGTCGCCCGGAGCTCGCCGGCCAGCGCGCGCATGTTCCGGAAGCTCGTGCAGAGGACGAAGGCGCCTCCGTCGGTGATGGCCGCGAGCCCGAGGATCTCGGCGGCGGCCTTCTCGAGCCAGCGCGGGTCGCGCGGGTCCGGCATGCGCTCGGGCACGTAGAGCCCGGCCTGGGTGGGCCAGTCGAAGGGCGAGTCCAGCTTCAGCGCGTCGACCTCGAAGTCGAGACCGAGGCGCTTCTCGATGAAGGTGAAGTCGCCGCCCGTGGTGAGGGTGGCGCTCGTGAGGACGACGCTCTCGGCGCGGCCGAAGAGCTCGGCGCGGAGCTCGCTGCTGACGTCGACGGGGCTGACGCCGAGCGCGACGCCGTGGCCGCGCTCGGCGACCCAGGCGACGGCGCGGCCCGAGGCGCCCTCCGTGATGCGGCCGAGCGCGTCGCGGGCCTGGCCACAGCGGCGGGCGAGCTGGCCGAAGGTCTCGTGCTCGGCTCGGCGCTGGCGGCAGTGGGCGCCGAGGGCCTCGAGGGCGTCGTCGAGGGCGAAGAAGCGCTTCTCGAGCTCGCCGGTGAAGGCGCCGGGCGGGACGGGGGTGCGGCCGGCGCCGGCGGACGCGCTGCCTCCCTTGGGGCGCGGGAGGGCGAAGAAGAAGGCGTCGGTGGCGCCGCGGAGGTTCTCGGGGAGCAGGCCCCCCTTCTTGCCGCCGCCGAGGAGGATGGCGCGGGCGGCGTCCTTGGCGAGGCGCTCGAGCTGGCCGGTGCTGAGGCTGGTGCCGAAGAAGAGGGTGGCGACGTCCTCGATGCGGTGGGCCTCGTCGAAGATCACGGCGTCGTAGTCCGGGAGGACGGCGCCGCCGTGGGGGCCGCGCATGGCGAGGTCGGCGAAGAAGAGGTGGTGGTTGACGACGACGAGCTGCGCCTTCTCGGCGGCGCGGCGCATGGCGGTGACGAAGCAGTCCTCGTGGCGCGAGCAGCGGGCGCCGATGCGCGTGTCCGGCCCGGAGGCGATGGAGGGCCAGACGGCGGCGTCTTCGGGGAGGGGGAGCTCGGCGCGGTCGCCGCTCGGGGTGAGCTCGCGCCAGCTCTCGACGACCTTCAGCTCGCGGCCGAGGGCGGGCTCGTGGGCGGCGGCGCTCTTGCGGAAGTCGTCGAAGCGGCGGAGGCAGAGGTAGTTCGAGAGGCCCTTCATGACCGCGACGTCGACGTCGAGGCCGAGGTGCTCGCGGAGGAGCGGGAGGTCGTGCTCGACGATCTGGTCCTGGAGGTTCCGGGTGGCCGTGGAGACGACGACCTTGCGATCGCTGAGGAGCGCCGGGAGGAGGTAGGCCCAGGTCTTGCCGGTGCCCGTGCCGGCCTCGACGAGGAGGACGCCCTGGTGGCGGAGCGCGTCCTCGACGGCGTCGGCCATCTGCATCTGGCTCGGCCGGTGCTCGTAGCCCTCGATGGCCTTCGCGAGCGGCCCGAGGGGGCCGAGGAGATCGGACGCGCGCACGGCCAGACCTTAGTACAAGAGCCCACCCGTGCCCGTGCCCGTGCCCCTGCCCGTGCCCGTGGGGTCGAAGAGGCGGGAGCGACCCCCACGCGCCGGACCCACCCGCGCCCGTCCGTGCCCGTGCCCGGAGACGATGATGACCGCGCGGAAGCGCGCCTCATGCCCGTCCCTCCGCGGGCACGGGCAAGGGCAAGGGCACGGGCACGGGTTGTCGCGCGGCAGCGCGCCTCATGCCCGTTCCTCCGCGGGCACGGGCAAGGGCACGGGCACGGGCACGGGTTGTCGCGCGGCAGCGCGCCTCATGCCCGTCCCTCCGCGGGCACGGGCAAGGGCACGGGCAAGGGCAAGGGCACGGGCACGGGTTGTCGCGCACCTCATGCCCCCCCCGCGGCCACGGGCACGGGGCCCTCTCAGCGGTAGGGGCCGTGGAGCCTCGGTCGCTCTCCGCGGAGCCTCGCCAGGTCCCGGCCGTGGAAGCGCAGGATGTGCTTCGTCGCCTTCCGGTGGAAGACCCGCGCGTTCGGCGTGAGCCAGGGCTCGATGTCTCCGTCCGGCACCTCCCGGAGGATGCCGAAGAGCGCCAGCGCGAAGGCGACCTCGTGCTCGTTCATCGTCACCACGCGGAGCGCGGGGTCGAGCCAGGCTCCGGGGAGCAGCCCGGCCCGGACGCGCGGACGCGCCGCGTGCGCGGCGAAGAGGCCGAAGCCGAGGAAGACGCTCGCCAGGTCCGCGAGCAGCTCGGCCTCCGGATCGGGCGGCGCGGCCGGCGCCGGGTCGGGCTCCGCGTAGGCGAACCAGTGGCCCACGCCCCGCGCCTGGGCGGCGACGAGCAGCCGCGGATCCTCGAGCAGGCGCAGGTCGTAGGGGACGGGCAGCTCGTCCTCGTCGACCAGCACCTCGGCCTCGTCGGGCTCCGTCTCCGTCTCCGCCTCCGCGCCTTCGCCCTCGTCCGGCGCGAGCCGCTCGGGCACCGGTACCAGGGGCCAGTCGGGCAGGCGCGCGTGCTCGTGCACGAAGAGGAAGTAGTCCTCGGCGAGCTCCTCCCCCTCGAGCGCCGCGTCGACGGGGAAGTCCTCACCGGTCGGCGTGATCAGCGCGGCGCGGCGGAACTCGTCGGGCCCGCCGCGCCGACGCTGGAGCCAGGCCCACGCCTCGAAGAGCCAGCGGATCACGCCGTCGCTCGGCAGCACTCCCTCAGCGTATCACGGGCCCGGCGCCCCGGCTCCGCGCCTGCTATGTCCTCCCCCATGGGCCACGGGCACGGGCACGGACATGGGCACACCGTGGACGCGGCGACCCGCGCCCTCGGCGTGAGCCTCGTGCTGCACGCCATCTTCATGGTGGTCGAGGCCGTCGTGGGCTGGTGGAGCGGCTCGCTCGCGCTCCTCTCGGACGCCGGCCACATGCTCTCCGACGTCGGCTCGCTCCTGCTCGCCTGGTTCGCCCAGCGCCTCCGCACGCGCGTCCCCGCGAGCGCCTACACCTTCGGGCTCCGCCGCCTGCCCGTGATCGGCGGCCTGGCCAACGGCCTGAGCCTCGTGGTCATCGTCGTGCTCATCCTCGTCGAGGCCTTCGAGCGCATGGACACGCCCCCCGAGGTCGCCGGCTGGCCGGTGCTCGCGGCCGGCGTGATCGGCCTGATCGTGAACCTCGTCGGCGCGTGGCTCCTGCACCGGAGCGACGACCGCTCCATCAACGTGCGGGGCGCGTTCCTCCACGTGATCGCCGACGCGCTGGGCAGCGTCGCGGCGGTCGCCTCGGCCGTCGTCATCGTGCTGACCGGCTGGACGCTCATCGACGTCATCGCGTCGGTGCTCATCGCGCTGCTCATCCTCGCCGCGAGCCTGCCCCTCCTCCGCGAGGCGACGCTCATCCTGCTCCAGCGGGCGCCGGCCGGGGCCGACGTCGACGCCATCGAGTCCGCGCTCCGGGAAGACGACGCCGTCACCGAGGTGCGCGACCTGCACTTCTGGCAGCTCGACTCGGGCCAGACCGTGCTCAGCGCGGTCGTCTGCTGCACGGCGGGCACGCTGGCGGAGGCGAACGCGCTCGCCGACCGGCTCCGCGAGCTGCTCCACGACCGCTTCGAGGTCGATCACGCGACGCTCGAGATGCGCACGGTCGACGCGCCCAGGCCGCACCACCACTTCTAGTTCGCTCTCCGCCCGTGCCCGTGCTCGTCCGTGCTCGTCCGTGCTCGTCCGTGCTCGTCCGTGCTCGTCCGTGCTCGTGCTCGATTCGTCTGGAGCAACTCCGGAGGCAGAGAGCTCGCCGCTCCGGGTATTCGAATCGGCCCCTCTCGTCGATCTCGTGAGCGCTGGGCGTGCGGAACGTCGATCCGCGGAGAGCGATTCTGACGAAGGTCGAGTTGCTTCAGACGAATCGTGCTCGTGCTCGGCTCGTGCTCGTGCTCGTGCTCGTGCTCGATTCGTCTGGAGCAACTCCGGAGGCAGAGAGCTCGCCGCTCCGGGTGTTCGAATCGGCCCCCCCCGTCGATCTCGTGCGCGCTGGGCGAGGAGCTCCCCCCGTGCACTCCGTCTCGATGCTCTCCGGGCAGCCGAGCACGAGCACGAGCACGTCTACGAGGACGAGCGAGGAGCACGACGTCGCCGTGCAGCCTGCCCGGCTTTGCCGGGCTTCGAAGACCGCCGGCTCGAGCGCTCCGACCTACCCCTCGACGCTCTCGGCGCGGCGCTTCAGGGCGGCGTTGAGCTGGTCGTAGGCGCGGCCGATGCGCGGGCCGAGCACGCGCCAGGGCAGCGCGAAGAGGGGCCCCCCGAACTCCTCGCCGTGCACGACGCGGGTGCGGCCCTCGCCGATCGGCTCGAGGCGGAAGTAGTGCGAGCCGCGGGCGAGGGGCTTCTGCAGCTTCCGCCGCGGCCCCTCCCAGCGGAGCTCGCTCCCGTCGGCGCGCACGATCACCGCTTCGATCGGTGCCTCGAGGAAGCCGAGCTTCAGGCGGAAGTCGAAGTCGGCGCCGGGCCCGAGCGGCCCCCGGCAGCGCGGCGCCATGACGACCGGGTTCCAGTCGGCGTAGGTCCCGAGGTCCGTGAGGACCTGCCAGACGACCTCGGGCGAGGCGTCGATCTCGATCTCCGTGCGCACGGTGGGCATGACCCCGTCAGTACGCGCTCGCGGGTCCCGCGCGCAAGGCCCGGCGCGCCGGTGTAGGCTCGCGGCCATGAGCGACGACTTCGCGCCGGCCCTCCCCCACGGGCCGATCACCGAGCCCTTCCCGGACGTCTTCGTCGTCCGCGGCAGCTTCGACATGGCGCCGCTGGTGCGCATCGGTCGGAACATGATCGTGCTCCGTCGCGGCGGCGAGCTCACGATCGTGAACTCGGTGCGGCTGACGCCGGAGGGCGAGGAGGCGCTCGAGGCGCTCGGCGAGGTGAAGCACGTCGTGCGCATCGGGGCCTTCCACGGCGTCGACGACCCCTGGTACCGGCACCGCTACGGCGCGACCTACTGGGCGCAGGACGGGCAGCGGGGGCCGAGCCCGGACGAGCTGCTCTCGGGCGGGGCGCACCCCTTCGGCGAGGGCGCGAGCGTCTTCGAGTTCCAGGACACGCGCCACCCGGAGGCGGCCGTCGTGCTCCCTGCGCAGGAGCTCCTGCTCACCTGCGACGCGGTGCAGAACATCGTGAAGTCCGAGGGCGCCTCGCTCATGGCGAAGATCGCCGTGCCCTTCCTCGGGCTCAAGCGCCCCTCCGGCGTGGGCAAGCCCTGGCGCAAGGCCATGGAGGACCGGAACGGGCCGACGCTCGAGGCCGACTTCGAGCGCCTCCTCGCGGAGGACTGGCGCCACCTGATCAGCGCGCACGGCCCGCCCGGGCGCGACTCGGCCAAGCAGGCCTTGCGGGCGACGCTCCGGAAGGTCTACGGAGGAGCGTGATGAAGGACTTCGCCGAACGCCACGTCGTCGTCACGGGAGGCGGCGGCTTCCTCGGGCACGCCGTCGTGGAGCTCTTGCTCGCGCGCAACGCCGAGGTGCACGTGCCGGCCTTCGGGGAGAAGGACGCGAAGCGGCTGGCCGACCTGAAGGACGAGCGGCTGCACGTGAAGGAGGGCGTGGACCTCGCCGACGAGGCGCAGGTCGAGGCGTTCTACGAGGGGATCGGCGCGGCGCCCTGGGCGAGCGTGCACGTCGCCGGGGGGTTCGTCTGGGGCCCGATCGTGGACGCCGGCTTCGAGGACCTCGAGCGCATGTGGCGGATGAACGTGGCGAGCTGCTGGCTCTGCTGCCGGGCGGCGGCGCGGCGCATGAAGGAGGCGGGCGAGGGGGGGCGGATCGTGAACGTCTCCGCGAAGCCCGCGCTCGTGCCGGCGCCGAACGTGGCGGCCTACGCGCCGACGAAGGCCGCGGTGGCCGGGCTGACGCTCGGGCTGGCGGAGGAGCTCCGCGACGCGGGCGTGTGGGTGAACGCCGTGGCGCCGTCGATCATGGACACGCCGGCGAACCGCGAGGCCATGCCCGACGCGGACTTCGACGCCTGGCCCAAGGTGGAGGGCGTGGCGGAGACGATCGTCTTCCTGGCGTCGCCGCGGAACGCGACGACGCGGGGGGCGATCGTGCCGGTGTACGGGGGGTCCTAGGAGCGGGAAGCGAAGCGACCGCTCCTCCCGTGCCCGTGCCCCTGCCCATGCCCGTGCCCGCAGGTCGACGAGCGGTTCGAGAGGGCTCGTCCGGGCCGTTTCCCCACCGGGCACGGGTGGGTCGCCCCGGAGGTCGAGCGGATGATTCGTCCGGGCCGTGTCCCAACCGGGCAGGGGCAGGGGCACGGGTGTGGCCCCGGAGGTCGAGCGGATGATTCGCCCGGGCCGTGTCCCAACCGGGCAAGGGCAGGGGCACGGGTACGGGCACGGGGTCGTCGGGCCTACGGGGCGCCGATCGCGATCCGCGGCCCCGGTCGCACCTCGAGCCGCAGCACGCCCTCGTAACACTCGCCGTCGACGACCGGGCTCAGCGGGCCCTCGGTCGCCTCGATGAGCATCTCCTCGCCCGCCTTCTCCACCAGGCCCTCGGCCCGGAGCGTCTTGCCGGCGACCATGCGCGGCAGGCTGCGGATGATGCCCCAGGGCCCGACGTCGCCCGCGTGAAAGTGCAGCCGACCCGGCGCCGCGGCCAGCGGGAAGACGCGGAAGACGCCGCCGAGGTCCACGTCGAAGGCCCCGGCGTGGAGCGCCCCGTGCGCCGCCGCCGGCACCTCCCGCCCGTCGACGCGCACGCGCGCCGGCGTCTTCGCGAAGATCTGCTCGGCCCGCCGGAGCCCCGCCGGCGCCGGGAGCCGCAGCGTGAGCGCCGCGTGGGCCGCCGCCGCCCGCGCGACCACGCCGACGATCGCCGCCGGGCCCGGATCCTCGAGCGCGTAGTACTGCTCGAAGAAGCGCTGCCCCACGCCCCCGGCGGCCAGCGCGAAGCCCACGCGTCGGAAGGTGCGCTCCTCGCCACCCACGCGCTCCACGCCGCGGAGCTCGAGGCTCTCGACCTCGCGCACGGGCAGGGCCCCGCCGCGCAGCGCCGCGACGAGGCGCGCGACGATCGCCTCCGCGTCCCCGCCGACGCCGACCTTCTTGGCGACGAAGTCGATGGTGCCCCCGTTCGTCGGCACCAGCGGCGGCAGCTCGGCGAGCTCGCCGGCCTCCTGCATGGCGAGCAGCTCGTTGGCCATACGGTGGAGCGCGCCGTCGCCGCCGGAGGCGACCAGCACCTCCGCGCCCCGGTCGAGGAGACGACGGAGCGCGGGCCCCAGCTCGTCCAGCGAGCGCGTGAGGACGACCTCGCCCTCGCTCCCGAGCGAGGCCCGAAGGCGCGCGTCGAGCCCCGGCGACTTCCGGTTCTTCCGCGCGTTGGCGTTGATGATGATGCCCACCCGGCCCATGGCGAGCGGGAGTCTACGCCGCGAAGGGCTCATGAGCCCGCCGGCAGGGTCGAGCGCGCATCACGCGGCCGAAACACCCGTGCCCTTTTCCCTGCCCGGTTGGGAAACGGGCCGGACGAGTCCTTCGCTCGATCTCCGGGGCCATCCCCGTGCCCAGTACCGTGAACACGTCGGCTGGGCGTACCAGCCGGCTCGAGTAGCCCGCCCTCCGAGAGTGCCACCTGTGCCCCGCGCCTCGAGCGCCCCTCACCCGTACGAGAAGCGCGCCTCTTCGAAGTCCTCGACGAAGCGGAAGCCGACCTGCTGGTAGATGTGGTTCGAGGTCGGGTTCTCGCGCTCGGTGAAGAGGGTCACGAAGCTCCGGCCCTTGGCGAGCTGCTCTTCGGCGATGGCGGCGACGAGGGCGCCCGCGTAGCCGCGGCGGCGCTGCTCGGGGGGCGTGTAGACGAAGGCGATGCGGGCGCTCGTCGGTCCGCGCTGCGCCCCGACGGCCATGCTCACGGGCGCGCCGCTCTCGTCCTCCCAGACGCGGAGGGTCTGCTCCCGCAGGTGCGCGTCGATGATCGTGTCGAGCGAGCCGTGGAGCCGCAGGCCGATGTCGCGATGGAAGCCGTTCGCCCACTCGACGAGGAGGCCCCGCTCCGCGTCCCGGGGGTGGCGCATGCGCCCGGGCGCCTCCGTCGGCGTCACGGCGTCGAGCCGGTAGAGCTTCTGCGCCATGCCCGCCGTCGCCCGCGCTCCCGTGGCCGCCGTCCAGCGCGCGAGGAAGGGCGCGAAGGTGCTCGCTGGCGCCATCGCCTCCGGGAGCGTCGGGTCTGCCTCGAGCAGGTCCGCGACGACCTTCTCGATCCCGGCGTCGCTCATCGGCCCGAGCACCAGCTTCCAGGGCGGTGTGCGCACGGCCGCGCCGACCACCTCGCCGCCGTCCTCGAGGAGCGCGAGGTAGGCCTCCTCGCGCCGATGCGCGCCGCGCGCGAGCTGCTGGACGATCCCGTGGAGCAGGCCCGTGCGCGCCTCCTCCGCGAGCAGGTGCGCGCGCCCCGCTTTCAGGAACGCCTCCGGGTCGGCGAAGCGCCGCAGCTTCATACCCCGACGATGCCCGCCCCGCGCGCGAATGACCAGGGGAGCGATCGCCGGCGCGACTCCGTCGCGCCCCCATGCCCCTGCCCGTGCCCCTGCCCCTGCCCGCAGGTCGACGAGAGCCGAGACGGGCATGGACGCGGCCAGAGACGCGTCGCTCTCACCCGTGCCCCTGCCCATGCCCGCAGGTCGACGAGCGGCTCGAGAGAAACGGCTTCCCGGAACGGACGGGAGCACGGGCACGGGCACTTCCCACGGAGGTCGAGCGGAGGACTCGAGGTGCGCGTTCGGCCCGACCGGGCAGGGGTCGGCAGGGCGCCTTCGCCCCGTTGTCGCTTCAGGGCAGAAAGCGCGCGCGTTCGTCCGGCGTGGGCACGCGGCACTGGTCGAGCTTGCCCCAGATGCGGTAGCGGATCTTCGCGATCAGCCGGTAGCCGAGGTCCGTGAGGAAGGCCGGCAGGAAGCGGAACCAGGAGAGCGCGCGCCAGCCGCCGGTCAGATGCCGGCAGATGTGGAAGATGGCGCGCGAACGCCAGCGCACGCGCTCCTCGCCGCCCTCGCGCTCCACGAAGAGCACGCTGTCGAGCCCCTCGGGGACCTCCGGGTGGCGCGCCAGGATCGCCTGGGCCGTCTCGCCCTGGAGCGGCGCGAAGCGGAGCGCCCCCGCCTCGTCCTTGTCGAGCAGCCACTGCACGGACTTGTCGCAGAGCCCGCACACCCCGTCGTAGAGAACGAGCCGCGCGGGCGTGGTCTCGGCGTCACTCACGGCGAGGATCATGGGGCCTCGGGCCCGCGACGTCACCCCTCGGGCTCGGGCTCGTCTCCGGTCTCGGCGTCGCTGCCTTCGCCGACGCGGAAGGGCGTCGTGTCGAGGGGCTCGTCGTCTTCGGCGTCGCCTTCTTCGGCGTCGCCTTGCTGGAGGGCCTCCTCGAGGGCGATGAGCAGGCGCTCCTGGCGGGCGATCTTGCGGCCCATGGCGACGGAGTTGCGGGCGAAGCGGCGGTGGCCGGTCTCGGCGAAGTAGAGCGCGTCGACGTAGTGGTGCCAGAGCAGCCGGTGGCGGGTCTCCGGGTCCTTCGGGTCGCCGAGCAGGCGCATCACCTCGCGCCAGCGCCGCGCCTGCCGCTCGGCCCCCTCGGCCTGGTCGGCGTCGGTCGCGCCGTCGGCGAGCGCGCGGAAGTAGAAGCCCTCGGGCACGAGTGTGTCGTAGAGCGCGGTCGGCACGCGCAGGTCGTTCTCCACGAGCACGGGGCGGCCGCCGGCGAGGGTCTGCAGGTCGGGCTGGCGAAGCTCCCCCGCGAGGAGCGCGCCGCGCAGCATCGGCCGCAGGTCGGGGTCGCGCTCGGCGAGGCGCTCGACCATGCCCGGGTACCCGAGGAAGGGCACGGGCACGAGGGTCACGTCCGGGCGGAGGTGCTCCTGCGCCTCGCCGCCCCACCAGCGGAAGACGGTCTGCGGGTCGTGGGCGAGCACGACGGCGTCCGTGGGCACCTCGCGGCGGAGCGGATCGTCGAGGAGCTCGGTGTCGCGGAAGCCGGCGAGCGACGCCGTCTCGGCATGCTGCGGGAGCTGGGAGCCGGCGCCGATCAGGGCGAGCACGGCGAGGGCTTCGGCGAGGCGTCGGCGCGGGCCGAGGAGCTGGGCGACGCTCGCGAGGGCGGCCCCGGCGAGGATGGCGAGGGCGGCCACCGCGGGCATCAGGTAGCCGAGGGCGTCGGGGTTGCGGCGCACGAAGCCGAGCCAGGCGCGGGCGGCGACGAAGACGAGGGCGACGAGCAGCCAGAGCACGCCGAGGCGCCGTCCCGCCGGGCGGCGGAGCATGGCCCAGGTGCCGACGAGGGCGAGGCCGAGCACGGGCATGCCGAGGCCCTCGACGAGCTGCACGACGACGTCCATGACGCGCTCGCCGGCGGGCTGGGGGACGGCGGCGCCCTGGTTCTTCTGGAAGGCCTCGGCGCTGACGACCCACCAGAAGCGCGCGGCGGTGTCGGGGGTGCCGAGGGCGAGGGTCGCGCGGGCGGCGCGGAGCGGGAGGTAGACGTAGGCGGCGAGGCCGGCGAAGACGAAGCCGCTCGCGAGGGCGAGGGGGCGCGGGCCGCGGGCGCGGACGCGGCGGGCGAGGGTGGCGGCGCCCGCGGGGAGGAGGAGGAAGGCGAGGAAGTGGTGGTTCGCCAGGGCGAGGCCGAGGGCGAAGCTGGCGGCGTAGAGTGGGCGGAGGTCCGCCGCGGGCCAGGCGGCCTCGAGGGCGACGAGGCGGTCGAGGGCGTACATCACGAGGGCGGCCTGGAGGGCGTAGACCTCGGGGCGGACGCCCTGGAGCCACCAGGCGTGCGAGCCGGCGGCGAGCCAGGCGGCGGCCACGGCGAGGAGGGCCGCGGGGGCGGCGCCGGCGCCGAGGACCTCGAAGGTGCGGCGGGCGGCGCGGAAGGTGAAGAAGGCGGCGAGGGCGCCGAGGGTCGCGCTGGCGAGGGCGACGCGGAAGGCGATGGTGCCGAGGGGGACGAGCCAGGCGAAGGCGGTGGAGATCACGCCGGCGAGCGGGTGGCCCGGCGGGTGGGCGATGCCGAAGTCGACGCCCTGGGCGACGAGCTCGCCGCCGTCGAGCCAGTAGCCGTGGCCGGAGGCGGTCGCGAGGTAGGCGGCAAAGGGCACGGCCACCGCCAGCGCGGCGGGCCCCGGACCCCCCTCGCGGCGTACCTCAGCCATCCCCGCGACTATCGCGATTCCGGCGGGTCGAGGCCAGTTTCAGCGCGCCGGGGGGCGCGCTGAAAGGGGGGGCGGTCGGGGAGCGGCGTGGCGCGGGGGGGATCGGCGCGGCGGGGGCGCTTCGGGGGGCGGCGGCGGATGGGGGTCGGGGGTCGGGAGGAGTGGAGGCTGGGGATGGTGGCTGGCGCTGGGCCCGGGCGTCGGGGGCGGAGGTTGGGGACGGGGCGTCGGCGTGGGGGGACCGGTGGGTTGGGAGCGCTGTGGGGAGGCGGGGAGATGGGCGGGGTTCGGGGTCGGGAGGAGTGGAGGCTGGGATTGGTGGCTGGCGCTGGGCCCGGGCGTTGGGGCGGAGGGGGGGGCGGGGCGGCGGCGCGGGGGGAGCGGTGGGATGGGAGCGCT
>PABA01000061.1 GCA_002699025.1 Sandaracinus sp. | reverse complement strand
TCAGCGCGACGAGCCGCTTCATCGTCGCGCCCCCCGGGAGGCGCAGGACCACGCCCTCGGCGCCCTGCTCCCGCCAGCGGAGCCCGGCGATGACCATCGCGCCGGTCTGCGAGCCCTCGCGCTTCGCCCCCGCCTCCACGGCCGCGCGGAGCTCGGCGTCGTCCGCCCAGCTCCCGCGGCGGATGTCGGTCTCGAGGGTCGGGTCGCGCTTCGCCAGCTCCGCCATCAGCCCGGCCGTCGACCAGAGCTCGGCGAGCGCGTGCTCCTCCGGGCGGAGGCCCACGACGCGCCGCGCGCCCTCGATCGCCGGGTCGGCGACGACGGCCACGGTCGTGAGCGGCGAGTCGGGCATGCTCGCCTCGTGCTGCGGCGCCATGGCCGCGCGCGTGATCGACTTGCCGAAGCTCATGGGGTCGCCCACGCGGAGCTCGCGGCCGCTCGTGATCTGGTAGCGGCAGAGCTGGCGGAGCAGGAAGGTCGGCCACTGGGGCGGCTGCCCGTTCGGAGCGGCCGGCGCGCGGAGCGAGAGCTCGTGCTCGAAGCGCGCGTCCGGCTCGACGGCGCGCGAGAGCCCGTAGGTCAGAAAGAGGAAGCCCCCGTCCGCGCAGGGCGCGACGGCGACGCTCCAGACGGGCGGGCCGCCGGCCTGGAAGGCGAGCACGCGGCGCGGGTCGATCGCGTGGAGCACGCGCTCCACGGGCACGCCGGCCGCCGCCGCGAGGGCCCGGTCCAGTCGCTCCACCCCCGCGTCGTCGACCCGGCGGGGGTCGCCCTTCAACTCGAGCTCGTCGCGGAACGTCGCCATGGCCTCCTCCTACGCGCGGGGCGCCCGACGGCTCCCTCGCGGGCGGAGCATGGCATGCGCGCGGCCGACTCCGGCGACCCGCTCCGCTCAGCGCGCCGGCCGGGCCTCGCGGCCGGCCCGGAGCCCGGCGTGGACCACGAAGAGGAAGGCGCCGAAGAGGAGCGTGACGGCCCAGGCGCGCGCCGAGCCGAGCGGGTCCACGAGCGGCGCGGCGAGGGCGTCGAGGAGCGGCCCGGGGCGGGCGACGACGTCCCAGCTGTTCAGGCGCACGAAGCGGCCGAGCCAGATGCCGAAGCCCGCGAGGCCGGCGGCCCCGGCCGCGAAGAGCCAGCCGGCCCGCGCGCCCCAGGGCCCTCGACGCGACCGCGCATGCGCTCGAGGGAGACGCAGCCGGCGAGCAGGCCGGCCCAGGCGAAGGCGGCGAGGAGGCCCACGTCGAACCAGAGGGGCGCGTCCCCGGCGCCGAGGTGGACGAAGTCGGTCACCAGGTAGGGCGCGTTGGGGAAGAAGAGGAGCCAGGCGACGAAGCGCGGCGCGCCGCCCCGGGCGGGGAGCGCGAGGGCCAGGGGCGCGAGCGCGAGCGCGAGGTTCCAGAGGAGGAAGGCGAAGCCGAGCCCGCCGGTCCACGCGAAGCGGGCGGCGAGGAGCGCGCCGGCGAAGGCGCAGGCGAGGGCGACGGCGCGGAGATCGCGCGGCGGGCGGAGCGGGCTTTCCACGCGCGCGGGGACGCGCGGGAGGGGGCCGTTCATTCCGGCGGGAGGCGATCGAGGAAGGCGCAGACGGCGACCTCCTGGATGGTGCAGCTCTCGAGGGTGGTCGGGAGGTCGAGGTCGAGGACGCCTTCGTACTGGCCGAGGTCGACGGGGCAGCTGAGGGCGCAGGCGAGGAGCTGGTCGGCGCCGAGGGGGGCGCCCTCCTCGACGGCGGCGCAGGTCTGGGTGGTGACCGTGGCGCGGACGATGACGCTCTCGTCGGGGGCGTCCAGGAGCACCGGCTCGCCGCTCGAACGGAGGCTCGCCTCGACCGCGCGGAGCACGTCGAGGTCGCTCTCGAGGGGGCCCTCGGCGACGACGTCGTAGCAGCGGCGGAGCTCGGGCAGGGCGGGGCAGCCCGGGTCGCGACACTGGCGGATCGTCTCGGTGACCTGGCAGAAGCGGAGCGGCGTCCGGAGGAAGTCGACGACGACGCTGGCGCGGGCGTCGCGGGCGCGGTTCAGGAGGCGCTCGCCCGCGGCGTCGACGCAGGAGAAGGCGTTCGGGTCGCGGTCGACGAAGTCGAGCTGGACCGTGCGCACGTCCTCGCCGCAGCCCTGGAGCGCGAGGGGGAGGAGGGCGGCGAAGGCGAGGAGGGCGAGGGCGCGCGTCAAAAGGTCACCTCGGTGCGCGTCGGCGGCTCGTGGAGGACGCCGACGGTGACGCCCGCGGCGACGGCGGCGGCGGCGAGGATGCCCACCCAGAAGCCGGGCCGGCGCCAGAGGGGCGGCTCGGGGGCGAGGACCTCGCCGCGCACGAGGAGCTCGCGGAGGAGCGCCTCGGTCGCCTCCTCGGCGGGGCCCCGGCGCGCGGCGCGGCTGGCGACCTCTCCGTCGACGGCGAGGGCGCCGCGGAGGTGGACGGCCTCGCGCTCGCGCTCGCCGAGGACGAAGACCAGGTTCCGCGCGCGGACGGCGCGGGCGAGGAGCGCGACGGAGGCGGTGGACTCGAGGTCGCCGCGGGCGGCGCGGGCAGCCCACTGGCGGGCGGCGAGCCCGGGCGGAGCGGGGGCGGGCTCGAAGCGGAGCGCGCCGGGGGCCTGCGCGAGCCGGGCCTCGGGGACGGCGCCGTCGGCCTCGAAGCGGAGGACGTGCTCGCCGGGCGGGAGGGCGCGCTCACAGGGGACGGCGCAGCTCTCGAGCGCGTCGACCTGCACGCGGCCGGGGGTCGAGGCCTCGACGCGGAGCGCGGCGGGCGGGCGCGCCGAGACGCGCTCGTAGGCGTCCGCGAGGAGGCGCTCGAGATCCGGCGTGGCGAGGGCGGCGTCGGCGGGGATGGGGAGGCGCAGCGTGGCCATGCGCTCGGCCGCGCGCTCGGCGGCGGGGCCGTCGCCGGCGGCGCCGTGGCAGGCGACGCGCCAGAAGGCGAGGCGGGCGGCGGCGTCCCGGGCGCCCGGTCCGCCCTCTCCGAGCGCGTCCGTCACGGCGTCGGGGGAGCCGAGGGCCGCGAGGCACGCCTCGAAGTCGGCGTTCACGTAGGCGTCGCGGGCGGCCGAGAGCGCGGGGCGCGGGCGGGGCGCGCGGGGAGCGACGTCGCGGGCCGGCGCGGGTGCGACGCGGAGCGTGATGGGCAGCTCGCTCTCCCGGGCGGCGCCGAGGACGGCCTCCTCGGCGTCGCCGACGACGACGAGCGTGACCGGCGCGCGCTCGGCGCCCTCCCCCTCCTGCGCGTACAGGGGGGCCGCCCCCAGGGCGAGGGCGAACGCGGCGAGGGCGAACGCGGCGGGGCCGGCCGAACGGGACACGGCGCGATGATAGCGAGCTGGGTCCGATCCGGCGCCTGGACGCCGCGGGCCGGGCCATGTCCCGGCCTGGTAGGCTGCCTTCGTGGAGCGCGGAGGCCGCTATCGGGTGCTGCGGCGGCTCGGCCGGGGCGGCATGGCCGAGGTCTTCGAGGCGGTGGCGACGGGCGCGGACGGCTTCGAGCGGCGCGTGGCGCTCAAGCGCGTGCTCCCCGACAAGGCCGCGGACGCGCGCTTCCGCGCGATGTTCTTCGACGAGGCGCGGCTGGCGAGCCGGCTCCACCACGCGAACGTCGTCGCCGTGCTCGACTACGGGCTCGAGGGCGAGCGGCCCTTCCAGGTGCTCGAGCTGGTGGACGGCGCGGACCTCGGCGCGCTGCTGGACGAGCGCGGCCCGCTGCCCCTCGGGCTGGCGCTCCACGTGGGGCGCGAGGTGGCGCTCGCCCTCGATCACGCGCACCGGGCGAAGGGCGCGGACGGCGCGCCCCTGGGGCTCGTGCACCGGGACGTGAGCCCCTCCAACGTGCTCGTCTCGCGCGAGGGGGAGGTGAAGCTCACGGACTTCGGCATCGCCTTCGCGCACGGGCGCCGCACGGAGACGGCGGCGGGCACGGTGAAGGGGAAGGCGGCCTACATGTCCCCGGAGCAGCTCATGGGGGCGCCGCTCGACGGGCGGAGCGACCTCTTCGCGCTCGCCTGCCTGGTCCACGCGGCGGCCACCGGGGCGAGCCCGCTCGCCGGGGAAGACCGGATGGCGCGCCTCCTCGCCGGCGCGCCGCTCCCCCTCGACCCGAGCCTCCCCGAGGACGTGCGGGCGCTCCTCGGGCGGGGGCTGCGCCTGGCGCGGAGCGAGCGCTTCGGGGACGCGGCAGAGCTCGCGGAGGCGCTGGCGGGGGCCACCCGGCGCCACCTCGAGGGGGACGGGCGGCTCGCGCTCCGCGCCCTCTTCGACGCGCCGCCGGCGCCCGCGAGCCCGCTCGACGCGCTCTTCGACCTGAGCGCCCTGCCGGGCGGGGGCCCGGGGGAGGTGCCGCGCTTCGAGCGGACGCGCGCGACGGGCGCTGGTGGCGCCCCGGGGGACGAAGAGGCCCCGGCGAAGACGACGGCCGCCGGCGCAGGGGCGCCCGGCGCGCGCTTCGGGGCGACCCCCGACCGGTCGACCCCCGACCGGTCGACCCCCGACCGGGCGACCCCCGACCGGGCGGCCGGAGAAGAGGTGGCCGGCGACGCGTCGAGCGGCGACGCGTCGAGCGGCGACGCGTCGAGCGGCGACGCGCCGAGCGGCGACGGAGCGGCCGAGCCGCCGCCCCGTACCCGGCTCGGCTGGCGCTTCGGCCTGGGCGCCCTGGCCTTCGCGGGCGCCCTCGGGGGCGCCGCCTTCCTGATGGCGCGGCCGCCCGACGCCTCGCCCCGGAGCGCTCCCGCCGCGAGGTCGACCGACACGCCGGCGAGCCCGCCGAGCGCCGGGCGCGGGCCCGAGCTCCGCGCGAGCCCGGGCGCGTCCGCGGAGGCCTCCGAGCGCGAGAACCTGGGGGCTGTCGCGGCCTCCGCCCCCGCAGCCTCCGCCTCCGCGGCCTCCGCCTCGGCGGCCTCCGAACGCGGGCCCGTCGATCGGTCCGAGCCGGCCCCCTCCGAGGCGCGCGAACCGACGTCCGGCGAGCGCGACGAGGCGCCCGGGCAGGCCACGCGCGCGGCGAGGGCAGCCCAGCGAGCGGCGCCACGCCCCGGCGCGGCTCCACCCGCCCCAGACGAGACCGCCGCGACCCTCGCCACGCTCCGCGTCGGCGGCGCCGGCGCCCTCCGCGCCCGCGTCCGCGTCGACGGCCGCGACCGCGGCTACGCGCCCCTCGCCCTCGAGCTCCCCGTGGGCCGCCACCGCGTCGAGCTCGTCGCCGAGGACGGCACCCGGCACCAGCGCAGCCTCGTGCTCACGGAGCGCCACACGCCCCGCGCCCCCGCGCGCTGGATCCTCCCCTGAGCCGCGTCTCGGGCGACCGGCCTCCGCGCGGCCACCGCCCGGCCCTCCCCGGTCAGACGTCCAGGTCGGCGAGGAAGGCGTCCAGGTCCTCGTTCACCAGCCGCAGCGACTCGCTCTGGTTCTCCCAGACCGCCACCACCACCGGCTCCACGTCCGCCTTCGCCAGCAGCACGTGCTCTTCGTCGGCCGCGATCGTCGCCAGCGGCACCCAACCGGGCAGCTCCTGGAAGTCGATCGCCTCCGCCACCGGGTGCCCGTAGGGCTCGTCCCGGCTCGGATCGTCGTCCGCCGGCCAGTCGTCGTTCACGAAGCTCTCGAGCGGCTCCCCGTCGAAGAACACCGTCAGCGGCTCGTCCGCGGTGGGCAGCTCGACCATCGCCCCGGAGAGCTCCGCATGCTCCCCCTCGTCGAGGAAACGCCGGAAGCGCGAGCAGAGCGGGACGGCGAAGGTGGCTTCGTACACGTCGGAAGAAAAGAAGCTCATGGCCGCTCCCTAACACGAATGGAGGGCCTTTCGCGCTTCCTCGACATCGGAAAAGTGCCGTGACCCGGTCGCGAGCTCCTGCGTGGTCTCGTGCCCCTTGCCCGCGATGACCACCACGTCGGCCTCCCGCGCCCCCGCGATCGCCGCCCGGATCGCCGCCCGGCGGTCCAGCTCGCGCCGCCAGCGCGCGCCCCCTCCGCCCCGGCCCGCCTCCACCGCGTCGGCGATCGCCGCCGGGTCCTCCGCGCGCGGGTTGTCGCTCGTGAGCACGACCTCGTCCGCCCCGCGCTCGGCGACCGCCCCCATGGCCGCCCGCTTGCCCCGGTCGCGCACGCCGCCGCAGCCGAAGACGAGCCAGAGGCGGCCCCCCTCCCCCCGGAGCGCCCGCGCCGTCTCGAGCGTCGCCTCGAGGGCCGCCGGCGTGTGCGCGTAGTCCACGGCCACGAGCGGCGCCCGCCCCACGACCTCGAAGCGCCCCGGCACGCCCGCGAAAGCCGCCAGGCCCCGCACGATCGCCTCCGGCGCGAGCCCGAGCGCGTCCGCCGCGACGGCCGCCGCGAGGGCGTTCTCCGCATGCACCGCGCCGTGGAGCCGGAGCTGGAGCGCGCCGCCCAGCCGCTCGGCGAGGGGCCCGGGGGCGAGCGCGATCCGCGTGCCCTCCCGCGCGACCTCGACCCGCGCCGCCTCGAGCGCGCCCCCGGGTCCGAAGAAGCGCGTCTCCGCGTGCTCCGGCACGACCTCCGCGATCAGCGCCGCGTTCGCGTCCGCCGCGTTCAGCACCGCCACGCCCCCCGGCGGGAGCGCCATGAAGAGCTGCGCCTTCGCGGCGAGGTAGGCCTCCGGGCTCCCGTGGAGGTCGAAGTGATCCCGCGAGAGGTTGGTGAAGACCCCGACCTCGGCCGGCCAGCGCCGCGCGAGGCCTCCCGCGAGCGCCTTCGAGGTCGTCTCGAGCGCGAGGATCGGCACCCCGCGCCGCACGGCCGCCTCCACCGTCGCCAGGAACTCCGCGCTCGCCGTCGGCGCCTCCACCTTCGCGCCGTCGACCCACGCGCCGACCGTCGTCAGCCGCGCCGCCGGCGCGCCGCTCGCCTCCACGATGCGGGCGAGGAGCGAGACCGTCGTGGTCTTCCCGTTGGTGCCCGTGACGGCCACGGTCCTCAGCCGCGCGTGCGCCGCCCGGAAGCGCGCGGCCAGCTCGGGAGCGCCCGCCTTCACGCCGCGCCCGCCTTCACGCCGCGCCCGCCTTCACGCCGCGCCCGCCTTCACGCCGCGCCCGCCTTCGCGTCGCGCCCGTGTTCACGCCGCGCCCGCCTTCACGCCGCGCCCGTGTTCACGCCGCGCCCGCCTTCACGCCGCGCCCGCCTTCGCGCCGCGCCCGCCTTCGCGTCGCGCCCGTGTTCACGCCGCGCCCGCCTTCGCGCGTGCACGCTGCGGTGCGCAGGGCGCGCCCGGGGCTCCGCCCCCGAACGGGCTCGGCGCCCCCGCGGGGAGGAGAGCACGCGTCCACCGACGGGCCTCCGGCGTCAGGCCTCGTAGGCCGGCTCCCAGCCGATGCACTCGCCCGACGGGTCCCACTCCACGCACTCGTCCACCGGCGCGTACTGGTCCTGGCCGGCCCACTCGACGCACTCGCCCGACGGGTCCCAGCCCACGCACTCGTCCGCCGGCGCGTAGGCCTCCTCGCCCATCCAGCCGACGCACTCGCCCGACGGGTCCCACTCCACGCACTCCTCGGCGGGCCCGTCCTCGACCCAGGCGATGCACTCGCCGGACGGGTCCCACTCGGTGCAGCCCGCGCTCGGCGCGACCTCGCCGCCCGACGAGACCTCCACCGCCTCGACCTCGCCGCCGCTGCTGCCCTCCTGACCACCGCTGGCGGGCTGGCCGCCGCCGCAGCCCGCCAGGCCGAGCGCGATGGCGAGGAACTTCTGCCGATCGATCTTCATGGGCACCCCTCCGCGGGCCGGGCCCGCTCGCGCGAGTATATACGCGGCCCGGGCGGCGCGGCTCCCTCGTCCGTGCAGCCCTCCGGCCGCTCCGCCGTGCGGTGCGGCTTCCCATCCACGCCGCCGCCGCGGAGAGGCCGCTGCCCTCCGCCGGGCCCGCTCCGCCGTGCGGTGGCGCGGCTTCCCGATGCGTATCGCCTGCGCGGCGGGAGGCGACGCCGCCGCGCGAGACCCATCGCGCCCCCTCCTCTCGCCGAAGGGGCGCCGACGGCGGAGGGCAAACGGCTGCGGAGGACGGGCGGCCGAGAGCGGACGGCCGAGAGCCCCAAACGACGCGAGCCCGCGCCCCTCTCGGGACACGGGCTCGCGCGGATGGGCAGGCGCTGGGGTCACGACCGAGGGCCGCGACCCGCCCCATCGCAGGATCCTCAGATGAGGATCGTGCCGCCCTCCGGCGGGACGACGATGTAGACGTTCCGCGAGTCGAGGTCCGCCACGCCGTTGCCGACGACGATGATGCGCGCCTGGAAGATCTCCGCGGTCGCCGCGGGCGGCCGCACGTCGTTCCAGAAGTCGATGCCGAAGTCGACGAGCGTGCCGGGGATGACGCCGTAGAAGGTCGTCTCGTCGAAGCTGTCGTAGCCGGTCCCCGGGATGCCGTCGCGGTAGCCCTCGATGGGCGTGATGCTCTTGATGAACATCGTCGCGTCGAAGTCGTCCGGGTTCCCGGCGACGTTCTCCCTGCGCGTCGAGACGTCCTGCGGCGTGCCGCCGACGAGCTGCGCCACGGCGTCGACGACGGCCGTGTCGAGGCCCGATCCGTCGCCGCTGATCGTGAAGACCAGCGGGTCGCCCGCGCCGTCGACCGTGCCCGTGTCGCGGGCCACCGACTCGTAGTCCGAGATCAGGCTGCCGCTCCCGCTGAAGATGCCGAGCACGCGCGCGCCGATGCCGTTGAGCGCGGTGACGGTCTCGTCGTACTCGGGCGGATCGAGCACGCCCGCGGCCGTGTAGGCGTTCGAGCCGCCGGGGCCGTTGTGGAAGCTGTAGTCGCCGAAGAGCAGCACGATCGGCAGGGCGCCCGGCCGGAAGCAGGGGTAACCGCGCCGCCGGCCCATCTCGTCGGGTCGCGTCGGGCAGACCTGGGGCGGCACGCTGCCGCCGGTCCAGTTCAGCCCCTCGCCGGTCGCCGTCGAGTAGAGCGCCGGCACGTAGCTCTCCGGGCCATCGCTGCCGCCGTGGCAGGGCAGACCCTGCACCGCCTCGAGGATGTCCGGCGTGCCGTTCGGCGTGCCCGTGATCTCCCCGATGTCGTTCGTCGCCGGGTTCGACGGGCAGGTCGTCGGCGTGGCGCTCAGGCTCCAGGCGCCGAGGTCCTGCTCCGGCGGCGCGATCTCGCGCAGCAGATAGAAGGGCAGGTCGTTGCCGCCGCCGTGGGGGCTGACCGGGTAGTCGTCCATGCCGCCGGCGCCGAAGTGCACGTCCGGGATGGCCTCCTGGATGCCCGGGATGATCGTGTCGAGCAGGCCCTGGATGAGGTTGGTGCGCTCCGAGCGCATGGAGCCCGTCATGTCCACGAGGAAGAAGACGTCGGCGACCGAGATGTTGGTGCCGAAGCGGAGCGTCCGGTCCTCGCGCGGGCCGTTGTAGGGGAGCACGACGAAGAAGTCGCCGGGCGGGATCGTCGAGGCCGGGTCGAGCGGGTCCGTGCCCGTGCCCTCGGCCTCGGCGAGGTCGGTCACGCCGTCGCCGTCCGAGTCCGTGTTGCGCGGGTCCGTGCCGAGCTCGGTCTCGCGCTCGTCGGAGAGGCCGTCGTTGTCGCTGTCCGTGTCGGCGAAGTCGAAGACGCCGTCGCCATCCGTGTCGGGCGGCGAGCAGGGGTCCATGCCCGCCTCGGCCGCGTCGGAGAGCCCGTCCCCGTCGCTGTCGTCGTCCATGGAGTTCGGGATGCCGTCGCCGTCCGGGTCCCCGTCGCCCTCGATGGCGTCCGCGATGCCGTCCCCGTCGCTATCCGTGTCGTCTTCGCACCCGCCGATGGGGCCGCCGCCGTCGACGTCGGTCATGCCGCCGCCGTCCTCGCGGGAGGGCCCTGTCGTGCCGCTCTCGCATCCGAGCAGCGCAACGAGGGTGGAGAGGGCGAGAACACGTAGGGTCATGATGAAGCTCCGAGCCGAAGGGGCAGTACGGTGAGTTCATCATTTAACAGGCACAACCCAGGCCAACGCAAACCGTCAGCGATTTCGCCAGGCGCTTCCCGACGATGTGGGGGGACGCCCCCCCACCCCTGAAACCTTTGCGGAGACAGGCTCTTCGGGACGACGAGGTGCGATCCGACCGCCCGGCGGCCGTCTCTCTCTCCTCTTTCTCCCGTCTTTCCGCGCCCCGCGGACCCGCAGACGTCAGTACTCGAAGCCCGAGCCCCCGATGAACTCGCGGATGATCGAGGTCGGGGGCACGTGGTCCGGCTGGATCGCGACGAAGCGCTCGAGGAGGCGCAGCAGCCGGAAGGCCGTCGTCTGCGCGGGGTGCTCCGTCGGGACCTCGAAGAGGTAGCGCTCGGCGAAGACCTTGAGCACCGAGAGCTCGTAGACGAGCGCGCTGTCGAAGACCGCGTCGGCGTGGTGCTGGTGCGGGTAGATGTGCGCGCGCTCGCCGCGGCGGACGGAGGGCCAGCGCTGGATGGTCTCGGCGGCGGGGGTCGCGCGCCCGTGCCGGTCGCGGACGATGCGCCGGAGCAGGCGGAGGTCGGACACGTGGATGCGCCCGATGCGGTCGAAGGGGAGCGCGCCGATGGGCGAGAGGAAGACGCGGAAGATCTCCGCCTGGGGGAGCGTGTCGAGCAGGTGCGGGTTCAGCCCGTGGATGCCCTCGAGCAGCAGCACGTGCCCGTCGCGGAGGCGCAGCGTCGGCCCGGCACCCGGGAGGCTGCGGCCCGTCGGGAAGTCGAAGCGCGCCGTAGCGACCTCCTCGCCGGCGAGGAGCGCGCGGAGGTCGCGCTGGAGCAGCTCCACGTCGAGCGCGTCGAAGGCCTCGAAGTCGTACTCCCCGGCGGCGTCGCGCGGGGTGCGCTCGCGGTCGACGTAGTAGTCGTCGAGGGAGAGCGGGTGCGGCTGCATGCCGTTGACCTGGAGTTGCACGACGAGGCGCTTGATGAAGGTCGTCTTCCCCGAGGAGCTCGGCCCGGCGATGCACACGACGCGCACCCGGTCGCGCTGGGCGGCGATCGCGTCGGCGATGGCGGCGAGGCGCTTCTCCTGGAAGCCCTCGGCGACGCGGACCAGGCGCGGCACGCTGCCCTCGACGATGGTGCGGTTGAAGGCGCCGACGCTGGTGATGCCGAGGCCACGCAGCCAGGCGTCGCGGCCGCGGGTCATGCGGCGCACGTGGCGCGAGGCGACGCGCGCGGTCTCGAGGTGCGCGTCGGCGGCCTCGGCGTCTTCGCCTGCGACGTCCTCCGTCTCGACCCCGTTCACCCCATGGCGACGCGGGTGCAGCACCAGCAGCCCGTCCCCGTCGGCGACCACCCGCGCCCCGCGGAGCAGGCCCGTGCGCGGCAGGCAGACGCCGGTCGCGAGCGCGTAGGCGTCGCCGTAGGAGACGAGGGGCACGGTCGCCTGCCGCCAGGTGCGGAGGAGGTCCGTGGCGTCGCTCCAGCCGCGGGCCTCGAACTCGGTGCGCGCCTCCTCCGGCGTGCGCCAGAGCTCCCGGAGGGGCAGGTCCGCGGCCGCGAGCGCTTCCATCTCCCGCTCGAGCGCCTCGGCGAGCGCGGGCAGGGCCTCGGCGTCGACGTCGGCCACGGCGCGCCGGGCGAAGCCGAGCGACTGGACGACCCGGAGCCGCGCCTCCGGCGCCGCGCGCTCCGCCGCCTCGAGGAGGAGCAGGCCGAGGCTCCGGAGGAAGATGCGCTCCCCCTCCCAGTGATCGAGGGTCAGCGGGGCGACGCCGCAGTCGCCGGAGACGAGGGAGGTGAGCGAGACCGCGCGCCGGTCGACGAGGGCGGCGACGACCGGGCTCCCGCCCACCTCGTCCGGCAGGAGCGTGCCGACGGCCGTGCCCGCGCGCACCTCCCGATCGCCCGAGCCGAGGTGCACGCGGAGCCGCGTCTTCGGCGGGAGCGAGCGCGCCTTGAGCAGCGCGCCGACGCTCTGATCCATCTCCGTGAGCCGGTCGCCCATCAGGTCGAAGAGCGCCTCGGTGAAGCGCAGCACGAAGGCCGGCGCGCGCTCCGCGAGCCCCTCGAAGGCCTCGCGGCTCAGGCGCACCGCCGTCAGCTCGGAGGCCGCCCGGATGGTCGCCGCGCGCGGCCGCCCCGCGACCAGCCCCAGCTCGCCGACGTGATCGCCCGCGTGCACGCGCCCGAGCTCGACGCCCTGGTGCAGCACCCGCGCCTCTCCGTCGACCACCACGTAGAGGTCCCGGTCCTTCGCCCCTTCGGCGACGACGACCTCGCCCGGCGCGAAGCTGCACACCTCGAGCTGGGCGACGAGCAGCGCCCGATCCTCCGGCGCGAGCCGCCCGAAGAGCGGGCTGGCGGCGAGAGCGGCGTGGTCCGGCGGCACCGAGCTGCGCATGGGCGCGATGCTATCGCGGATCCCTCCCTTCGGTCGGGATGCGGTCCGCCGTCCGCCCTCACGGTCCTCCCGTCCTCACCGTCCTCGTGCTCGTGCTCGACGGGGGTTTGGCGTCGCGGCGAGGGGGATCCCTCCCTTCGGTCGGGATGCGGTCCGCCGTCCGCCGTCCGCTGTCCGTGCTGGCGCTGGCGTCGGCGGTCCATGCCGCTTCGCGGAGAAGCCGGGCCGTCGCGTCCGCGCGCTCCCGCTCGCGCTCGATCCCTCCCTTCGGTCGGGATGCGGTCCGCCG
>PABA01000060.1 GCA_002699025.1 Sandaracinus sp. | reverse complement strand
TTCCGCCTCTTCGTTCCGCCTCTTCGTTCCGCCTCTTCGTTCCGCCTCTTCGTTCCGCCTCTTCGTTCCGCCTCTTCGTTCCGCCTCTTCCTTCCGGCCCGAGCGCCGCGCCCCATCAGGGGAGCGGGTAGGGCATGCCGCAGTCGCCCGGGTAGCGGCAGAGGTTGTAGGCGTCGTCCCAGCAGGCGAACTCGCCGGTCGGGTCGTGGCGGCGGGAGGTGCAGCACATGCGGCAGGCCTCCTCGTAGTCGGTGACCCAGGCGGGGACGAGGCAGCTCTCGACGCCCTGCGGGCAGCCGTCCGGGTGGCGCTCCATGTCGCAGGGCTCCCCGGGGCACCAGATGCGGCAGAGGCCCGAGCCTTCGAGGCAGCCGGCGGAGTCGAGGCAGGCCCAGCTCGCGCCGGGGCCGTCGGGGCCGACGGGGGAGGGCGGGTCCATGCAGGCGCCGCCTTCGCTCTCGACCATGGGGCAGCGCGTGCAGGTGCCCCCGGCGCCGTCGCTCTCGCCGCAGACGCGGGTGGCGCAGCTCGGGCCCGGGAGGTCCGGCGGCGGGCCCGTGTCGGCGACGTCGAAGGCGCAGGCGCCGACGAGGGGGGCGCCCATGTCGGCGGTGAAGCGCGCGGTGTAGCGGCCCGGGCTCGGGAACGTGACGGGGAAGGCCCAGCGGTAGGTGCCGTCCATGGAGGAGATGTCGGCGCCGCCGACGGAGGCGCCGGGGAGGTCGAGGCCGATGTGGACGAAGGCGACGTCGTCGCGGAAGGCGATCGTGTTGACGCGGCCGGTCTCGGGGGCGGCGGGGGTGAGGAGGAAGCCGGGGTCGCAGTCGGGGGCCCCGGCGTCGGGGGAGGGAGGGCCCGCGTCGGTGGCGGCGTCGCGGGCGGTCGCGTCGGGCGAGCCGGCGTCCAGGGCGTCGCCGCCGTCGGCCCCGCCTGCGTCGCGCCGGCCCGTGTCGACCGGGTCCGCGCTGCACGCGAGGGCGAGGGCGAGGGCGAGGGCGAGGGGGAGCGTGAGAAAGCGGGGCGGGGAGAGCACGGAAGGGGAGGATCCCAGGGGCGTGGCCGGGTGGGCAAACGCGGGGGGCTGAGGTGTGCTGACTCGGGGCCGTGCTTCGCGCTTCTTCGGGGGTCGTCTCCAACAGGGAGCGCGAGCCCGAGCTTCAGCGTGGAGCCCGAGCTTCAGCGGGGAGCCCGAGCTGCAGCGCCGGAGCGCCAGCGCGGAGCGCGAGCCGAGCGTGCAGCCCAAGCTCCAGCGGGGAGCCCTAGCTGCAGCGGGGAGCCCAAGCTGCAGCGGGGAGCCCGAGCCCCAGCGCCGGAGCTCCAGCGCGGAGCGCCAGCCCGAGCGTGCAGCCGCGACGAGGGCACCCACGGAGCCGCACCCCCGTGATGCCCCTCCGTCCGTTCACCGCGAAGCGCCGCCGGACGTGGGAAGACGGGCGACGCTCCTCCGACAGCGAAGCGCCAGCGTCGCGCGTCGCTGCCCCCGGATGGGTCGGGGGAGCGGTCCCACCTCCGCCCGGGTCGCCCGGCCCCACGGAGCCGCCCCTCTGCCCCGACGAAGAACCGCGCCGTGTGACGCCGCGGCCACGCGGCGCCAAGCGGCCCACGGCCGCACCCCGCGTGATGCCTCTCCGTCCGTTCACTGCGAAGCGCCGCCGGACGTGGGAAGACGGGCGACGCTCCTCCGACTGCGAAGCGTTGCCGTCGCGCGTCGCACCCCGGCTTCGGCGGGAGGAGCGCTCCCATCTCCGCCCGGGTTGCCCGGCCCCACGGAGCCGCCCCTCCGCCCCGACGAAGAACCGCGCCGTGTGACGCCGCGGCCACGCGGCGCCGAGGGCCCCACGGGCCCGCTGGCAAGCCAAGAATACCGAGCGAAGCGAGCGGACACCGTCTAGACTCGCGGGGCCTTGCGGCAGCGGGACTACCTCGACGGGCTCACCCAGCTCCATCGGCACGAAGACACGGCCGAGCGGCGTGCTGCGTGGCGTCAGTCGATGGCCACGCTCGCCGCCGCCGTCGGCGACCACCGTCGCTCGGTCCCCCTCGAGGGCTACGACCCGGATGGCCTCCTCGCCTCGGTCCAGGTCGCCCTCGACACGGCCCTCATCGACGACGTCGCCTGGCTCTCGCCCCCCGCCGCCGCGGCCGCCCTCTACGAGCTCGCCGCCGCGCTCCCCCAGAGCGACGCCAAGCGCGAGATCGGCCGCCGCGTCCTCCAGCGCCTCCGCCGCGGCGACGCCGCCACCTTCGTCGCCCTCGCCACCCAGCTCGCCCTCGGCAGCCGCCGCGCCCTCTCCGGCGCCGCCATCCGCGCCCGCGTCGCCCTCAGCCTCGACCTCCCCATCGGCAGCGGCGCCCGCGCCGACGGCCTCGCCCTCGCGCTCATCTCCCGCAAGGAGGTCTCCCGCGAGTGGCTCAGCATCCCCTCGACCGGCTCGCTCCCCTCGCGCCGCCTCGCCGCGCGCCTCCTCGAGCGCGCCGCCCGCGAGGCCGCCCAGCGCTGGGCCGAGGGCGACGACAGCTCGGTCCGCGTCTTCGAGACGGAGGCCGTCCACCAGGCCTGGGAGCGCCTCCTCGCCGACCGCGAGTCCCTCGTCTGGCGCCACGTCGCCACCGCCCGCGGCCTCCTCGCCGCCGCCCGCCCGACCTTCCTCGAGGAGATCGAGCGCCACCTCGATCCGGCCCTCGGCATCACCGAGTGGCGCCGCGCCGCCGCCTCGGTCGCCGCGACCATCGCCGTCGACCCCGAGTGGGGCCTCGCGCGCTGCCGCCAGCTCTTCGCCTCGCCCATCTACGAGCAGGACCGGGGCATCGCCGCCGCCGTCCTCTTCGGTCTCCCCCGCGCCGCCGAGAGCGAGCCCGAGGCCGTCGAGGAGCTCCTCGAGCAGCTGGTCCGCCTCGGTGGCCTCGACGTGGCCGAGTCCCTCGTCGCGCTCCGCCGCGAGCGCCCCGGCGACGGCTTCGGGGACTGGGCCGCGCGCCGCGCCCACGCCCAGCTCCGCGAGGCGATGACGAAGATGCGCTCCAAGGACGACGGGCAGACGGCGCTGGCAGAGGCCCTCGTCGACGAGCTCCTCCCGGACCCGGAGGAGCCGACCCTCCGCGACCTCATCGATCGCGCCCTCGACGCCTTCGTCTCCCAGGGCGCGCGCGAGGCCGCCTTCGACGCCCAGGTCGCCCTCGAGGCCGCCGAGCAGCGGGTCGCCGTCCTCGAGCAGTGCGCGGACGAGGGCGACCCGGCCCAGCGTCTCCGCGCCTTCCGCGCTCTCCGCGAGCTCGACCTCGCCCTCCTCGAGTCGGACACGCTCGCCAACCTCCTCACGCTCGCCGCCCGCGGCGACGAGCCCGGCGACCTCGTCCGCCCGCTCGGCGACCTCTTCCAGCGCCTGACGAACTGGCTCGTCATCAAGGAGGGCAACCCGATCACCAAGGACGGGGCGGTCTCCCACTTCACGCTCCGGCTCCGGCGCCTGCAGAGCATGCTCCACCTCGTCGACGCCGACGGAACGCGCGTCGACGACCGGACCGAGCTCCTCCGGCAACGCCGCCTGCTGACGGCCCAGGTGCTCCTGGCGCGCGTCCGGGACGACGCGAAGCACCCGCTCCGGCGCGCCATCTGCGCCGGGGCCGCGCGGGCGAGCGACGCGCTCGTGCGCGAGGAGATCTGCGAGGTCTCGGACGTGGTCCTCGCTGCGGGCCGGGCCGCGAGCAGCCACCGGGACCTCGTCGTCCTCGCCGAGGCCTCCATGGTGCCGGATCTCGACGCCGCGCTCCGCGCCTACGCGCGCCTCGCGAAGATCGTCGAGGACCAGCCCCGCGGCGGCCGCGGTGTCCGCCAGGCCATGGACGCGCTCGCCCAGCTCGCCAACGAGCTCCCGGTGGCGTCCTCGCCGCGCGTCGAGGCGCTCCGGGCCGGGCTCCTGGAGCTCGTCCGGGCGCTCGAGCCCATCGGCCTCGCGAGCTCGCTGAAGGAGCTCGTGGAGGTGTCCGGCGGCGAGTCGCCCCTGGCGAACCTCGAGGGCGCCGTGGACCAGCTCGCCAAGCTCGTCGTCGGCGCCAAGCGGCGCCTCGGCGAGCCCGTGAGCGGCGACAAGCCGGCCGCCGGGCCCGCGGTGCGCTACCTCGACGTGCACCTCGAGCGCACGCTGCGCAGCCAGGAGACGCGGCTGAGCGGGGCGCTCGAGGCCGCCGGGGAGACGCTCGCCGAGGAGATCCCGCCGGCCGTCGCCGCCGTCGCCATGCTCGCGCTCCGGCGCATCGCGCACCTGCCCCTGGACGGCCCGCGCACGAGCCGCTCGAGCTTCCTCCCCGCCGCGCCGAAGGAGGCGCCGCTCCCGGCCTGGCTCCCGCCGAGCCGCATCCTCGGCGGCTTCTACGTGACCAAGGCCATCGGCAACGGCGCCGTCGGATCGGTCTTCGTCGCGCGGCGCGCCGAGGCGCGGCACGATCCGAAGAGCGAGCTCTTCGCGCTGAAGGTCCCCGAGTACTCGGGCGGCGCGGCGCGCACGCTCTCCGAGGAAGAGTTCCTCCAGCTCTTCCGCGAGGAGGCCGGCGCGCTCCTCGCGCTTCCGCAGCACCGGAACATCGCGCGCTTCGTCACCTTCGACGCGGGCGCGCGACCGAAGCCGATCCTCGTCATGGAGCTCGTCCAGGGGCCGACCCTCGAGCGCGTCATCGAGCTCGGCGCCCTCGACATGGACCGGGCGCTGGATCTCCTCGAGGGCGTCGCCGCCGGGCTCGAGGCGATGCACGCGAAGGGCATCGCGCACCTCGACCTGAAGCCTTCGAACGTGATCCTGCGGGAGCCGGACGGACTGGCGTCCGAGACCGAGCCCGAGGCGCCGGTGCTCGTGGACTTCGGGCTCGCCGGGCGGAAGCTCCGGCCAGGCTGCGGCACGGCGAACTACGGCGCGCCGGAGGTCTGGGGGCACGACGAGAGCGGGCGCGCGGCGGCCGGACCGGTCGACGTCTACGCCTTCGGCTGCCTCGCCTACGAGCTGCTCACGGGCGAGACGCTCTTCGAGGAGAGCAACGACATCGCGACGATCACGGCGCACCTCCAGCACGACGGCTTGCCCACCGCCATCGGCCGGCTGACGACCGATCCGCGGACGCAGGGCGTCGCGGAGCTCGTGCGCCGCTCGATCCGGCGGAACCCCGCCGAGCGCGTGACCATGGGCGACCTCCGCCAGGCCATCCCGCGCCTCCGCCCGAGCCTCCGCGGCCTCGAGTGGCCGATCCGGGCCTAGCGAGCAAAGCGAGCTCCCCTGCCCGTGCCCCTGCCCGTGCCCATGCCCGCCAGCCCACGCGGGCTCGCGGCTTCATCGGGGGCCTCGACCGCCAGCCCACGCGGCCGACGCCGCCCACCCCTCCCGATGCGCCCCCCTTGGCAGCCCCGCGCCCTGACACCATGCTCGTGACCACGACCATGACTGCCCGGACCACCGCCTTCGCCGCCGCCCTCGCTCTGGCGGCCCTCGCTTCTCCCGCCGCCGCTCAGGAGAGCGCCGACGCAGCCACGGCTGCCCAGCTCGCCACCGAGGGCGACCCCTCCGAGGGCGCCATCCAGCTCCGGCCGGGCCTCCAGTGGAGCATGGTCAAGGGCGATCGGGAGCACGGCTTCGGCCTCAGCCTCGAGACCATCGTCTTCCCGAACGAGGGGCGCTGGAACTGGGGCTTCTTCGCCGAGGGCATGGGCGAGCTCGACGGCGCCAACCGCACGGCCGCAGGCTTCCGCGCCGGCTACGGCATGATGGGCCTCCAGCTCGGCCTCGCCCACCGCACCGCGGGCGACTACGCGGCCTCCACCGCCATCCACCTCGCCAAGACGCTCCGCTTCGGCCCGGCCGGCCTCGCCTTCCGCATGGCGATTCCGGTCCGCGACTACCAGCCCGCCCAGGGCGCGGCGCTGCCCACCCGGGGCGTCGAGCTCGGCGTCGTCTTCCAGCTCGGTTGGTCCTTCACGGTCCGCGGCGTCCGCCCGGCCTGGGGCTGCCACGGGCACCACGGCCACGGCGAGGCGGGCGCGGCGCAGTAACTGCCTGCCGGTCGCGCGAGCTCCGAGACCCGCGTCGCCGCGTGCGCCGCGGGTCTCGTCGCGTCCGTCCCGCGGGGCGGACCGGGCGGTCGCACGTCGGCGTGACGAAACGCGTCGGGTAGCGCTTCGGCGCTTGGCGTCCGGAGCGTGTGCATGACCATGCGCTGGTGGGGCGCCGGACCGTGCGTGGATTCTCGCTCCGACCCCGTGGGGCTGCGGGCAGGGGCAGGGGCAGGGGCAGGGGCACGGGTTCTGAGGCTCAAGTCGGGAGGGTGGCGATGAGCAGCGACAAGTGCTTCTTCTCCCAGCGCTCGGCCTCGGCGAAGCGCGGGAAGGCGCGCTCGCGGCGCCGGAACTCGGCGGTGTGGAAGCGCATGCGCGAGCCCTCCTTCTTCGCCGGCAGCGCGTGGTGGAGCATCTCGTGGTGCACCACCGACTCCACGTAGAAGCGCGGGACCCACTCCTGATCGAGCACCGGGTGGATGCGGATCAGCTTCTCGTCCGGCACGTAGATGCCGAGCTGCAGGCTCCGCTGGCGACGCTTGCGCCGCGTGAGCCGACCCCAGGTGATCGTCACCCCGTCCATGGGCTCGCGGAAGCTCGGCACGAGCTCGTCGAAGATGGCGGCGAGGTCGTGGTGCGCCCCACGGGTCCGCACGATGGTGCGGCGGCGGCGCTTGGAGGCGATGCGATGCGTGTTCGCCTCGATGAAGGCGTCGACCCGCCGGCCGGCGACCCGATCGCGGCGCCGGAGGTAGCGGGCGAGGTCCGCGAGGAGCGTCGCGTCGGCCTCGAGGAACATGTGGTGGAGGCGCACCTCGAGGCGGCCGGTCTTGCGGCGCGCCGAGACCATGGTGCGGCGGTTGTCCGTGAGCACGACCCGGACCGGCTCGCCGAGCTGCGCCGCGAGCGTGCCCGTCAGCCGGCGCGAGCGCTCCCGCACCTCGCCGTCCACGTCCGGGTGCGCGTCGAGGAGCACGGCGTCCTTCGCCTCGGGCAGCGCGGGGCGTGTGGCCGGGCGCGTGCGTTCGGAGACGCTCGGCGAGGGGTCGCTCGTCCAGGGCGCGGCAGGGGCTGCCGCCGCCTCGCTCGACGGAGCCGCGCTCGCCGGGGCGTCGCCGGGCTCGACGGGACTCGACGGGCGACGGCTCGCGGGACTGCTGCTCGAGACCCCACGCGTCGGCCGCGCGCCCCTCGCCCCTTCGCCGCGTGGCCCCGGCTCGCGCTGCGCGGCCGCGGCGGAGCGCCGGGCGCCGAACTCGAACGCGAGCTGATCGGACACCCCTCCTCGCTACGGTGGCGCTGGATCGGTGTCAAGGTCGGGGGGACGGCCGAGTCGCGCGTGATCCCCGCGGGCGCGACGCGCTCCCTCGCCCTTCAGCTCCTCGCGCCCGCCGCGTCTCGGCGCGGGGCGCCCGCGAGCCAGGCCCGCGCCAGCGCCTGTGGCGGCGGCGCGTCGCCCACGGCGGGCAAGGGCGCCGTCGACTTCGTGCTCCAGAAGAGCGCGGGCTCGCGAAGCCCCGCCCGGAGCGCCCGGAGCATGCCCGCCGCCGCCTTCCCGCTGTAGGTCGTGTCGAGCGTGAGCCCCTCGAGCGCCCCGAAGCGACGGATCGCCTCGCGGCCCCGTCGCGTCGGGTGCCCGTAGCCGCGCCCGAGCTCGCCGCCGTCGACGCGGAGCCCCGCCCGGAGCGTCGCCTCGTCCACCAGCGCGCGCGGATCGCCGCTCAACCGGTGGAGCAGCTCGCTCGCCCGCCGCGCCAGCGCCGCGATGCGCCAGGCCGCCGTCACCGGCCAGGGCGTGACCCGCACGGCCACCACCTCCGGCGGCGCGAGGAAGCCGATGCCGCGACGCGCCGCCAGGCGCAGCCCGAGCAGCAGCCCGGCCGTCGTGCAGGTCGAGCCCACGCCGAGGAAGAGCTTCCGCGGCGCCGGGAGCGCGCCCTCGGCGACCTGCAAGGCGAGCTCGAGGGCCGCCGAGACGTAGCCGAGCGCGCCCCGCGGCGTCGCCCCGCCCGGGACCATCACGAAGGGGCGCTCGGCGCGGCGTCGGAGCCGGACCCAGCCCATGGCGCCGGGGAGGGCGGACCAGTGCGGCAGGAGCTGCACCTCGGCGTCCTCGGCGGCGAGCATCACGCGGAGGTTCTCGGCGGCGCAGGCCGAGCGCGGCTGCGGGAAGAGCACGAGCCCGGCGCGGAGACCGACCCGCGGCGCGTGGAGGAGGGCGGCCGTGCCGTGGTTGGTGCCGAAGGCGCCCGTCGACCAGACGCGCCGCGCGCCCGCCTCCAGCGCCTCGGCGAAGAGCACCTCGAGGGTCCGCACCTTGTTGCCGCCGTAGACCGGCGAGGAGAGGTCGTCACGCTTGACCCAGGCCTCGGCGTGCGGCGCGATGGCGCGGAGGGCCGGCGCGAGCGGCTGGACGGGCGTCGGCCACTCCCCGAGCGCGACCCAGGGGAGCCGGCCGCGGAGTGCGGGGAAGGCCTCGAAGATCGGTCGCTCGGGGGGATGCACGGCGCCGATGCTACTCGACGGCGTCCCCTCGATTCGATGGTGCCGATCCGACTCGAGAGCGCTGCTCCGGCTCGCCGGTGTCCATCCCGGCTCGCCGGTGTCCAGCCCGGCTCGCCGGTGTCCACGCCGCCGTGTCCGACCTACTCGCGCTCGCCGATCGCGGTCTCGCCGGGCGCGGGCTCGCCGTGCACCCGCGGCGGCGCGTCGGCCTGGCCCCGACCGAGCGCCGGGCTCTTGCCCATGCGGTGCCGGAAGAGGAGCGGCAGCGCCACCGGCGTCGAGAGCCCCGCGTAGAAGAGGCAGACGAAGAGCACCTGCCCCTGCTCGGGCTCGCCGGGGAAGAAGAAGCGCACCAGGAGCAGGCCGATGGCGACGTTCCGCACGACCACCTCGATGGAGAGCGCGACCGCGTCCGCGTCGCTCCGGCCGACGAGCCGGCAGAGGTGCGGCGTGAAGAGCGTGAGCGTGACGACGAAGAGCACGATCATCGCCGGCGGCAGCAGGCCGTACTCGAGCGGCTTGATGCGTCCGCTCCCGAGCGAGCTCGCGGCGATCACCAGCACCACGACGACGCTGAGCTTGATGGCCCAGTCGGAGGCCTTGCGCGCCCGCTCGGGCGACGCCCGGTAGGCGACCATGCCCACGGCGAGCGGGAGGAAGAGGTAGAGGCCGACGTCGCGGAAGATGCGCGCCGTCGGGAAGTCGAAGTCGGCCGGGAGGTGCGACGCCGCGAGGAGGCGGAGGAGCAGCGGCACGGTGAGCGCGCAGGCGAGCGTCGAGCTGATGGTGACGGCGATGGAGAGCGGGACGTTGCCGCGGCCCAGGAAGGTGAGGAGGTTGCTCGTGGCGCCGCCGGGGACCGCCGCGACGAGCACCAGGCCGACGGACCAGCCGGGGCCGAGGCCGAAGGCGGTCGCGAAGCCGACGGCGAGGGCGGGCACGTAGAGGAGCTGGAGCGCTAGGCCGAGGCCGAGGCCGAGCGGATCCTTCAGGACGAGGGCGAAGTCCTTCACCGCGAGGGTGGCGCCCATGCCGAACATGGCCAGCAGCAGCTGGGTGGGGACCAGGACGGTCTCGGCGAACTGCTGGAGCGCCTGCACGGGCCCTGCGAATACCGCAGGGGCTCGGCGCCTGCGAGGGAAAACGTCGTGGCGCGGCGCCGTGTAAGGCTTCCGTAAAGGGGGCCGCGGGGGGCGCCCGGGCGCGGCATACTGGCGCCATGAGCGAGGAGGCGCGCGTCTTGGTCGTGGAGGACGAGGCCCCGATCCGCGACGGGCTGGTGGCGCTCTTCGAGGGGCAGGGCTTCGCGGCGACGGCGGTCGGGGACGGGCCGGCGGCGCTCGAGCAGGTGGCGGTCGGGGGCTGGGATCTCGTGCTCCTCGACTGGATGATCCCGGGCGTCGAGGGCATCGAGGTGCTGCGGCGCCTGCGGGCCCAGGGCGACGACACGCCGGTCCTGCTGCTCACGGCGAAGGGGGCGGAGGACGACGTGGTGGCCGGCCTCGAGGCGGGCGCGGACGACTACGTCACCAAGCCCTTCGGCGTGCGCGAGCTGGTCGCGCGGGCGCGCACCCTCGTCCGGCGGCGCCCCGTGGACACGGAGGCGCGGCGCGTGCGCGTCGGGGTGGTCGACCTCGACCTCGACGGGCTCGAGGTGCGCTGGGGCGAAGGCGAGGCGCGCGGGCGGGTGCGGCTGACGGCGCGCGAGGGGCGCTTCCTCGCCTACCTGCTGGCGCGGCGACACCGGCCCGTCTCCCGCGAGGAGCTCCTGGTCGACGTCTGGGACTACGCGGACGGCTCCATCGTCACGCGCACCATCGACGTCCACGTCATGCAGCTCCGGGCGAAGCTCCAGGGCGTGCCCGGCGGCGACGGATGGGTGGGCACGGTGCGCGGGCGCGGCTACCGCTTCACCGGACCGGTCGCGGACGAGGCATGAGCCGCGGGCGCGTCCCCGGCCTCGCGCTGGCCATCGTGCTGCCGGCGGCGCTGCTCGCGGGCGGCTGGCTCTGGGCGTCCGGGCGGGGCCTCGAGCGGCGCGAGGCGGGCCTTCGTCAGCAGCTCCTCCGCGCGACCGACGCCGTGCGCGCGGCGGCCGTGGCCTCCCTCGCCGAGCTCCGAGAGCGCGAGGACGAGCGGCCCTTCTACCTCTACAACCGCTACTACAGCCCGCCCGAGGTGCTCGCCGTGAGCGATCCGGTGGCGCTCTCTCCGCTGGCCCGCGGGCCGGGGGACGCGCGCGGCGTGGCGCACTTCCAGCTCGATCCGGACGGGCGCGTGCGGACGCCCTACGCCCGCGAGGCGGGCGAGCCCATCGAGGACCCGGCGCTGGCGGCGCGGGCGGCGCGCGTGGCGGCGCTCGTGGAGAGCCCCGGCTTCGCGGCGCTCCGGGAGCGCGTGCGGCCGGCGGCCGGCCCGAGCCTGCTCTCGGCGCTCCCGGCGGCTTCCGCGGCCTCGAGCGAAGAGCGGGCGACCGCGTCCCGCGCGCGGAACACCCGCGCCGTCCGCGACGCCCGGGAGGTCGCTCCGGACGCGCCCGAGGTCGAGGAGCGGTCGAGCCGCGCGCTCGGAGAGAGAGCCGCCGGCGACGGATCGGCCCCGGAAGGCAGCGCCCCGGAAGGCCCCGCCGCGGAGGACCGGGCTGCGGCAGACGGGGCCGCGGCGGACACCCATCGAGGCGCCCCGGGCCCGGCCGCCGCGGAGACCGACGCCGCGGAGGCCGACGCCGCGGAGACCGACGCCGAAGAGGCCCCCGCCGGGCCCCTCGCGCTCGGGCTGAACCAGTGGAGCAACGCCGTCTACGACGAGCTCCTCGCGGCGCAGCAAGGGAGCCCGCGCGACAACCGCCGCCTCCAGCAGCGCGGTCGCCAGATGCCGCTCACGCAGCGCGCGCCGGCTCGCTACGAGGGGCGCCGCCTCGTCCCCCAGCGCCCCCCGGCGGGCTTCGAGCGAGACGAGGACGCCCGCGCCGAGCGCCGCGTCGACGGCGCCCCCGCGCCGACCGCGCTCGCCACGCAGCGCGCCGCCGAGGTCGCCTACACACCGATGGAGTGGACGCGCGTCGGCGACGACCTGGTGCTCCACCGCGTCGTCTCGCACGAGGGCGCGCGGGTCGTGCAGGGGCTCCTCCTCGACGGAGCGCGGCTCCGGGAGCGCTGGCTCCCGGCCCTGGCGGCGCGCCACGGCGTCGCCGTCCTCGAAGGCCGCGAGGTGCAGGTCGAGGTGCGCGCGCCCGGTGCCCAGGCGGCCGGTGACGAGGCGGCCTGCGTCGTGCGCGAGCCCGCCGGCGCGCTCCTGGCGGCCGACCTCTGCGTGCCGGCGGAGGCGGCCGCGGCGGCTTTCGCGGAGGCGCGGCGCGACCGGCGCACGCAGCTCGCCGTGCTGCTGGTGCTGCTCCTCCTCGCGACCGGCGCGGTCGTGGCCATCGCCCGGGCCGCCCGGCGGGCGCAGGAGCTCTCGCGGCAGAAGAGCGCCTTCGTCTCGGCCGTGAGCCACGAGCTCCGCACGCCGCTGACGACGCTGCGCATGCACGCGGAGATGCTCGCCGAGGGCATGGTCGGCGAGGAGCGGCGCCCACGCGTGCACGACGAGCTCGTGAGCGAGACGCACCGGCTCGGGCGCCTCGTGGAGAACGTGCTCGAGATCACGCGCCTCGAGGAGGGGCGGCGATCGCTCCGGCGCGAGCGGCTGGATCTCCGCGCGCGGGTGCGGGAGCTGCTCGCCGCGCACGCGGAGCGGGTGGCGCGGGCGGGCTTCACGCTGGTGTCGCCGGAGGCCGGGCGGACGCTCCCCGCGAGCGTGGAGCCGCAGGCCCTCGAGCAGATCCTGGTGAACCTGATCGACAACGCGCTGAAGTACGGGGGCGGCGCGGAGAACGAGGTCGCCGTGCGCGTCGGGCTGCGCGAGGGGGAGGTCTTCGTCGAGGTCAGCGACCGCGGGCCGGGCGTGCCCGAGGCCGAGCGCGAGAAGGTGCTCGAGCGCTTCCACCGGGTGGAGCGGGAGGAGACGGCGCACATGCCCGGCACCGGCATCGGCCTGGCGCTCGTGCGGGAGCTGGCCTGGGCGCACGGCGGCGACGTCGAGGTCGGCGAGGCGCCGGGCGGAGGCTGCCGCGTGGTCGTCACGCTCGGCCCCCGCGCCTGAGCCTCGCTTCCCGTCGGCGGAGATGCTCGCCGGCAGCGTGGCCGGGCTCAGCCCTCGAGCTGGGCGCGGACCCAGCGCTCGGCGGGTGCGGGGCGGGCGAAGGAGCGGGTGCGCTCGGCGGGCTTTACGAAGAGGTGGAGCATGCCGACGAGGGCCCGGCCCCAGGCGGAGGCGAGCACGAAGGCCTGCGCCCGGTAGCGCTCTTCGATGAGCGGGCGGAGGCGCTTCAGGTGGCCGACGGCGCAGTCGCGGTGGGCGCCGCGGAGGGCCTTCAGCTCGACCTCGCGGGCGTCGATGATGGCGCCGACCGGGCCGGTGGTCGCGCGGGCGAGCGCCTCGAGCTCGCGGAAGTGCGCGTCCATCTCCTCGACGGTGATGGCGCCGGAGGCGCGCACGCGGAGGAGCAGGCCCGGGGCGTCGTGCGGGGCGCGTTCGAGGAGGAGCGGCACGGGTCGGAGCGTGGGGCGGCGGTGGGACCGGGTCCAGGTGGAGGGGAGGGCGGTGGGCCCCAGCCCGGGCGGACGTGCCGAAGCTCCGAGCCCGAGCAACCAGCCCGAGCGACCAGCCCGAGCGACGAGCCCGAGCAACCAGCCCGAGCCCGAGCGACGAGCCCGAGCCCGCGCGACGAGCCCGCGCTGCGAGCCGAAGCACGATCGACCAGCCCGAGCTCGAGCCGAAGCAGCAAGCCGAAGCTCCAGTGAGCCGAAGCGCTTGCCCGAGCTCGACCATGATCGGGGAAGCGGGAGTCGGGCTCGTGCGGGAGCGGGGCGGCGGCGCTTGACGTCGGCCGATCCGTGCTCACCGTGCGGGCTCACGGAGAGGAGCCGCATGAACCAGAGCGACGACA
Organism: Sandaracinus sp.; assembly: GCA_002699025.1. Taxonomy (GTDB): domain Bacteria; phylum Myxococcota_A; class Polyangia; order Polyangiales; family Houyiibacteriaceae; genus Houyiibacterium; species Houyiibacterium oceanicum. The sequence goes on along the minus strand of PABA01000060.1, from coordinate 97,506 downwards.
TCTCGCGCGCCTCCGCGCGCGCCGATCGGACCCCGCGTCGCGGCCCCCTCGCGGCGCGCGTCTGACCTCGGCGCGGGCGCTCGCTCGCGAGCCATCGGTCGGCCCGGCGGGGGGAGCGCTTCGGCGCTCGCTCGGCCGGGCCGCGGAAGCGTTCCCCTCTGGACGTCCGCGCGCCCCTCGGGGCGCGCAGGCCACCGTGTCTGCACGGCGGTGACTCGGGTGGGAGCCGCCGGACACGGAGCCCGACGCCCCTCCACACCACCATCGGGGCGTCTGTGGGCCGGCGCGATCTTCGGATCGCGCCGGGCCGCGGCGTGCGCCTCGCGCGCCGCCCTCCCGTGCCGTCGATCGCCGGCCTCGCCGGCGGGAGCGCTTCGTCTCCCTTCGCGCCGCGCGGCGGCTGGCCTGGTGTTGGCACCGGCCGGCTTGCGTCGCGCGGGGGTCACCGGTGGCTCGCGAGCGAGCGCCCGCGCGTATCCTCTCCCCCCCCCCCCGAGACCTCCGTCATGAGCGACGTCCTCCTCTACCGCAGCCTGCTCCGCGGCGAGCTCGCCGCCCCGGCCGTGCCGCCGGTGACGGTGCGTGCGCTGCGCGCGCTCGCGGCCCGACCGCTGGACGACCGGCTCGCCTACCTCGGCCCGATCGCCGATGCGCTCGCCGCCGGCGTCCCCGACGCCGCGGCCCGGGGCGCCGCCTTCGCGTGCCTCGGGGGCGCCCTCGGGCCCACGGCCCTCCGCCTCCTCGTCGATCACCTCGCCACCGACGACGACGCGCTCCCCGCCTTCCGCGAGAGCTGCCTCCGCCAGCCGGAGCGCTGGGCCCACGCGCTCTTTCACCCGGAGCCCGCCGTGCGCCGCCGCGCCCTCGCCCTCGAGGCGCCACCGGCGGTGGCGTCCTGGCCGGCGCTCCTCCGTGTCGACCCGGCCTGCGCCGACGCCGTGCCCGACGGGGCGCCGCTCCCCCGTGACCCGGCCGTCCTCCTCGACCTGGGCGAGCGCGGCCTCGTCTCGGCGGAGCGCGCCGTGAAGGCCCTGGCGGACGTGGGCGAGCGCGGCCTCGCCACGTGGCTCGAGCGGGGTCGCGCCCGGGCTGCTGCCGAGCTCCCCCCGCTCGCCCCGCACCCGAGCGAGGCCGAGCGGGGCGCGGACGTCTTCGACGCGCTCTTCGCGTTCCTCGCGCGGGCCGACGTGCGCGCCGAGGCCCGCGCGCGCCCCCGCCTGCTCGAGCACCTCCTCCGGGCGTCTGAGAAGCAGCCCCCCCTCGCCCGCCGCGCGTGGATCGCGCTCCTCGTCCTCCTCGTCGCGGGCGAAGGCGACGCGGAGCTCCTTGGCCTCGCCGCCCGCCTCGACGCGCGCATCCTCCGGCGCCGGGACATCGCCGCGCCCGCCCGTCGCCAAACCCTTCGCGCGCTCGGCCCGGGAGCCCGGCTCGTCGCGCCCTCCGGCCGCAGCGAACGCCGCGAGCTCGCCCGCGCGCTCCTCGCCTCGCCCTTGGTGCGGAGCGAGGGCGGCGCGATCGACCTCGTGGCCGCCGCCTCCGCCGCGGCCATCGACGGCCGCTCCATCTACGCCGTGCTCGACGACGCCATCGGCTTGGACGGGATGCTCGACGCCTTCGTGCGCGCGCCCCTCGAGAACGCACCGCTCCTCGCGCAGGCGGGGGCGGGCAAGCGCGACCGCGACTGGTTCCTCGCGCGCCTGGCCGAGCGGGCCGGCGCCTCGGCGCGGCAGGCGGAGGCCCTCGTGATCCTCGAGGCCACCGTCGAGGACGCGCGCCTCGAAGGTGCGCTCCCACCCACGCTCGCGCGCCGCGGCTCGCTCCTCGAAGCGCTCTTCGCCCTCGCCGGCCCCCGCGGCCTGAGCGCGCCTCGCACGCGCCGCCTCGCGCGGAAGCTGGTCGAGCGCGCCGTGCCGGATCCGAAGATCTCCGGCGAGGCCGCCGCGCTCCTCCGCGCCTGGCTCGCCCTCCCGGCTCCCGAGCACGACGCGCTCGGCCTGCACCTCGTCGGGCTCCTCGGTCGCCGCCTCGAGACCGAGCCCTTCGCGCGCGTGGCCCTCGGGGTCGACGCGGACGGGCTCGACGCCGCCGCCCTCGAGCGCCTCGTCCACGCGCTCCCGTCCTCTTCGACCTTCCCCTGGGCCCAGGAGCGCCACCTCGCCGAGCACCTCCTCGATCACCCGCGGGAAGCCGTGCGCGCCTGGGCCGCTGCGCGCTGCCCCGCCGAGCCGGACGTCGAAGAGCCGCCACCCCCGCCGACCTCGGAGGCGCGCGCCCTCGGCGCGAAGGAGCGCGCGGCGGTGCTCTCCGCCGGCACACGCGCCGAGCTCGACGAGGCGCTCCGTTGCGCGCACCGCCCGCGCCGGGGCGTGGCCCCCGTGCTCGCCGAGCGGCGCCCCATCGTGAGCGTCGCGGCCTGCGTCGCGCTCGTCGGCGCGCACGATCCGCCCCAGGAGGTCGCCGACGAGCTCGCCTGCTATGCCCGGGAGGCGCCGCGCTTCCTCGAGGAGCTCGAGCGCGCCGCCGTCGACACCTGGCTCAGCCAGGCGCCGCTCTCCCTCACGGCCCACGCCTGGCTCTTCCGCTGGGAGGCCCACGCCATCGCCGCGACGCGCCTCCTCGCCGCCCGGGGCCTCCCCGGCGCGCTTCGGCAGGCGGCTCGCTGGCCCTTCGAGCTCCTCGGGCAGCGCGTCTGGAAGGCTGTCGCCCGCGCCTTCGGGGTCTGGCGCTGGCAGCCCGCTGGCCGCGAGGAGATGGCCACCCTCGCGCCCCCGGCGCTCCTCGACGCCCTCGTCGATCACCTCGACACGGAGGTCGGCGAGGCCGCGGCCGACGCCCTCGGCGCCCTCCACTCGGCGCGCGTCGTGCCGAAGGCCCTCGTCTCGCGCATGGACGCCATCGAGGCGAAGCTCCCGGACGCGAGCTCCGAGACCCGCGCCCGCCTCGCCGGTCTGGTGCGGGCGCGGGGCCTCCCGCCGCGCGCCCGGGGCGCCGCGCGGGTCGCCTCCGTCGAGCGCGTCCTCGCGGCGCTCCGTGCGAGCGAGGACGTCGCGGAGCTCGAGGCGCGCTGCCACGACCGCGACCGGCGCATCGCGGAGGAGGCCGCGCTCCGCCTCGCCGAGCTCGAGGCACACGCCGCGATCGAGCGCCTGCTCGTGAACGGGGGCGAGGGCGCGGTGGTGGCCGCGCGGGTGGCTGGGCTCCTCCCGGACGCCGCCCGCGAGCGCCTCCGCGCGCTCCTGCCGGGCGCGTCCACGCCGCTCGCGCCGGAGGTGCGCTTCCGGCTCGCCATGGAGCTCGGCGAGCCCGAGCATGCCGCGAGCGCGGCCCGGGCCCCGCTCGAAGGCGAGAGCTGGCTCGGCGAGGCGGACGCCCTCGCGCTCCGGGACGCCCTCGGCGACGACGCCTTCGCCCGGGCCCTCGCCCCCTCGCCGCACCCGCGCGCCTACCGCGCGGCCATGCGCCTCGCCCTCTGGCGCCCCCGCGACTTCGCCGACACGCTCCGCGCCTTCCTCGAGCAGGGCGCAGAGCGGGAGGTCGAGCTGCGTCGGGCCGTCGCCAAGGTGCTCCGCACGGAGCTCGGCGACGACCTCGGGGCGCCGCTCTGGATCGCCCGCGCCTTCGAGGTCGCGCAGGGGAGGGGCCCCTTCGAGGGCTTCCCGCACCTCGGTCCGCCCACGCTCGCCTCCGTCCTCGCCGCCGGCGACCCCGCCCTCGAGCGCTGCATGCTCGAGTGGCTCGACGCGCTCCCGGACCCGCTCGACGCCGCCGCGACGCTCCTCGCCGAGGGCGTCGGTCCGGTGACCCGCGAGCGCGCCGCCGCCCGCCTCGGCCGCGCCGCCGACCGCGACGCGCTCGCTAGCCGCGCGCGCCGCGTCCGCGACCTCGCCGAGATCTTCGTCTGGGGCATGCACCGCGCCCGCGAGCTCACGGGCAGCGTCTTCCGCATCCACCTCACCCACGGCGACGCCCTCGGCTACACGCGCCTCACGCGCCAGGCCATCCACGTCTCCGGGCTCCCCGTGCTCCGCGGCGACCGGCGCGCCCGCGCCATCGTCGAGGGCCTCGTCCTCCACGAGCTGGGGCACCACGTGCACCACGCCTCGGGCCCGGCCCTCGAGGTCTGGGCGCAGGCCCGAGAGGAGGGCCTCGGCGGCCTCCTGAACCTGGTCGCCGACGAGCACCTCGAGCGGAACCTCCGCGCCCGCGACGCGACCTGGGGCACGCGCCTGAGGCGCCTCTGCGCCTGGGCTTTCCAGCACACCCAACGGGAGCTCTCCGCGCGCCGGCTCGTCGACGCGCTCGGCCTCGCCGCGGCCCGCGTGCTCCCCGGCGCCGGCCTCGCCATCGCCCACCGGCCGGACGCCGTGCGGGTTCGGAGCGGCGCCCTCCTCGCCGCCCTCGAGGCCCACCGGCCGGCCTTCGCCCGCTTCGTGCGCGCCCTCCGCATGGGTCTCGGGGACCGCCACGACGATCCGGCCGTGCGCGCCGGCCTCGCCCTCTTCGATCGCCGCTTCCGCCACCGCGACATGGCCGGCCTGCTCGAGATCGCCCGCGCCCTCCGCCGCCTCTACGGCGAGGAGGCTCGCCTCGTGGAGCTCGTCGGCGGCCACGAGACCGTCCCCGGTGCTGGCCGCGAGGGCGAGGTCTGCGGCGAGGGGATCGGCGACGCCGACGTGCAGGAGGAGGTCGAGCGCATCCTCGAGGCCCCCTCGCGCTCGGGCGCCCGCGCGCGCCCCGGCAAGGACCGGCCCGTGGTCAACGTGGGGCCGCGCCGCGACTTCGATCGCATCCACGACGTGCGCCCCGCGCCGCCCGCGCCCGCCGCTCACGCCGAGCTCGCCCGCGAGCTCGCCCGCCCGGCCCGCCACCTCCGCCGCGCCCTCGAGCAGCTCGGCCTCGCGCATCGGCCCGCGCGCTTCCGCCTCCGGGGTCACCGCTTCGATCGCACGCGCGCCCGCGCCGTGGTCCTGCGTGGCGACCCGCGCATGCTCGTCGCTCGCGAGCGCGTCCGCCGGGCCGACCTCTTCATCGGCGTCGCCATCGACTGCTCGGGCTCCATGGGCTCGGGCGCCTGCATGGACAAGGCGCGCCGCTTCGGCGTCCTCCTCGCCGAGGCCGCCGCTGGCCTCGCGGGCGTCGACGTGCGCTTCGTCGGCTTCGAGGATCAGGTCCTCTGGGACGCGGGCTCGGCGAACCGCCCGGCGGTGGCGGCGCTCGAGCCCGGCGGCGGCAACAACGACGCGGCGGCGCTCTGGCACGTCGCCGAGCTCGCCCGGCGGAGCCGCCGGAGCGCGCGCCTGCTCGTGATGATCAGCGACGGGCTGCCGACCGAGTGCTCGACGACGGCCCTCCGCGGGCTCGTCCGGGAGCTCGAGGGGGAGGGCCTCGCCTGCGCCCAGGTCGCCGTCCGCGCCCTGGCGGAGCGCTGCTTCGATCACTACGTGGAGGTCCTCGAGCCGGACGTCGCGGTCGCGAGCCGGGCCTTCGGGGACATCGTCACGGGGCTCGTGGCGCGGACGCTCCGCGGCTGAGGGCGAGAGGGAGAGAGGACGGAGTCATGGCCAAGCTCGACGTCGACATGGTGAAGGTGGGGCAGGTGCGGGAGGCGACCTTCTTCCCGAACCCCCACGCGGACTCGCCCTTCCCGCTCCGCGCGACGCACCTCGACGGGCTCCGCGCCCCCAAGGTCGTGCTCACCGACGACGCGCGCATCCAGGCGGGCGTGCCCGTGATGGTGCGCGTCGAGGAGGTCACGAAGCCCAAGCGCGACGACCGCGGCATCATCCGCGTCGCCTACGCGCGCCCGGCCCCCTTCCGCCTCGAGGGCGTCTGGCTCGACCCGATGGTCGCGCGGAAGCTCCAGGTGCTCCTCGAGAGCGGCCTGAACATCCTCCTCGACGGCCCTCAGGGCTGCGGGAAGACCACCCTCGTGCGCGCCGTCTGCGACCAGCTCGGCATGCGCTTCGTCTTCTTCAACTGCGGCGCCGTCATCGAGGCGACCGACTTCTTCGCGACCATCCAGGTGCGCGCGAGCGAGAGCGGGGCGCCCGTCACGGACTTCGTGAAGACCGACGTCCTCGAGGCCCTCGAGGAGGCCCGCGAGACCCCCGACGAGCGCTTCCTCGTCTTCCTCGACGAGCTGAACCGCTGCCCCGAGAGCGCCCGCAACGCGCTCATGCCCGCCCTCGACGCGACGCGCCGCGTCTTCCACCCGATCGAGAACCGCTTCCTCGCCATCCCCGACAACGTGCAGTTCGTCGCCGCCGTGAACCGCGGCCGGGCCTTCAGCGCGACCTTCGGCCTGGACGCCGCGCAGCTCGACCGCTTCGCGCCGCTCCAGATGGGCTACCTGCCCCCCGCCGAGGAGGTGAAGCTCCTCCGCCGCCGCCACCCGGACCTCGGGCGGGAGACCATCGAGACCCTGGTCGCCATCGCCGACGCCGTCCGCGGTGCCCGCGAGCTGGGCCAGGGGCTGAGCGTGCGCGCCACCGAGGAGGCCTGCCTCTACCTCGCCCACCCGCTGATGGAGGGCGGCGGCGAGCGCATGATCGCCGAGGTGCTCAAGAGCTCCTTCTGCGGCCGCTTCGACGGGCGCTGGGACGACGTGACGAGCGACGCCGGCGCCGTCTGGGCACTCGTCGAGCGCGTCCTCCGCGACCGCCGCGAGAGCTGACGCCCCGCTCGCCCGACGGCCGGAGGGGGGCTAGCGCCGAACGGGCTCGGACTCGGAGTCACCGCTGCCGTTCTCGGCTCGCACCGCGTTCCACGCCACGCCCAGCGCCACCGCAGGCCACTCTCCTCACCCAGCTCGTCCGGCAGTCCTCGGCGAGTGCAGGGATCCGACGGGTAGGAGGGGAGATGGCGCGGGACCGGCGTTCCAGGGCAAGGCGCGCCGACGAGTCGATGTGGTGCATCGGCGAGGAGGCGCAACGCCGCGCCGGAGCGTCGGGACAAGCCAGGTCCCTTTCTTCCCGGATGGGTCACGCACTAGGGAGCCAACAACCCAACATCGAAGACGCTGTGAATCCTGCCGGTTCTCATGGCATTGCATCCGGAGTTCATGCAGCTCTCATCTGGCGCAGGTGTCAGAGGGGTCGAGAGGGCAAAGAGGAATCGCCCCGCGGCCACGTAGGCGACCCCGTCAGGAGACAGTGCGACCATGTCGTTCGCCCCCGAAACTGCACGCTCGTTCGGATCGGTGCCGCTGGGACGCCAGCCATCGATATCGACCTCGATTACCTCATAGCTCGAGCCAGGCATGGCTTCGCCGCGCCCGATGCGAAGCTCATGCGAGCCATCGTCGCCGCCAACGAACAAGACTTCACTCTCGCCCTGAACCATGCTTTGAAAGAACCAGTTCGATGTGTACTCGAGCTCGCGACTCCCGAGCTTCGACTGAATGTTGCCGACGGGACCTTCCTCCACCCAGTAGGCCCTGCCCCCAGGAAGCAATCGCACGCCCGCGGGGCGAGGCTCGATGGTCGCGGACCAGGACTCGTCCACAGCTACGCTGCTCCTGTACTCCAGTCGAGCGCGGTGCGGCTCGCTCCCCTCGAGCACGAGGGCCTCTTCCCCACTGAGGAAACCCAAGACGACTTCGTACTGCGATGGCTCCTCATCCAACGCGCCTCCCGCGATGATCTCACCCTCTGACGAGAGCACGACAGGTCGCGACTGAAGCGGTTCGGCACTCTGGATGTGCAGCAAGACAGAGCCCGTGTCATCGACGAAGATTCTGCGAATCCGCGGCTTCGTGACGTCCGAGCCCCACCTCAGGTGCCGTGACCACATCTCCCGCTGACCTTGACACGTCGCCACGATCTTCGTGCCATTCACGACCGTGAACACCAGCCCCCGCGGACCAACGGCAATGGGCGGCAGCAGTATCCCCTCATCCCGCAGGGCACCAACCCGCATCGAGCTGATCGGAACGACTCCATCCTCTGTGAGAGAAAGCCGGATGATCTGGCCGTCAGCGTGAACGCATTCGTGCCCACACGGGTAACCTCGGGGAACTCTCGAGAACACCGTGCCGTCAGGGGCCGCCGCCAAGAGCCCTCCGACTCCGTCCAGTCGTCCCTGGATGCGACCATCGCGAACGGCCACCACACCCGGATTGCCGTACGCTGGCCCAACGGACCACGCCGTGTCGTCCGCTCCCAGGGTCACACCCCGGAGCACGCCTATCCCGGTGTCGCCCGCACCGAGGGGATCCTCGCGGAGGTCGAGCACCCAGAGCAACTCCGTTCCCTCGGGCCCGGTCCCACCCGGCCGCTCGGGAGCAGAACCCCAGTCATCACAGGATGACCCGCTAGAAACGAGTGGCCCGAGCACGAGTCGTCGAGCAGTTCCCGAATCGACGCGATCTGCCTGGGAATCTGGCACATCCAACGGCGACGCATCGGCGAGCGCCCCCGAGTCGGCTCCTCCGTCCGACGAGGTACCGGCATCCGGAGAGTCGTGCGGTGACGACCCACAGTGGCACCCCGACGTGATCACGGAGAATGTCGCCAGGCCGACTACCAGTACTCTTCGCATACGATTTCGCCCAGCGTAGCAGCCGCAGCGAGCGGTGTGACCGGCACTGTACATCCGCCCGCTGCGTCCGCTTCGGCAGCTCGAGCTTCAGTGTCACAGTCATCGTAGTCTCAGTGGCGTCCTGGATTGATGCTTCGAACGAGCGGCCATGTTGCCCGCTTCCCGATGCGTAGACCGCTCGCGCGCTCCTCTCCTAGATCGACGTGCTCGAGGGCTCCTTCTGCGGCCGCTTCGACGGACGCTGGGACGACGTGACGAGCGACGCCGGCGCCGTCTGGGCCCTCGTCGAGCGCGTCCTCCGCGACCGCCGCGAGAGCTGACGCCCCGCTCGCCCGACGGCCCGCTCGCGGCCGGGGGCGATGGCGCTATGCTCGCGCCGCCATGGAGAACGTCCACGTCATCGACCACCCGATGGTCCAGCACAAGCTCACGCTCATGCGGAAGAAGGAGACGAGCACCGGCGAGTTCCGCCGCCTCCTCCAGGAGATCAGCATGCTGCTGGCCTACGAGGTGACGCGCGACATGCCCGTCACCTACGAGCGCATCGAGACGCCGCTCGCGCCGATGGACGCGCCCACCATCGACGGCAAGAAGGTGGTCGTCATCTCCATCCTCCGCGCCGGCGATGGCATCCGCGACGGCATGCTCGCCATCCTCCCCTCGGCGCGCGTCGGCCACATCGGCCTCTACCGCGACCCGAAGACGCTCCAGGCGGTCGAGTACTACTTCAAGGTCCCGACCGACATGGACGACCGCGACGTCATCGTCTGCGACCCCATGCTCGCCACGGGCAACAGCGCCATCGCCGCCGTCGAGCGCATCAAGCAGGTGGGCCCGAAGAGCATCAAGTTCGTCTGCCTCCTCGCCGCGCCGGAGGGCGTCGAGGCCTTCACGACGGCGCACCCGGACGTGCCCATCTACACGCCCGCCATCGACGAGAAGCTCAACGAGAAGGGCTACATCCTCCCGGGCCTCGGCGACGCCGGCGACCGGCTCTACGGCACGAAGTAGGCGGCGCCATGCAGGGACGCGTCATCCTCGTCACCGGGGCGAGCAGCGGCATCGGCCTCGAGACGGCGAAGGCCCTCGCGGCCGAGGGCGCGACCGTGGCGCTCGTCGGACGGAGCCCGGAGCGCACGGCGAAGGCCGAGGCGGCGGTGAAGGCCGAGGCGCGCGGCGGCGCGGTGCACGTCTTCCGCGCGGACTTCTCGAAGCAGGACGACGTGCGCGCGCTCGCCGAGGCTTTCCTCGCGACCGGCCTGCCCCTCCACGGCCTCGTCAACAACGCCGGCCTCTGGCACCAGGAGCACCGGCTCAGCGCCGAGGGCTTCGAGGACACCTTCGCGGTCAACCACCTCGCGCCCTTCCTGCTCACGCACCTGCTCCTGCCGCGCATGCTCGCGAGCGAGGGCGACCGGCGCATCGTCCACGTCTCGAGCCGGCTCCACGAGCAGGCCGGGCAGACCGGCGGGATCCGCGGGCGCCTCGTCCACGCCGCGGCGGTCCTGAAGCTGCCGCGGCCGCCGGGCCTCGAGGCGCGCTTCGAGCTCGAGGACCTGCAGATGACGGGCGCCCCCTTCAGCGGGCTCGCCGCCTACGCGCGCTCGAAGCTCGCGCAGCTCCTCTTCTCGAACGAGCTCGACCGGCGTCTCGCGGCCCTCGGTCCGGCGCGGCCCACGTCGAACGCCGTGCACCCCGGCTCCGTGAGCACGGACGTGACGCGCGACAGCAAGCTCCTCAGCGTTGGCATCCGCGTCGCGGCGCCCTTCCTGAAGTCGCCCGCCGAGGGGGCGGCGACCTCCGTCTACGCCATGACGGCGCCCGAGCTGGCGGGGCGGGGCGGGCTCTACCTCGCCGACGAGCGCGTCACCGAGGCGTCCCCGGCGGCCCGCGACGAGGCCATGGCCGGGCGCCTCTGGGAGCTCAGCCTGGGGATGGTGGGGCTCCGCCCCGAGGAGCTCGCCGAGCCCATCCGCGCCTGAGCCTCCGCCCGCGGTCCCCGGATACGCGTCGTCTCCCCGCGTCGCCACCACGCGCTCGCCTCCGCGCGACAGTCAGCTCCGCGACCGTCCGCTCCGCGCGCCCGCTCAGCCCACTCAGACCGAGAAGCTCACGCCGACGCTCGCCCCCAGGACGTGGTGCTGCACCTGGTCCGCCACGAGGTGCTGGTAGAGGAGCTCGAGCTGCATCTGGCGCTCGCGGATCCGAAAGTGGGTCCCGACGGCGGTCGCGAAGCCGGCCTCGATCTCGTGCCGCCGGGGCACCACGCTCGGCCCCACGCCGACGTAGACGTCCCCGCGCGGACGGTCGAGCAGGAGCACCTCGCCGAGCAGCTCGAGCGGCACCCGCCAGCCGGCCTCTCCGTCGAGCCAGCCGACTTCGATGGCGAGCTCGAAGTGGGGCGCGAGCCGCACCTCGTACTCGATGCCCAGGCCCACAGCCGTCTCCTCGGCGTGACCGGGCTCGGCCTCCCCGACCAGGAGGATCCCGAAGCGATTGTGCGCGTGCTCCCCGTCATGGTCCGCGCGGGCCGGACGCTGCGCCTCGGCCGCCGAGGGCGCGACGGCGAAGAGCGCGAGGGCTGCGGCGAGGGCCGAGGCGAGGGGGAGGGCGGGACGACGGCGCTTCATGACCTCGGCCATTTCAGGAAGCGCGCCACCCCCGCTTCAGCCCGAAAACGACCGCCTCTCCGGGCTCCCCGAGGGCGGCTGAAACGTTTCGACACGCCCCTTCTGCGACGTTGAAACGCGCGCTCTCGCCCCGGCGCCACCCACTCCGGTGGCGCCCCGGCCCCCGCCCTGCCAGTCTCGCGCCCCATGAGCGAGCTCGTCGACAAGGAGGCTTTCACCCAGGCCATGCGCCGCTGGGCCAGCGGCGTCACCATCCTCACGTCGTGCGCCGACGGCGAGATCCACGGCATGACGGTGAGCGCCTTCTCGAGCGTCTCCGCCGACCCGCCCCTCGTCCTCGTCTGCGCGAACCAGAGCTCGACGACCCACGGCGTCATCCAGGCCGGCGGCATCTTCGCCGTGAACATCCTCGCCGCGGACCAGGACGAGCTCTCGACGCGCTTCGCCTTCACGGACGCCGCCGAGCGCTTCGAGGGCGTGCCCTGGACGCAGGGGTCGACCGGCGCGCCCCTCCTCGTCGGCTCGCTCGTCCAGGTGGAGTGCCGCGTCCGCTCGGCGCACCTCGAGGGCTCGCACTGCATCTACATCGGCGAGGTGCTCCACACCTTCGTGCGCGCCGACGCCGAGCCGCTCCTCTACTTCGACGGCGCCTACCGCCGGCTCGCCCCGAAGGCCTGAGCCCGCCGAGCGCGCCCCGACCTCACTTCAGGAGCGAGGGCGCGTAGCCCTCCGGCGCCGCGAACCCGAGCAGCTGCAGCGTCGTCGCCGCCACGTTCGCCAGCCCCGGCGCCTCCACGTCCGCGAGCGCGAGCTCCCGCCCCGGCGCCCAGATGTGGCAGGGCACGGGGTTGAGCGTGTGGCTCGTCCGCGCCTTGAAGCTGCCGTCCGCCTTCTTCGCCCAGGCGCCGGTCTTCTTGTCCTTCTCGTACATCTGGTCCGCGTTGCCGTGGTCCGCCGTCACGATGATCGCGCCCTCGAGCTTCGCGATGACCGGCAGCACGCGCGAGAGCATCAGGTCCACGCACTGCACGGCCGTCACCGAGGCCTCCCGGTGGCCCGTGTGCCCGACCATGTCGCCGTTCGCGTAGTTGATGCGGAGCTGCCGATGGTCCCCGCTCTTCAGCGCCGCGATCGTCGCGTCCGTGATCTCCGCCGCCTTCATCCACGGCCGCTGCTCGAAGGGAACCCCGTCGCTCGGGATCTCGAGGTAGCGCTCCTTCGCCGCGTCGAACTGCCCGCTCCGGTTGCCGTTCCAGAAGTAGGTCACGTGCCCGTACTTCTGCGTCTCGGAGCAAGCGAACTGCGTCACCCCGTTCCGCGCCAGGTACTCGCCGATCGTGCGGTCGATGGTCGGCGGCGTGACCAGGAAGCGCTTCGGCAGGTGCAGGTCGCCGTCGTACTGCATCATCCCCGCGTAGAGGACGTCCGGGACCGTGCCCCGATCGAAGGCGTCGAAGCCCTCCTCGGTGAACGCGCGGGTGATCTCGATCGCCCGGTCGCCGCGGAAGTTGAAGAAGATGACCGCCGCGCCGTCGCGGATCGGGCCCACGGGCTCGCCGCCCTCGCCCGTGATGACGAACTCCGGAAGGAACTGATCGATGGTGTCCGGGTACTGCTCGCGGAGGCCCTCGACGGCGGCGCGGAGGCTCGGGAAGCGGTGCTCCGAGCGGCCGTGCACGTGCGCGTTCCAGCCGCGCTCGACCATGCCCCAGTCCGCCTCGTAGCGGTCCATGGTGGTCGTCATGCGCCCGCCGCCGCTCGCGACGCGGTAGTCGGCGCCGCCGTCGTTCAGCTCCTTCAGCACCGCCTCGAGCTGCTCCACGTACTCGAGGGCGCTCGTCTCCGGCACGTCGCGCCCGTCGAGGAGCGCGTGCACCCGCGCCTTCTTCACGCCCTCCGCATGCGCCTTCCGCAGCATCGCGAAGAGGTGGTCGATGTGGCTGTGGACGTTGCCGTCGGAGAGCAGGCCGATGAAGTGGAGCGGCTCGCCGCTCTCGCGCACGCGGGCGACGCCCTCCTTCCAGACCTCGCCCTCGAAGATCTCGCCGGACTCGATGGCCAGGTTCACGCGCTTGGCGCCCTGGTCGAAGACGCGGCCGGCGCCGAGGGCGTTGTGCCCGACCTCGCTGTTGCCCATGTCGCCATCGCTCGGCAGGCCGACGGCCGTGCCGTGGGCGCGGAGCGGGCGGGAGGCGGCGGTCTCGGCGAGCTGGTCGAGGGTCGGCGTGCGGGCGAGCCAGACGGCGTCGCTCTCGTCGTGGGCGCCGATGCCGACGCCGTCCATGACCACGAGCAGCACGGGACCCTTCACGGGCGCGAAGGAGGGGTGAGGCCGGAGCGTCCAGTCCATGGCCGGAGCGTGGAGGAAAGCGGGCGCGAGCGCCAGCGTGACGCATCCCAGCGTGACGAGCGCGTGGCGGCGAAGAGGCGTATGCTTCGCGGCCGTGAGCAGGTGGATGAAGGTGCGGACCGCGAGCGTGCTCGCGGCCCTGGCGCTCGGGGGATGCAGCGCGCTCGTGAACCCGGACCCGGCGGACCTCGGCGGAGGCGTCGGCGTGGACGCGGGGCCGGGCGTGGACGCGGGACCGGGCGTGGACGCGGGTCCGGGCGTGGACGCGGGACCGGGCGTGGACGCGGGACCGGGCGTGGACGCGGGGCCGGGCGTGGACGCGGGACCGTGTCCCCGAGCGCCGATCTGCGACGGCGACATCCTGGAGTTCTGCGACGGCGACACGCTCGTGCGCCGGGACTGCCCGGGGGGCTGCATGGACGGCGCCTGCGTGCCTCCCACCGAGGACTGGATCCCCTCCAACGTCAGCGCGGACTACTGGCGGAGCGGCGTCGGCAGCCTCGAGACCGAGAGCGGCGACCTCTCCTTCGACACCACCACCTGCATGTCCCGCTCGGGTCGCTCCGAGATCGTCGGCCTCGACGAGGGCGTCGAGGCCTGCGTGCTCTCGCTGGACTCGCTCCGGCTCGGGCCCGGCGTGACGCTGACCATTCGCGGCTCGCGCCCGGTGATCTTCATGGTTGGTGACGTGGCCAGCATCGAGGGGGTCATCGACGTCTCGGCCGTCGGCGACCAGCCGGGGCCGGGCGGGAGCGCCGGGGGCACCCGCTTCGCTCCGACGCCCGCCGGGCTCGGGGGCGGCGAGCGCGGGGAGAACGACGTCTTCAACGACGGCGGCGGGGGGGGCGGCGGCGCGTGCGGCGATGGGGGCAACGGCGGCGATGGCGGCAGCGCCGAAGGCGGCGAAGGCGGCGAGGGCTTCCTGCTGGGCGGCGCGCTCGAGCCGCTCCGCGGTGGCGGCGGGGGCGGGCTGGGCGACGGCGCCATGCTCTTCCCGCCGACGCGCACCAACGCCGGTCCCGGGGGCGCCGGGGGGGGCGCGATCCAGATCAGCGCGCGCGAGCGGCTCATCTTCGGTGGGACCATCCTCGCCGGCGGTGGCGGCGGCCAGCCCGGCGGCAACCTCGGCGCCGGGGAGTCCAACTGGGGCTCCGGCGGCGGCGGCGGCGCGGGGGGCAGCGTGCTCCTCGAGTCCCCGGTCATCGAGGTGACGGACGGCGTGGTGAACGCGGCCGGCGGCGGGGGCGGTGGCAGCGCCTCGAGCGGGGGCAGCGGCACGGCGGGCCAGGACGGTCGCGACGCCGAGGTGCGCGCGGTCGGCGGTGAGCCCGGCCCCTCGCCTCGCGGGGATTTCGGGGCCGAGGGCGGCGACGGTGGCGGCGGCAGCCAGGCGAACGGCGACCTCGGCGCGTCCAACGATCGCTCCGGCGCCAACGGCGGCGGGGGCGGCGGGGGCGGCGGCTGCATCCTCGTGCGCAACGCGACCGGGAGCGCGCCCGACGGCCTCTTCCGGACGCCCACGGCCCCGGCCTTCCGCGTGCTGCCCATCCGCCGCTGAGCGTCGACCCGCCGAGCATCGGCCCGCGCGCGTCGGCCCTCGCGCGTCGGCCCTCGCGAGTCGGCCCTCGCGCGTCGGCCCTCGCGAGTCGGCCCTCGCGAGTCGGCCGGTCCCGAAGCGTGCGCCCTCCGGAGCTCCGCTCGGGACGCCGCCGCCTCGTGGTCCTCGGAGCCGCCCGTGGCCACGCCCCTCGACCTCGGCGAGCGCTCGAGACGCCGGCCCCCGATCCAGGCGGCGGAGCGGGTCTCAGACGAGGTGCGTGTAGTAGCGGACGTCGGGCTCCGGGTTGGGCACGTAGGGCGGCCGAAGACGGAACCCCAGACCCTCGTAGAGCCGGCACGCCGCCTCGAGGCGCGACAGCGTGTCGAGCACCACCTGCGCGTACCCGAGGCCGCGGGCGTGGGCCATCAGCACGAGGCTCATGCGCCGACCGAGCCCCCCTCCGCGCGCTTCCGGGCACACGTAGAGGCGCTTGATCTCGGCCACCTCCGGGCCGGCTCCCGGCTGGGGGCGGAGCGCTCCGCAGCCGACGAGGGCGCCGCCCCGCTCGGCGACCATCAGCGCGCCGTCCGGGGGCGCGTAGGCCCCCGGCAGCCCGGCGAGCTCCTCGGGGAAGCCCTGGAAGCAGAGGTCGACCCCCAGCTCCCGCTGGTAGGCCTCGAAGAGGCGACGCACCGCGCGGAGGTCGTCGGCCGTGGCCCAGCGCAGCGCCGGCGAGCCCGGCGGCCCTTCCCAGGGGACGTCGAGGGGCCCGGCGTCGGGCGCCACCCAGTCGCGCCGAGCGGCGTCGCTCTCGAGCGTGCTCGCGCGGTAGGAGCGGGCGACGCGCTCGGCGTCGGCGTGGCGCCGGAGGCGGTCGAAGAGGGCGTCCGGCTCGGCCGCGGGGCCAGCGGCGAGGGCCAGCCCGATCACCTCGACCCAGGCGCGCGTCCAGGTCGCGTGGTAGGCGCGCTGGGGGGCGCCGATGGCGAGGAGCGCCCGCATGAGCAGGCTCTCGGTCGCCGCGAGGCCCTCACGGGGCCCGAGCTCGCGGACCAGCTCGAAGGCGAGCGCGAGGTGTGCCTCGTGGCCGAAGTCCGCGCGCGTCAGGGACCCCGGCGTGGCCGAAGCCACCCGCTCCCGAAGCGCCTCACGGGCCGCGAGCGTGTCGAGGGATCCCACCTTCACGGGGAGGAGAGATGCCACGAAGCACGCATGGCGGCCA
Source organism: Sandaracinus sp. (assembly GCA_002699025.1). Taxonomy (GTDB): domain Bacteria; phylum Myxococcota_A; class Polyangia; order Polyangiales; family Houyiibacteriaceae; genus Houyiibacterium; species Houyiibacterium oceanicum. The sequence goes on along the minus strand of PABA01000060.1, from coordinate 81,226 downwards.
GGGCAGAACGGCCTGGGCGCGGCGCCCTCCGAGAGCGCCCGTCGACGCGGCCGAGCCCCCGGGCGCCCGTCCCCGCGGGCCGTGCCCTCGCTCCGCTTTTTTGACCGCGCGGCCCCCGCTCCGGTAGCCCGGGATGGAGGCGTGGCAGGGCGATGCCGCGACCCAGCGACCGACGCGGGAGGAACGCATGCGGCGCATTGGTTTCGTGTGTGCGATCGTGGCAGCGATCGTAGCGGTTGGATCGATCCATGGGGCGGAGGCGCAGCGCGACGCGGCGGCCACGGCGGTCGCCATCGGCGCCACCTCGGCGCCCGAGCGGGCGCTCCGGGGCGCGCTCCGGCAGGCGCTGGCGCAGGAGCTCCCGAGCGTCCGCGGCGTGCGGCTCGAGGAGACGCGGCGGGCGCGCTACGTGCTGCGGGGCGCGGTGACGCGCATGGACGTGCGTCACGACGACGACCACACCGCCATCGACTGCGAGGTCTCGCTGATCGTGGCGGAGCGGCGACGCGGGACGGTCCGCATGATGCTGTCCGGGCGGGCGAGCGCGCGGGGCGATCAGGTCGAGCGGCTCCGCGAGAGCGTGGTCCGCGCGGCCGTGCGCGGCGCCCTGCGGCCCCTCGGCCAGGCCGTGGCCACGGCGCGCTGAGGCCGCCGGCGAGCGAGGAGCCGGAGCCGAAGCGGCAGGGACCGCTGGACTCCGGCTCGACGCGCGGTGATCCGATGCACGGTCACCCCACGCTCGCTCGACGCGCGCCTTCACGCGACGCGCGGTCAGGTCCGACGCGCGGTCACTCCACGCGCACCAGCGCGCCGCTCCGCAGCTCGCGCAGGCCGGCGTCGTCGAGCGGCCCGTCGCCGTGGAAGGCACGCGTCGCCTGCGCTCGAAAGGCGCCGCTCGCCGCGCCGAGGAGGCTCGGGAGCGCGCGCTTGCCGAGCACGATCTCCGCGCGCTCCCCTTCGCGCTCGAGCACCAGCGGCAGCGGCGGGTAGCGCGACGCCGGGAGCTCCGCCGTGATCTCCATCGGCTGGTGGCGCGCCACGAGCGCGCGGACGATCTTCGCGATGTTGCGGCAGTCGTCGATGCCCCGGTGGTGCCGACCTTCGAGCTCGAGCCCGAGCGCCTCGAGCATGCGCGCCATGCCCGCGCGCCTCATCTTCCCGTCCCAGCGCCGGAAGGGGACCTTCACGTTGATCCAGCGGCGATGGGGCGCGGGCACGTGGTCGAAGCCCGCCGTCGCGAGCTGGGCCGGCAGCATCGTGCGGAGATCCCAGTCGCCGCAGGTCACGAAGGCCCAAGGCAGCGCGTCGCCCTCCGTGGGCAGGCCATGGGAGCGGAGCCAGGCGAGGTGCGCCTCGAGCGCCGCGGGGAAGGGCGGCGCCGCGTCGACGTCCGCCTGCGTGATGCTCGTCAGTGCCGTGCAGAAGGAGGTCAGCGTCGGGTGGTGCACCGGCCGCACGAAGGTCTCGAACTCGTCGAGCACCTCGAGCGTCGCGCCGTCGAGCAGCACCGAGGGGAGCTCGATGATCTCCTGCGGGTCGGGCGGCTCGCGCTCGTCGCAGGTGGCCTCGAAGTCGAGCACCACCAGGTGGGAGAAGGAAGCCATGGCGCTCCCGAGTAACCATGCCTCCGGCGAAGGGAAGGCGCGCGGCCATCGCGCGGCGATCGCTCCCCGCCGACGCCCCCGCTCGCGCGCCACGACCGCGGCGATGGAAAGACCCGCGGCCATCGCCCGCCGACGCCCCCGCTCGCGCGACGCCCCGTCCTGCGCCGGTCCCCCGCTGCGCCCTTCGGCGCCGTCTTCGCGGGCCCGAGAACGCGACGACCGCCAGAGGCCGGAGCCGCTGGCGGTCGTCGGGTGGGGCGCGGAGCCCGCGCGCCGTCGGGAGCGTTCAGTGGAGGCGCGCGATGGCGCCCATGCGCCACGGCGACGGCCCGGCCTGCCCGGGGCCCTGGCCGTTCTGCCCCTGGGCCGCCTTGGCCGCGTCCGCGTCCCGGAAGGCCTGCGCCACCGCCGCGGCGATGGTCAGCGCCCGCGCCTCGGCGCCGAGCCCTTCGCCCTTCAAGAGCGCGTCCCGGTGCCGGTCGATGAAGCCCGTGTCGTACTGCCCGGCGACGAACTCCTCGTGCTCCATGAGGCGCAGGTGGAAGGGCAGGTTCGTCTGGATGCCCGTCACCACGTACTCCGTGAGCGCGCGGCGCATGCGCTGCACGGCCAGCTCGCGGGTCGGCGCCCAGACGCAGAGCTTGCTGACGAGCGGGTCGTAGAAGCTCGGGATCTCCGCGCCGCCGTAGGCGCCCGAGTCGTCGCGCACGCCGGGGCCGTGCGGCTGCCGGAGCACCTCGATGGTGCCCGGGCTCGGGAGGAAGCCCGTCGCCGGATCCTCCGCGTAGACGCGGCACTGGATCGCCGCGCCGCGCCGCTGGATGTCGTCCTGCGTGTAGCCGAGGGGCTCGCCGGCGGCGACCCGCACCTGCTCGCGCACCAGGTCCATGCCCGTGATGAGCTCGGTGATCGGGTGCTCCACCTGGAGGCGCGTGTTCATCTCCAGGAAGTAGAAGCTCCCGTCCGCCGCCATCAGGAACTCGACCGTCCCGGCGCCGTGGTAGTCGACCGCCTTCGCGGCGCGCACCGCCACCTCGCCCATCTTCGCGACGAGCGCGTCGTCGCAGACCTCGGCGGGGGAGGGCGTCTCCTCGACGACCTTCTGGTGCCGGCGCTGGATCGAGCAGTCGCGCTCGAAGAGGTGGACGCAGCCGCCGTGCTTGTCGCCGAGGACCTGGATCTCGATGTGCCGCGGCTGGACGATCGCCTTCTCGAGGTAGACCGTCTCGTCGCCGAAGGCGCTCTTCGCCTCGCTGCGGGCGCGCTCGTAGGCGCCGGCGAGGTCCTCGGGCTTCTCGACCAGGCGCATGCCCTTGCCGCCGCCGCCGGCCGAGGCCTTGAGCATGACCGGGTATCCCAGCTCGTCGGCCGCCTTCTGGAGCTCCTCGACGCTGCCCGCGTTCACGCCCGGGACGACCGGCACGCCGGCCGCGATCATCTTCTCGCGGGCCGCCGTCTTCGAGCCCATGGCCTCCATGGCCTCCGGCTCGGGACCGATGAAGGTGATGCCCGCGTCCTTGCAGGCGCGCACGAAGGCCGCGTTCTCGCTGAGGAAGCCGTAGCCCGGGTGGACCGCCTCCGCGCCGCTCTTCTTGCAGGCGTCGATGAGGTTCTCGATGACGAGGTAGGACTCCGAGCTCGCGGCCGGGCCGACGCAGTAGGCCTCGTCCGCCATGCGCACGTGCAGCGCGTCGCGATCGGCCTCCGAGTAGACGGCGACCGAGCGGATGCCCATCTCCCGGAGCGTCCGGATGACGCGGCAAGCGATCTCTCCACGATTCGCGACGAGGACCTTCTCGAACATCGACACCTCCGCGCGAAGGTCTGCGGCGAAGGGCCCGCGATTGCAAGGAGAAAACGACGCACCGCGTCATGCGCGCGGCCCCTCGACGCGCGGCGAATCCCGCGCGCGCGGCCCGTGACGGCGACCGGGGCTCTCCCTCGTCGTCGAGCGCCCACGCGGCCAGCGGAGCTCCTCAGCGCGCGGCCAGGGCCTTCAGGCCATCGGACTCGACGATCCGGTCGGCGCCATCCGGCGCGAGGGCCAGGTGGACCAGCGCCGCGGCGAGGTCCGTGTTCGACTGGGAGCCGAAGCGATCGCGGAGCCGGGTGACGCCGAGCCGCGCCGCCACGTCGAAGGCCGCGTCCAGGGCGCCGGCCCCGAGGCGCTCCCCGAGCCGCTCCTCGTCGCGCTCTCCGACGATGAAAGAGGGTCGCGCGATGACCCAGGGCAGCCCGCTCTCCCGGAGCTCCGTCTCGAGCCGATGCCGCACCTTCAGGTAGGCCCCGCGCGCGCTCGGCCCGACCCCCATGGAGGAGAGGTAGACGAAGCGCGGGTCCGCGCCGGAGTCACGGGCCGCGCGGAGCAAGAGCGCCGAGAGCCCGTAGTCCACCGTCTCGTAGGTCTCCTCCCGCCCCTTCGTCGCCGCCGCGCGGCCGCGCTTCTTCGTCGTCCCGAGGAGCGCGAAGACCACGCCCGGCCGGAGCTCCCGGAGCCGCGCCCGCATCGCCGGCTCCTCCCAGGCCGTGTGGTCCACCTCCGCGCCCAGCGCTTCGAAGCGCGTCGCCCACTCCTCCCGCCGCGAGGAGTCCGGCCGCACGTGCGCCACCGTCTCGACCCCCCGGTCTCGGAGCAGCCGCACCACCTCCCGCCCGGTGAACCCGGTCGCCCCCGCCACGAACGCGCGCATGAGAGCGACCGTAGCGCGTCCCGGGACGAAGCGTCGACGTCCGACGAGGCCCGCTCTCCCCGTGGCTCTCCGACGGAGCTAGAGAGGCGATTGGTCATGAACGACCCATGTCCGAGGGGGCTGCCAACCGCCACGCTGACGCGCGCGTGCCCCCCGCGGAAGTCGCACGCTCGACTCCCCGCGAGCCCGGGTGGCTCATGAGTCGGGCCCGCTCGGGGGTCTCAGTGGACGCGGGGCCGTTCGGGGCTTCGGCCTCTAGCGTGGTTCCTTCGTCGCGTCGCTGCGGATGTGCAGGTCGCGCTGCGGGAACGGGATCTCGATGTTCGCCGCACCCAGGGCCTCGTCGACGGCCAGGCCGAGCGCGGAGAGGGCCTTGGGCATGTCGGGCGGGCGGGCGATCCAGATCTGGACCCGGAAGTCGATCGCGCTGTCGCCGAAGCCGGTCATCAGCACCGCCGGCGGCGGCGAGCTGAGCGTGTACTCGAGCTCTTGCGCCGCCTCGAGGAGAATGCCGTGGACCTGCCGCAGGTCGCTCCCGTAGGCCACGCCGACGGCGAGGTCCACGCGGACGCAGCTGTCGTCGTGGGTCCAGTTGACCAGCTCGGCGTCGATGAGCTTCGAGTTCGGGATGATGACGTCGGCGCCGGTCCAGGAGTGGATCGTGCTCGAGCGGATGCCGATCTTGGCGACGGTCCCGCGGAAGCCGGCGATGTCGATCGTATCGCCGACCTTCACCGGGCGGCCGAAGACGAGCAGCAGGCCGGCGACGAAGTTGCTCACCACGTTTTGCAGGCCGAAACCGACGCCGACACCGAGGGCGCCGGCGAAGAGCGCGAGCTGTGACAGGCCGATGCCGGCTGCGGCCGCCGCGAGGAGGAAGCCGAGCGCCAGGACGGTGTAGCGGACCACGAGCGCCGCCGCGGCGGGGACGCCGGGGCCGAGCTTCATGCGGGGCGCGACGTCCTCTTCGAGCACCGCCGCGAGCACGCGGGAGAGCACCACCGCCGCCCAGATGCCCAGGCCGAAGGCGAGCACGTCCCCGAGGGAGATCTCGACTTCGCCGAGCTGGACCGACTCGTTCAGCGCCGACAGCGCCTCGTCCAGCACGGCCTCGCGCACGCGGAAGTAGTCGAGGGTGATCCAGAAGAAGCCGAAGGCGAAGACCACCGCCGCCAGTCGCTGCGCGGCCTTGCGGGTCGTGTCCGTGTGGCGGCCGAGCACCGTGCGCTGCGCGAAGGGGGTGGTCAGGCCGGCCTCGACGGCGCCCATCAGCGCCCAGTGGAGCGCCAGGAGCACGACCACGACGAACGCGCTGGCGATGATGCCCTCCACGAGGAGCACCCCGAGCGGGACATAGCCCGCGAGGCTCGAAACGAGCCCGACGAGCGCGGCCAGGCTGGCGGCCCCCCACGCCGGTCGGGCGATGCCCTCCGCTCGCCAGGCGTTGAAGGCGAACCCGGCGGTGGCGAGGAAGGCGGTGAGCTGGAGCGCGAGTCGATGCTCGGCGTCGTGCTCGTCGAGGAGCAAGCGCAACCACTCGAGCACGTAGAGGGTCACCACCACCCCGGTCAGCGTCCTCACCTTGGGCGCGGTGCGCACCAGCAGGAGCGGGACCACCGCGGCGACCTGGGTGAGCTCGATGACCGCCCGCGGCGCGAGCGGATAGAGGGGCCGCACGAGCAGGAGGCCCACCAGCACGGTCATCGCGATCGGGTGCCCGAGAGACCGACCCGCCGGCCCATCGAGGGTCGGCAGCTGGTGCTCCCGGCGGACCCAGTAGAGGAACGCGAGCAGGAGCGCGACGAAGAGCGCGTGCACGTAGACCCGCTCGCTGCCGCTCGTCGCGAAGCGGTCGAGCGAGTGCACGTGATGGACGAAGGAGCCGTGGAGCTGGTCGACGATGCCCGTCGGCTCGCGGCCGGTCATGCCGCCGAAGCCCGGCGGATGGGTCCGGGTGAAGATGCGCTTCTGGCTCTCCTCCAGGGCACGCTCGAGCTGGGTCAGCACGTCGCCGCTGGCGATCGCATGCGCCGCGAGCTCGGTCTGCGCGGCGAGCACCCGCTCCAGCGTCGCCTCGAGCTCGGCCTTCACCTCGGTGATGGTGGAGAGCACCTCGTCGACTTGCTGCACCGCCGCGCGCGGGTACTCCCCGGCCGCCTCCTTCGTGGCCTCCCACCGCGCGTGCTCGTCCCGCACGCCTTCGATCTCCTCCTCGAGGCGCGAAGACGACTCCTCGAGCGCCTCGCCGGTCTCTTCGAGCCGCGTGTCGAGCTCGGTCCAATGCTCGCGGAGGTTGCGGAGCTCTCGCTGCGGCTGCACGTCCAGCACATCGAGGTCGCTGTCGGCCTCGAGGCGCCTCACCTCGCCTCCCAGCGCGTCGATCCGAGCGACGTGATGCTCGATCTCGGAGACGTGGTGGATGCGCGCCTGCAGCCGGTAGAGGCTCGTGATCACCGTCTGCGCCTCGGCCGCCACTTCGGCGGGGCTCAGGACGCGCGCCGCGGCCCTCTCCTGCTCCACGGGCTCCGGCCCTTCCGTCGCGTCGTCCTGAGCTGCCGAGGGGGCGGGGACGAGCAGCGCGGCGACGAGCAGCCCGGTCAACGAGCCGAGCAGGGGCGAGGCGCGATGCACGGCGCATGGTCGCCGCGGGGCGGGCCGGGAGGCAACCTCGGGGCGCGGGCCTGCGGCCGTCGTTCGGGGAGGCGTGCCGTCCGCCGAGCTCGGCGCCCGTCTTCGGACCGGCGGCGCCGCGAGCCGGGTCGAGGACCCATGGGCTCCGCTCGAATCGGTGGGCCGCGGCGCTCCGGCGGCCCCGAGCTCGAGGCCTGCTCTCGCTGGCCCCGAGACCCGTGGTCGGGGGGACGCGGCCTTGCACGGGGGCGCGGCGGGACGCACGTTCCGGGCGCCGTGGGCTCTTCTCTCCCCCGACCCGACGACGAGGTCTCGGGCCTTCGGGCCTGGCCGGGCGCGCTGCCTCCCGAGGCGGCCGCGGACGACGCGGCGCGCTTCCTGCTCGACGTCGTGCGGGCGCTCCACGCCTACGGCATGCCGGCGCATCGGCTGGAGGCGATGGCGGACGCGCTGGCCGCCCAGCTCCAGACGGAGGCCTACTTCTTCTGCACGCCGACGGCGCTCCTGGTCGCGCTCGGCACGCCGCCGGAGCAGCGCACCTTCCTGGTCCGCGCGGACTCGGGCGAGCTGGACCTCGGCAAGCTCCGGGACCTGGACGCCATCGCCAACGCGGTGGCGCGCGGTGACCAGACGCCAGCCGAAGGGTCGGCGGCGGTGGCTTCGGTGCTGCGCCAGCCGGGGCCGCCGGCGGCCCTCACGCTCTTCGCCCACGCGGCGGTGGCGGCGGCCGCGGCGGTGCTCCTCGGCGGCCGCCTCCCGGAGGCGCTCACGGCTTCCTGCGCGGGCTTCACGGTCGGCCTGCTCGAGCTCCTCGCCCGCCGCTCCCAGCCGCTCGGTCGCCTCCTCCTCCCGGCCTCGGCCCTCGCGGCCGCCGCCCTCTCGGGCCTCGGCACGGCCCTCTGGCCGGACCTCGCCCGCCCCATCGCCACGGTCGCCGGCCTCATCATCCTGGTCCCCGGTCTCGCGCTCACCATCGCGATGAACGAGATCGCCACCGGGCACCTCGTGAGCGGGACCTCGCGCCTCTCCCGCGCCTTCATGGCCTTCCTCCTCCTCGGCTTCGGCGCGGCCCTCGGGAGCGAGCTGGTCGCGCTCCTCCCCTTCGTCACGGACGGCGGCGCGGCCGATCGCCTCGGCCCCCTCTACACCTGGGCGGCCTTCGCCACCTGCCTCGCGCCCCTCGCCGTCCTCCTCCGCGCCCGCCTCCGCGACGCCCCCTTCTTCGTCCCGGCCGCCCTCCTCGCCTTCGGCGCGGTCCAGCAAGGCTCCCAGCTCGTCGACCCGGCCCTCGCCGCCGGCGCCGGCGCGCTCCTCCTCGGCGTCGTCGGCAACGGCTACGCCCGCTGGCGCGACCGCCCAGCGGCCATCGTCATCGTCCCCGGGCTGCTGCTCCTGGTGCCCGGCAGCCTCGGCTTCCGCAGCATCACCCACTTCCTCGACGAGGACGTGCTCACGGCCGTGGGCACGGCCTTCGACGTGGCGCTCCTCGCCGTCGCGCTCGTCGGTGGCCTCCTCGTCGCCACCTTGGCGCTCCCTCCGCGCAAGGCCCTCTGAGCGAAGCCAAACGCGCGATCGCCGCTGGCGCCGCAGCCTCGACGCATCGGGACCGTAGGGCTCTTCGCCTCCGGAAGACCGGAGCCTCCGCGCCTGCCCTTGCTCGCGCCTTCACCGAGCGGAATCCTGAGGTGTGCGCGCTCTCCTGCTCGCCCTCACGCTCTCCGTCGCCGGCTGCGGCACCTCGCAGGCCCGCGGCGCGCGTGACGGGGCCGCCTGGCTCGACGAAGAGGCGCTCGCGGCGTGGCGCGACGAAACGCCCTCGGCGATCGTCCGCCTCCGCACGGCGCCCCGGACGGCGCTCCTCGAGGCTCGCCGGCCGACGCCCGCGTCGCGCCCGCCCGGGCTCGCGGGCGCGCACATCGACGTTCGCTTCCGACGCGCGCCCCTCGCCGACGCGCTCCGGCTCCTCGCCGATCAGGCGGGCGTCGGCTTGGTGATCGCCGAGGGCGTCGCCGGCGTCGTGGATCTCGAGCTCCGCGACGTGACTCCGGCGGCCGCCCTCGAGGCCCTCGCCGCCGCGCACGGGGCCGACGTCCGATGGCGCGGGGCCATCGCCGTCGTGACCGGCCCCCGCCGCGCGGCCCGCTGAGGACCGGGCGCTCGCCCTCGGGGTGGACGTGGGGCACCGGCGAGCCGGGGAGGCGCTCGATTCGGTTCGCTGGTCGACGCGCGGCTCGCCCGCGCCTCTCACCGGTCGGGGAGTGCGTGTCGCGTGGGCGCTGGCGGAGCGTCGAGCGCGACCGGTTCCGACCGCCGTCCGGGACCCGAAGAACGACGGCGCCGGTTCGAGCGCGAGGAGACGGGTCGAGGAGGGCTCGCCCGACCTCGGGTCGCCAGGCGCCCACGCGATGAGCGATGCGGTTCAGCCGTTGCGTGCGATCTCCACCCGGAGCTCCCGGTCGTGGAACTCGAGGCCGGAGAGCTTCTCGCAGAGCTCGTCGGCCTTCTCGGCCGGCACGCTCACGAAGCTGTGCTTGTCGCGGACGCGGATGCGGCCCACCTCGTCCCGATCGAGGCCGCCCTCGTCCTGGAAGAGGTCGTTCAGGTCGCCGACGCGCACGTCGTCCTTCCGGCCGACGTTCACGAAGAGACGCTTCTCGGCCTCGTCGTCGTCCTCGTCGTCGTCCCGGTCGTCGCGCTCGCTTCGGCCCCGGCGGCCGCGATCGTCGTCGTCCTCGTCGTCCCGGTCGTCGCGCTCGCTCCGGCGGCCGCGATCGTCGTCGTCAGCGTCGTCCCGCTCGTCGCGGCGCGCGCGCCGCTCGTCGCGGTCCTCGCGCTTCTTCCGGCGCTTGCGCCGCTTCCGCCGCGGGCGCTCCTCTTCCTCGTCGTCGTCCTCCCGCGTCTCCTCGACCTCGGGGAACTCCGGCGCCCGCTCGCGCCGCGCCGCGGCGGCGACCTCGTCGACCTCGTCCTCTTCGCCCTGCGTGCCGAAGAAGGCGCCGAGGAGGCCGGCCACGAGCCGCTCCGCGTCGGCATGCGTGAGCAGCCGCTTGGCGACGGCCCGGTCGATCGCCGCCGGCGCCTTGAAGGCCGCCTCGAGCATCTCGACGCGGTCCATCTCCCGCCGCGTCTGCTCCTCGCCCTCGGTCGGCATGGAGCGCTCGATGGGCTCGATCTTGTACTGGAGGCGCAGGTAGTAGAGCTGGCCGAGCTCCTGCGGGCTCACGAGCGAGATGGCCGTGCCCGTGCGCCCGGCGCGGCCCGTCCGACCCGTGCGGTGCACGTACTGCTCGAGGTGCTGCGGGAGCGAGTAGTTGATGACGTGCGTCAGGTGCGAGACGTCGATGCCGCGCGCCGCGACGTCGGTCGCCACGAGGAAGCGGAGCTTCTCGGCCCGCGTCCGCGCCATGATCTTCTCGCGCTCGGACTGGGGCAGGTCGCCGTTGAGCCAGTCGGCGTTGAAGCCGGCCTGCTGGAGCGCCCCGGCGACCTCCTCGGTCTCCCGCTTCGTGTTGCAGAAGACGATGGCCGACTCGGGATCCTCCACCTCGAGGATCTTGATCAGGTCCTTCGCGCGGGCCTTGCCCGAGACCATGTAGATGTAGTGCGTGATGCCGAGCGCGCCGACGGCGTCGCCGCTGAGCTCCACGAACTCCGTGTCCTCCTTCATGTGCCGCTCGGCGACCCGCTGGACGGGGCCGTCGACGGTGGCGCTGAAGAGGAGCGTCTGCCGGTCCTCGGGGAGGAGCTCGATGATCGCGTTGAGCTCCTTGGCGAAGCCCATGGAGAGCATCTCGTCGGCCTCGTCGAGGACGAGCACCTTCAGCGTGCTCGGGTCGAGCGTGCCGCGGCGCAGGTGGTCGAGGACGCGGCCGGGCGTGCCCGAGACGATCTGCGCGCCCTGGGCGAGCTCGCGGATCTGCTTCTGCATGGGCGCGCCGCCGTAGACGGCCGTCGTCTGGATGTCCTTGTGCTCGGCGATCTTGGCGATCTCGCGCGCGCTCTGCAGCGCCAGCTCGCGGGTCGGGGCCAGCACCAGGGCCTGGGCGCCCGGGTTCGAGTCGACCAGCCGGTCCACGAGCGGGATGCCGAAGGCGCCGGTCTTTCCAGTGCCGGTCCGGGCCTGCACGATCAGATCCTTGCCCTCCGCGGCGAGCGGGTAGCTCTCCCACTGCACGGGGGTGGGCTCGTCCCAGCCCATGTCCTCGATGGCGCGGAGCACTTCGTCGCCGAGCCCCATGTCCCGGAAGCGGCGGGTCTCGGTGGTCTCGGTCTCTTCGTTCGTCGTCATGGTGTCTCTTCGGTGCGCGCGGCGTCCTCGCCGTCACGGGGCGCGTCGGCGCCCAGGGCGCGAGCGACTTCGTCGAAGAGGCGACGGTCCTCGCGGTGGAAGCGTCGGAGCGTGGTCTCGACGCGGTATCGGAGCACGGCGACGCGGCGGTGGCGCGCGTCGCCCTCGCAGCGCTCGGCGACTGCCACGTGGCGGTCGTCCCAGCGCTCGAAGAAGGTGGCGTCGCTCTCGGCGTCGCGGCCGCCGACGATGGCGGAGGCGTGCGCGCGGAGGGACGCGGTCAGGTCGCGGAGGCCTTCCTCGCAGCTCGCGGGGGCTTGGGCCTGGGCCTGGCTCGTGGCCGTGGGGAAGAAGATCTGGGGGATCAGCGAGTAGAAGCTGATGACCATGATGTAGAGCATGAACGCCCAGTAGAGGCCCAAGGCGACCCGGCGGCCGGTGCGTCCGGCGCGGGCGCCTCGGCCTCTCTCCTGGCCCGCGTCCGGGGCCTCTTCATCGCGTTCGCTCAAGGGTTCCGCACGGTTGGGGCCTCGATGCCGGCGGGGCGTGCCGCGCGCCGGCGCATCGGGCGTTCCGTGTGGACGGAAGCGCCCGAAAATCGCGAGATTTCTAGCCGTCGGGGGGCGGCCGGTCAAGCTGCGGGACGACCCGAGGTAGGGGGCTCGGGCCCCCGACGATCGGCCTGGGCCTCAGTCCGGCGTCTCTTCGTCCGGCCGCTCGCGCTCCCGGGCCTCGCGCGCCGCCGCGCGGAGGGCGCGGGCCCGGCGCCGCTTTCGGTTGCCGTAGGCGATCACCAGCGCCGTCGTCAGCCCGGTGAAGATCACGAAGCCGCAACACGCGACGTACCACCAGAGGGTGATCGTACCGGTGCCCACGGCCGGTAGCGTGGGCCACCCGGCCGGCGCTGCAAGTCGGCTCGGCGCTCCGGGCGCGTCGCGCAGGCTGGCGAGCCGGGCGGGGACGGGCGAGTCGGGCAGGTCCGCTCGCTCCGATCGAGGAACGGCGGCTCCGCTCGCTCCGAGCGAGGATTGTCGGCTCTGCTCGCTCCGATCGAGGAACGGCGGCTCTGCTCGCTCCGAGCGAGGAGTGGCGGCTCCGCTTCCTCCGATCCAGGAACGGAGGCTTTCTCTCGGGCGGAATGCGCTCTTCCTGCGCCCGTTCCCGCGGGCAGGGGCAGGGGCAGGGGCAGGGGCAGGGGCACGGGAGCCGGCTTCGCCGGCTTTGCCGGCTAGGGCAGGGGGTAGAGGCGGCCCTGGATGTCGCCGCCGGTCTCCCAGGCGATCATCGCCAGGACCTGGCCGGCGTTCGCGCCCACGGCGACCTTCGGCGCGGCTCCGGCGCCGACGGTGAAGGCGCCGGCGGTGGGCGGCGACTCCCGGTTCCGCGCCACGTTGCCGTCCCCGTCGAAGAGCTGCCCCTGCACGTTGCCGCCGCTCTCCCAGGCGACGAGGAAGCGCTCGGCGCCGGCGCCGGCCGAGGGGGCCGCGCCGCTGCCGAGGTCGATCGCGTCGCCCGCGGGCATGTCGCTGGCGTCGAAGGCGCGGCCGCGGATGGCGCCCCCGGCGGCCCAGGCCACGAAGAAGCGTCCGTCGGGGAGGGCGGCGATGGCCGGCGTCTCGCCCGAGCCGTCCACCGCGATGGGGCTCCCGGCCATGCCGCTGGCGTCCACGCGCTGGGCGAAGACGCCCGTGTCGCTCGCGTAGGCGACGACGAAGCCGCTCCCGGCGGCCGCGACCGACGGCGTCCGGGCGCCGCTCTCGCCGAGGGCGAAGGACGCGCCCGGGCCCATGCCGCTCGGGACGATCACCCCCGAGGCGCCGCTGCTCGAGGCGCCGTCCGTGAACGCGACGAGCGCCGTGCCGTCGCCGAGCATGGCGATCGCCGGATCGGTCTGGGCGCCCTCCTGCGGCACGGCGAGGACCGGCGCGCCCTCGGGGTTGCGGTTGGTGTCGAAGAAGCGGACGAGGACGTCCCCGCCCATGGTCGCGGCGGTGCTGAAGTCGCCGAAGGCCACGCCGAGGCGGCCCGAGGAGACGGCGGCGGCGCTGGTCGTCTGGACGCCGGGGATGGTGGCGCCGAAGTCGACGGCCTCGTCGAGGGCCAGGGACGAGGGCGAGGTCAGCACCTGTCCATCGGCGCCGCGGATCATCATGCGCACGGCGCGCGTGCTCTCGGTCGAGTCGAAGGTCAGCAGGAGGCGCCCGTCGGCGGTCCAGCCGAGCCCCGGGGACTCCTGGGTCGCCTCGGTCGTCGTGTGGAGCACCTGCGCCTGCGTGCGGCAGTCCATGCAGGGGAGGGGGCCCGTGGCCATCTCGCACTGCTCGTCCGGGCTGAGGATGCCATCGCCGCAGACGCCCATGCCGACGACGTCCTGGAGCTCGAGCGTGATGTCGCGCGTCTCGCCGCTCTCGATCACCACGTCGGCCGTGCAGCCGGTGGCGACGATGACGTTCATGCGCCCGGAGACCGGGTCCGTGCCGAAGCCGCGCACGTGGACCACGTAGGTGCCGGCGTCGAGGCTCACCATGGCGGCCTCGTCCGTGCCGAAGCGGATGTCGACGACGGCGTCCTCGAAGATGGCGTCCGGCTCCTCCGAGAGGGCGGGCGTGACCGTGCCGTCGGCGGTGCAGCCGAAGCCCTCGGCGGGGAAGACGAGCAGGCGCAGGTCGCCGACGACGTCCATCAGGCCGAGCGGGTCGTAGAGGCTCACCTGCGGCGGGGTGGCGCTGCCGCCGCCCGCGTCCCCCACGCAAGAGAGGAGCGCGAAGGCCGAGACCACCGAAGCGAAGCGACGCATGGCGCCTACAGTAGCGAAAAGCCCCGCCCGCGTGAACGAAGACCGTGCGCCAGGCCCCGGCGGCTACGGGACGAGCTTGTAGCCGACGCCGTAGACGGTGAGGATGTGGCGCGGCTTCTCGGGGACGGGCTCCAGCTTCTTGCGGAGCTTCACGATGAAGTTGTCGACCGTGCGGTTCGAGGGGGTCGCCTCGAGGCCCCAGACCTGGTCGAGGATGTCGTCGCGGGAGACCGGCTGGCCCTGGCGCGCGAAGAGGAGCTTGAGCAGCTCGACCTCGTAGAAGGAGAGCTGCTCCTCCTCGCCGCCCTCGCGCACGAGGATCTGCTTGGCCGGGTCGATGGTGCAGCCGGCGAGCTCGAAGGGCTGCTCGACGGGGGCCGCGCTCCGGCTCGCGCGCCGGAGGAGCGCCCGGATGCGCGCGACCAGCTCGCCGTTGGAGAAGGGCTTGGTGACGTAGTCGTCGGCGCCGGCGTCGAGGCCGCGGATCTTGTCGGTCTCCTGGCTCCGCGCCGTGAGCATCAGGATCGGCACGTGCGCGTCGGAGCGGCGGATGCGCTCGCAGACCTGGTAGCCGTTCACGTCCGGGAGCATCAGGTCGAGGATGATGCACGCCGGCGCCTCGGCCTCGGCGAGCTCGATGGCGGCCTCGCCGGTCTTCGCGTGCAGGACCTCGAAGCCCTCGAACTCGAGCAGCCCCTGGAGGCCCATGCCGAGCGCCGGGTCGTCCTCGACGATGAGGATCGTGTCCACGTCCACGGGGGCCAGGATACACGCAGGCCCGCGGCGGGGCGGAGTGGGGCTGCTCACGCTCGCGTGGCGGAGGCGCGGGCGCCCTCGGGCTCGTCGGAGGCCTCCGCGCGCTCCTCCGGCGAGGGAGCGGGCGTCGCCTCGAGGGCGGGCAGGGCGAAGCCCACGACGGCGCCGCCGCCGTCTTCGTCTGGCACGCTCCGCGCCCAGGCGCGCCCGCCGTGGGAGACGGCGATCTGCTTCACGAGGGCCAGGCCGATGCCCGAGCCGCGGGTGTCCTGATCGTCCCGCGGGCCGCGGTAGAAGCGGTCGAAGATGCGCTTCTCGGCGTCGCGCGGGATGCCCGGCCCCCGGTCGCGCACGCGCACCTGCACGAAGTCGCGCACGGGCTCGATGGTGACGGTGATCGGCGTGTGGCCGCCGTACTTCACGGCGTTGTCGAGGAGGTTCACGACGGCGAGGACGATGGCCTGCTCGTCGAGCATCACCGGGGGGATCGGGCCCTCGACCTCGAGCTCCACGTCGACGCCTTCGCGCTCGACGCGGTAGCGGAAGGTCTCGAGGGCGTGGGCCACGACGTCGGGGACGTCCCCGCGGCGGAGCTCGAGCTTCTGGCCGCCGCGCTCGATGGCGGCGAAGTCGAGGACGTTCTCGATGAGCGAGGTGAGGCGCTCGCTCTCGCGGGCGATGATCTCGAGGTACTGGGCCTTCTTGGCGTCGCTGAGGCGCTTTCCGCGACGGGCTTCGCTGCGCGCTTCGCTGGCCTTCGCTCCGCCGTCGCGCCCCGAGCCGTCGCGCCCCGAGCCGTCGCGCCCGGGGCCGCCTTCGCCCCGGCGGAGATCGGCGAGGAGGAGCTCGCCGAACATGCGCACGCTCGAGAGGGGCGTCTTGAGCTCGTGGGAGACGTTCGCGATGAACTCGCCCTTGAGGTCGTTGAGCTTGCGCTCCTTCGCGGCGGCGTAGAGGAGGAAGCCGACGCCGAGGAGGATGACGAGGAAGGCGATGCCGAGGAGGGCGAGGTCCGTGACGCGCCGACTGCGGCCCTGGCGCTCGAGCTGGGGCGCCTGCTTCGGGGCGACCTGGAGGCGCCACTCGTAGAGGGTCGTCGGGAAGCGGTGGCCGACCAGGTAGTCGCCGGCGTTGGCGAGGCTCGGGCCGTAGACGCGGCGGTTGTCCTCGCTGACGACGTTGTACTGGCGCTTGCCCTCCTCGGTGGCGAAGAGGCGCGGGAGCTCCTCGCGGACGATGTACTCGGTGTCGTGGTAGGCGACGATGTAGACGCGGCGGCCGCGGACGCGGCGGGCGACGGTGGAGAGCAGGTAGTTGCGCCCGCCGAAGCTCTCGTGGAGGTGCTTGAGGCGCCCCGTGCGCTGCCGCTCGAGCTCGAGCTCGGGGAGCATGCGCTCCTCGAAGACCTTGCGGAAGCGGCGGCGCTCGCGGGCGGTGCCGCGGAAGGCGTCGGAGACGATCTCGCCCGTGTCGTCGAGGAGGAGGAGCGCGTGGATGGAGGGCGTGAGCTGCTCGGCGACCGGGAGCCACTTCACCGTGAGGGAGTCGGGCGCGTCCAGGGAGACGAGGGCGAAGGCCGCGTTGTCCTGGTCGATGATGTACTGCTCGATGGTCTCGACCTTCTCGCGGACGAGCAGCAGGGTGTTCTCGGCGATGGTCTGCTCGCCGAGGCGCGTGAAGCGCGAGGCCGTGAACCAGGTGTAGTAGCCCAGGATGCCCGCCGAGAGCGCGATCGCCGGCAGCAGCAGGAAGTAGATGATCCGGTGGCGCCAGGGGGCCATGGGCGACCCCCGGTGTAGCAGGAACGCGCGGCGGCCGGCAGCGCGGTGTGCGGCGTGGCGCTTCCCCGCGGGGGCGCGGCCGGGGCATCATCGGGCCCATGCTCGGCAGCCTCTTCCAGTCCTTCCTCGGCGCGCCCCAGGGGCAGCAGGCCATGTCCCGGCTCCAGGCGCACGGTTACCCGCCCGGTCAGGCGCGCGGCTTCCTCGAGTCGGCCTTCCCGGTGGCGGCGCGGGCCGTGGGGCAGCAGCAGGCGGGCGGGCAGAGCGGGCAGCCGATGGGGCTCGGCGACGTGGGCTCGAGCCACTACGTGACGAACTTCCTCTCGGGGGCCGTGAGCGGCCTGGTCCGGGGGCAGGGGCTGATGGGCGCGGCGGTGGACGGGCTCCAGGGCGCGGTCGGCGGGCACGTGGCGCAGGTGATCGCGTCGCGCTGGGGGTTGCCGCAGCGCATCGCGGGGACGGTGGGGGCGATCATCACGCCGCTCGCCATCGACTTCCTCTGGGAGCGCGTCCAGGGCGGGCTGGACCTCGGCGGGGTGTTCGGCGGCGGCGCGGCAGCGAGCTCGGCGGGCGCTGCGTCGGGCGGAGCGCCGACGATGGGCGGGTTCGGGACGCCGGCCGGCGCCCCGGGCATGGGCTCGCCGCCGATGAGCGCGCCGCCAGGCATGGGCTCGCCGCCCGGCATGGGCGCGCCGGCGATGAGCGCGCCGCCGGGCATGGGCTCACCGCCCGGCATGGGCGCGCCGACCGGTGGTGGAGCGCCGGCGATGGGCGGCTTCGGGACCCCCGCGGGCGCGGCGGGCGCGGCGCCCGGCGGCTTCGGGACGCCCGCGGGCGCGGCGTCCGGTGCGCCCAGCGGGCCCGGGGGCGTGCTCGGCGGGCTCCTCGGCGGCGTGATGGGAGGCGCAGGCGGCGGCGCGGCCGGCGGCGCGGCAGGCGGCCTCGGCGGACTGCTCGGCGCGGCCGCCTCGGCGATGCAGGGCGGCGGCATGGTCGCCGGCCCCGCGCAGGTGCCGGGGCAGGTCGCTCCGGGAGCCGCCGGGGCTCCCGTGGCCGGGCCGGCGCAGGTGCCTGGCCAGGTGGCCTCGAGCCCCCTGGGGGCGCTCGGAAGCCTCTTCGGTGGCGGGGGCGCGCCGGCCGGTGGAGCGGCCGGAGGCGCGTCGGGGCCCGGGGCCGCGGCTGGAGCGGCGGGGGGCGCGGTGGCGACCATCGCGTCCCTCTTCGGAGGTGGGCAGTGAGGCTCCCGGGCTCGACGCGCGACGCCGGCTGGGACGACGTCTTCGAGGACCTCCTCTTCACGGCGGCGGCCCTCGCCACGCAGGCGGACGATCCGGCGCTCGCTCCGCTCCTCCAGCGCGTCGAGGCGGCGCTCGCGGAGCAGCGCGCGGTGGACGCGGACCGGCAACGGCTCCGGGCGCAGGCCATCGCGGCGCGGGCGCGGGTGGCCGTGGCCGACGCGGCCCTCGATCACCAGCTCGCGCGCTTCGCGAAGGCGCTCGTGAGGGAGTCCGAGCCGGGCTCGGAGGGCTACGTGCGCTTCTTCCCGGAGCCGCACGAGGACGTGATCGCGCTCGGGCTCGACGCCGAGCTGCCGGTGGCGACGCTGATCGCCGAGCTGCTCGCCGACGAAGAGAGCTGCTCGGAGGCGCTGCGCGCGCACGCGCCCGGGGTCCAGCAGGCCGTGCGCCTCGGGAACGTGGCGCTGAGCGATCGGGCGGAGGCCTACGCGGCCCTCGGGCGGCTCGAGGCGCGCATCGAGGCCTGGCGCGAGACGGCGGCGGCGACGAAGGCGTCGGTGCGGCGGCGGCTGGGGGCGCTCGCGGAGGAGCGGGGGCTCGACGGGCGCTGGGTGGCGTCGTTCATGGCGCCGGACTGACGCAGCTCGTCGGAGCCCGGCTCGAATCGCCGGGAGCGGTCCCGAGCGCCGGGGCCGTGCTGGGTCAGCCGTCCCGGTCGTGGAGTGGACGGAGCGAGGGGCGTTCGCTACACGGCTCCGCATGGCTGACGTCGACGTCCTGATCGTGGGTGCGGGGAGCACGGGGGCGGCCGCGGCCGCGTTTCTCGCGGAGGCCGGCTTCGATGTGCTCGCCGTCGACCGGCGCGCGCCGCGGGAGGCCGGCGCGCGCTGGCTCAACGCCGTCCCGCCCTGGTGCTTCGAGGAGGCGGGCCTGGGCCGGCCGCGCGCGCCCGAGCGCTGGGGCGGCGAAGGGGAGCATGCCTCGGTCGTGGCCATCGCGGGGGGCGGTCCGAGGGTGCGCATCGAGGCGGCCTGCACCGACCACGTGGACATGCGCCTGCTCGTCGCTCGGCTGCAGGAGCGCGCCGAGCGGGCGGGGGCGCGCTTCGAGCGGAACCGGCTCGTCGACGTGGAGCGCGAGGGCGATCGCGTGCGCGCCGTGAAGCTCGCGGATCGGCGGGTCCGCCCGGCGCTCGTCGTCGACGCCTCCGGTCTCGCCGGGGTCGTCCGGCAGCGCGTCCCGGCCCTCGCCGCGGCCGGCGATCCGGCGCCCCTCGACGTCTGCTCGGCCTCCCAGCACGTGCACGAGGTGGCCGACCGGGAGGGCGCCCGCGCCTTCCTCGCGCGCTACGGCGCCGCCCCCGGCGAGTCGATCAGCCTCCTCGGCGTGGCCGGGGGCTACTCGACCCTGAGCCTCTTCACCGAGCCGGACCTCGCGCAGGTCGGCGTGCTCACGGGCACCGTGCCGGCGGCGGGGGCCCCGAGCGGCCTCGGGCTCCTCGAGCGCTTCGTCGAGGCCCAGCCGTGGATCGGCGCGCGCGTCTTCGGCGGCCAGGCGGGCATCCCCATCCGTCGCCCCTACGCGCGCCTCGCCGCGCCGGGGGTCGCGCTCCTCGGTGACGCCGGGTGCATGGTCTACGCCTCGCACGGGAGCGGCGTCGGCATGGGCCTCATCGCGGCGCGCATGCTCGCCGAGGCGCTCCGTGGGGCAGCCGACCCGGGGAGCGCGCGGGCGCTTCGCCGCTGGGAGCGGAGCTGGCAGCGCCGCTGGGGCGGGCGCCTCGCCGGCGCGGACGCTTTCCGCCGCTTCGCCCAGGGCCTCGACCGCGAGGGCGTCGCGACCCTCTTCGGCAGCGGCCTGCTCGACCCGCACCTCGTCGAGGCCGGCCTCCGCCAGCAGCCCCCGGCCCTCGACCCCGCCTGGCTCGTCCGCGCTGCGAAGCGCCTGGCGCAGCGTCCGGACGTCGCCCGGCGCATGCTCCCAGCCGTCGCCCGCTCCCTCGCCCTCGAGCCCCTCCTCGCGCTCGCGCCCGTCGACCAGGTCGAGCCCGTCGTCGAGCGCCTCGTCGGCCCGACCCCGAAGACCCGCGCCCGGGTCCACCTCCCCTGAGGGCGAGGGCCGCCTGCACGCATCCCCGGGAAGCTGCGGCCTGACCCGCTCGAAGCAGGCGGCTCGTGTTCTCGCCCGGCGCAGGTCGGTCCCGACGCCCCGAGCGCCCCGTCGCCGGCGTGTTCCTGCGCGCTCGGCGCGCCTCGGTTCGCCGACCCCGACAGCGAACGCCCCGTCGGCCTGGGCGACGCGCTCCCCGCGCTCCCCCGCGCTCGACGCGCCTCGGTTCGACCCCCGACCCCCGACCGCGAGCGCCCCGCGCTTCGCCGCCGCGGCGACGCGCCTACTCGCGCTCTTCCTTCAGGGGTCGCGTCATCAGGTCCTGCAGCGCCGCCGCCGCGGGCTTCTCCTCGTAGAGGACCTCGTAGACCTGATCGGTGATCGGCATGTCCACGCCGAGCTTCGCCGCCAGGGCATGCGCGCTCTTCGAGGTCTTGACGCCCTCGGCGACCATGCCGAGCTCGTCGAGGATGTCCTGCAGCTTCTTCCCCTGGCCGAGCCCGATGCCCACGCGCCGGTTCCGCGAGAGGTCCCCCGTGCACGTCAGCACCAGGTCCCCCATCCCCGCGAGCCCGGCCATCGTCAGCGGGTGCGCCCCCATGCGGAGCGCCAGCCGGCTCAGCTCCGCGAGCCCGCGCGTGATCAGCGCCGCGCGCGTGTTGTGGCCGAGGCTCATCCCGTCGGCGATGCCCGCGGCGATCGCGATCACGTTCTTCAGCGCGCCCCCCACCTCCACGCCGATCACGTCGTCGGTCGTGTAGACGCGGAAGCGCTCGGTGTTGAAGTAGCGCTGCACCCGCTGCCGCACCGCCTCGTTCTTGCCGGCGATGCACACCGCCGTCGGCACGCCCGCGGCGACCTCCTTCGCGAAGGAGGGCCCGCCGAGGTAGGTGAGGAAGCCGTGCCGCGACTCGGGGAAGTGGTCCTCGAAGATCTGCGAGACGAGCTTCAGCGTCTCCACCTCGATGCCCTTCGTCGCGCTCACCAGCGGCGTGTGCTCGGGCACCATCGGCGCCAGCGCATCGAGGACGGTCCGGTTCGCCTCGGTCGGCACGACCACCTGGATCAGGTCCGCCCCCTCCACCGCCGCCTTCAGGTCGCTCGTCGCGCGGAGGCTCTCCGGCAGCGCGAACTCCTTCAGGTAGCGCGGGTTGTGGCGCGTCTCGTTGATGGCCTGGGCCTGCTCTTCGCGCCGCGCCCAGAGCCGCGTCTCGAAACCCTGGTCGGCCATGAGCTTCGCGAGGGCCGTGCCCCAGGAGCCGGCGCCCAGGACCGCCACGACGGGGTGCTCTTCGCTCATGGCGCGACCCTACCGGAGCGGAGCGGCGCTGAAAACGCACGAAAAAGGGCGCGCCCGGAAAGGCGCGCCCCGTTTCGGCGTGGGATGGAGCAGGAGCTCAGGGCGTCGGCTGGACGGCCTTGCTCTCCTCGCTCTTGCCGCCGCTTTCGTCGCTCAGGTCGAGCTGCAGCTCGTCCGGCTCCGTGAGGGCGTTCGCGAGCACCTCGTCCATCTTCTTCACCGGGACGAACTCGAGCTCGTTCTTGATCTCGTCCGGCACCTCCTCGAGGTCGGCGGTGTTCCGCTCGGGGAGGATGACCCGCTTGATGCCGGCCCGGTGCGCCGCGAGGACCTTCTCCTTGATCCCGCCGACGGGCAGCACGCGCCCGCGGAGCGTGATCTCGCCGGTCATCGCCACGTCGTGCCGCACCCGCACGCCCGTCAGGAGCGAGACCAGCGCGGTCATCATCGTCACGCCCGCGCTCGGCCCGTCCTTCGGCATGGCGCCGGCCGGGATGTGGATGTGGAGGTCGCTCTTCTCGAGGAAGTCCTCGGGGATGCCGAAGTCGTTCGCCCGCGTCCGCACGTAGGACATGGCGGCCTGGGCCGACTCCTTCATCACGTCACCGAGCTGCCCCGTGAGCTGGAGCTTGCCGGTGCCGTGCATCTTGGTCGCCTCGATGAAGAGGATCTCGCCGCCCACGGCGGTCCAGGCGAGGCCCGTGGCCACGCCCGTCTCGCTCGTGCGCTCGGCGACCTCGCTCGTGAAGCGGGGCGGCCCGAGGTACTCCTTCAGCGCGGCCTCCTCGGCGACCTCGAAGGGCCCGGGGTTGCCCTCGGCGACCTTCACGGCGACGCCGCGCACCACGCTCGCGATCTTCCGCTCGAGGTTGCGCACCCCGGCCTCGCGCGTGTGGTGGTCGATGATGCCCTCGAGGGCCGCGTCCTCGAGCGCGATCTGCTCGGGCTTGAGGCCATGCTCCTCGACCTGCTTCGGCGCGAGGTGGTTCTTCGCGATGTCCAGCTTCTCCTTCCGGGTGTAGCCGGGGATCTCGATGATCTCCATGCGGTCGCGGAGGGGGGCCGGGATCGTGTCGCCCACGTTCGCCGTCGCGATGAACATCACCTTCGAGAGGTCGTAGGGGATCTCGAGGTAGTGGTCGCTGAAGGTGTCGTTCTGCTCCGGGTCGAGCACCTCGAGCAGGGCCGCCGAGGGGTCGCCGCGGAAGTCGCGCCCGACCTTGTCGATCTCGTCGAGCATGAAGACCGGGTTCACCGTGCCGGACTTCTTCATGCTCTGGATGATCTGGCCGGGGAGGGCGCCCACGTAGGTGCGCCGGTGGCCGCGGATGGCCGCCTCGTCGTGCACGCCGCCGAGGCTGACGCGCACGAACTTGCGCCCGAGCGCGCGCGCCACGGAGCGCCCGAGGCTGGTCTTGCCGACGCCGGGCGGTCCGAGGAGGCAGAGGATGGGCCCCTTCTTGTCCTTCTTGAGCTTCCGGACGGCCAGGTACTCGACGATGCGCTTCTTCACCTTCTCGAGGCCGGCGTGATCCTCGTCGAGGACCTTGCGCACCTGCGCGATGTCGAGGTTGTCGGTCGTCTCCTTCGACCAGGGGATGTCGAGGATCCAGTCGATGTACGTGCGGACGACCGTGTACTCGGCCGAGCCGACCTGCATGGAGCGGAGCCGCTTGAGCTGCTTGCGCGCGACCTTGTCGGCCTCCTTGGGGAGGTCGGCCTTGGTGATGCGCTCCTCGAGCACGTCGAGGTCGCCCGAGTCGCCGTCCTCCTCGCCGAGCTCCTCCTTGATGGCCTTGAGCTGCTGGCGGAGCACGTACTCGCGCTGGTTCTTGCCCATCTCCTCCTTGATCTGGGAGTTGATGCGCTCGCGCATCTTCAGGATCTCGAGCTGCCGCGTGAGCAGCCGGAGCACCTTTCGGATGCGGTCCTTGGCGTCGATGGTCTCGAGGAGCTGGGCCTTCTCGTCGACCGGCGCGTCGAGGTTGGCCGCGACGAGGTCGGCGAGGGAGCCGGGCTCCTGGATGGAGTCGATGAGCGAGCTCGCCTCGCGGGGCAGCTCGGGCATGAGCTGGATCACCTGCTTGGCGATGTCGCGGAGGCTCATGGCGAGGGCCTCGGCCTCCACGTCCTCGGTCTTGGGCTCCTCGAGCTTGGAGACGCGGGCCTTGATGAAGGGCGCGTCCTGCTGGAAGCCCTCCATCCGCACGCGCATCAGGCCCTGGAGGATCAGGCTGTAGTTCCCCGAGCTGTGCTTGAGGGCCTTCAGCACGCGGGCGGCGACGCCCACGGGGTAGAGGTCCTCCTGGCCGGGATCGTCGGTCGCCGGATCGCGCTGGGCGAAGATGGCGATGACGGGCTGGTCGAGGCTCTCGATGTCCTCGACCAGCGCCACGGACTTCTCGCGGCCCACGTCGAAGGGCGCGACCGCGCCGGGGAAGAGCACCGCGTTCCGGATCGGCAGAACGGGCAGCTCGTCGTCGAATTCGATGTTCTCTTCGTTCTCTGCCATGGACCGTCAGGGTCGGCGGGAGCCGATGTCGGGGGCCCCTCGGGCGGGCCGCAGAGGCGGCGCGGTCGGGGAGCCCGGAAGGTGGGTGGGGCGGCGGCGGCCCCGTGCGGAAAAGGGCGTGCAGGAGGCACGCCCACGCCGCCGAACATAGTCACGCGCCGAATTCGGTGCAACACCGCCGTCACGGCGGAAAAAGGGGGCCGCGAGGGGCGGGTCGAAGGGTCGCGCGAGCGGGGGCGGCGCTACTTCTCGTCCCAGCCGATCTCCGAGAGCGCGCCGCCGAGGCGGTGGCTGCTCGTGACCGTGACCCGGATGCGCTCCACGTCGTTCAGATCGACGGGGTGCTCGACCCACTGCGGGCTCGGCTCGAGCTGCTCGAACTCCCCCTCTTCCTCGTGGACCTTCTCGCCGCTCGCGTCGAAGACCTCGAGCTTGTAGCCGCG
The DNA here is from genome assembly GCA_002699025.1 of Sandaracinus sp. Lineage (GTDB taxonomy): Bacteria > Myxococcota_A > Polyangia > Polyangiales > Houyiibacteriaceae > Houyiibacterium > Houyiibacterium oceanicum. The sequence continues at coordinate 57,077 of PABA01000060.1, read as the reverse complement.
CACGGCGCGGTCGTTGTAGTGGCGGTTGTGGCCGTTGAGGAGACGGATGGCCGAGAGATCCCGGGGCGGGCTGAGGCGGCCCTCGATCCAGCCGGTCTGGCGATCGTTGAGGAGCCACTCGGTGCGTGGATCGTCGTCGAAGGCGTTCTCCGGCTCGAACTGGCGGTCGTTCCGGTAGAAGGCGCTGGCGCTCGCGTAGACCCGATCGGGGGTGCGGAGCGTGAAGTAGAGGCCGACGGCGACGAGCACGAGGGCGAGGGCGGTGACCGCCCAGCGCGAGAAGCGGCGGACGCGGATCTGGCCGGGCGTGAGGGCCGCGGGGGCGACGGCGCGGTCGACGTCGACGCGGGCGCGGGCGAGGTCCTTGTAGAGCTCGGCGTGGGTCGCGCTGACGGAGGCGTCGAGGGCCGGGAGGGGCGGGTGCGCGGCGCGGAGGGCGGTGACGAGGCGCTCGAAGCGCTCCTCGGAGAGGCGGGCGGCGAGGAGCGCGCGCCAGGCGCCGGTCGGGGGCGGGGCGGTGTCCTCAGCAGTGTCCTCGGCGCTCTGGTCCCCCGGGCTCTCCGCGGCGGCGCTCTTCTCGGCGCCGCCCTCGGCGTCGCCGCTCTCCTCGGCGGCGTCCTTCTCTGCGGCGTCCCTCTCTTCCGCGCCGGCCGGGTCGCTCTCGGGCGGATCCGCGTCGTCTTCCCGATCCGGCTCGGCGTCGCCTCCGGTGGCGCGAGGCGGATCGGCGGGCGCCGGGGAGACGGGGGCGTCGGCGGCGAGCACGGAGGCCGCGTCGAGCGTCTGCTCGAGCGCGTCTACGGCGAGGCGCAGCCCCTCGGCGGCGTGGCCGTTGGACCAGAGGGCCTCCGCCGCGTCGGCGCGCTGTCTCCCGAGGGCCAGCGCCGCCGCGACGGCGTCCCGCTCGGCCGCAGGGCGCCGCCGGGCGTCCTCCGCGGCGTCGCTCAGCAAGTAGTACTCGCGGACGCGGGCGACCATCGACATGGAGCCGCGTCATTACCACAGGTCCGCCGCGCGCGCCTCCCGAGAGCGTCCGGCCCGGAGGCGCCGCGGATTCCGGGGCGGGGGTCAGCGAGCGGGGGTCGAAGCCGTGGGGACCGAGTCGGCCGCCGGCCGGCGTGCCCCGCGCCGCTCGAGCACGCAGAGGCGCCCGGCGCAGAGCGCCTCCTCCCAGGCTCCGCCCTCGACGAGCGCGCGGCGGCGGCCGTCGTGGCGGGCGAGGACCAGCACGTCGGCCCAGGCCACGAGGGGCGGCTCCTCGCCGGCGCCCTGGAAGCCCTCCATCTGCTCGCGCCGGGCGAAGTGGTGCGGCGTCGTGAGCGCCGTGCCGAAGGCCGAGCGGTGCGGCGTGAGCGCGCAGACCAGCCGGCCGAGGGCCTCGTCCATGGCGACGACGTGGCGGTCGGGGGGCGCGGCGCGGAGCCAGGCGAGCACGGCCTCCTGGTCGTCGCCCCAGGCGAGGTGCGGCTGCTGCGGGAGCTCCGCGTAGCGGGCGCGGGCGTAGAAGAGGTTGTCCGGGAGGAGGAGCAGCGCGAGGGCCGCGGCGAGGGGGGGGGCCAGCCGGGCGAAGCGGGGCGCGCGGCCGGCGAGGTGGCGGAGCCAGGCGAGGGTGAGGATCCAGGCGCCGGCGTGGAAGTAGCCGCGCGTGAAGTGGAGCGGCATGAGCTGCTGGTCGAAGGGGAGGCGGCTGTTCTGAGCGAGGGCGGCCGTCCAGAGCGCGAGGACGGCGGCCGGGACGAGCGCGCGCTGGGCCGTGAAGACGTGGCGGCCGAAGGGGCGGTCGAGGAGGAGCGCCAGGGGGCCGAGGAGGGCCGGGCCGTAGCCGAGGAGGAGCTCTTCGAGGCCGAGGGGCTCGGCGAGGGTGTCCGCGTGCTGGGCCTGGAGGCTGGCGATGGCCGGGTCCGTGGGGAGTACCAGGGCGTAGTGGACGACGAAGGCGAAGGCGATGGCGGCGCTGGCGGCGAAGGCGCGGCGGGCGCGGGCGCGGCCCTTCGGGAGGGCCTCGAGGCCGAGGACGGCGAGCTGGACGCCGCTCATCTGGATGCCGACGAAGGGGTTCGAGAGGCAGCCGAGGGCGTGGAAGGCGAGGGCCGGGCGATGGCGGCCGGTGCCGAGGGCCCAGAGCTGGCCGAAGACGAGCGCGTGGTAGACGGCCTCGAGCGGGTAGGTGAGGTTCCGGAAGACGTCGAGGAACCACCAGTAGTAGGCGTTCTCGAGGCTCCGCACCTCGCCGGCGAGCCAGTCGAGGGTCTGGCCCTCGGCGAGGTCCTCGGGGAGGGCCCAGAGCGCGGCGACCCAGGCGACGCCGCCACCGAGGCCGACGAGGACGAAGGCGGGCCAGAACCAGCGGCGGCGGGGGAAGACCACGCGCAGGTAGGCGCCGAGGGCGAAGAGCATCAGCACGCCGAAGACGAGGCGGAAGACGTGGCCGACGGCGCCGGCCGGGACGCCCGCGGAGAGGAGCCAGCCCATGGCGCTGATCGGGAGGTTCACGAGGAGCGGCGGGGCGTCGTCGCGCACGTCGTGCGGGCTCGCGTAGCCGAGCGTGGTGGCGCTCCGCTGGGTCATGCGCGCGTAACAGACGTAGGTGGGCATGTCGCCCTGGTAGAAGCCCGAGAGGTGGAGGCCTTCGGGGGCGCGGGCGGGCCAGCTCAGGAGGAGGGCCGAGAAGGCGAGGGTGACCAGGGCGGCCGCGGCGAGGATGGCGCGGCGGCGGGGGCGCGGGCCGGCGGCGGGGGGGCGGCCGACGAGCCCGAAGCGGCCGCGGCGGGCCTGGCGCTCGCCGTAGGGCGCGAGCGGATCGCGGGGGTCGTCGGGGGCGGGCGGCACGGGCGGCTCGGCGGAAGGCTTGGCCGTACCCGCTGTGGGGGCGGGGCGCAACGGTCGTGGGGGGCGTCGGGTGGAGCGCGCCGGCGAGCGGGAGCGGGGAGCGTCAGCGGGAGCGTGGAGCCCGAGCGGGAGCGGGGAGCGTCAGCGCGAGCGAGGAGCCCGAGCGGGAGCGGGGAGCGTAAGCGGGAGCGGGAGCCCGAGCGGGAGCGAGGGAGCGTAAGCGGGAGCGTGGAGCGTCAGCGCGAGCGAGGAGCCCGAGAGTGAGCGTGGAGCCCGAGCGCGAGCGGGGAGCCCCCGCTCGAAGCGTGGGCGTCGGTGCGGCCTCGCCCCGAGCTGGCGACCGTCCCCGCAACCGCGAATCCGGCCGGAATTCGTGCCCTTTTCCCGGGAGACTGCTATCTGCGGGCAGGATGGGCCCGCGCGCTCTCGTCCGCTCCCTGCGGAGCCGCCTGGTGGCGCCCGTCGCGGAGCAGCTCTGTGTGGGCGCCGCGACGGCCGGTACGGCGGCCCTCGCCGACGCCGTGGTCGCGCGTCTGCGGAGCGACGAGACCCCGGCCCTCGGCGCCATGCTGCGGGCCACGCTCCACCTGCTGGGGCTCTACCTCCCCCTCGGCCTGCTCGTGGGGCTCGCGGCCGGGCTCGCCCTCGCGCTCCTCCGCGACACCCCCTGGCTCGAGCGACCGCGCCGCGCGCTCACCTGGCGCCGGCTCCGCGCCGCCGATGCGGACGCCTTCGGGCTCACGCTCGCGGCGCCGCTCGGCGTCCTCGGCTTCGTCCTCGGGGCGCGGCAGGCGTTCGTCTTCTTCACGACCCGTTATCACGACGCGGACCTCATCGGTTGGGCCCTCGCCGTCGCGCTGGTGGCTCTGGCCGGCGCCGCCCTGGTCCTCGCCGCCGCGGCCCACGCGATCCTCCGGCGGCTGGCGCGCCTCCTCGGCCGCGCCGCCTCGCCCCTCGGCGCGCTCCTCTTCCTCTTCGGCGCCGCCCTCGGCGTGGTCCCCTTCGTCGCCCGGCGCGCCGAGGGGGTCCTCGAGGGCATCGACGTGCTCGCCTACGTCTGGGGCCCGGCGGTCGGCGTGCTCTACGTCCTCGTCGCCCTCGCGGTGCGTTTTCTCGGGCGGCCGCGGCGCCTGAACCGCGGCGCCCTCGCGGCCATCGTCCTCGGCGCCGCGCTCGTCACCTTCGCCGGGGCACGCTACGGGCAGCTCAACCGGGTGCGCGATCTCGTCGAGCAGCGCGCCGTCGCCGGTCAGCGCCTCGTGCGCCTCTACGCCCGCTGGACCGATCGGGACGGCGACGGGCACGCCTTCGCCTTCGGTGGCGCGGACTGCGACGACTCGGACCCGGCGGTCTACCCGGGCGCCATCGACGTGCCCGGCGACGGCGTGGACGCGGACTGCTTCGACGGCGACGGCACGCGCACCCTCGAGGGCTACGAGGGAGACGGGCGCTACGCGGAGGCGCCGGAGGCCTCGCGGCGCGCGAACGTGCTCCTGGTGATGGTCGACGCGCTCCGCCCGGACCACCTCGGCCACGCCGGCTATCGGCGCCCGACCTCGCCCCACCTCGACGCCTTCGCCGAGGAGGCCGTCGTCTTCCGGCGCGCCGTCGCGACCTCCTCGCGCTCCGTGCGCTCCATCCCCTCGATGCTCACGGGGCTCTACCCGTCGCAGATCGCCTACGGGAGCGAGTACCTCTACCCGGGCGTCCAGGAGGAGAACACGCTCCTCGCGGAGGTGCTGAAGCGCCACGGCTACCGCACGGAGGCGACGCTCGGCACGGACTACTTCTCGCGGGTGCGCGGCTTCTTCCAGGGCTTCGACCAGGTCCAGCAGCCCGCCCACGCGCTGCGCGAGGCGCCCGTCGACGACGCCATCGCCCGCCTCGAGCGGCTCGGCGAGAGCGAGGCGCCGTGGCTTCTCTGGGTGCACCTCTTCAACGTGCACCTGCCCTACCTCCCGGACGGGCACCCCTCGGCCTTCGGCGAGGCGCCGATGGATCAGTACGACACGGAGATCCAGCTCGCGGACGCGCAGTTCGGGCGGCTGATGGGGGCGCTCGAGGAGCAGGGGCTGCGGGAGGACACGATCGTCGTCGTGGCGAGCGACCACGGGGAGGCCTTCCTCGAGCACAACAACCGCGGCCACAGCTTCACGCTCTACGAGGAGGAGGTCCTCAGCGTGCTGATGATCGACCCGCCGGGGGCCGCGCCGCGGACCGTGCACGTGCCGGTCAGCCTCATGGACCTCTTCCCGACGCTGCTGAACCTGACGGGCATCGAGGCGCCGCACCCGATGCCCGCGCGGAGCCTCGTGCCCTTCATGACGCGGGACGAGGCGGGCGAGGACTGGTTCGAGCGGCCCCTCTTCAGCGAGCTCCTGCCCGACGGGCTCTTCCCCTTCGATCAGAAGACGGTGCGCGTCGGCGACGAGAAGCTGATCTGGTGGGTGCGCGACGGCACGCTGCAGCTCTTCGACCTGGCGCGCGACCCGGGCGAGCAGGAGGACCTGAGCGACGACCGGCCCGACGACGTGGCGCGGCTCCACGGGCTGTTGCGCGCGTGGATGGCGACGGCGCGGGCGACGAACCGGCGGCGGGACGTGATCGCGGCGAACGTGCTCGAGCGGGCGCCGGCGATGGAGCATCGGGTGGACGCGCGCTACCCGGGGTTCACCTTCCTCGGCTACGACATGCCGGTGACGGAGGTCGCGCCGGGGGACGTGATCCCCATGACCTTCTACTACCGGGTCGACCGGGAGATGGACGAGGACCTCTTCTTCTACGTCGACCTGGTCGGGCCCGGCCAGTACCGGGTGCAGGACTTCCACGCGCAGCACTACCCGCTGAACGGGAACTACCACACGGACGAGTGGCGGAGCGGCGAGGTGCTGCGGGACGCGGTGGAGATCGTGGTGCCGCGGGACGTGCGGCGGGGCGTGGAGATGGAGGCGAGCTTCCAGGTGCTGAACGAGGCGCGGACGCATCCGCTCGAGTTCACGCGGGAGGGGGAGCGCGGGACGAAGGTGGAGCTGGGGGAGCTGAGGATCCGGTAGGGCGGCCTCTTCGTCTCCTCGACGCCTGCGGGCAGGGGCGAGGGCACGGGCAGGGCTCTGTGCTTCGGGCCTGTGCTTCGGGCCTGTGCTTCGGGCCTGTGCTTCGGGCCTGTGCTTCGGGCCTGTGCTTCGGGCCTGTGCTTCGGGCCCTGTCCTTCGCCCGCGGGGTCAGCGGTCGAAGTAGACGTCCCGGTCGAAGTCCTTGTACGTCTCGTAGTTCGTCTCGTAGCCCGCCACGAAGCGGGCGCTGAGGACGACCACCACCGCGAGGCCGAAGGCGAAGGCGCCGCGGGCGAGGCGCCGGAAGAAGCGCTCGGGCCAGATCTGCACCAGCGCCCACGGGGCGAGCAGCAGGAAGACGATGCCCGAGATGACGTAGCGCAGCATCGACCAGTGCTCGGGGTTCTTCATGTCCGCCGGGTCGACGGCGAAGTTCAGCGTGTACATCACCAGGACCACCGAGAAGAGCGTGCCCTTGAGGAGGTCGGGCTTCTGCCAGCAGTCCGCGAGGAAGCGCCCGCAGCCGAGGCAGAGCCAGGGGTAGAGCGGCACGGCGTACCAGCCGAAGGTCCAGTTGCCGGTGCCGATGGTGATGGCGGCCAGGTAGAAGACGAGCGGCGCCGCGACCAGCGCCGAGCGCGCCCAGCTCCGCTGCACGTGCGAGGCGACGGTGCCGAGCCAGAGGAAGAGCACCCAGCCGCGCCCGATGACGCTGTGGTTGATCAGCGTGACGTCGAACCAGCGGAGGAAGATGTTGAAGTGCACCGGGCGCGTGCCCTGGCGCTCGGTGGCGAACACGAAGGTGTCCCAGTCGATGACGGCGCCGTAGAGGAGCAGGAGCGCGCTCGTCGCCACGCCGATGACGCCCACGAGCACGCCCTCGCGCCACTTCCGCTCGGCCAGAACGAGCATCACGACCGCCGGCACGAAGGCGAAGCCCGTGACCTTCGCGAGCGTCGCGAGGCCGGCGAGGATCCCGGTCGCGACGAGCGCCTTGGTGCCGCCGCCCTCCTTCCAGCGGAGGAAGGCGTAGACGGCGCCCAGGCTGAGCGGGCCGAGGAGCGCCTCCTCCTTGATGACGCGCGTCTGGAGGACGATGGTCGGCAGCGTCGCGTAGAGCAGGCAGGCCAGCCAGGGCCCCGGGCCGACCGGGTCGAGGCGGCGCCCGATGAGGAACATCAGGATCAGGCAGGGGGCCGCGAGCAGGATCGGGACGAGCCGCGTGTGTTTGAGCTTGGCGTGCGCGAAGTGCTCGGCGCCGCCGAGGTGGGCCGCGGCGCCGACGAGGAGGTGCGTGGCCGGCGGGTGCTCGAAGTACGGCTGGATGATCGACCAGTCCATGCCGAAGTACTCGAGCCGGGAGTGCTGGACGCGGCTGCCGTAGACCGGCGCCCAGAGCGACCAGCCACGCGTCTCGCCGCTCTCGAGGAGCTGCCAGCCGTTCCAGGTCGCGAAGAGCTCGTCGCCGTTCTCCCGGAAGTCGGGCATCACGTCGTAGTCGACGAGGCGGAGGCCGAGCCCGAGGGCGAGGACGGCGGCGAAGGCCAGGGCGCCGAAGGTGCGTCGGCGGCGGGCCAGGCCGCCCCCGAGGGCCCAGAAGAGGAGCGCGGCGAGGCCGAGCGCGAGCGGGAGCCCGAGGGCCCAGAGGGCGACGCGGCCGCGGGTCCAGGGGTGGGGTGGGGTGGTCCAGCTCGCGGGGACCGGGTCGCAGCGGGCTCCGCGGCAGAGCTCGAGCCGGAGGTGCTGGGCGCGCCGCTCGAAGTCGCCGCTCCACACGATGTCGAGGTCGTGATCGCCGGCGGCGAGGTTCGCGCGCGGGTCGTGGGGGGCGCCGTCGACGCGGACGCGGGCCGGGCCGAGGGCGTCGACGCGGAGCTGGTAGCCCGGGCGCGGGAGGTGGAGGCGCGTGCGGATCGTCGCGCGGAAGGGGAAGAGGTCGGGCGGGATGCCGAGCGCCTCGAAGTCCCAGCCCTGCACGTAGCGCGAGAGGGCGCGGCGCTCGTTGGGGAACTGCGCGCGGTGCTCGACCGTGCGGGTCACCTCGACCCACTCGGCCCCTTCGTCTTCCTCGCCGAGCTGCGCCTCCCAGCGCGCGGCCACGCCGTGGCGGAGCAGGTGGTCCGCGCCGACGAGCCCCCCGAGCACGACCAGGCCCATCAGGGCGGCGGCGGCCACGCGACCGAGGGCGGGCCGCCCGGGGCGCGAAGGCGGGCGCGAGGGCGGGCGCGCCGGCGGCGTCGGGCTCTCGGGGGCGGGCTCCAAAGCTCCGCGAGCTTAGCGATCTCGCGGGCCTCCACAAGCGCCCGGCACCCCTCGCGGTCGCCGCTGGCGCGCGGGCCCGATTCGCGGCAGCCTCGCGGCGATGCGCCGGCTGCCCCGTACGGGCCGGTGGCTGCCCCTCGCCCTCGCCGCGCTGGCCGCCGCCCTGGTCTACTGGTCCCCGGCGCTCGTCTTCTGGGAGGCCACGGGCTTCGGCGACTGGCAGCAGTTCCAGCACCAGTGGGAGGCCGCCTACGTCTCCGTGGTCCGCTACGGCGAGCTCCCGCTGTGGAACCCCTGGCATTGCGGGGGCGTGATCCTCTTCGGGGACCCGCAGGCGCAGGCCTACTCGCCCCTCTTCTGGCTGCTGCTCCCCTTCGGCACGGCGGCGGGCCTGAAGATCTTCCTGGTGCTCCACACGGCCTTCGGCTGGGCGGGCATGGTGCTCTTCGCGCGGCGACACCTCGGCGTGGGGCCGGCGGCGAGCTGGGCGGCGGCGCTCCTCTGGGCCGGCTCGGGCTTCTTCGCCTGGCACGGCTCGGGCGGTCATAGCGCCTTCCTGCCCTTCTACTTCGCGCCCTGGCTGTTGCTCGCCTGGCGCAAGGCGGCGACCGACCTCCGCTACGCGGCAGCCGTGGCCGGGATCATGGCCCTCGTCCTGCTCGAGGGGGGCGTCTACCCCTTCCCCTACTTCTGCCTGCTCCTCGCCTTCGACGGCGTGGTGCAGATCGCCCGCGCCCCCGATCGGGCGGGCCGGCTCGCCGTCTTCCGCGCCGGCGCCGTCGCCTTGCCGCTCATGCTGCTGCTCGGTGGCTTCCGGCTCGTGCCCGTGCTGAACACCATGTCGCGCTACCCGCGGCCCACGGCCGGCGACGACGCGCTCTCCATCCCGGAGGTGATCGCCATGCTCACCTCCAAGGAGTACGACTACGGCTTCCCGGGGCACGAGTACGTCTGGGCCGAGTACGGGACCTTCATCGGCTGGATCGCGCTCGCCCTCGGCCTCGTCGGTGTCGTCCTCGCGGCGCGCCGCCAGCGCTGGGTGCTCGCCGGCTTCCTCCTCTTCGGCGGGCTCATGCTCGGCCGCGTCACGCCCTTCCACCCCTGGGCGCTGCTCCACGCGCTCCCGGTCTACGGCTCGCTCCGCGTGCCGTCGCGCTTCGCCGTGCTGATGACCTTCTACCTCGGCCTCGGCGCGGCGATCGCGCTCCAGGCGGCGGTGGGCTGGCTCGCGCGGCGGCGCTGGCGCCACGACCTCGACTTCCTGCGCGGGGCGCTGCCCTGGGTGCTGCTCCTCGCCATCGCCGGGCACCTCGCCTGGGGCAACGGGGCCGTCATCGATCGCTGGCGCGGGCCGCCGCTGCCGCCGGTGGATCACGACGCCGAATACCACCTGATCTCCCGGCACCAGTACGGCGCCTACGCGAGCTTCCCGGCGCGCGGCGTGAGCAACGTCGGCTGCTACACGGGGATGACCTATCCGGCCGCGCCCGGGCTCTGGGAGGGGCAGCGGGCGCAGGTGCGCCTCCGGCCGGGCGGCGAGGTGCACGGCGTGGAGCGCACGGCGAACACGATCACGGCGGACGTGGAGCTGAGCGTGCCGGGGGACCTGGTCGTCAACCAGACCTGGGCGCGGGGCTGGTCGAGCGACGTGGGCCGGGTCGAGCAGGGCGATCGGGGGCTGATCGTGGTGCGTGGCGTGCCGTCGGGGCGGCGCCGCGTGCGGCTGCGCTACGTGCCCGACGATCTCGCGCTGGCGTCGGCGCTCGGCGGGACGGGGCTGCTCGCGACGCTCTTCGTCGCGTGGTGGCCCTCGCCGGCGCGGCTTCGTCGGAGGCGTCGGCGCGCCAGGCCGCCGGCCGCGGCGACCAGTGCTCCAGGATGAAGCCCACGCTCTGACGGATCTGGGCGTCCGGCTCCGGGGCCAGGGCCCAGCGGGGGGCGAGGCAGGCGAGGGCGACGAGGAGGGCGCGGGCGAAGAGGCGCGGATCGCGGAGCGGCGCGCTCGCCCAGACCAGGCTGCCGAGGGCCAGGAGGGCGAGGGGGAGCATGGCGAGGTTGCCCTCGAGGCCGAAGAGGAGCGCGCCGGCGTTGTGGGGGGCGGCGCCGGCCTCGAAGACGGCCGGGAAGAGGTGCACCAGAGGCCAGTCGATCTCCGGCGGGAGGTGCGGGTAGTAGGCGCTCGGGAGGCCGGCGGCGACGAGGGAGGCGAGGGCCGTGCCGAGGGCGAGGGCGTGGGCGGCGCGCGCGTGGTGATGCGCCATGCGGTCGAGGGCGATGGCGGCGGCGACGGCGAGGAAGGGGAGGGTGACGACGAGGTAGCGCGGGCCGAGGGACCAGCCGCCCTCCCAGTTGTTCATGAGGCAGATGACGCCGTACATGCCGGCGACCAGGAAGAGGGCGGTCAGGGCGGGGGCGCGGACCGTGCGGTCGCGGCGCCGGGCCCAGAGCGCCGGGAGGGCGCCGAAGGCGAAGGCGAAGGTGGGCGTGAGGCTGAAGGCGCCGAGGCGCGGGTCGACGAGGAGGCGCCAGGCGGCGTCGGCGTGGAAGGCGTCGGCGCCGAAGAAGCCACTCTCGTGGCCGGCGCGGAAGGCGGCGTTCTCGACGAAGAGGTGTCCGGGCGTGAGCGGGTTGCCGTAGGCGGAGGCCTGGAAGTGCATCACGAGGAGCGTCGGGAGGAGGGCGCCGGCGCCGAAGAGGAGGATGCGCGGCCAGGGGCGGAGGGCGACGAGGGCGTAGACGCAGAGGGCGAAGGTGGCGACGAAGCAGGGGTACTCGAGGGCGGAGGCGCTCGCGGCGAGGAGGCCGGCGGCGAAGGCGCGGAGGGCGGGGCGGGGGCCGCGCGCGTGGGGGGGCGCGCGCTGGGCGTCGAAGAGGAGCGCGAAGGCGGTGAAGGCGGCGGCGGCGCTCGTGGAGTGGCTGGCGAAGAGGTAGGCGTAGCCGAGGAGGCAGGAGCCGAGGGCCGTGGCGACGTAGACGGCGTCGCGGATGACGGCGGAGCGGACGCGGGCGCCGAGCCAGCCGTAGAAGAAGCCGAAGAAGAGCATCATCGGCAGGCCGCTGGCGAAGAGGCGCATGGCCCAGAGGTGGGCGGGGGAGGTCGGGGACGCGGGCGGGCCTTCGGTGCCCTTGAGGGCCTGGGCGAGGAGGTAGCCGGGGAGGCCGAGCCAGCTCGAGAGGGGGGCCTTGACGCTGTAGTAGCGGCGCGTGTGGCCGGCGGGGGCGCGGGCGCCCTCGCAGGGGATGGGCTCGTCCTCGGGGGTCCATTCGACGCAGGCGGCGTCGTTCACCCAGCCCCAGCGGCGGCGCATGCCGGAGATCTCGTAGGTGCCGTCCTCGGCGAGGGCGGCCGTCATGTGGATGCGGACGTTCTCGTTCGGGTTGTTGAGGTCCGGGTAGACGGGGAAGGCCCAGAGCCAGGCGAGGGCGAAGAAGGCGACGGCGGCGAGGCGGCGGCGACGCGAGGGGAGGGCGCGGGCGGGGTCTTCGGGCTCGGGGGCGGGGCGGGACCCGGGGGCGCGCGGCGGGGCAGGGCGGGGCCCGGCGGTCGCCTCGGTCGGCTCGGGGGCGCGCGGGTCGGCGGGACCGTTCACGCGGGGGGTGTAGCAGAGGGGGCGGGGCGCGTCGCGATCGCCTCGCGCGCGGCTGGAGGAGGGGCGCGGGGGGAGAATTCGGTGGTCTGTGGGTCGCGGGAAGGATTCGACGGCCTGGCGCCGTTGCCCGGGCACGAGCGGGCCCGTAGGCTCGCCCGACCCTCATGGCTTCTGTCTTCCCCGACGGCCCGCCCCTCGAGGCCCTCAGCGTCGTGCTGCCCTGCTACGACGAGGAGGCGAACGTGGAGCGGGTGGTGCGCGAGGCGGTGGCCGTCGCGCGGGCGGCGGCGCGCTCGCCGGAGGTGGTGGTCGTCGACGACGGGAGCCGCGATCGCACGCCCCAGCTGCTCGAGGGGCTCGCGGCGGAGCTGCCCGAGCTGCGCATCGTGCGTCACGCCGCGAACCTCGGCTACGGGGCGGCGCTCGCCTCGGGCTTCCGCGCGGCCCGGGGCGCGTGGGTGTTCTACACGGACGGGGACGGGCAGTTCGACCCGGCCGAGCTGCTCCCGCTGCTCCCGCGGCTGCGCTCCGATCGCGTGATCGTCGGGTTTCGCGCGCCGCGCTCGGACCCGCCCATGCGCGTGCTGAACGGCTTCGTGTGGACGCGGCTGGTCGACGCGCTCCTGGGTGTGGGGGTTCGGGACGTGAACTGCGCGTTCAAGCTCTTCCCCAAGAGCCTCCTCGAGCGGGTGCCGATGGCGAGCGTCGGGGCCGCCATCGACGCCGAGCTCCTCGCCGGTGCGCGGCGCCTCGGCTATGGCATCGACGAGGTCCCCGTGAGTCACCGGCCCCGCGTTCGAGGCCGAGCCACGGGCGCGCACCCGCGGGTCGTGCTGCAGGCCCTGGTCGAGCTCCGCGCCCTCGCCGCGGCCCACCGCGCCGCCCCCCACCGCCTCCCCGTCGCCTCGCCTCGCTGAGGGCCCGTCGACGCGCTCCCAACCGGGACTCGAAACCGTCCCGGACACGAGCCCAATCGGGTCAGCTGATGCCCTTCTGCAGCGGACGCAGCATCCGGAAGAGGGCGCGCACGTTCTCGATCGCGTCCTCCGCCGCCTCGTCCTCGTCGAAGCGCCGCGTCAGCTTCATGTCCGGCGTCAGCTTCCACGGGCTCCGCGGCTCGCCGACCAACGCGATCACCTTCGCCGGGTCGAGCGGCGTGTCCTCGCGGAGGTGCAGCGTCACCCGCCGCTCGGTCGCCTCGCAGCCGAGCGCCCGGAAGTGCCGCAGCAGCGGCCGCAACGACATCACACGCACGAGCTGCCGCGCGGGCTCGGGCGGCGGGCCGAAGCGGTCCTCCATCTCGATGGCCAGATCCTCGATCGAGTCCTCGTCCTCGAGCGTCGCGAAGCGCTTGTAGAAGCTGAGCCGGATGCCGACGTCGTCGATGTACTCCTCCGGCAGGTAGTGCTCGACGTCGATGGTGATCTCCGGGTCGATCTCCTGGACCACCTCTTCGCCGCGGAGCTGTGCCACGGCCTCCTCGAGCATGTGCACGAAGAGGTCGAAGCCGACGAGCGCCACGTTCCCCGACTGCTCCGCCCCGAGCAGGTCGCCCACGCCGCGGAGCTCCATGTCGAGGCTGGCCACCTGGAAGCCGCTCCCGAGCTCCGTGAACCGCTCGAGGGCCTGGATCCGCTGCCGCGCCTCGTCGGTCATCACGGTCGGCGGCGGCGTCACCAGGTAGCAGTACGCGCGCTCCTTCGATCGGCCCACGCGCCCGCGGAGCTGGTAGAGCTGCGCCAGGCCGAAGATGTCCGCCCGGTCGACGATCATCGTGTTCGCTCGCGGGATGTCGAGGCCGCTCTCGATGATGGCCGTCGAGCAGAGCACGTCGTACTCGCCGGCCACGAAGTCGGTCATGGCCCGCTCGAGCTCGCCCTCCTTCATCTGTCCGTGCGCGACGATGAAACGAGCCTGCGGGAGGAGCTCCTGGAGCCGCTGCGCCCGCTCGTAGAGGCCCTCGATCCGGTTGTAGACGAAGAAGCACTGACCGCCCCGGTCGAGCTCGCGGCGGATGGCCTCCTTCAGCGTGTGGTCGTCCCATCGGCACGCGAAGGTGCGCACGGCGCGGCGGTCGATCGGGGCCGTCGTGATCAGGCTGAGCTCCCGCAGGCCGCCGATGGCGAGCTGGAGCGTCCGCGGGATGGGCGTCGCCGTCAGCGTCAGTACGTCCACGTCGGTCTTCAGCGTCTTGATGCGCTCCTTGTGGGCGACGCCGAAGCGCTGCTCCTCATCGACGACGAGCAGCCCGAGCCGGTCGAAGTGCACGTCCTTCGAGAGCAGCCGGTGCGTGCCCACGACCACGTCGACGGTGCCTTCCTTCAGGCCGCGGAGCGTCTTCGTGGATTCGTCCCGGCCCACGAAGCGGCTGAGCGTGCCGACCTCGATCGGGTAGCCCTCGAAGCGCTGCTTCAGGTTCTGGTAGTGCTGCTGCGCGAGCACCGTCGTCGGACAGAGGATCGCGACCTGGCGCCCCTCCATGGCCACCCGGAACGCGGCGCGGATGGCCACCTCGGTCTTGCCGAAGCCCACGTCGCCGCAGACCAGCCGGTCCATGGGGCGCGGCGCCTCGAGATCCTCGAGGACCTCCTCGATCGCGCGCGCCTGGTCCGGCGTCTCCTCGAACGGGAACGTGGCCTCGAACTCCGCGTAGGTGCGGTCTGGCGCCGGGAGGGGGTCACGGCGGCTCGCGGCGCGCTCGGCGTAGAGCTTGATCAGGTCGTCGGCGAGCTTCCGGACGGCCTTGCGGACCTTCTGCTTCTTCTTGGCGAAGGTCGTGCCGCCGAGCCGGTCGAGCTTCGGCTTCGAGCCCTCCTTGCCCGCGAACTTCTGCAGCTGGTTCAGGCGCGTGACCGGCAGGAAGAGCTTGTCCTTGCCGTGGTACTCGACGATGAGCGTCTCGACCATGCGCGGCTCTTCGCCCTGGAGCCGCTGCATCGGCGTGAGCGCCATGGGCTTGCGCTCGATGCCGAGGTAGACGCCGACGCCGTGGTCCGCGTGGACGATGTAGTCGCCCGGCTTCAGCTCGCGGAGATCCTCGAGGAAAGCCTGCGCCGTCTTCTGCTTCCGCCGCCGGCGCTTCTGTCGCCGGCGGCGCGTGCGCGTGCCGAAGATCTCCTGCTCGGTGACGACGACCAGGCCCTCGGTGGCCCAGGCGAAGCCGTCGTTCAGCTCGCCGACGACGATCTGCACGGCGGCGGGCGGCGGGCCCTCGAGGATCGCCGGATCGAAGGCGGCCGGGTGCCCCTTCGGGCCCGTCGCCAGGACGGGCACGTCGTAGCCCTTCAGGAGCGAGACCAGTCGCTCGGCCTGCGTGTGCGTGCGCGCCGTGAAGACGACGCGGAGGCCCATGTCGAGCCAGCGCTTCGCCCGGTCGACCACCGGCTGGAGGCCCTCGTCGCTGCCGGCCTGGCGCCGGGCCTTGAGCTCGGCGACGAGCGGGCGCTGATCCTCGGCGCCGAGCTGGATGACGTCGTCCTCGCCGACGCTCTCGTAGAGGGCCGTCGGCGACTCCTCGTACGAGGGCGCGCCGACGATGGCCAGCTCGTGGACGACGACGCGCTTGCGCTCCTCGAGGCGCGCGACGAGCTCGCCCTCGTCCGCGTAGAGGGCGTCGAGCGGGTAGACCGGGGCGCCGTCCTCGGCCTTCGCCGCGCGATCCTCGATGGCCCGGGTGAGCTCGAGGTCGAGGCTCTTCGTGATGTCCGTCGGGTCGAGGAGGACGACCGGCGCCTCGGCCGGGATGTAGTCGAGGAGGGTCTCGAGGTGGTCGTAGAAGGCCGGGAGGAAGCCCTCGACGCCGTAGAACGCGCGGCCGGCCTCGAGGTCCTCGAGGAGCTGGTTGCGCTTCTTGGTCGGCACGTTGGCCTCGTCGCAGAGGTCCCGGATGCGCGTCAGCGCGCGGTCCCGATCGGCGGCCGTGAGCACCGTGTCGCGGGCCGGGTGGACGAAGATGCGGTCGACGCTCTCGACCGTGCGCTGGTCGTCTGGGTCGAAGAGCTTGATGGAGAGGACGAGCCAGTCGTCGAGCTCGATGCGCGCCGGGTACTGCGCGTGCGGCGGGTAGACGTCGATGATCCCGCCGCGTACGGCGAAGGTGCCCGGATCCTCGGCGACCGGGACGCGGAGGTAGCCGCCCGCCGTGAGCACGTCGATGAGGTCGTCGCGCTCGAGCTCCCCCTCGGCCTCGATGAGGAGGGAGCGGGCGTCGACGGCGGCCTTCGGCGGGACGCGCCGGAGGACGGCGGGCGCGGGCGCGACGAGGAAGCGCCAGGGGAGCTCGCGGGTGAGGTGGAAGAGGGTCGCGAGCCGGTCCATCGCCGTGCGCCGGTCCGGGGCGACGTCGAGGAAGGGCGTGGTGTCGAGGGAGGGGTAGAGGAGGACCTGATCGCGGTCGCCGCCGAGGAAGAAGCGGAGGTCCTCCGCGGCCCGGACGGCCTTGTCGCCGTCGCCGGTGAGCACGAGCGTGGGTCCGAGCTCGCCGCGGGAGAGGAGGAGCGCCGCGGCGCCCGGGGGGAGGCCGGCGAGGTCCGTGCGGGCGGACGCTGCGATGCGCGCGAGGACCTCGTCGCGGCGCGCGTCGGCGCGGGCGAGGCCGGCGTGGAGGGATTGGAGGGCCGCGTCTTCCATGGGGGCGAGGGGAGCTTCGGGGGGACCCTGGGTCTAGCCCGGATTCGTCACCAGTCGACGCGCCCTCGTACAATCCTTCGGGCCCGCGGCGGATTCGCGCTTCGCCGAAACACCGCCTGTATTCCTTGCTCCGCGAGAATCCACTGCGAACCCGAAACCTCGCACGATCATCACGCCCGGGGTGACTCCTCCGGTCTAGGTCATCTGGGGCGGCATGCCAGCGCGGCGTCGACGGCCCTTCAGTGGCCGCTGGCGGGCTCGCCGTCGTCGGGGCTCGGCGGCTCCGCGGGGCCCTTCTTCTTCAGGAGGCGCTTGAGCTGCCAGGAGAGCCAGGGCGGGGCCACGACCGTGGTGAGCATGACCATGAGCACGACGGCCATGTAGACGTCGGGCTGGATCAGCGGGTGCCCGTCCACCTCGATGGCGCGGCCGACGTCGGCGAAGATCAGGCCGACCTCGCCCCGCGGCACCATGCCGATGCCGACGGTCATGCGGTCGACCTTGCCGCGGACGCCGAGGCCGCTGAGGAGCTTGCCGAGGATGGCGACGACCGTGAGGGCGCCGGCGAGGAGCAGCGGGTCCACGCTCACGCCCTCAAGGTCGACCATCATGCCGGTCCGCACGAAGAAGATCGGCGTCATGATCGCCACGATGGGCGCGACGATCGGCGCCAGGTCGTGCTTGTTCTTCTTGCCGAAGGGCCGGACGTGGACCTCGTCGAGGATGAGGCCCGCGGCGAACGCGCCGACGATGGGCGCGAGGCCGGCGGCGGCGCTGGCGCCGGCGAGGAGCAGGCAGAGGCCGATGGCGAGGGCGGCGAGGACGCCCGGGCTCCGGAGGCGCGAGGCCGCCTTGAAGACGCCGGGCATGACGTAGGCGCCGAGCAGGAGCGCGCCGACCAGGAAGCCGCCGGCGAGGCCGCTGATGATGCCGAGCTGCTTGGCGTCGACGTGGCCGCTCGAGGCGAGGCCGGCGACGACGGCGAGGATCACCAGGCCGAGCACGTCGTCGATGACGGCGGCGCCGAGGATGACCCGCGTCTCGACCCGGTCCATGGCGCCGAGGCTCTGGAGCACGGCGGCGGTGATGCCGACGGAGGTCGCGCAGAGCGTCGCGCCGACGAAGAGGTGGAGCGTGCTCCCGCCCTCCGGGACCAGCCAGGCGGCCGCGCCGTAGCCGAAGGCCATGGGCGCGACGACGCCGATGATCGCGACGAGCCCCGACTGCGGCGCGACCTTGCGCATCTCCGTGAGCGTCGACTCGAGGCCGACCTCGAAGAGGAGGAGCACCACGCCGAGGTTCGCGAGGAACTCCACGGACGGCAGCTCCGCCGCGTGGTCGAAGGCGTGCACCCCCATCAGGTCGAGGTTCCCGAGGAGGATGCCCGCGCAGAGCTCGCCCAGGACCGGCGGCTGCTTGATGCGCACGGCGAGCTCGCCGCCGATCTTCGCGACGATGAGGATGCCGGCGATCGAGAGCCAGACCTCGGGCCCGGGCCCGTGGCCGCCGCCGCTCGCGTGGGCCGTGACCGGCAGCGCGATGGCGACCAGGACGAGGAAGGCTCGGAGCAGGCGCGGGCGAGGGTGGGTCATGCGGCGGGGGGAGCGGCCGGGAGGCACGCGCTCTACGTCGGCGAGGGCGCCGGGAGGTTACGGGCGAGGCCGGCCGGACCGTAGAGCGAGAGGACGGGGCTCGCAAGCGCCGCCGGGAGGCGAAAGCGCCGTGAAAACACGGAGCTCCGCCGGGGCGTTTGGGTGTTCTCGACGCTTTCGGTAGGGTACGCGCCATGAAGCGAGCTTGGTTGGGATGGATGCTCGCCGCTTCGCTCGGCGCGATGACGCCGGCGTGCGGTGATGACGATGGACCGACGGTCGATGGCGAGGACGCCGGGGGCGTCGACGCGGGCGGCGGCGGCGCGGACTCGGGGACGCTGCCGGGGACGGACTCGGGGACGCTGCCGGAGACGGACTCGGGGACGCTGCCGGGCATGGACTCGGGGACGACGCCGAGCGAGGACGCGGGCACGATGGATCCGGTGGACGCGGCGATGCCGACGCGGCCGGGGGCCATCGGGTCCGCGTGCACGATGGACACCGAGTGCACGGAGCCGGCGGATGCGACCTGCCAGACGACGGTGGGCTCGGGGATGTTCAGCTACGAGTTCCCGGGCGGCTACTGCACGGCGGAGTGCACGGCGATGAGCGGGAGCGCCGAGTGCGGCGCGGGCGCGGAGTGCGTGTCGGTGGGCTTCGGCGGCTTCGGCGCGAGCTTCTGCGCGAAGACGTGCTCGAGCGACGCCGACTGCCGGATCGAGGACGGGTACAGCTGCCAGGCGCCGCCGCTGATGGTCGGGGGCGGGAGCAGCACCTACTGCCTGCCGCCCTTCGACGCGGGCGGCCTCGACGGCGGCCTGCCCTTCCCGTAGCCGGTCTCCCTCGCCATCTCGGGCTCCCCAGCGGGCCCGGGGGCTTTCCCTTCGCGGGCGGAGCGCCGCCGTTCGCCGCCGCGCGGCTTCGTCGCTTCGCGGCCGACGCGGCTCTCCCTCCGCGATGGTGCCCCTCCGCGATGGTGCGCCGCCGCGCTGGTGTGCCTCCGCGATGGTGTGCCGCTGCGCTGGTGTGCCGCCGCGATGGTGTGCCGCCGCGATGGTGTGCCGCCGCGATGGTGTGCCGCCGCGATGGTGTGCCTCCGCGATGGTGTCCCTCCGCGGCCGGCTGCTCCGCCTCGCGAGGGGGCTCTCGCGGTCGGGGGCGTCAGCGGTAGGCGCTGGCGCCTCGAAGGAGGGCGTCCGCGAGCGGGGTGGCGGGGCCGGCGGGCTGGTGGACGGCCAGGGCCAGCGCGTCGACACCCCATCGGGCGAGGAACGCCTCCAGCGCCTCCCGGCCTTCGCGCTCGCGACCGAGGGCCGCGTACGCGTGGGCGCGGACGAGGAGGTCGCGCTGATCCCAGGCGGCGCCGGATTGGGCGGGGCGGCGGGCGCCCTCGAGCATCTCGAGGGCCCGCGCGCCGTCGCCTGCGAGCGCGAGCAGCGCCGCCCGGAGCTGCTGGACGATCGAGCGCACGCTCGGGTGGTCCGTGGTCGGGAGCTCGTCGAGGCGCCTTCGTCCTTCGTCCAGGTCGCCCTCGCGGAGCGCCACGACCACCAGCCCGAGCTCCCGCGTGGCCCGCTGCAGCGGGCTCAGCCGAGGGCCCTCCATCGCCTCGAAGAAGGCGCGAGCGGCTTCGTGCTGTCGCCGATCGAGTAGCTCGATGGCGACGAACTGCGCGCGCGTCGCGCGCTTGGCCTCGCGGGCGGCGACGTAGGCGTGGAGGCGCTCGAGGGCGGCGGCGCGGCGCTCGGGGTCGGCGACGTCGGCGAGGTCGGCGCGCAGCCGGCGGAGGGCGTGGCCTCCCAGCACGGCGGCGAGGAGGAAGAGCGCCCCGGCGCCGAAGGCCACCCAGCGGCCGACCGGCGGCAGCAGCGCGTCGAGGAGCGCGAGGAGCAGGGTCAGGGTGACGAAGAGGGGGCCGAGCGCGCGGAGCTGCGCGCGCCGGTAGGCCCGGCGCCGGTAGCGGCGAACGGTGAGGGCGAGCGCGAGGCTCAGGAGGGCGAGCGCGGCGATCCAGACGAGCACGGATCCCATGCTGCTCGTCTACGGCGCGGCGCGCTCGCCCTTCCCGCCGAGGACCGACTCGAGCAGGCGCGCGTCGCCCGTGTAGCGCTCGACGCGAGGAGCCTCGACCAGGCCGCGCGCCTCGAGGAGGCGTACGGCGCGGGGGAGGTGGCGGAGCTGGTGGCTCGCCGTGCGGAGTCGGCCGCCGAGCTTGAGGTCGAGGCCGACGACGCGCCGGCCCACGGGGCGCGGCGAGGAGAGGTCGACGACGACGAAGTCCCCGCAGGCGGCGGCCTGGTGTGTGCGGAAGAGCCACCAGTGCGTGCGCTCGCGCAGGAGGGCCTCGGCGAAGGCGCGCTCGTCGCAGCGAAAGGCGAAGCGTGGGAGCAGGCGCGCCGGGTCGGCCCGGTGAGCCTCGGCGAGGCGGCGGACGCGGCGGCGGAAGCGATCGGGGCGGCAGTCGACCGGGCGGGTGAGCCGCAGGAGCAGCGGAGAAGACATGGACGAAGGGCAGGGCGAGAGGAGGGGAGGGCACCCACGCGCGGCGCGAGGGCGCGGCTCAGGAGCGGCGTCGTTCGTCCATGACGGCGCGCACCCTAAGCACGCGCCATCCCCTCGCAAGCCCGCCCTCGTTCCGGAGCCGGACCCTCGGCCGCGGCGGAGGGGGGCAGCTCGCCGCGAATGACGCGAGCGGTTGGCTGCCCGAGCGCGCCGTGAGCTCGCGGCGAACCACGCGAGCGGTTGGGCTGCCCGACCGCGCCGAGAGCTCCACCTCCGAGGGATGCCGCGGGCGGCATGGATCGCCCACGTCGCGCGTCCGCCGAACGCGAACGGCTCGGACCGAGCGCGCGCTCAGGGCGCGCCGGTGCGCGCCGCGTCGCCCGCCCAGGTGGGCCAGCCGGTCAGGCTCGCGTCGCCGGTCTCCAGCGCCACGACCTGCCCGTTCGCCGTGCCGACGAAGACCCGCCCTCCCTCCACCACGGCCTGCGTGCGGAGCGGCGCGCCGGCGTCGAGGCGGCGCTCCACCTCGCCATCGCTCGGGTCGACGATCAGCACCTCGCCCGAGAGCGTCGCGAGCACGGCGCGCCCGCCCGCCCGCGCCGGGGGCGCGGCCAGCGCGCCGCCCTGCTGCGCGAGGTCGCCGGGGAGCGGCACGGTCCAGGCCTCGCGCCCGCTCCGCCGGTCGTAGCCGACGAGCGCCGTGCCCATGGTCGCGAGGTTGTGCGCGCCCGCGCCGAGGACCCAGCTGCCCTGGTACTCCTGCAGGCCGTGCACGGTCGCGCGGCCGATCAACCCGAGCGCCACCTGCGCGTTGGCCGCCGCCGGCGCTCCGTCCGCGAAGCCGTTGGCCGCGTCGAGCTGCTCCGAGTCGAAGCTGTACCGGGTCCGCGCCTGGAACTCCCGTTCGAGGTAGGCCGCGCGGCGTCGCGGGGTCGCCTGGGCGGGCGGGTCGTCGGGCTTGCCGGCGCGCTCGGGCCGTTCGAGGGGCGGCGGCTCGGCGCCGCGGACGATGCGCTCCCAGGCCTCGTTCCCCTCGTTCTCGCGGCGGGCGAAGTAGAGCGCGCCGTCGACCAGCGCCGGCGCCGAGGTGGCGCGCGCGACGCGGGCTTCGAGCACGGCGCCGTCCTCCAGGAGCAGGTGGTAGAGCGTGCCGCCGAAGGTCGCCGCGTAGACGTGCCCCATGACGACGACCGGCGCGGAGATCACGTCCGCGTCGATCCAGCGCGCCCAGAGGAGCTCGCCCGTCTCGAGGTCGAAGGCGCCGAGCGCGTGGGTCGCGTCCTCGGGCAGCGGCCGGTCCTCGCCCTCGGGCCAGGTGCCGCCGCCGCGGATCGGGTAGGCGGCGAGCACCTTGCCGTCCGCGATGGCCGGCGCGCTCATGAGCGGGTCGCCGATGTACCAGGCCCACTTCTTCTCGCCGGTGGCGGCGTCGACGGCGAAGAGCGTGCAGGACTCGGTGTTGAAGACGCAGGTCTCGCCCGCGCAGGCCGGCGCGGAGGGCCCGTCGTCACCGAGGCCGATGGACCAGATGGGCTCCCCGCTCCGCGCGTCGAAGGCGAACATGTGGCGGCTCCGGAAGCCGCCGCTGGCGATGAGCCGGCCGCCGTGCACCGTGGGCGTCGTGACCGGCGCGCGGCTCGGCAGGTGGGCGCGCCAGCCGCCATCGAAGCGCTCGACCCGGGGCGGCTCCATCGGGTGCACCTCGATGGAGCGGAAGACGGAGGGCGGCGGGCGGAAGCGCTCGGCGTTCCGCTCGCGGGCCCGCGCGCTCACGTCTTCACCGAGCGTGAGCCATGGGGGGCCGGCCGGGCGCGAGGGCGGCGGCGCGGCGTGCTCGTCGCCGGCGCTGGCCGGGGTCGCCCGGGCGGTCTCGGTGGATGGCGTGCGCTCGCAGGCGACGAGCGCGGTGGCCAAGAGGGCGCACGTCGCCGCGTGCCGAGGGAGCGTCGTCCTCGTCGTCATGTCTCCTCCTCGTGTGGAGGGTCGGACGGCTGGGGGCGCGGAAGGATCTACGCGCCGGGGACGCGCGCCGGGCGCGGGGCCGAGGAGCCGGCGGGGCGACCGGGCCCGACCTCGACACGGAGCCTCGAGGGGGGCGCTCCGCGAGCTCGCGCGAGCCGAGGGCGCCGAAGCCGAGGGCGCCGCGCCCCCGCATCCCGCGTCCCGTGTCCCGCGTCCCGCGTCCCGTGTCCCGCGTCCCAAAGCGGCTCAGGGGATGTCTTCACCGACGCCGTGGGCGAGGAGGCGGAAGGCGTCCGGGTGCACTGCGTGGGTCGCCCGCGCCGTCTCCAGGTCCGCGATCGGCTCGTCCATGCCGTCGTCGGCGAGGGCGAAGGTGCCGTAGTGCATCCCCACGCTCGTCATCGCGCCGAGGTCGAGGTGGGCGCGCACGGCCTCGTCCGGGTCGACGTGGACCCACTTCATGAACCAGCGCGGCCGGTAGGCGCCGATGGGGATCAGCGCGAGCCGGGGCACGCCGACGCGCTCGCGGATGCGCTCGAAGTGCGGGCCGTAGCCGGTGTCGCCGCAGAAGAGCACGCGGCCGGCGCGCGGGTGCTCGACGACGAGACCGAGCCAGAGCGTCCGGTCCCGGTCGCGCGGGCCGCGGCCGCTGAAGTGCTGCATCTCCACGCCGACGACGCGGGCCTCGCCGACGCGCGTGTCCTCCCACCAGTCGAGCTCCACGGCGCCCGGGATGCCGTGCTTCTCGAGGAGGGCCGCGTTGCCCAGGCCGGTGACGATCGGCGGCGCGTCGTGCGCCGCGGCGAGGCGCCTCAGCGTGGGGAGGCAGCAGTGGTCGTAGTGGTTGTGGCTGAGGAGGACGAGGTCGATCGGGGGCAGGTCCTCGAAACGCACGCCGGGCGGCCGGAAGCGCTTGGGGCCGGCGAAGCCGACCGGGGAGACGCGGGGTGCCCAGACCGGATCCGTGAGCAGGTTGAGCCCGTCCATCTGCACGAGGAGCGTCGCGTGGCCGACCAGGGTCACGCGGAGGGCGTCGCCTTCGACGCGGCGCGGGGGCGGCGGGCCGGGCTCGGCATGGACGCGGCGCCAGGGACCGCGCTTGCGCGAGAGCATCCACTTGAGGAGGTCGCCGCCGGAGGCGTGGTGCACCTCGGGGGCCGGGTTGAAGAAGCGGCGGCCGTCGAAGTGGTCGCTCTTCGGGCCGCGATACGGGGGAGCGTCGAACAGGGCCATCGCAGTCGATCGGTCGCGCGGCGAGGGCGCGCGTTTCGAGGATAGGGGGTGGAGGCCGCGGCGTCGCGCCTCGCGTCGCGGGTCTGCGCGTGCCCAGTGAGCCGAGCGTGGAGCCCGGGCGGCAGCCGAAGCCCGTAGGTCGAGCCGAACCCCGACGAGCTCGAAGGCACGTCGGACGCGGCCCAGTTCCCCGACCCCCAGAGCGAGCGAAGCGAGCGCACCCCCAGCGAGCGAAGCGAGCGCACCGCCGCCGCCGACGACGCCGCGAAGCGGCGGGGACGGCGACGGTTGCGGCAAGCTCACCAGTTGGTGAATGATGATTCAGTCAGCGACGACCGGCGCCCGGGGGAGGGCGCCGTGGAGGTATGGAGTCATGAAGCGCACCCTCTTCGGCGAAGAGCACGAGATCTTCCGCAAGGCCTTCCGGCAGTTCCTGCAGAAGGAGGTCGTGCCGAACCAGGAGGCCTGGCGCGAGGAGGGTTCGGTCAGCCGCGAGGTCTGGCGCGCGGCCGGCGCCCAGGGCTTCCTCTGCCCCTGGCTCGAGGAGGAGCACGGCGGCCCCGGCGGCGACTTCCTCCACTCCGTCGTCGTCATCGAGGAGCTCGCGAAGGTCTACGAGTCGGGCTTCGCCCTGCCGCTCCACTCGGACGTCGTCGTGCCCTACATCCACGAGTTCGGCACCCCCGAGCAGAAGAAGAAGTGGCTCCCGGGCTGCGCGAACGGCGAGCTCGTCACGGCCATCGCCATGACCGAGCCGGGCACGGGCTCGGACCTCGCCGGCATCCGCACCACGGCCAAGAAGGACGGCGACGACTACGTCCTCAACGGCGCCAAGACCTTCATCTCGAACGGCATCCTCTGCGACCTCTGCATCGTCGCCGCGAAGACCGGCGGGCCCGACGACGATCCGCACCGCTCCATCAGCCTCTTCGTCGTGGAGGCCGGCCGCGAGGGCTTCCTCAAGTCGAAGAAGCTGAAGAAGATGGGCATGGCCTCGCAGGACACGGCCGAGCTCGCCTTCGAGGACTGCCGCGTGCCGAAGGAGAACCTCCTCGGCATGGAGGGCGGTGGCTTCCTCATGCTCATGCAGAAGCTCCAGCAGGAGCGCCTCGTCGTCGGCGCGAGCTGCCAGGCCGGCGCGGCCCAGGTCCTCGAGGACACCATCGCCTACTGCAAGGAGCGGGAGGCCTTCGGGCGGCCGATCAGCAAGTTCCAGAACACCCGCTTCAAGCTGGTCGAGTGCGCGACGGAGGTCGAGGTCGGGCAGGCCTTCCTCGACAAGCTCCTCGCGGCCCACGTGGCCGGCCAGTACCTCGTGAAGGAGTGCTCCATGAGCAAGCTCTGGCACTCGGAGATGATGGGGCGCGTCGTGGACGAGTGCCTCCAGTTCTTCGGGGGCTACGGCTACATGCTCGAGTACCCGGTGACGCGCGCCTACATGGACGCGCGCGTGCAGCGCATCTACGCGGGCACGAGCGAGATCATGAAGGTGATCATCTCGAAGCAGATGGGGCTCTGACGCGGGCCCGAAGGATCGTGCGAGGGCGCGTCGACGGGGGTTCGTCGAGGCGTTCGAGCGCGAGAGGGAGCGCCTCGGGCGCCGGCTTCGCGAACTGCGGACCGAGCGCGAGCTGACTCAGAAGCAAGCGGCCGAGCGCGTAGGGCTCAGCGAGAAGCACCTCCGGCGGATCGAGCTCGGCAAGGCGAACGTGACCCTCGCGACCCTTACGTTCTCGATCGTGTACGGGCTTTCCCTCCGAACCATCGTCGGAGCCTCGACGTGATCGGGTTGCACTTGAACTTCGAAGGGCAGACAGCGACCCTCCGTCACTCCTGATCGCAGCGAGGCCCACCATGTCCGTCACACCCCGTGGAATGAGTATCCAGGAAGCGTACCGCGCGTATAGGAGCGGGAACTTTCAGGTCAACCGCAGGTATCAGCGGAAGCTGGTGTGGACGGTCGAGGAGAAGCAGGCGCTGATCGATAGTGTACTCAGCGGGTACCCTATCCCACTGATCCTCCTGGCGTACGAGGCGCAGCCTGATGGATCGAAACGATTCGAGATCCTTGACGGCATGCAGAGGCTCAACGCCCTGTTCTCCTACGTCGAGAATCGCTTTAGCTGGCGCGGAAGGATGTTCGATGTGAACCAACTTTCCCGCGCGAAGCAGCTTGCAGACGAAGGCGTCTTCGAGGCCTGCACCGACGCAGAGAAGCTTCTAGACCCCTCCCTTTGTGCCAACTTCCTAGACTACACACTCGCCGTTTCGGAGTTTCCATCCGTCGACGAAGCAGCGGTGAACGACATCTTCGGTCGAATCAACTCTTCGGGCCGACAGCTCAGCAGCCAGGAAAAGCGGCAGGCAGGCGTGGTTTCATCTTTTGCCACGGTGGTTCGTGAGATGTCCGCGGAGATTCGCGGAGACGTTTCGAGAGAGACTCTGGACCTTGCAGTCATGCCTGCGATCAGCATCGACGTCGCCGGCGAATCGCCGGAGAACGCGATCAAGGCGGATGAGACGTTCTGGTGCAAGCAGGGAATATTGCGCAGAGGGATGCTGCGTGACTCGGAGGATGAACAACTACTAGCAGACCTGTCGATCTCGGTCCTCATGGGAGAACCGCAGGGATTCAGTGGGAAGCTCTTAGATCAGCACTACGACCCTGACTCCGAGGAGAGCTCCAAGGTTGATGTCGCTCTCAAGGCCTATGGAGCTACCCTACTCAAGCACCATATCGTCGGGACCCTCTCGGTCATCAAGGGTTCCCTTGAGGAGTTCGATGATTCTGCGAATGCGATGCGCAGAATCGTTCACCCAAAGGCTGGTTCCAATCCGATCAAGACGGCATTCTATGCAGTGTTCATGGCGTTCTTTGATCTGTGTGTCAAACAGAGGAAAACGCCCGGTCCCCCGACTGACGTCTGGGGCGCCCTTCGAAACCTCCAGGCGCATCTTGAGATTAGTGCCGGAGCGATTCGAGCTGAGCAGAGGCGTCGCAATGTGTCGATCACGAAAGGTCTGGTCCAGGACCATTTCGTCGACGCTGAGCCCCCTGCACTCGAGCACGGACACGGCGTCGCAATTGAGCTTGAGAACGCTCTGCGCAGGTCCCGGATCGAGACCGCGGCCTTCGAGTGCAAGCAGGGACTTCTTTCACTCGGTCCGAACCGTGACGTCTCAGATGGTCTGCTCGATCGCATCGTCGAGACCCTCTGCGGTATCGCGAACATCGGCCCCGACGCCGATGGCGGCCTGTTCATCGGGGTCTGCGACAATGAGGCCGACAAGCGGCGGGTGGAGCAGCTCGACGGCATACAGGCCGCCCAGATCGCGAGTCGCTTTGTCGTTGGTGTGGACCGCGAGGCAGCAATCCAGGGCATCGGGCTCGAGGGCTACATCCAGCAAATCGCAACGCACATCAAGAACTCTGGCCTCTCCGAGCCGCTCAAATCAGACGTGCTCTCGAAACTGGATTGCGCCACGTATCGGGGGCTCTCCGTTGTCTGCCTCTGGGTCCCAGGGCAGACCCAAGCATCGTCGGTGAACGACGCCGTCTTCGTCCGGGAGGGACCGTCGACGCTCAAGGTGAATGGCCTTGCCCAGACCCGCGCGGTGCTCGGCCGATTCGACGAGAGCTAGCGGGCTGGCTTGGGCTAGCTTCCGCCCCATGCGCGCTCGCGGATGGCTCTGGCG
Organism: Sandaracinus sp.; assembly: GCA_002699025.1. GTDB lineage: Bacteria > Myxococcota_A > Polyangia > Polyangiales > Houyiibacteriaceae > Houyiibacterium > Houyiibacterium oceanicum. Next base: position 29,729 of record PABA01000060.1, on the reverse strand, counting down.
GGGAGGCCTGCTCCTCCTCGCCTTCGTGGCGGCCCTCGTCGCCTTCCGGGCCGGCGCCGTGGTCTCCGATCGGGACCTCGCGGGCGCGCCCCTCCACGTCCACGTCTACTACGCGCTCGGCCTCTTCGTGCTCGGGGGCCTCGACCTCGGCACGCCGACCGGCGGACCGCTCTGGGCGCAGCGGGTCCTCTGGCTGAGCTACTTCGCCGCCCCGTTGATCACGACGGGCGCCGTCGCCGAGGGGGTCGTGCGCCTCCTCCGCCCCGACTGGTGGCTCCGCTGGCGCATGCGCGACCACCTGGTCGTCGTCGGCGCGGGGCGCCTCGGCCTGCTCTTCCTCGAGGGCCTCCCGCGCGACCGCCGGCGGCCCATCGTCGTCGTCGACCAGGAGCGCCCCGAGAGCCTGGCGGCGGAGCTCCGCGAGCGGCTCGGCGTGCTCTGGATTCGCGGGGACGTGCGCAAGCCGGCGACGCTCCTCGCGCTCGCGCTCGGCCGCGCGCGGGGCGTCGTGCTCTTGACGGGCGACGACCTCGTGAACCTCGAGGCGGCGTCCGCCATCCGCGACGCGCACCCGAAGCTGCCGGTCGTCGCGCACGTGGCGGACCTCGGGCTCCGGCGCCGGCTGGCGGAGCTCGGCGAGGAGGACGGCACCTTCAACGCGCATCGGCTGGCGGCGCGGCACCTCTTCGAGACGGGGCTGGCCGAGCGGCTGCGCGAGACCGCGGAGAAGGACGTGCTGGTCCTCGTCGGTTTCGGGCGCTTCGGCCAGACCATCCTCGAGGAGCTGCGCACGCACCGAGAGATCGCCGACGAGCTCCGCGCCGTGGTGGTCGTCGACCGGCAGGCCGCGAAGCTCCTCCGCTTCTTCACGGACGAGGTCGGCGAGGCGCACCCGCCCGTGCGCGCCGTGGACGGCGACGTCGCCGATCCGGACACCTGGCGGCGCGTGAGCGAGGCGCTCGGCGGGCTCGAGGCCACGGCGCCGCCCTTCTACGTGCTCGGCACGGACGACGACGCGCTGAACCTGCGGGTGGCGATGGCGCTGCGGCGCGAGGGGGAGGTCGGCGAGGGCGAGCTCGTGGCCGTGCGCGGGGCCCACTGCCACATCGTGGCGCGGGTCTTCGCGCCGAGCAGCTTCACGCGCGCCCTCGGGGAGCGCTTCGACTTCCGGGTGCTCCCCATCGCCGAGCTCCTCCGGGCCGCCGTGCGCGAGCGGGCCGGGCGCTGGTTCCGCCGCCGCTGAGCTCCGCGCTGCTCTGCGCTGCTCGGCGCCGCTACGCCGCGGGCGGGGCGTGCTCGGCGAAGAAGGCCACGAGGCGCTCCGCGACGGCGTCCGGGCGCTCGAGCTGCAGGAAGTGGCCGCAGCCGGCGAGCACCGCGCTCTCGAAGGGGCCGGCGAGCCACCTCTCCTGGCCCTCGGCGATCTCCGGCCCGATGCAGCCGTCGTCCGCGCCGTGGAGATAGAGGAGCGGCGTCTCGATGCGATGCCCGCGGGCCTCGCGGAGGCGCTGCAGGAAGGCGGCGGGCGGGCGGAACATGGCGCGGTAGTAGGCGAGGGGCGCCGGGAGGCTCTCGGCGAAGCAGGCGCGCAGGTCGCGGAGGTGCTCGGCCGGCGGCTCGAGGCCGGGGGACCAGCGGCGCCAGAGGGCCTCGACGAAGGCCTGGTCGTTGGCCCGCAGGACCCGCTCGGGGAGGAAGGGGAGCTGGAAGAAGCCCATGTAGGCGCTCCGGCCGAGCTGGGCCGGCGAGCGCATCAGGCCTCCGAGGAAGGTCAGCGGGTGCGGGACGGAGAGGGCGGCGGCGGCGGCGACGCGCTCCGGGTGGCGGGTCAGGAGCGGGTAGGTGACGGCGGCGCCCCAGTCGTGGCCGACGACGCGGGCCGGGCGGCGGGGGGAGAGCGCGGCGAGGAGGGCGGCGAGCGCGTCGGCGACCGAGTCGAGATCGAAGGGGCCCTCGAGGGAGGAGGGCGCGTAGCCGGGCATGAAGGGGGCGGCGACGCGGTAGCCGGCGGCGACGAGGCGTTCGGCGACCGGCGCGAAGCTGCCCGGCAGGTCGGGGAAGCCGTGGAGGCAGAGGACGAGCGGGGCCTCCTCGGGGCCGCGGAGGACGACCTCGAGGCGCCCGACGCGGCGGCGCTCCGGGGCGCTCGTCGCGCGGCTCCGCGCTCCGCTCATCGTTCCACCGTGACGCAGGTCTGGGGCGTCGGCGGGCCGTCTCCCTCGTCGCTCCGCGTGACGAGCTGGAAGCACATCTCGCCGGGGAGGGTGGGGACGCTCTCGGTGTAGACGTCGTCGGCGAGGAAGACCCAGCTCGCGTAGTCGCTCTCCACCGGGCTCACGAGCTGGGCGACGATCAGCGTGTCCCGCTCGAGGCCGCAGGCGTCGATGGCGAGCTCGAGGGACTCCCCGCTGACCGTCGCGCCGTCCTCCGGGGCGACGATGCGGAGGGGCTCGCCGCAGCCCTCGTCGCCGCAGCCGGGGGAGAGGGCGGCGAGGAGGCCCGCGAGGGCGAGGGCGTAGAGGGGGCGGCGGCGGACGCGCGAGGCCATGGCGGGCGGAAGGTAGCGCGGGGGGCGCGGCCTTTTCCACGCCCGCGCTCGACTCAGGCCCCCGCGATGCGCTCGACGACCCAGAAGATCGCGAGCAGCCCGATGAGCACCGAGCCCCCGCGGACCAGGTGCCGGTAGCCGCGCTGACGGGCGGCCCAGGCGATCGGCCCGAGCACCACCGCGACGAAGGCGAGCTGCGCCAGCTCGATGCCGACGTTGAAGGCGACCAGCGCGAGCACGGTCTGGTCCCGCGGCAGCCCGAGCTCGGCGAGCACGGACGAGAAGCCGAAGCCGTGGATGAGCCCGAAGCCGAGCGCCAGCCAGGGCATGGGCCCCCGCTGCTCGGGCCGCCACACGTTCAGCGTCGCGACGATCACGATGGACGCGGCGATCGCGATCTCGACCGGCTGCGAGGGCAAGACGACCACCCCGAGCGCCGCCGCGATCAGCGTGACGCTGTGCCCGAGGGTGAAGGCCGTCACGAGCCAGGCGACGTCCTTCAGCGTCGGCCGGAGGCCCTTCTTGCGCGTGACGAAGCCGGCCGCGAGCACCAGCGAGAGCAGGAAGAGCACGTGGTCGTAGCCGGTCGCGAAGTGGAGCATGCCCTCCCAGAGGAAGCGCCCCGTCAGCGTCGCCGCTCCCGCCGGGGCGCCGAGCTCGACCTCCTGCCGGCCGCGCCGGAGGATCTGCGCGTCGCGCTCGGACTCGGCGGCCCAGGCGACCTGCACGATCGCCTCGTGCTGCGGGTCGTCGGGGAAGACGGTCTCGTCGCGGAGCACGCGGGCGCCCTCTCCCGCGCAGCGGTAGGAGAGCACCACGCGCACGAAGCGGAGCGCGTCCCGGGTGACCAGCTCGGGCGCCTCGGCCTCCGCCTCGCAGGGCGCGTCCCCGGCCCGAACGCGGAGCCCCTCCCGCAGCCAGCGCGCGAGCTGGGGAGCCCGCGCCCGGAGCGCCGCCTCGTCCACCTCCGGCCCGAGGCCGAGCTCCATGGAGGCGTCCACGGCCTCCACCTCGGCCTCGACCACCACGCCGGCGTCCGTGACCTCGGCGCGCAGGTACTTCCGGCTGCCGAGGTGGGCGCGGGCGTTCGCCGGGGCGCCGACGATCGCCGCCGCGATCGCCACCGCGCCCAGGAGGGCCGTCACGCGCCAGGGGGTTCGGGAGCGCATGGCGTTCCCATATCACGGGGGCGAACGCCCTCGCTGGCGCCGCCGGGCGATCCTCCGTAAAAAGGCCCCGTGGCCTCCCCCGACGACCTCCTCGACGATCACTTCCACGACGAGTGCGGTGTATTCGGCGTCTTCGGCGCGGCCGAGGCCGCCAACTTCACCTACCTCGGCCTGCACTCGCTTCAGCACCGCGGCCAGGAGGCCTGCGGCATCGTCAGCTCCAACGGCGAGCAGCTCTTCGTGCACCGCGGCCTCGGGCTGGTGCAGGACGTGTTCAGCGCCGCCGTGCTGGACCGGCTCCCCGGCAACCGGGCCATCGGCCACGTGCGCTACTCCACGGCCGGCGGCAGCCACATCAAGAACGCGCAGCCGATCGCCGTCGACTGCGGCCACGGCAGCATCGCCGTCGCCCACAACGGCAACCTGACCAACGGCGAGGCGCTCCGGCGCAAGCTCGAGGCCGAGGGGTCCATCTTCTCCTCCTCGAGCGACACGGAGGTGCTCGTGCACCTCATCGCGCGCTCCCGCGAGGAGCAGATGGTCGACCGGGTCGCCGACGCGCTCCGGCAGGTCGCCGGCGCCTATTCGCTGGTCTTCCTCTCGCCGGAGGAGCTCGTCGCCGTGCGCGACCCCTTCGGCTTCCGGCCGCTCTGCCTGGGGCAGGTCGGCGACGCCTTCATGGTGGCCTCCGAGCCGCCGGCCTTCGGGCTCATCGGGGGCGAGTACGTGCGCGACATCGAGCCGGGCGAGATGATCGTCATGAACCAGTTCGGCATGCGCTCGCTCTTCCCCTTCGAGGAGCGCCCGCGGCGGATGTGCATCTTCGAGCACGTCTACTTCGCGCGGCCGGACGCGAGCTTCGACGACATCGGCGTGTACCGGGCGCGCCAGCGCATGGGCGAGATGCTCGCGCGGGAGAACCCGGTGGACGCGGACCTCGTCCTGCCCGTGCCCGACAGCGGCGTGGCCGCGGCGCTCGGCTTCTCCCGGGAGGCCGGGCTGCCCTACGAGATGGGGCTCATCCGGAGCCACTACGTCGGGCGGACCTTCATCGAGCCCTCGCAGTCGATCCGGCACTTCGGCGTGCGCCTCAAGCTGCACCCGGTGGCGGAGCTCCTGCGGGGCAAGCGCGTCGCCGTCGTGGACGACTCGATCGTGCGGGGCACGACCAGCCGCAAGATCGTGAAGATGATCCGCGACGCGGGCGCGGCCGAGGTGCACCTCCGCATCAGCTCGCCGCCGACGCGCTGGCCTTGCTTCTACGGGATCGACACGCCGACCCGGGACGAGCTCATCGCCGCGCGGCACACGCCCGAGGACATCGCGCGCTACGTGACGGCGGACAGCCTCGGCTACCTCTCGATCGAGGGGCTGCGGAGCGCCGTCGGCGGGGACGGCTACTGCGACGCCTGCTTCAGCGGCGAGTACCCGGTGCCGGTGGAGCTCGACCGCGAGTCGGGGCGTCGCCAGCTCCCGCTCGTCGGCGTATGAGCCGCGCCCTCGCCGGCGGGCTCCTCGGGCTCCTGCTCGCCTGCGGGGGCGCGTCCGCGCCGGGGCCCTCCACGCCCGAGCCGGCCCAGGGGCCGGTCGACGCCTTCACCCGGGCGCGGGCCATCGCGGAGGGGCTCGGCGAGGAGGCCCGCCCACGCGCGCTCGGGCACCTGGCGCGGCGGCTCATCGAGGCCGGGCGCGAGGAGGAGGGGGCGGCGCTCGCGGCGACGCTGCCGCCGACGCACGCGGCGGCGGCCGAGGCGGCGCGTGCGCTCCGCCGGCTCCGGGCGGGGGCGAGCGGGGCGGAGGCCCTCGCGGGCGCCCGCGCGCCCTGGGAGGCTCACGTGCTCGCGATCGGTGCCCTGCTCGACGGGGAGGAGCTCGACCTCGCGCTCCGGCTCGCGCGCGAGCACGCCGAGCCGGCCGAGGAGGGGGGCTGGGCGCGCCTGGCCGCGGCCGGGCAGCTCGCCGAGCGCCTGCTCGCCGCGGGTCGCGCCGACGAGGCGGCGGAGCTCCTCGCGCCCCTCGCCGAGGGAGCGGTCGAGGGGAGGCCGGAGGCGATCGGGGCGAGCGAGGCGGCGACGCTCCTGGCGCGCGCTGGCCGGGTCGAGCTCGCGCGCGCCTGGCTCGATCGCCTCGCGGCGCAGGACGACGCGCCGGTCCTCCTCGGACGCCGCTGCGCGCTCGCCGTCCTCGCCGACGAGGACCTCGAGGGGGCCGAGCGCTGCGCGGAGGCGATCGAGGGCGAGGCGCGCTTCTGGGCGTACCTGGTGCTGCTCGAGACGGCCGTCGCGCGCTTCGTCGGCGAGGCCTTCCCCGAAGGGCTCGCCCGCACGCTCCGGCGCTGGGAGGCCGCGGCGGCGCCCGTGCCGACGCTCCGGCCGCGCGCGCTCGCCGCCCTCAGCCGCGTGGATCCGATGACGGCGCGGGCCCGGCAGACGAGCGTCGAGGACCCGAGCCAGCGGGCCGACGCGGCCGTGCTCCTCGCCCGGGCGCGCGCCGAGGACGGAGCCTGCGCGGACGCCGTGGCCATCCTCGCGGATCCGGAGTGGCCCGCGCATCCGCGCTGGAGCTACGTGCTCGCCACGGCCCTGGGGGACGTGCTGGGGCGCTGCTGCGAGGCGCCCGAGGCGTCGGCCGAGGCGCGGCGGAGCGCGCTCGCCCTGGAAGGGGAGCCGCGCTTCGAGGCGCACCGGGACCGCGCGCTCGGCGCGGCGCAGCTCGCCTGCGGAGACGACGAAGGCGCGGCGGAGCGCGCGGCCCACATGCCGCCCGGCTGGGAGCGCGTCGACCTCTGGCTCGCCCTCGCCGCGGCCCGCGAAGGAGAGGGGCGCGCCGCGGCCCTCGCGCGAGCGCGCGCTGGCCTCTCCGACGTCACCGAGCAGGCTCGCCGAGCGCGCCTCTGGGCCGACCTCGCCGCCCTCGAGCCCTCAGGGCCTCGAGGGACGCCGCCCCCCGGGCGCCGCTCTTCGCTTTGCGCGAAGACGCACGCCGAGGGCCCCCTCCTTCAGAAGCAGACGCCGTACTCGGTGCCGTTGAAGACCAGCCCGGGCGCGTCGCCGAGGCGCACGCAGCTCGTCCCGAGGAAGCTGCCGCACTCGCCCCCGGCCGGGGAGCGGCGGCACCAGCGCAGGCACTGGGTCCCGCTCGCGCCGGTGTCGATGCACGCGAAGCCGCGCTGGCAGTCCTCGTCCTCGGCGCAGGGCGTGCCCTGGCCGCCGGTCCCGACCGGGCCCTGGCAGTCGGTCAGCCGCCGCCCCGTGCCCATCTCCTCGTAGATCGAGCAGAAGGTGCCGCTCGGGCAGCCGGTCTGGCTCGCCGGCTCGCAGTTCGTCGTGCAGATCTGCTGCGTGGTCATCCCGAGGGTGATGATGCAGAGCGACCCGGCGCCGCCCGTGCAGTCGCCGTCGCCGTTGCAGAAGCGCTTGCACATCGGAACCTCGGTCGCCGTCGACGAGACGTTGACGCAGGTGTTGCCGGCCGAGCAGAGGTCCATGTCGCAGCGCTCGCCCTCCGCGGAGGTGCCCGCGGGGGCGCAGACGCGCTCGCCGGTGGTACCGTTCAGGTAGCATCCCTCGCCGCTCGCGCAGCCGCACTGCGGGCTCACGAGGCGGCAGGGGGACTCGGCGCAGCTGGCGTCCGTGCAGCCGGCGACGGCGTCGCAGGTGAGCGGCATCACGCACATGCTGTCGTCGGGCGTGTTCGTGCACGCGCCCGTCGCGGAGTCGCAGGTGTCGACCGTGCAGGTGACGCCGTCGTCGCAGTCGACGGGCGTCCCGTCCATGCAGGCGCCGCCCACGCAGGTCTCCATGCCGTTGCAGGCGTCGCCGTCGTCGCAGTCGGCGGGGCTGCTGCAGCCGGCGTCGACGTCCGGGCCGGCGTCTTCGCCCGCGCCCGCGTCGGTGCCCGGGCCGGCGTCCGCGCTCGAGCCCGCGTCCTCGTCCCCGCCCGCGTCGGTGCCCGGGCCGGCGTCCACCCCGGGGCCCGCGTCGGTGCCCGGGCCGGCGTCCACATCCGGGCCGGCGTCCACCCCGCCACCGTCCGTGCCGGGTCCGACGTCCGGCCGGTCGATCTGCGCGTCCGTGCCCCCTCCGGCATCCGTGCCGCCGCCGCCGGCGTCCGTACCGCCGCCACCACCGCCGCTGGCGCATCCGGCGAACAGCAAGCCCGCGATGCACAGCAGCGCGGGCGACGCGAAGCTCTCGACCTTCCGGCTCATCCTCGTCTCCCCGGCGAGCGCGCCCTGCGCGCCCCCGAGGGGCCCGCCGCGTGCTCTCCAATCCAAGCGAACGGGTCAGGATAGGAGGTCGTGACGCGCCGCGTCAACCCGGCCCCGCCGAACGGCTCCCCAGCCGGTCCTCCGTGCGCATGGCCACCCGCCCAGTCATCCGCCCGGTCATCCGCCCAGCCATCTGCGCGTGCGGCTGCCCGCCCGCACCCTCTGGCGACCCGCTCGCGACGTGCGCGGGCCGAGCCCCCCGTCAGCGGAGGAGCCACCAGGTGAGGCCGCCCGCCGCCGCGCTCGCCGCCGTGACCGCCAGCACCAGCCAGGGCCAGAGCGGGGCCGTGCTCTCCTCTTCCTCCGCCGCCGCGCGTGGGCGTGGCTGCGGGATGGTCACCGTTTGCTGCGGGGCGCGCTCCGACGTGGGCCGCGCGCCTCCCTGCCCGAACGGCCCGAACGAGCCCGACACCATCGAGAGGGAGCCCGTCAGCGACTGGAAGGAGCCGGTCAGCTTCGCGGCGTTCTCGGGCAGCGGGTTGCGATCCTCCTGCCCGAAGATCTGCTCCATGAAGCTCGACACCTCGTCCGGCGTCACCGCGCCGCCGTGGCGCCGCAGGTAATCGTCCAGCGCGTCGCGCATCTCGCCCGCGCTCGTGTAGCGGTCGCTCGCCCGCTTGCGCAGGGCGCGGTGGAGGATGGCGTCGACCTGCGGGGGCACGTGCGGCGCGACGGCTCGCGCCGAAGGGACCGGCTCGTTGAGGATCGCGTCCAGCGTCGGGAGCACGCCGCCGCGGTGGTAGAGGGGCCGGCAGGTCAGCGTCTCGTAGAAGACGACCCCGAGCGCGAAGATGTCCACGCGCTTGTCGAGGCGCTCGCCGCGCGCCTGCTCGGGCGCGAGGTAGGCGTACTTGCCCTTGAGCACGCCGTCTTCGGTGTCGGTCTCGTCGCTGCTGGTCTTCGCGATGCCGAAGTCGAGCAGCTTCACCCGCCCGTCCCAGCCGAGCATGATGTTGTGGGGGCTGACGTCGCGGTGGATGATGTCGAGCGCCCGCCCGTCCACGCCGGTCGCGCCGTGCACGTAGTCGAGGGCGCCGGCGATGCGCGCGATGAGGTGGCACGCGATGCGCACGGGGATTCCGTCGGCGCGGGCGGCCCGGCGGATGAGCTTGCGGAGCGTCGCGCCGTAGACCCACTCGAGGGTCATGAAGGTGTGCGACTCGATCTCGCCGCACTCGTACACGTGGCAGATGTTCGGGTGGTAGAGGCGCGTCGCCATCGCGGCCTCGTCCCGGAACATCTGCAGGAAGGCGGCGTCGTCCTCGCGCTCGGGCAGCACGCGCTTCAGCACGACGTGCCGCGCGCGCCCGTCGCTCCCCGGCTCGCGGGCCAGGTAGATCTCCGCCATGCCGCCGCGCGCGATGCGCCCCAGGATCTCGAAGGGGCCGAAGCGCGCGAGGGCCGGGTAGTGCGGGATCTCCGGCGCCTCGTCGATGCCGAGATCGACGACCGTGCTCTCTTCGCCGTAGTCGTCGCCGTCGTCGTCGAAGAAGGAAGGAAGGTTGGGGGGGTCCCCGGGCATGGAACTCCGATGCTACCGAAAAATGCCGCCCTCCGCCTCCCCTTCCCGCGGGGCGGCCTTCCCAGCGCCGGTCTGCTCCGCCAAGCTCCGGCCCATGTGCGGTCGCTACACGCTCACCGTGGATCCGGAGGAGATCTTCGACGCCTTCGACTGGCTCGAGCGCCCCGAGGAGGCCTTCTTCGCGGCCGAGCCCGAGTGGTGCCGCCCGCGCTACAACGTCGCCCCCTCGCAGCCGGTGCCCGTGATCGGCCAGCGCGCGAAGGAGGGGGAGCTCCGGCCGCCGGCGCTCGCCTGGTTTCGCTGGGGGCTCTTGCCCTTCTGGGCGGAGAGCGCGAAGGCGCGAAAGCCCATCAACGCGCGCATCGAGACCGTCCACGCGCGCAACACCTTCCGGGGCCCCTTCGAGCGGCGGCGCTGCCTGGTGCCGGCCGATGGCTGGTTCGAGTGGCGGAAAGGGGAGGGGGGCACGAAGGTCCCCCATCTGGTGCGGCGCGCCGATCGGGGGCTCTTCACCCTCGCCGGGATCTGGGACCGCTGGAAGGGCGAGGAGGAGGTCTGCTTCGGCTTCGCGATCCTCACCCGCGACGCCGTGGGCCCGCTCGAGGCCCTCCACCCGCGCATGCCCGTCGTGGTTCCCCCGGAGCTGCGCGCCCGCTGGCTCGACCCGACGGTGGATCCGGCCGCCGACGATCCACGGCCCGCGCTCCTGGCCGCCGGTCTCCCCGAAGGCTTCGAGATCGTGCGCGTCTCGACCCACGTGAACGACGTCCGGCACGACGACCCCTCCGCGATCGAGGAGGTCACGATCGCGGAGGCAGGCGATTGAGCGGGGCCCGGGCGGAGAGCGTCGCCCGCTGTCGCGTGGCCCTGCGGGGGCACGGGCTCCTCGTCGCCTGGGCGGGGCGTTGGGGGCCGGCCGTCGCTCTCCTGGACACGCCGCGGGCGCTCGCGCCGCGCTGGTCGACCTACCTCGGCAGCGATCGGGCGCTCGCCTGTCCGACGCCGCGCTGGGTCGGCGGGCGCCCGGTGGTGGCCTGGGTCGATCCGGTCGGCGCCTGGGTCTGGACGGAGGGGCAGGACGCCCGATGCGTGCTCCGCGGCGCCACGGCCGCGTCCGTCGACGGGCGGGGCGATCGACTCTGGGTGGCCGCCGCGGGCGCCGAGGGGCTCGTGCTCAGCCGGCGCCGGCTCGTCGACCTGGAGGAGGAGGCGCGCGAGGTGGTGCACGAGCGCGCGGACGTGCGCGCCCTGGCTCTCGCCGAGCTGAGGACGGGCCCGCTGGTGGCCTACGGGTTGGCCGACCCCCTGCTCGGGGTCGCGGCGGGGACCGGCGAGGCCATCCGCGACGTGCGGCACGCGCTCGAGCGGCCGGTGCGGGATCTCGACGCGCGTGCGGCGGGGACGCGCGCCGTGCTCGCGCTCGCGGACGGGAGCGCGGCGCTCCGGGCGGCGGTGGTCGACGGGGAGGGGCGCATGCGGGAGCGCGCGCACGTGGTGCTCCGGGGGAGCGGGCCCTTCGTCGAGCCGACGGCCTATTGGGCCGACGACGCCTTCGCCGTGGCGGGGCGCGACGCCGGGGCCGGCGCGCTGCGCGCCGTGCGCTTGGATGGGCGGCCCCACGCGGGCTTCGAGGACGTCGGGGCGCCGGCGGGCTGGGCCTACGGTCAGGGGAGCGTCCTCCTGGCGACGCTCCGATCCCGGCCCGGGGAGGGCGGGGTCCGGGATCGGCTCGCGCTCCGAAAGCAGGGCGTCGATGGGGCCGGGGCGCTGGCGCACGAGGTCGAGTGCACGCCGGCCGACGAGGCGCACCGGCGGCGCGTGGTGGAGGCCCGGGACTGCTTCGAGCGGCTCCGCGATCTGCTCGCCGGGGTCGGTTACCGGGACGCGCGGGGGGCCGCGGGGATCGACCCGCGCGCGCTCGAGGGGCGCTTCCGCGGCGCCGAGCGGGAGGTCGCCGTGCGGCTCGAGGTGCGCGAGGGCGAGCCCTGTCGCCTGACGCTGGCGACGGGCGACGGCAGCGGCGCGCCCCCCGCGTCGAGCCTCCTCCGGTTGGCGCGCTGGGTGCGGCTGCGTCTCTCGCCCGCCGCGCGGCGGGAGGAGGCGGCACGGGAGGCGTGGGCGCGGGGGCTCGTGGGGGAGGAGGTCCCGCTCGCGGCCGTGCGCCGGGACGCGCGGGGCGCCCACCTCGAGCTGCGCCCCGCGGAGCCCCCGGCGGCTCGTGAGCTCCTCGAGTGGCTCCGCGCCCTCGCCGCGGCCGAGCTCGACCCGGTGGACGAAGCGCGGGGCTGAGCGGGTTCCCCGGTGAGCGCGAGAAACGGAGCTCTCCCGAGACGCCGCGCCCGGTCCGTCTCTGCGAAGGGGCGTCGTCGCAGCGGCCGTTCTCGAAGAGGCCGATCTCGAAGGGGCGTCGTCGCAGCGGCCGTTCTCGAAGAGGCCGTTCTCGAAGAGGCCGTTCTCGAAGAGGCCGTTCTCGAAGAGGCGTTTCCCGGAGCGGGTGGTTTCAGCGCGGCTCTTCTCGAACGGCGCCCGCTTCTGGACGGCCCGCCGTCGAAGCACCGCGCCCGAGCCGCGGCGGAGAGCGCCGCGAGCTCAGAGCCCCATCACGTGCGTCATGTCGTAGCGGCCCGGGCCCTGCCCGAGCACCCAGCCCGCGGCCCGCACGGCGCCCCGCGCGAAGATCTGCCGATCCGTCGCCCGGTGCGTCAGCTCGAGGCGCTCGCCCATGCCGGCGAGGAAGAGCGTGTGCTCCCCGACCACGTCGCCGCCGCGCAGCGCGAGCACGGCGATCTCGTCGTCGGTCCGGGCGCCGACGTGCCCGCTCCGGCCGTGGAGCGTCGTGTCGAGCCCCTTCGCCTCCGCGACCACCTCGCCGAGCCGCACCGCCGTCCCGCTCGGCGCGTCGACCTTCCGGCGGTGGTGCATCTCGACGATCTCCGCGTCGAAGCCGGGCCCGAGCCGCCGCGCCGCCTCGGCCGCGAGGTGAAACAGGAGCGTGACGCCCTGGCTGAAGTTCGGCGCCGCCACGACCGGCGCCGCCTTCGTCAGCGCCTCGAGGGCCTCCATCGCCGCCGCGTCGAGCCCCGTCGTCCCCGTGACGACCGGCCGCCCCCAGGACGCCGCCTTCGCGAAGAGCTCCCCGGCCGCCGCCGGCAGGCTGAAGTCGATGATCACCTGGGCCGCCTCGAGCGCGTCCAGCTCCGGGCTCACCTCGACCCCGAGCTTCCCGACGCCCGCCAGCTCGCCGAGGTCGCGGCCGACACTCTCGCCCCGGTCCACGGCCGCGACCACCTCGACGCCCGCTTCGCCCGCGACCTGGGCGATGCTCCGCCCCATGCGCCCCGCGGCGCCGAGGATGCCGATCCGCTCGAGGGTCGCGTCGCTCATGCCGTCTCTCCCGCCTTCGCTCCGTCGCCGAGCGCGAAGCCCGCCGCCGCGAGGGCCGCGCGCGAGCGCGCCAGGTTGGCCTCCTCGGGCGGCACCAGCGGCGGCCGGAGCTCGGCGCGGAGCAGCCCGGCCTCGGCCATCAGCGCCTTCACCGGCCCCGGGTTGGTCTCGACGAACATCGCATCGTGCACCGGGACCAGGCGGAGGTGCCGCTCCCGCGCCTCGTCCCAGCGCCCCGCGAGCATCGCGTCGAGGGTCTGGGCGACCGCCTCGGGGAGGAGGTTCGCCGTCACGCTCACCACGCCCCGCCCGCCGACCGCCATGACCGCCAGGGTCAGGGCGTCGTCGCCGGCGAAGACCTGGAAGCGCTCGCCGCAGCGGGCGAGGATCTGCTGGGCGCGGATGACGCTGCCGGTGGCCTCCTTGATGGCCACCAGGCTGGGCACGTCGGCCATGCGCGCGAGCGTGTCGACCTGCAGGTCCACGCCCGTCCGCCCCGGGATGTTGTAGAGCATCGCCGGCAGGGGCACGGCCTCGCAGACGGCGCGGAAGTGGGCCTCGAGGCCGCGCTGGGTGGGCTTGTTGTAGTACGGGCAGACGAGCATCAGCCCGTCGACGCCGGCGCTCCGGGCGAGGCGCGCGAGCTCGATGGTCTTGCGCGTGGCGTGGGTGCCGGCGCCCGCCAGCACGGGCACCCGGCCGCGCGCCTGCTCGACCACGGCGCGGACGACGGCCTCGAACTCGCCGAGGGAGAGGGTCACGCTTTCGCCGGTCGTGCCGCAGGGGATCAGGCCGTGGACGCCGCCGGCGATCTGTCGCTCCACCAGCGCCCGCAGCGCGTCGAGGTCGACCTCGCCCTGCGCGAAGGGCGTCACCAGCGCCGTATAGGCCCCCTCGAGCTTCATCGGCGGTGGAATGGCAGACCCGATCGTTCCGGTCAACGCCTCGCAGCCTCGGGAGGGCCCCGAAGGCCTCCGCGAGCCCGCTCGGGAGGGATCCGGTGCCCGGACGCGGTCCGCGGAGCGCATTCGAGCCGATCGCCTCCGAGCCCATCGCCGAGCGGCCGATCGCCTCCGAGCCCATCGCCGAGCGGCCGATCGCGTCCGAGCCCATCGCCGAGCGGCGCGAGCATGGGGGCGCAGTCCCGGTGATCGTCTCGGCGCCCCTCCCCGGAGGAGCGGGCTCCGCCGAGCAGCGGAGCCCTCAGATGAGCAGCGTGTCGCAGCCGAACTGGACCGAGATGTTGGCCGCCCCCGCCTCGCGGAGGACGTCCTGCGCCATCTCGCAGCTCGCCGGGCAGAGGTTCACCTCGGTCGGGCTGGTGTCGTCGTCGTAGTACCAGCCGCCGAGCGCGCCGCAGGCCGACTCGTCCGTGACCTTGAAGAAGGGCTGCGCGTCGCCGTCCGCCTCCAGGAAGACGTTCACCTTGCTCGGGTTGAGCATCATCCCATCGGGGGGCGGCGGAAGCGCGAGCGTGCAGTCGAGCCGCGCCGTCTCCTCGACGCGGGTCGCGATCGCCTCGAAGAAGTCGTCCCAGGCGCTCGAGTCCGCCTGGTCGCAGATCTGGGCGCGCACCCCGTCGGTCCGCTCCACGAGCGCCGTGTAGGTCGGGCCCGGGCTCGGCGGCTCGCTCGAGTCGGGGTAGGTGCAGACGGCGTCCGGGTTCGTCTCCGAGCCCCAGCCGTAGATGGCGTTGAAGGTGTAGCCCTCGAAGAGATCGCCGTAGGTGTCGGTGAGGATGCCCGGGCCGAGCTCGCGGCTGCTGAAGGGGTTGCCCCCACCGGGGAAGTCCTCGAGGGAGGTCACGGTGAGCGGCGGCTCGCTGGGGCTGCAGGTGCCGCCGCCGGGCTCATCGCAGGTGCGCGAGTTGTCGTCGGTGACGACGACGATGGTCTTGGTGGCGTCGTCCCGGAGGAGCTCCCGCCAGGGCGCGCTGCCCCGGGCCTCGCCCTCCGAGTAGCCGCTCGTCTGCGCCAGCGTGCCGAGGAACTGCTCGACCGGCTGCGTGCTCCGGATGTCGACGCTCACGTGGAAGAAGCGGTCACCGTCGCCGCAGCTCCCGTCGCCGGCGAGGGGCGGAGGGATGCAGACCGGGTAGCGGTCCGATGCGCTCGTCCCCTGCAGCGAGAGCATGATGACGCGATAGTCGAGGCCGGTCGTGCCCACGCGGGAGGCGAAGTCGTTCAGGCCGGCCTGCACCTCGCGGATGGCCGGCTCCATGCTCGTGGAGTTGTCGACCATCCAGATGATGTCGACGGGGCGCAGCGAGACTTCCGCCATCGAGCTCGCCGTGGCGCAGGCGGCGTCGGACGAGAAGGGCGCGTCCGGGCGCATGGCATCTAGCTCGGTCGAACCGTCGGGCGAGCCCGCGTCGAAGCCACCGTCCCGGCCCGGGCGGCGGTCGTCGCCGCAGGCGACCAGGAACAAGCAAGCGAGGGCGAGTCGTCGAAGCACACCCTTCCTTAGCACGTTCGCGGCCACCGGCCCCCCGACGGAAGAGCCTTCACCGTCGCGTCACGACCGCGGGGGGCGTGAGCGGAGGGCGATGCGAGGTCACCAGACTCCCTCCTCGCGCGGACCCGGGAAGAAGAACCGGCCCCCCGGCGTCCCCGCGTCGGAGCAGCAAGCGCTGCCCGACCCGTCGCGGACGCCGCCGGCTCGAATTTCCCGGCAGGAGTATTAGCCTGCGCCCCGATGCCGACGTTCCGCATCCACCCGGACCCCGACCTCCCGGGCGTCGTCCGGGTCGTCCGCGCCGGCCGGCCCGAACAGGACGCCCTGCCCACGGCCGAGCTGCCGGGGCCGCGGGTCGGGGTGCTCGCCGCGCTCCACGGGGACGAGCCCTGCGGGCTGCGGGCGCACGAGTGGCTCCTGGAGCACGCCCGCGCCGGCACGCTGGCCTTCACCGGCGGCACGCTGGTCCTCGTCCACGGCAACCTCGAGGCGACGCGCCTCGGCGTCCGCTACACGCCCGACGGCTACGACCTGAACCGCATCTGCGACCTGGCCTTCATGGAGACGCTGCCCGAGGCCGAGTGGGGCTACGAGCACCACCGGGCGCGGGCGCTCCACCCGCTGCTCTGCGCGCTCGACGCGGGCCTGGATCTCCACTCGGCGCACGCGCCCACCGAGCCCTTCGCCATCGCGCTCGAGGGCTCGCTCGAGGTCGCCCGCCAGCTGGGCGTGGACTGGGTCACCCATGGCTGGGAGGAGGCCTCGGACGTGGGCTCGGGCGTGGCGCTCGCGCGCGTGTCCGAGCGGGGCCGCCCGGCCGTCGCCGTCGAGTGCGGCGGCCACGGCGAGCTCGCCCAGGCCGAGGGGCCCGCGGTGCGCGGCACGCCGGAGCAGGTGGCCATCGCCGTGGTGCCGCGCTTCTTGCGCGCCCTCGGCCTCTGGGAGGGGCCCGCGCCCTCGGCCGAGCGCCCGCCGCGCGTGCTCCGCGTCCACAGCATCCTCGGCAAGCCGAGCCGGGCCTTCCGCTTCCTCCGCCCGCTGCGCGGCTTCGAGCGCCTCGAGGCCGGCCAGCCGCTCGGCTCGGACGGCGAGCGTGAGGTGCGCTGCCCCATCGACTGCGTCGCGCTCATGCCCAACGACGAGGTCCCGCTCGGCAAGCCCTACCTCTACCTGGCGCTCGAGAGCGCGTGAGCCGGGCGGCGAAGCTGCTCCTCCGGCGCGAGCTCGGCGCGCGGCGCGTAGGCCGGGTCGTGACGCGCCAGCCCATCGGCGCAGCGCTCCGACCAGGGGCCGTAGCCGCCCGTCTCCCGGGCCGCCTCCATGCAGGCGCGGTAGCCCTCGACGGCTGAGCGGGCCCAGCGGCGCCCGAGCGGCTCCTCCGGCTGCCCCACCGAGGCGATGAGCTCGTCGTCCACGTCGATGCGCTCGGGGAGCGCGACGGAGGCCAGGTCGTCGGCGAGGCGCTGATGCAGGTCGCCCCGCTGGGCCGCCGTCGCCACCGACTGCTGCGAGAGCCCGAGAGCGTCCACCCGGTCGAGGGCGGCCTCCGCGCGCCGGAGCGCGGCGAGGCGGCGCTGCAGCCAGGGCGCGAGGCGCCGGCTCACCCAGCGCGCCACCCGGCGCTCGGTGGGCGCGCCCTCGAAGCGCGGCGCGCGCGGGCCGAGGGCGCGCCGCACGGCCCGCTGGGCGAGCTCGAAGCGCGCCTCGGCCACCGCCTCCCGCGCCTGGCCGAGCTGCCGCGCCCACTCGGTCGGGGCGAGCCCCGGCGAGGCGGCCATGAGCGGACCCCCGTGCCGCTCCCAGAGCCGGTCCGCCCGCCGGAACGCCGCCCGGCCGGCCCGCCCTTCGCGCGCCCGCCCCAGCCGGAGCTCCGCCAGGATCGCCTCCGCCGGGGGCAGGCGGCGCCGGCGGAGAGTCTCGAGGTGGGCGGCCCGCGCCGAGCGGGGCAGCCCGTCGCCGACGCGGAGCGCGAGGCGGGTCGCGGCGCGCGGGTGCGCCTGTGCGTGGCGGGCGGCGAGGAGGGCGGCGTTCGCCTGGCTCTGGCCCGGCTGGCCGAGCGCCTCGCGGAAGAGGGCCGCGTTCTCGAGCGCGACCACCTCGGCGTCGCAGCGCGCGTCCCGATCGCGGCCGGGGGCGCAGCGCGAGTGAGCCGCGAAGGCCTCGTAGTACTCGGCGGCGCCGAGGAAGTCGCCCTGCGCCTGATGCTCGGCCCCGAGGAGGAAGAGGACGTCGCGGCCGGCCTCGTCGTCGCCCAGATCCTCGAGCGAGACCAGGCGCTCATCCACCGCGTCGGCCAGCTCCGCGGCCGTCCAGCCCACCGGATGGAGCCGGGGCTCGACCGGCCCGAAGGCGCGGTAGGGGCCGCGCCAGGCGGGGGGCTCGGGCGATCGGCGGCGCGGGGGCGGGGGCGTGGCGAGGGCGAAGGCGACGACCGCCGGTGCGGGCGCGGGCTGGCTCGCGGCGTGGGCGCGCGGCTCGGTCGCGGGGGGCCAGGCGGGGCCGGGGCTCAGAGCCGGGCCGAGCGGAGCGCGGAGGAAGGCGAGGGCCCCGAGGGCGAGCGCGGCCCCCTGCGCGATCCGCCGCGACGCCGCGTGCGCGGGCGAGCGGGGTCGGGAGCGAGGCCTCGGGTCCACGAAGCCAAGATGCCGGAGATCCCCGCCCCGCGCTCGTCAGCCGACCGCGCTCGCCAGCCGGCCGCGCGCGTCAGCCGACCGCGCTCGCCAGCCGGCCGCGCTCGCCTGCCGACCGGGCTCGTCGGGCCACCGGGCCCGCTGGGCCGCTACTCGGCGTCCTGCGGTGCCGGCTGCCGCGCCTGGTCCCGCTGCCGCCGCGCTACCCGCCGCGAGATGCCCGCGATCTGCAAGAGCGCCGGCTGCACCACCAGCGTCGCGAAGAGCGTCCCGCCCACGGTCACGGCGATCAGCTCGCCGAAGCGCCGCACGGGCACGAAGTTGCTCATCAGGAGCACGCCGAAGCCCGCCATCAGCGTCACGCAGCTCACGACGATCGCCCGACCGGTCCCGCGCGCCGCGCGGATCAGCGCCGGGTGCGCGCGGAAGTGCCGCTCCCGCGTCTCCTCTCGGAAGCGCGCCAGCACGTGGATCGATCCATCCACCGCGAGGCCCAGGCTGATCGAGAAGATGATCACCGTCGCCGCGTTCAGCGGGATCTGCCGCCAGACCATGTAGGCCATCGTGAACACCAGCGGGATCACGTTCGGCGGGATGCTCAGCAGCCCCAGCCGGATGCTCCGGAAGAGCAGGGTGAGCAGCACGAAGATGATCACGACGGCCGTGAGCAGGCTGTTCAGCAGGTCGCCCACCACCGCGTCCATGCCGATGGATCCGTCGTAGGCCTCGCCCGTGAACGCGAAGCGCACGCCCGAGCCCTCGCCGAGCGCCCCCTCGAGCTGCCCCTCGAGGTCCTCGATGAAGCGCATGGTCGCCTGCGCGCCCACGTCCCGGACCTTGATCTGGAAGCGCATGTGCTTCCGGTCCTCCGTCACCCAGGTCGCGAGCGGGCTGGTGCCGTCTCCGGCCTCGAGCAGGTCCGAGAGCGCGCGCACCTGCTCCCGGTTCCGGAAGCGCTCCTCCCGCGCCATCGGGTCCTCGCTGAGCAGATAGAGCGACTGCCGCAGCATGTCGTTCTGGCTCATCGTCGCGAGCACCTCGTCCCGCCCCCGCGCCCAGGCGGCGACCTCGTCCACGGCTGCGAGCAGCTCGGGATCGTAGAAGCGCCCGGCCTCGTCGGCGCGGAGGCTCACCTCGAGCGGGCGCACGCCGTCGAGCTTCTCCTCGAGCAGGCGCGTCGTCCGCGCGACCGGATCGTCGGCGTCGAACTGGTCGAGGAGCGCGTGGTCGACCTGCAGCGCCGTGGCGCCCCAGATGGACAGGCCGAGCAGCACGGCCGTGAGCGCGAGGATCTGCCAGGGCCGCTTCAGCACCCAGGCCGTCATCTTCATGATGCCGACCTCGAGGCCCCCGCCCGCCTTCCGCGCGGCCTTCGAGGGCTTCTTCACCCAGGTCAGGATGGCCGGCAGGAAGGTGATCGTGACGACGTAGGCCGCCATCACGCCGAGGGCCGAGGTCACGCCGAAGTGGCGCAGCATCACGGTCTTCGAGACCAGCAGCGAGGCCAGGCCCACGGCCGTCGTCACCGAGGTGAGCAGGCAGGCGACCGCCATCGAGCGCACGGTCAGGCGCCCCGCGGCGGCCTTGCTCGCGGCGGCCGAGGCTTCCTGCTCCGCGCTCCCCTTCGCCGGCTCGTCCTGGTCCTCGCCGGCCCGATGGAGCTCCTCCCGGTAGCGCCCGATCAGATGGATCGAGTCGCTGATGCCGATGATGATCAGCAACGTCGGGATGATGTTGTTGAGGACGTTGAAGGGCTCGCCCGCGAGCGCCATCGCGCCGACCACCATCACCGCCGTCAGCCCGACCGCGCCGATCGGCAGGAGCACGCCCGGCAGCCAGCGGAGGGCGATGCCGAGCAGGAGCACGCAGACGAGGAGCGTGAGCGGGACCAGGATGATCTGGTCCGAGCGGATGTTCTCGACGATCGCGCTGCGCAGGTAGGGCAGCCCGCCGAGGTGCACCTCGACGCCCTCCGGCGGCGGGTTCGCGGCGAGGTACTCGCGGAGCTCGCCCACCCGCTGGCGCATCTCCTTGGCCTCGAGCGGCGCCAGGAAGAGGGCGCTCACGGCGAGGCTGTGGTCTTCGCTGAGCAGGCGCCCTTCGACGAGATCGCTCTGCGCGAGCGACTCGCGGAGCTCCTCGACGTCTTCCTCCGTGACCGCTTCGCCCTCGACGATCGGGTCGGCCTTCAGCTCGCGCTGGAGCTGGGGGCCGAGCTCGCGGAAGCCCCCGGGGAAGCGGTCCGGGTCGGCTTCGACGAGCGACACGAGCGCGTCGACCACCTCGGGCCGGAAGTCGTCCTCGCCGCCGAGATCGCCGTCGCCCTCGCCCTCGCCGAACATCTCGGCCTCGAGGGCCGCGAGGCCGCCGTCGTCCTCCCCGGGCTCCCCTTCGCCCTCGAGATCGCCCTCGCCCTCGCCGTCGAGCTCCTCGTCGTCGAAGAGCTCCTGCTCGAGATCGTCGAAGGAGGAGGGCGCCTCCGCCCCGGCCTCGTCGGCGTCGATGCGCCGCGGCATGGGCGTGTGGGTCAGGCTCACGACCCGCTCGATCCACTCCAGCTGGTCGAGGTGCTCCGTGAGATCGTGCAGGTGCTGGAGCGGCTCCGTCTGGAGCACGTCGTCCGCCTCCACCAGGAGCACCATGACCCGATCGGTGTCGCCGAAGTCCTCTTCGAAGCGCGCCGAGACGTCCTGCCCGCCGCCCTCGTAGGAGGAGATCAGGTTCTCCACCGACGGGTCGACCTGGATCTTGGGGATCTGGCTCCCGAGCCCCGCCGTCACGAGGACCAACACGGCGAGCACGAGTGCGCGCCGCGTCGTCACCAATCTCGCGAGCCAGTCCAGCAAATCCGGGTCTCCGCGCGGCGAAGCGGCCTCGAGCCGTCCCGCCGCGCCCTGTGTCTAGTACACCTGTCCGAGAAATGGATCGGGGTTTCGCCGTGACCCGCTCCACCTCGCCCCGCCGCCCCCCGCGCGGAGCGGTGAGGACGGTGGACGCGGGAAGACGGGCGCGCCGAGCCCCGGATTCATGTCGCGGCCTGCTGTACTAGTACCTCTCCCTGGAACTTCAATCCGTCTCCGGCGCTCTTCGCCTTTCGCGCCGCGCGCCCATGTTCGGACGCCCGGCTCCCTCCTGGAAGAAGCTCCGGACCGAGGTACTACTCGGCGCGGCGGGGCGGGGGCAAGCGGGCCGGGGGGCGCGTCGCGTCGGACCCGGACCGGCTCCGGTCGAAGAGGCCGGCGGCGGTGGGTCGAGGGCCGGGGTCTGGTCGTCGGCGGCGGCGAGCCACCTCCTTTGCGCGCCGAGCTCGCTCGAAGGCGGGGCGCTCGAGCGCGCGTGCGCCAGCCTCGCGGAGGCGACCGGGCCTGCCCCCGATTGGCGCCGACCCCTTGCGCTGGCTCCTTCGGAGAGTTAGTAACTCTGATTAGAGTCACTCATGACGGTCGGTCTCGACCGGGCGCGCCACGGGGCGCGTGGAAGCGCGGCGCGGTGCCGCGCGCGGGCGAGACGAGGCGCGGCGGCCCATCGTCGTGCGCACGACCATGACGGGGAGAGACGACATGGACGCGAAACGGCGGGACCCCAAGGTGCGCTCCGACGAGGCGACGCGACTGCGCGCGCAGCTCGAAGAGCTCGCCGGCAACCTCTTCTGGTCTTGGTTCTCGAAGGGCACGGGCGTGGACGGCGCGACGATCTTCCGCGCGCTCGATCCGGCCCGCTGGGAGGCCACGAACCACGACCCGCACGCCCTGCTCGACGGCATGGACGACGACGCGCTGGCCGACGCGGTCGCGCGCACGGGTCTGGAGCGGGCCATCGACGAGGCCGTCCGGGCGCTCCACGCCTACCTGGACGCCGAGGACAGCTGGGCCGAGGGCCGGGCGGGCACGCTCCACCGCGAGCCCATCGCCTACTTCTCCGCCGAGTTCGGCGTGCACGAGTCGCTCGCGATCTACTCGGGCGGCCTCGGCGTGCTCGCCGGCGACCACCTGAAGAGCGCCTCCGATCTCGGCCTGCCGCTCGTCGGCGTGGGCCTCTTCTATAGGGAGGGCTACTTCCGGCAGGCCCTGGACGGCGAAGGGCGCCAGACCGAGACCTACCCGGCCGTCGATCCCGCCGACGAGGGCCTCAGCCCCGTCCGCGACCTGGCGGGCGCGCCCGTGCGGGTCGCCGTCGAGCACGAGGAGGGGACGATCCACGCGCAGGTCTGGGAGGCCCGCGTCGGCCGCGTGCGCCTGCTGCTCCTCGACACGGACGTGGAGGAGAACGACGCCGAGACGCGCCGCCTCACCGCCCGTCTCTATGGGGGCGGCCACGCGATGCGCATCCGGCAGGAGCTCCTGCTCGGCGTCGGCGGCCTCCGAGCCCTCGAGGCGGCGGGCATCCGCCCGGGCGTCCTGCACCTGAACGAGGGGCACAGCGCCTTCGCCGCCCTCGAGGCCGCCGCCCGGCGCGTCGAGCGCGAGGGGCTCTCGATCGAGGAGGCTCGCCACGAGGTGGCGAGCCGGACGATCTTCACGACCCACACGCCGGTGCCGGCGGGCCACGACCGCTTCGAGCCGGAGCTGGTCCTCGCGCACTTGCGCCCCCTCGCGGAGCGCCTCGGGCTCGACGACGACGCGCTCCTCGCGCTCGGCCGGGTCGACGCCGAGGACGAGGAGGAGACCTTCTGCATGACGGTGCTCGCGCTCCGCTTCGCGCACCGGGTCAACGGCGTCTCCTTCCTGCACGGGCGCGTCAGCCGCGAGATGTGGGCCGAGCTCTGGCCCGCGCGGAAGCGCCACGAGATCCCGATCGGGCACGTCACCAACGGCGTGCACCTGCCGACCTTCATGGCGCCGCGCATGCGGACGCTCCTCGATGGCGTGCTCCCGACGGGCTGGGCGCACCGCGCCTGGGACCCGGAGGTCTGGCAGGCGGCCCTCGAGCTCGACGACCGCGCCCTCTGGGAGATCCGTCACGGGCTCAAGCGCGACCTCTGCGCCTTCGTGCGGCTCCGCGCGTCCACCGAGGCGCGGGAGCGGGGCGAGAGCGCCGAGGTGGTCGCCGCCCTCGAGGAGGCCCTGGACGAGGACGCGCTCCTCGTCGGCTTCGCGCGCCGCTTCGCCACCTACAAGCGCGCGGCGCTCCTCTTGAAGGACCTCGACGCCCTCGACGAGCTGGTGAACGACCCGGAGCGGCCGATGCGCGTCGTCTTCGCGGGGAAGGCGCACCCGAAGGACGAGGGGGGCAAGAAGCTCATCCAGCGCGTCTTCGAGGTGGGGCGCGATCCGCGCTTCCTCGGCAAGGTGATCCTGCTCTCCGACTACGACATCGGCGTGGGCCGGGGGCTGACCCGGGGCGTGGACGTCTGGCTGAACAACCCGCGGCGCCCGCTCGAGGCCTCCGGGACCAGCGGCCAGAAGGTCGTGCTCAACGGCGGCCTGAACTGCTCCATCCTGGACGGCTGGTGGGCCGAGGGCTGGGACGGGGAGAACGGCTTCGCGATCGGGGACGGGGAGGTCCACAAGGACATCCGGCTCCAGGACGCCCGCGACCACGAGGCGCTGGTCGCCGTGCTGCGCGACGAGGTGAAGCCCCTCTTCTATACGCGCGAGCACGGCCTGCCGCTGGAGTGGCTCCATCGGGTCAAGCGCGGCTTCGCGACGCTCGCCTGGCGCTTCAACTCGGATCGGATGGTCCGCGACTACGCCGTCGGCAGCTACTTCCCGGCCGCCGGCGTCCAGCTCGCCGACCATCGCTGACCGCCGCGCGCGATCCGGGCATCGCGGAAGGCCTCCTCGGAGCGCGTTCCGCGAGGGACTCGCCCCGTGCGCGCGCCCCGGTTCTCTCGAAGGCCCGCGACGCTTTTCGGCGTCGCGGGCCTTCGCGCTTCGGCGCAGCGGGCGCTTCGCCTCGATGCCCCGGCCGCTCTCCGAGAGGCCCGTATCTTCGGGGGGTTCGGCGACGCCTCGGCCGTGCCGTCCCGAAAGGCGCGCGAGGGGGCTCGGCCGCTTGACAGGGTAGGGGCCGCCCGCTAAACGCCCGCGCGACTGCCGCCGTTGGTTCGGCGGCCTCTTTGACACCTCGTCAGGTAACCGTGTCCTCGCCCCGCACCGAGTCCGTTCGCGCGCTCGGCCGGGTCGGCGGAATCGGCATCGAGATGGCCGTCTTCCTCCTGATCGGAGTGAAGGGCGGTCAGTGGCTCGACGGGCGCTTCGATACGGCGCCCATCTTCGAGCGCATCGGTGTCGCCTGGGGGATCTTCGCGGGCTTCTACCTCTTGTGGAAGTACACGCGGCCCCGCTCCTCGCCGACCTCGGACGACCCCGCGGACGGTGATCGCACCGAGACCGACGCTGCTTCTCGCGGCGCCGGCGCGACCCCACACTCCGCGCGAGAGCGCATCGCGAGCGACGACACGTCCCCGACGAAGTGATCCCTTCCCCATGAACCCCCAGCTCACCGACCGCATCCTCCTCGCGACCGCCGCCACGGGCCTCCTGCTCGTGGGCCTGGCGTACGCGATCTGGGGCGGCGCCGCGGCCCTCGGCGCGGCGGCCGGTGCCGGCGTCGCCGTGCTGAACTGGACCATCATGCGTTTCCTCTCCCGCGGCATGGCCGCCGGGAAGGTGACGCGCGGCCAGTTCCTCGCGATGACCGGTATGAAGACGGCCGGCGTGATGACGCTCTGCTGGATCGCGATCACGCGCTGGGGGCTCTCTTTCGACGGATTCACGGTCGGCATCGGCGCTCTGGTGCTCGGCGTGCTCGTCGGGCCCAAGCTCATGGGCCCGGTCGAGAACGCCCCCCACGACGCCCAGCCGGAGGAAAGCTGAGATGGCGGACACGCACGCCGAAGCCCTGCCCGAGCACTGGTCCTGGTTCAGCCTCCTCCCGGAGAGCCTGCACGAGGGCCTGCGCCAGGCGGTGGTCGGCATCAACGCCCCGATCGCCGAGAGCCTCGGCGGCTCGCCGGACGAGAAGTGGTTCTTCGGAGGCCGCTTCGACGTCCTCCACATCTGGGGCTTCATCTTCGTCCTCCTGCTCCTCCTCTGGGTGGGCTTCCGGGCGAAGGCGCGCTTCGGCGACACCAAGCAGGCGATCGTGCCGGAGGACCGGCTCACGCTCCCGACCTTCACCGAGCTCTTCACCGGCGGGGTGCTGAACCTCATGTCCTCGGTGATGGGCAAGGAGGCGGCGAAGTACTTCCTGCCGCTCATCGGGACCTGCGCCTTCGTGATCTTCTTCTCGAACGCGCTCGGCCTCTTCCCCGGCTTCCTGCCGCCGACCGACAACCTCAACACGACCGCGGCGATGGCGATCATCATCTTCGTCGCCACGCACGTGTACGGCATCAAGAAGCAGGGCGTCGGCAACTACCTGAAGCACTTCATGGGGCCGATCATCTTCCTCGCCCCGCTCATCTTCATCATCGAGGTCATCTCGCACATCGTGCGCCCGGTGACGCTCTCCATCCGGCTCACGGCGAACATGTTCGCCGACCATGCCGTGCTCGGCGCCTTCCTCGGCCTCTCGGCCAGCGCCTTCTTCCTGCCCTTCCCGGTGGCCGTCTACTTCCTCGGGATCATCGTCGTCAGCGTGCAGACCCTCGTGTTCTGCCTGCTCTCGATGGTCTACATCGGCGCCGCCATCGAGGAGCACGAGCACCATTGATTCCGCGGGCCCTCGTGGCCCGCTCGAACCGGGCCTCGCGCCCACGCTGTTTTCGACGGTTTTCACCGAGGCGGGTCACCCGCCGCCGACCGTCGCGCACACCCCCGAGAGACACATTCAGGAGCCTCCCTCATGAAAAAGCTGATTCTTCGCTCGTTCGGTTTCTTCGGCACCCTCTTCGTTGCCGGCACCGCCTTCGCGCAGGACGTCGCCGCCTCGAACGAGAACGACGTCGCGATGTTCAAGGCCATCGCCGCCGGTCTCGCCATCGGCATCGCCGCCTTCGGTGGCGCGCTCGGCCAGGGCCGCGCCGCGACCGCCGCCCTCGAGGGCATCGCCCGTAACCCCAACGCCGCCGACAAGCTGCAGACGCCGCTCCTCCTGAGCCTCGCGCTCATCGAGTCGCTGGTCATCTACGCGCTGCTCATCGCCGCGGGCTGGGTTGGTCCGCTCGGCTGAGCGGCCCCTCCGCGGATAGTCCGCGGAACCGGCCGCGCGCGACGGTCGTTGAACGCGGCGTCCCCGAGATGGGGGCGCCGCGTTCGTCTTTTTTTGGCGTCGCGTGCGGGGGTTTTGCTCTCGGGCGCTTCCCTCCGCGCCGATTGGCGCTACATAATTGTCTCGTGAGCGCCCGCGACGACGAGTACGAGGACGAGCTGCCCCCGGCCCCCGAGCCGCGCGAGGCGACGGCCATCGAGGACGACGAGGAGCGGAGCGGCGGCGTCCCCCCCTGGGCGAAGATCGGGCTGGTGCTCGGCCTGCTGGTCGGCGGCGTGGTCTTCCTGCTGCTGAACAGCGACGCCGGCGACGCCTTCGCCTACTCGACGCCCATCCACCAGGTGGTGGAGTCCCCGGAGCAGTTCCAGGGGCGGAACCTGCGCGTGGAGGGCGATCTGCGGCAGGGGTCGATCCAGTTCCGGGAGGACCCCTGCGAGTGGCGCTTCGTGCTCGAGAAGGAAGACGCGGAGATGCCCGTCACCTTCCCCGAGTGCGTGGTGCCCGACAC
Organism: Sandaracinus sp.; assembly: GCA_002699025.1. GTDB lineage: Bacteria > Myxococcota_A > Polyangia > Polyangiales > Houyiibacteriaceae > Houyiibacterium > Houyiibacterium oceanicum. The sequence continues at coordinate 3,090 of PABA01000060.1, read as the reverse complement.
CTTCCGCGACGACTTCGGGATCTCCGTGACCGTGCAGGGTCAGCTGCAGGCCGACGGGACCTTCCTCGCGAGCGAGCTCGTGCCGCGCTGCCCCTCGAAGTACGAGATGCAGGAGCGGCTCGAGTCCGGCGAGGAGATGCCCCACGGCGATCCGGCGAACGGGCCGATCGCCGGCGAGATGCCCGAGCCGAGCTGAGCCCTTCGGCCTCGCGCTGAAGAAGACTCCAGGGGAGTCCACTCGTCGCGGTTCCCAGCCATCCGCTTCGCGGGGGGTCGCGCGCTCGCGTTGACGGGGTGGGGCGGTTCGGCGTATCTCGGGCGGCGTGAGCGAGGTGCTCCTCGACGCCGACGCGGTCGGCCGGGCCATTCGTCGCATCGCCTCCGAGATCGTCGAGGCGACGCGGGGCGCCGAGTCCGTGGCCCTCGTGGGCGTGCGGCGCGGCGGCGTCGGCCTCTCCGAGCGGCTGGCGGCGGCGATTCGCGAGGCCGAGGGGCGCGAGGTGCCCGTCGGGACCGTGGACATCGCCCTCTACCGGGACGACGCGGCGACCGCCCTGCCGGACCCGAAGATCGGCCCGAGCGTCGTGCCCTTCGATCCCCACGGCCGCGACGTCGTCCTCGTCGATGACGTGCTCCAGACCGGGCGCACGATCCGCGCGGCGATCGACTGCCTGATGGACTTCGGCCGCCCGCGCCGCGTCTGGCTCGCGGTGCTGCTCGACCGGGGGGGACGCGAGCTCCCGATCGCGGCGGACTTCGTCGGCAAGACCGTCGAGGTGCCGGCCGGCGCCAAGGTCGCCGTGGAGATCGGCGGGGCGCCGAGCGACGAGGACGCCGCGATCATCGAGTGACCATGCCCGCCTTCCGCCACGCCCACCTCCTCGACATCGCCTCCCTCGATCGGGAGGACGTCTTGCACATCCTCGACACGGGCGAGGCCTTCTTCGGCGTCTCGCGCCGGCCCGTCCGGAAGGTGCCGACGCTGCGCGGCAAGACCGTCATCAACCTCTTCTACGAGGCGTCGACGCGGACGCGCACCAGCTTCGAGATCGCGGGCAAGCGGCTCAGCGCCGACATGGTGAACATGAGCGTCTCGACCTCGAGCGTGAAGAAGGGCGAGTCGCTCTACGACACGTGCAAGACGCTCGAGGCCATGCACCCGGACGTGGTCGTCATCCGCCACGCGAGCAGCGGCGCCGCGGCCTACGTCGCCTCGAAGCTCGACTGCGGGGTGATCAACGCCGGCGACGGGATGCACGCGCATCCGAGCCAGGCGCTCCTCGACGCGTTCACGATCCGGCGCCACCGGGGGACGCTCGAGGGGCTGAAGGTCGCCATCTGCGGAGACGTCGCGCACTCGCGGGTGGCGCGCTCGAACTGCCGGCTCCTGCGCCTCTTCGGCTGCGACGTGCACATCGCCGGGCCGCGCACGCTCGTGCCGCCGCACTTCGCCGAGGCCTTCGACGTGGAGGTCCACGACAGCCTCGCGCCCGCGCTCGAGGGGGCCGACGTCGTCATGTGCCTGCGCATCCAGCGGGAGCGGCTCGGGGAGGCGCTCTTGCCGAGCCTGCGCGAGTACAGCCGGGTCTTCGGCGTGGGGCCGAAGCAGCTGGCGATGGCCAAGGAAGACGCGATCGTCATGCACCCGGGGCCGATGAACCGCGGCGTGGAGATCGACCCGGCCGTGGCGGATGGGCCCCAGAGCGTGGTGCTCGACCAGGTCGAGGCGGGGGTGGCCGTGCGCATGGCGCTGCTCTACCTGCTCGCGGGCGAGGCGGGCGCGGCGCCGGAGGCCGCGTGAGCGTCGCGACCGGGCTCGACCGGATCGTCGCCGACGACGGCGGGGTGCGGGAGGCGATCGCGGGCAAGCGCATCGGGCTCCTGGCGCACCCGGCGAGCGTGGACCGGCGGCTTCGGCACGCGCTGCCGCTGCTCCAGGAGCTGGCGGAGGTCCGGGTGCTCTTCGGGCCCGAGCACGGCTGGGCCGGCACGGCGCAGGACATGGCCGGGGTCGAGGGCTCCGCGGAGGCGGCGCTGCGGGTGGTGAGCCTCTACGGGTCGACGGCGGCCGAGCTCCACCCGAAGGCGAGCGACCTCGAGGGGCTCGACGCGGTGGTGGTCGACCTGCAGGACGTGGGGAGCCGCTACTACACCTTCGTGTGGACGGCGGCGTTCATGCTGCGCGTGGCGGCGAAGGCCGGGGTCGAGACCGTGGTGCTCGACCGGCCGAACCCGATCGGTGGGGCCGTGGTGGAGGGGATGCCACAGCGGCCGGGGTACCGGTCGTTCGTCGGGCTCTACGACGTGGCCGTGCGGCATGGGCTGACGATCGGCGAGATGTGCGAGTGGGTGCGGTGCCGGGAGGGCATCGACGAGGCGGCGCTGCGGGTGGTCGAGCTGCGCGGCTGGGAGCGGCGCATGTGGTTCGACGAGACCGGGCTGCCCTGGGTGTTGCCCTCGCCGAACATGCCGACGCTCGACACGGCGACCGTGTACCCGGGCGGCTGCGTGATCGAGGGGACGACGCTGAGCGAGGGGCGGGGGACGACGCGGCCCTTCGAGATCTGGGGCGCGCCCGGCGTCGCTGGGGCCGAGCTGGCCGAGATCGAGGTGGAGGGCGCGACGTTGCGTCCGCTGGCCTTCGAGCCGACCTTCCAGAAGCACGCGAAGGCGACCTGCGGCGGGGTGCAGGTGCACGTGAGCGACCGGGAGCGGTTTCGGAGCTACCAGGCGTACCTGCGGTGGATCGCGGCGGCGCTCCAGCAGCGGCCGGACGACGTGTTTCCGTGGCGCACCGAAGAGTACGAGTACGAGACGAGCCGGCCCGCCATCGATCTCCTGACCGGCGGTCCCGAGTACCGGCAGCTGGTGAACGCCGGCGCCGACCTCGAGGCCTATCTGGCGAAGGACGCGGAGGGCGCAGCCCGCTTCGCCGAGGCCCGCCAGGCCGTGCTGCGCTACTGAGCCTCGTCCGCCGAGAGCGGATCCATCCGCCCCGTACGCTCTCCGGGGAGTCCAGCGAACGCGCTCGGGGCGTGCTGCGGACGCGCGCTCGGGGCGTCCTGCGGACGCGCTCCGGGAGTCCTGCGG
>PABA01000059.1 GCA_002699025.1 Sandaracinus sp. | reverse complement strand
GGGGGGGGGGGGGGGGGGGGGGGGGAGTGCCCCGACGAACGGAGCGCAGGATCGGGCGCGAGCGAGCGGAACCCGTCGCGTCAGCCGTCGGAGCCGGCGTTGGGGTCGGACTTGCCGGCGGACTCGCCGCTCATCTGGCCCCCCTTGGCCATGCGCAGGTACATCTCGGCGGCCTTGTTGCCCGGGTCGTCCTCGAGGGCCTGCTCCCACGCGGCGACGGCCTTCTGCGCATCGCCGCGGGCCAGCATCACCACGCCGAGCGCCACCCGCGCGGGGACGTACTTCGGCTTGTGCCCGAGCGCCTCGTGGAGCTCGAACTTCGCGGCGTCCAGGTCGCCCTGCTGCCGGTAGAGGTTCGCGAGCCGCAGCCGCAGGTCCGCGAAGTGCGGGCAGAGCAGCACGGCCTTGCGCAGCTCGTGCTGCGCCTCGCTGATCATGCCGACGTCCGCGTAGGCCTGGGCCGTCTCGGCGTGCAGGTTCGCGATCTTGCCCTTCGCGAAGGGATCGAGGCTCCCCGGATCCTCCTCGCCACCGCTGATCGCCTGCTGGTACGTCTTCTTCGCCTCGCTGTAGAGGCCGAGGTCGTTGTAGGTGACCGAGAGGTTCAGCGCCGCCTCGGTGTACTTCGGGTTCAGCTCGAGCGCCTTCTCGAAGGCCTTCTGCGCCTCCTCGAACTGCCCGCGGTCGTGCTTGATGACCCCGAGCATGTTGAAGACGTCGGCGAACTCGACATCCCGCTCCACCACCTGCTGCAGGTAGTGCTCGGCCTTCTCGAATTCGCGCTTCTCGTAGTGTTCCCGACCGAGCGCGAGCAGCTGTTTCGTGCGGTCGTCCATCAACGCCTCTCCGTCCCCCCACCGCGACCGACGCCTTCGCGCCGCCCCACGGGTGCGTCATGCGGGAGCACGACGCCTCCGCGCCGACGGCCCCCCGCCGGCCTCGTGACGTGACCCCCCCAGGATACGTTTCCCGCCGTTTGCACGGCAAGGAATCGCCACGTCTAGCTAGCGCGCGAGTCAGGCCACGCAAGCCGAGGCACCCCACCATGGGAGTCGGCATGGGGGTCGGCATGGGAGCCGGTGTGGCGGTTCCGCACGGCGGTTGGGCGCGCCCGTCGGACGCGGCGGTCCCGCGGCACCATCAACCGTGGCGCGCGCGCAGCACCTCGAGCCAGCCCGCGAGCGTCGCGGGCGTCGGGAGCGCGCGGAGCCGCAGCACGATCGAGAGCGCATCCCCTGCGCGCGCCACCCGCTTCTCCACCAGCCCGGGCGCCTCGAGCCGGTCGAGGAGCGCCGCGTCCTCCGCCTCGCCCCGGAGCCGCCGGAGCCAGCGCGCCAGGCGCACGGCGGGCGTCGGCGGCGCCGCGAGGACGCGATCGTCCTCGGCGTCGACGAGCTCGACGCGGAAGCGCCGTCCATCGTGGCCGAGGCGCATCCGGATGGCGCGCTCCCCCGTGCGCAGCTCGAGCTCCGTGCCGCTCGGGTGCACGTCCACGATGAGGGCCTGGTCCCGGTACCCGCCGCGGAGCCGCTCCCGGAGTGCCCGCGCCACCCGCTCGAGGAGCGCGGCGGCCTCGTCGAGCGGGTGGCGCGCCCGGGGCGGCGGCGCGTTCTGGTCGGGCGCCACGGGGAGCCGGGCCGACTCGTCGAAGCGGAGCGGCGGCGGCCGCGTGGGGGCCGGGCGGCGGACGGCGAAGCCCACCCCGGGGAGCGAACCGGCGAGGTCGCGGAGGTCGGCTCGCTCGAGCTGCCCGCCGCGCTCGGTGCGCTCCCCCGCGGGGCGATGGCGGGTGACATGCCCGTCGGCGTCGAGGGCGAGGAGCTCGGCGCCGCCGGCCGCGCGAAGCCACCAGCGACCGGCGCCGAAGGCCGCGTCGCGGACGCCGAGGGGCGTGACGAGCTCGCCCCGCAGCGCCCCGTCCCGCCGCGCGCGACGCTGGAGACGCGGCCCCACGACGAGCAGCTCGTCCGGCCCGAGGGCGAGGAGCGTCGCCTCGGGGCGCCCGGGCTGGCTCCAGGCCGCGCCGCCACCGCTCCCGCGCGAGACGTGCGCGACGGGGACGTGCTCGAGGGGAGCCGGGCCCCAGGCGATCCCGCCCCCGTCGGCCACGACGAGGCGCGCCCGCGGATCGAGCTCGTGCTCGGCCTGCCGCGCCCCGGCCTCCCACGCATCGGCCTCCTGCGCATCAGCCTCCTGCGCACCGCCCGCTCCGCCCCGCCACACGCGCCGGCCGGCCCGCCACCAGAAGCCGCCTCCGCTCGCCGCCCACGCCGCGGACGCGCCTTCCTCGACCCGGAGGAGCACGGGCGCGCCCCCGAGGGGCCAGTCGACGACGGCGCCGCCCTCGAGCGCGAGGCGGAGCGTGTCCCGGTCGAGGAAGACGAGCGCCAACACGCGCCGCTCGTCCGTGTCGAGGACGTGCGTGCCCACGCCCGCGTGGACGTCCCAGACGCGCACGGCGCCCTCCCCGCCCGCGCTCGCCAGGCGCGCGCCGTCCGGCGAGGCGGCGAGGGACTCCACGGCCCCCCAATGGCCCGCGAGGCGAAAGCGGCAGGCGGGCTCGGGGTGGAGCGCCCAGAGGTGCACGTCGTGATCGAAGCGCGCGCAGGCGAGCCAGCCTCCGCCGGGGGCGACGAGGAGCGTGCTCCCCGAGCGACCCGAGGGGAGGGGCGCCGCGCTCCCGGCCGCGCGGCTCATAGGCTCCCCCTCCCGGACCGCCACGCTTGAAGCGCTCGCACGGCGCGCGGTACACCGGCAGCGTCGCGGGGCCGCCGGCGAACGGTGGGCGCGGCGAGGAGGAGCGCATGTTCCACGGCGGACGCATCGTAGCGCGGGCCATCAAGGCGGAAGGCGTCGACCACGTCTTCACCCTCTGCGGAGGGCACATCCAGAACATCTACGACGGGTGCATCGACGAGGGCATCCGCGTCGTCGACACGCGCCACGAGCAGACGGCCGGCCACGCGGCCGACGGCTGGGCGCGCGTCACGGGCAAGCCCGGCGTGGCCCTCGTCACCGCCGGCCCGGGCGTGACCGACGCCGTGACCGCCGCCGCCAACGCGCAGCGCGCCGGCGTGCCCATGCTGATCATCGGCGGCGCCGGGCCCTCCGTGAACAAGCACCAGGGCTCGCTCCAGGACATGGACCACGTCGAGCTGATGAAGCCGATCACGAAGTGGTCGGCGACCGTCACCGAGACGCGCCGCCTCGGCGAGTTCATGCAGATGGCCTTCCGGCATGCGACCACCGGCGTGCCCGGCCCGGTCTTCCTCGAGATGCCCCTCGACATCCTGATGATGGGCGGCAAGGAGCAAGACGCGGCGCCGCCCTCGAGCTACCGAACGAGCGTCACGCCGGCCCCGGACCCGAAGGCCATCGAAGAGGCCGCGAAGATCTTCGAAGCGGCAGAGAAGCCCATGCTCGTCGTGGGCAGCCAGCTCCGCTGGTCCGAGGAGAAGGACGCGCTGAAGGCCTTCCTCGCGCACGCCGAGGTGCCCGCCTTCGTGAACGGCATGGCCCGCGGCGCCGTCCCCCTGGAGAGCCCCTGCTACCTCAAGCGCACGCGGAGCTGGTGCCTGAAGCAGGCCGACGCGGTCTTCATCTTCGGCACGCCCTTCGACTTCCGCCTGAAGTACGGCAAGGCGATCAACCCGGACGCGAAGGTCGTGCAGGTCGACCTCGACGCGTCGACCATCGCGCACAACCGCGGGGTGGACCTCGGCATCCCCGGCGACACGGGCAAGGTGCTCGCGGCGCTCCAGGCCTCGGTCAAGGCGCGCAAGGGCGGCGACTGGCTGGCCGAGGTGCGCGCCGAGGAGAAGAAGAAGCTCGACGCGATGGCGGTCGAGATGGAGGCCGACGGGGACCCGCCGAACCCGCTCCGCGTCTGCGCGGAGGTCGCCAAGTACGTCGAGGAGGACACGATCGTCGTCGGCGACGGTGGCGACTTCGTCGCGACGGCGGCCTACACGCTGCCGGTCCAGTGGCCCGGCGTGTGGATGGACCCGGGGCCCCTCGGGACGCTCGGCGTCGGGCCCGGCTACGCGATGGCGGCGAAGCTCGCGCGGCCGAAGAGCCGCGTCATCCTGATGTACGGCGACGGCTCCTTCGGGCTCCACGGGATGGAGTGGGAGGCCATGGCGCGCCAGGGCATCAAGGTGGTCGGCGTGATCGGCAACGACGCCTGCTGGACGCAGATCTACCGCGGGCAGCGGCAGATCTTCGGCGACGAGCGGGTGGTGGCGACGCAGCTCGACTACACGCCCTACGAGAAGGTGGTCGAGGCCTGCGGCGGGCGCGGCTTCTTCGCCGACACGGTGGAGGGCGTGCAGAAGGCGCTGAAGGAGGCCTTCGAGTGCCCGGAGCCGGCGCTGGTCAACGTGAAGATCGGCCAGTCGGACTTCCGCAAGGGCGCCATCAGCGTCTGACTCCGTCGACCACGGCTCCGTCGACCACGGCTCCGTCCAGCGCAGCTCCGGCTCCGTCCACCGCGGCTCCGTCTCGGCGGGCGGCGGTCGGCAGCGACCTCAGCCGATGCGGGCGAGCACCGCGGCGAGGGCGGCCAGCGCGGCGAAGACGACGAGGGCGAGGACGATCGGCCGGCAGCGGTGAACGCGCTCCTCGCTCCGCGGCGCGCCCGTCGCGGGCGCGCCCGGCGCGACGGCGCGGGGAGCCAGGCCAGGCTGGAAGTCGGGTGGCTCGGGGGGCAGCGCGGCAGGCTCCGGGGGCTGCACCTTGCGGCGCACGCCGCTGATGCCCGACGCTGGCGGGGGGGACGAGACGCGGCGCGGCCCATCGGAGGCGGCCCCGGCTCTCCCCACGGGCGCGGGCGGGGCCTCGTCGGAGACGGCGCGCGGCTCCTTCTTCCGACGTCGTCCATCGAGCCGCAGCTCCACCGGCGACGCGCCGAGCGGGCGGAAGTGGGCGAGCCACGCCGGCTCGGGTGGCGGCTCGACCTCCACGACGGGCGAGAGGGGGCTCGGCGAAGACCGCTCCTCGGCCCTCCGCGCGTCGCCCGGCTCGTTCGCCTCGACCTTCGCGTCCATGTCGGGCCCGCCGATGCCCGCGTCGATCTCCCGAGCGCCGACGCTCTCCGCGTCGATCTTCGCGTCGCGGGGCGTCGGCTCGGTCTTCTCGGCGCCCGTGTTCTCGGCGCCGTCGTTCTGCGGGCCGGCGTCCTCGAGACCGGCGTTCTCGAGGCCGGCGTTCTCGAGGCCGGCGTTCTCGAGACCGGCGTTCTCGAGGCCGCCTGTCGTCTCGTCGGCGCTCCGCGGGCCCGCCCTCGCGCGGGCGCCTTCGATCTCGTGCTCCGTGTCCTCCGCCCAGGCGCCGCTCACGGGCTCGAAGACGGGAGGCCGCGCCGTCGGTCGCGTGGGCACGCGCTCGAGGGGCTCGGTGGGCGTCGGCGCGAGCGGGAGCGCGACACGCGGCCCGCGGCTCCGGGACGTGAAGCCGAGGGCGCGAAGCCGGCTCGCCGGCGCCCCGGTCGACACGACCTCGACCAGCACCCGCACCTCCTCCCGCGTCGGCGCGTCGACCGCGGGCACCAGGCGCCCGAGCCGATGCGCCACCTCGAGCGCCGTGGCGGGCCGCTTCGCCGGATCCACGGAGAGGCAGGCGAGCACCAGCGCGTCCAGCGCGGCCGGGATCCCGACCGCGAACGAGGACGGCGGGGGCACCGAGCCCTCCTGACGCGCGCGGAGCGCCCCGAGCTCGGCCCGCGCGAAGAGCCGCCGCCCGGTCAGCATCTCGTGCAGGACCACGCCGAGCCCGTGCACGTCCATGCGCGGATGCGCCTGGGCGAGCGCCAGCTGCTCGGGCGCCGCGTAGCCCACGCGCCCCTTGAACACCGCCGAGCGCTCCGCCCCCTCGACGACGGCCTTCGCCACGCCGAAGTCGAAGAGCCAGAGCTTCCCGCGCGTGTCGAGCATGACGTTGGCGGGCGACACGTCCCGGTGGACGATCGGCATGGGCCGGCCGTCGGGCGCCCGGCTCGTATGCGCTGCGTGGAGCGCCCGGGCGACGCGCTCGCCGATGCGCGCGACCCAGGGCACCGGCAGCCGCATGCGACGGCGCGCCAGCTCGCGCAGCACGGCGTGGAGCGCGACTCCCTCGACGAGCTGCAAGACCAGGTAGGGCACGCCACCGTGCTCGCCCGCGCCGAAGCAGCGCACCACGTGGGGGTGGCGGACGACCTGCGCCAGCTCGCCCTCGACGCGGAGCGCCCGCACGTAGAGCGGGTCGTGCGCGAGCTCGGGCCGGAGCGTCTTCACGGCGCAAGGCACGGGCCCGCGGCGGGTTCCCTGGCGCGCCCTCCACACGACGGACATGCCCCCGCGCTCGAGCTCTTCCTCCAGCACCAGGTTCGCCAGCCGCGCTCCCGGGCGGAAAGGCCACGCGCGGACGGGGTCGGGGCGGGGCATCGGGGAGAGTTGTCCGCCCGCGGGCCTTCTTCACGCGCGGCTCCTCCCGACACGCACGGGGCGCGCCCGTGGCAGACTGACCCCGCCTTGAGCGCTTCCCGAAGCGAGAACACCGACGCCGCGCGCGCGAAGGCGCGCCCGCCGGACACGCGCCCGCCGGGGCCGGGCGAGGCGAAGCTCCTTCACGGGCGTGAGCGGCTCGTCGAGCTCCTCGAGAGCCTGGTGGAGGAGGAGGCGCCGCGGCTCGTCCTCGTGGGGCCCCCGGGCGTCGGGCGGCGCACGCTCGCGCGGGCGGTGGCGAGCCGGCATGCGCGCTGCGCCCTCGAGGACGAAGCCGGCGCGGCCTCGGCGACGACCCCCCTCGCCTTCGCGGCCCCGGGCGAGCCGCTCCCGGAGGGCGTGCCGGTCCACGTCCCGCCGCTGACGCGCGAGGCCGCCCGCGCGACCCTCGAGGCCCTCGCCGCCCGTCGGGGCGTCCCGCTCGAGGAGCTGGCCATCGAGGAGCTGCTCGACCTCGCCGGGGGCCTGCCGGGCCTCCTGGACCACTTCGTCCGCGAGCTCGTGTCCCGGCCCTGGAGCGAGATCCGCGAGCAGACCCTCGCCGGCCGGCTCCCCGCCCCGCTCGCCGCGTGGATCGACGCGCGCGTCGCCGAACTGGACGCGCCCACGCGCCGCGCCCTCGAGCAGCTGGCCTGCGCCCCGCGACCGCAGCCCGCCGCCGCCCTCGCTCGCGCCGGGGTCCCGCCCGAGGCGCTGGAGGCCCTCGTCGAGCGCGGCCTCGCCCGGCGGACGGCGGACCGTCGCTTCGTCGCGCTCGGGCCCTGGATCCTCGGCGCGGCGCCGCGCGACCCGGAGGTGCTGGAGCGGGCGGCCGAAGCGCTCGTCGTGCAGGCCGGTGAGCCGGTGAAGGACCCGCGCCTGCTGCCACACTGGTTCGCGATGGCGGCGTGGCTGGTCACGCTCTGTCGCGGCCATGGGCTCCCGGCCCCGGCGGCCCGGCTCGGCGCCGCCGCCCTCGACCTCGCGCACTGCGCCCTCCGCGGGCACCCGCTCGTGGGCTGGCTCGAGGAGCAGCTCCAGCTTCTCGAGCCTCGGCTCCGGGAGCCGGTCCGGCTCGGGCTCCGGCTCGAGGTGCTGCTGGTGCTCGCCGACGAGGCGCTCCTCGTGCGACGCCTCGAGCGCGCCCCCGAGCTGCTCGACGCCGTCGACGAGGCGCTCGGACGGAGCGAGGCCCTCGAGAACGAGGAGGCGCTCGCGCGGCGGGCGGCGCGTCAGCGCGCGGCGCTCCGTCACACGGAGGGCGAGCTCGCCCCCGAGCACCTGGCGACGCTCCGAACGCTGTGGGAGGCGCGCGACACCTCGACGCCGGAGGAGACCATGCGGCTCGCGCTCCTCCTCGCGAGCGCCGCCAAGCCGGAAGACCCCGAGGAGGCCATGCGGGTCATCGCGTACGCGCTCCCGCTGGCGGAGGCCCGGGGCTGGTCGCTCGCGGAGCGGCGCCTCCGCGTGCTCGCGGGCGACATCGACTCGGACCGCGGCGATCTCCGCGCCGCGGCGAGCCAGTACGAGCAGGCCGCGCGGCGCGCCGAGGAGCTCGGGCTGAAAGAGGCCCTGCTCCACCGGGGCTCGGCGGCGGTGGCGCGCTGGGCGGCCGGCGAGGACGGACGGGAAGCGCTCGACGAAGTCATCGAGGCGCTCCGGACCCACGCGCCGCCGCGCATGGCGGCCTACTTCGGAGCCTACCGGGCGATGCTGCGGGCGGCGGACGGCGACCTCCAGGGCCCCTTCGAGGCGATCGCCGACAGCTACCCGCTCCTCCTCGAGGCCTACCCGCGGGTCGCCGAAGTGGTCATGCTCTTCCGCGGCCTGGGGGAGCTCCGCATCGGCCGCGAGGCGATCGGCCTCCGGCGCGTGGAGGAGGTCGCCGAGGGCGGCGGCGCGAGCGAGGCGTTGGCGCGCGAGCTCCTGCGCTGGCATCGGAGCCCCGGGGAGGCCTTCCGGGGCCCGCCGCGCTCCCTCGAGGAGCGGCTCCTCGTCGCGGCGATCGCGCGGGGCGAGGAGCCCGCGGGGGCGGACGCCGAGGCGCGCTGGACCGTGGACCGCGACGGCCGGTGGCTCGAGGGGCCCGAGGGTCGGGTGAGCCTGGCGCGACGGGCCGTGCTCCGACGGCTGCTCGCCCGGCTCGCCGAGGCGGCGTGGCAGAGCGAGGGGCCGGTGGACGTGCCGACGATCGTGGAGGCGACCTGGCCGGGCGAGCGGCTGCTCCCGGACGCGGCGGCGGCGCGCGTCTACACGGCCGTGCGCTCGCTCCGAAAGCTCGGCCTCGAGGGGGCGCTACACACGACAGGCGATGGCTACGCGCTCGATCCGGCGGTCCGCGTGCAGGGCTGAGCGAGCGCTGGCAGGGCGGACGCGACCGGCGGACGAGGCGATCGGCGGACGAGGCGATCGGCAGGGTGTCGACCCGAGGCGATCGCGGCAAGAGCCCCGACCGACGGGCGCCAGGCGCGAAGAGGCGGTGAGCGCGGACGCTCAGGCGGCGCGGAGGGCCGAGCGCACCCGGTGAACGCGCGAGTAGGCGGCCCGCTCGGTCAGCCCGAGGTCGGCCGCGACGCCCCGGATGGGCTCGTCGTAGAGGGCGGAGCGCACGAAGACGACGCGGTTGGTCGGGTCGAGCGCGTCGAGGGCGCGACCGATCCGCTCGAGCGCCTCGCCCTCGAGCACGTGGGCCTCGGGGGAGGGATGCGGATCGCGGACTCCGTCCGGCTCGAGCTCCGTCGCCACCGGTCGGCGCCGCAGCGTGCGACAGTGCGTCCAGAAGACGCGCCGGGCGATGCCATAGAGCCAGCTCCGGAAGGAGCTCCGCTCGGGCTGGAAGACCGCCCGGCGCCGGTGCGCCACCAGGAAGACCTCCTGGGTGAGATCGGCGACCTCCGCCCCGCCCGCGCCGAGCCCGCGCAGGGCGTTCCGGACGAAGAGGACGTGCTGGCGAAGCCGATCGGCCTGCCAGGGATCGGAGGCCGACCGGTCGACGGCGGGGGAAGCGGGCTCGGGGGCGCTGGGCACGCTCGCAAGCTAGGCGGCCCCGACCCGAGACGGTTCTGAGGAGATCTGAGAAGTCCTCGTTCAGGACGCGAACGACGTTCGAATCGAGCAAAGGGACACGGCCTCGCGTCGGTCCGGCGCCGGTGTTCTTTCTTGTCGGTGTTCCCTGTCGTCGGCGAGCCCGGGAGGCGAGGGGCGGCGCGGGGTCAGCTCGCCCGGCGCGCGCTCTTCGGCGAGGCCGCGCCAGGGACGGAACGCCAACGCCCCGCTCACGGCTCGAAGAGCACGCGGCAGGGCGAGGGGGGTCGAACGTCGGAGCGCGCCGGGCGCTCCGCAGGGGGCGCTACTTGCTGCCCTTGCGGCTGCTGCCGCCCTGGCGCGCCTTGAAGCGCGGGTTCGACTTGCAGATGACGTAGACGCGGCCCCGGCGGCGGACGACGCGGCAATCGGGGTGGCGCTTCTTGGCGCTCTTGAGCGAGTTGACGACCTTCACAGCTCGACTCCCAGGTTCTCGAGCTCGCGCTCGGTGAGGTAAGGCAGAGCCTTGGCGATGCGGCGCGGCACCACCACCACCTGCCCGTTGTATTCGACTTCCACCAGCTCCGGCGCGGTCACCTTGTCGTGGTTCGCGCGGCGCTGATCCCGCTTCATGCGGGAGGTCCTTCGCTTCGGAACGGCCATCGTTCTTCCTCAGTGCCCCGCCGGTGACGTCCACCTGGCCAGGGGCCGGGTTAGGTAGTGGATCGATGGAGGGGACGCAAATGAAATTGCAATCCGCGACTCCATCGGACGGTTCAGGGGTCGCAGACCTCGAGGACGACGAGGTCCGTCTCCTTGGCGAGCTTCAGCTGGCAGCAGAGGCGCACGTCGCCCTCGTCGCCGAAGATCTCGAGCACCTCGAGCTCGTCGTCCTCGGGCGGGAGCATGGCCTCCGCGCCCTGCTTCACCTGCACGCGGCAGGTGCCGCAGCTGGCGGAGCGGCAGGAGTAGGGGACCTCGGCCTCCGGATGCTCGTCGGTCAGGTCGATGAAGGCGGCCCCGGGGGCCATCTCGGTCTCGTAGCCGCTGGGCTCGAATCGAACGCGCGCCATGGTCGCCGGAACGTGGAGGGGAGACGGCGGCGCGTCAATGCGGCTCGCGCACCTGGAGCCGGGACCCCGGCTCGCGATACAAGCGAGCCATGCAGACCGCGCGGCAGGCGATGGCGAACGGGCTCCTCCTCGCGCTGGGAGCGCTCCTGGCGTGCGACGAGCCCGACCCGGCGACGGAAGGCGATCCGACGGCCGTGGAGGCGCCGGAGGGCGTCGGGGATTCGGAAGGCGAGGCCGAAGCGCAGGACGAAGCGGAAGCGCAGGACGACGCGGAGGCACGGGACGACGCGGAGGCGCGGGCCGAAGCCGCGCGGGCGGCCCCCGCGGGCTCGCTCGCGGACGCGGGCTTCGAACCGCCCTGCCTGGCGCGCGCCGACGCCGAGCGCGACGGAACGCCCGTCCCCTCCGAGCTGCTCGAGCTCGCGGGCGAGCCCCACGCGAGCTCCACGCTCGTCCGCGTCTTCGCCCGCGAGGGGTGGGTGCCTCCGACGGCCACCGGTCATGCGCCCCGCGGCCACCTCTTCCGCTGGACGCTCCGCGAGGCGATCGCCGAGCCCCGCGCGCGCTTCCCGAACGACCAGTTCCGGGCGCGCCTGGCGCGCCTCGCCGACGGAGTGCCCCTCCAGGAGGGCTTCGAGAACCGGCAGGTCCGCACGCTCGAGGCGCGGCTCCGGACCCGGGGCCCGATCGAGCAGGTGCTCACGGCGCTGAACAGCAAGGTCGAGGGGCGCCCTTCCACGGCCACGCAGAGCTGCGTCGACCACGGGGCGCTGCCGGAGCTGAGCGTGGCGCACTTCGCGCGTTGGGGGTGGTTGCCGGAGGCGCTGGCGGGCGTGGCCGAGCGGGCCGGCGAGGCGAAGGTGGTGCGGCTCCGGACGGCGCCCGCCGAGCTGCTCCTGCGCCGGGAGGAGGGGCTGCTGCAGGAGCTCGCGGGCGGCGGCTGGACGGTGACCGAGCGCGAGGACGGGACGGTTCGAGTCGCGGAGACCGCCCCGTAGACCCCCCGTAGACCCCCCGTAGACCCCGCGAGACCCCCGCGAGACCCCGCGAGACCCCCGCAGAGCGACCCCGGGGATCCCCCTGAAGGGCCTGTCCGGGGAATCCCGTATTTATGTATTGAAATAGTACACCGTCACTGTCATGCTGCCTGTCCCCCAGGTGGTGTGTGGGGGAGACAGCGTGGAGGCGGGTATGCGTGGATGGTGGCTTGGAGCGGCTTGTTTGTCGCTCGTGGTGGCGTGTGGCGATCCGATCGTCGGTGGACCCGACTCGGACGCAGGCGTCGAATGCGTGGAGGGTTCGGGCAACATCCCCTGCGACGGGATGTGCGTGGATCCGTCGACGGACGACGCCAACTGCGGCGCCTGCGGCGTGACCTGCGGGGCCGACGAGGTCTGCCGCGAGGGGAGCTGCCAGCTTCCCTGCCTCGCCGCCGAGACCCAGTGCGGCGACGTCTGCGCGGATCTCTCGAGCGACGTGGATCACTGCGGCGCCTGCGGCGTCGAGTGCGCCGAGGGCGAGGTCTGTAGCGAGGGCACCTGCGGCCTCTCCTGCGGCGGCTCCACCCCCGTGCGCTGCGACGACTCCTGCGTCGACACGGACAGCAACCGCGACCACTGCGGCGCCTGCGGCGTCGAGTGCGCCGAGGGCGAGGTCTGCTCCGGCGGCGCCTGCGGCCTCTCCTGCGGCGGCACCACGCCCACGCTCTGCGACGACGCCTGCGTCGACACGCAGACCGACCGCACCAACTGCGGCTCCTGCGGGAACGTCTGCCCGGAGGGTCAGTTCTGCTCCGACGGCACCTGCGGCCTCGCCTGCGGCGGAGAGACGCCGACGCTCTGCGGCACCCGCTGCGTCGACACGCAGATCGACCGCAACCACTGCGGCGGCTGCGACATGCCCTGTGGCGCCGGCGAGCTCTGCTCCGATGGCGCCTGCGGCCTCTCCTGCGGCGGCGACACCCCCACCCAGTGCGGCACGCGCTGCGTGGACACGGACACGGACCGCCAGCACTGCGGCGGCTGCGACATGCCCTGCGGCCCCGGTGAGGTCTGCTCCGACGGCACCTGCTCGCTGAGCTGCGGCGGCGACACCCCCACCCAGTGCGGCACGGCCTGCGTGGACACGGACACGGACCGCGCCCACTGCGGCGGCTGCGACATGCCCTGCGACGCCGGCGAGGTCTGCTCCGACGGCGCCTGCGGCCTCTCCTGCGGCGGCGACACCCCCACCCAGTGCGGCAGCGCCTGCGTCGACACGGACACGGATCGCGCCCACTGCGGCGGCTGCGACATGCCCTGCGCGGCCGGCGAGGTCTGCTCCGACGGCAGCTGCGGCCTCTCCTGCGGCGGCGACACCCCGACGCTCTGCGGCAGCGCCTGCGTGGACACGGACACGGATCGCCGGCACTGCGGCGGCTGCGACATGCCCTGCGCGGCCGGTGAGGTCTGCTCCGACGGCGCCTGCGGCCTCTCCTGCGGCGGCGACACCCCCACCCAGTGCGGCAGCGCCTGCGTGGACACGGACACGGACCGCGCCCATTGCGGCGGCTGCGACATGCCCTGCGCGGCCGGCGAGGTCTGCTCGGGCGGCACCTGCGGCCTCTCCTGCGGCGGCGACACGCCCACGCTCTGCGGCGCGGCCTGCGTGGACACGGACACCAACCGCTTCCACTGCGGCGCCTGCGACGACGCCTGCCCGAGCGGCGAGGTCTGCATCGGCGGCGCCTGCACGCTCGGCTGCGGCGGCGCGACCCCGGACCTCTGCGCCGGCGGCTGCGTCGACACGCAGAGCAACCGGCTGCACTGCGGCGCCTGCGACAACGCCTGCGGCGCGGGCGAGGTCTGCAGCCTGGGCGCCTGCGTGGCCTCCTGCGGAAGCGGCCTGAGCGACTGCAGCGGCTCCTGCGTCGACACGGACACGGACCCGGCGAACTGCGGCGGCTGCGGCACGACCTGCGCGATGGCGCCCGAGTCCGCCGGCGTCTGCATCGGGGGCTCGTGCAGCTACTTCTGCGAGCCGGGCTTCGGCGACTGCAACGGCGACCTCGGCATGGCCGGCGGCGACGGCTGCGAGACCTCGCTCGTCGGGAGCGCGCTGAACTGCGGCGCCTGCGGCAGCACCTGCGGCGCCGGCGACGTCTGCATGGGCGGCGCCTGCATCCAGACCACGTCGACCCGCGAGGACGACGAGTTCTCCACGGGCGACCGGAGCGGCACGGACTACGACATGGACGCGGGCGGCCTCGTGCTCGACTCGACGGCCGCGGTCGACGACTTCCTCTGGATCCCGAACACGGCCGAGAGCTCCATGAGCAAGTGGGACGCGCGCACCAACACGGAGGTCGGGCGCTACCGCGTCGGCCTGCCGTCCGGGGAGTGCGTCGGCTCCTGCTGCTGGAACAACGGCTGCAACATGCCGAGCCGGGTCGTCGTGGACGGCAGCGGGGACGCCTACGTGGCCAACCGCGGCTTCAGCATGCAGGGCACGGTCACGAAGATCGCCGCCAACATCGACGACTGCGTCGACCGGAACGGCAACGGGATGATCGACACCTCGACCGGCTCGACGGCCCTGCCCTTCGACGAGGACGAGTGCGTGCTCTGGACGGCCCCGGTCGGCCCGAGCAACGCCGTGCTCCGGGCGCTCGCCATCGACGCGGGCGACACGGAGCACCCGGAGGGCTACCCCTGGGTCGGCGCCTACAACACGCGGCAGTTCTGGAAGCTCGACCCGGACACGGGCGCGGTGCTCCTCGGGCCCGTCGGCGTCTCCATCAACCCCTACGGCGCCATCGTCCTCTCGGACGGGACGCTCTACGCGAGCGGCCTCGGCACGACGAGCCTGGCGGTCTTCGACACGACCTCCGCGGCCCCGACCGCGACCACCGTGACCGTCCCGCGGCCGGCCGGTACGCCCAACTGGCTCCACTACGGCATGACCGCCGACGCCAACGGGCGGCTCTGGTTCTCCTACGCGAACAACATCCAGGGCTACGACCCGGCGACGGGCCAGTCGACGGGCAGCCTCGCCATCCCCGGCGGCGGCAGCCTGCTGCGCGGCATCACCGTCGACAGCGTCGGTCGCGTCTGGGCCGCCGTCGACGCGAGCCCCATGCGCCTCGCCTACTGGGACGCGGACGCCTTCGTGCCGAACGGGCTGATCGACACGGCGGAGATCACGCAGATCACCATGCCGGGCGGCTACACGGGCGCCTCGGCGGTGGGCGCGGACTCGAGCGGCATCATCTGGTACGCGAACTACAACACGCCGACCGCGCTCTTCCGCGTGGACCCGGCCACGGGCGACGTGACGACCTCCACCGGGCCCAACCAGGTCTACAGCTACTCGGACTTCACGGGCGGCGTGAGGCGGACGGTCATCGCGACGGGCACCTACGACGAGACCTTCGACGCGCTCTGCGACTCGCCGACCTGGGAGACGCTCGGGTTCGGCGTCGACACCCCGGCGGGCACGACGGTCACCTTCGTCGGCCGCACGGCGGACACCATCGCCGGGCTCGCCACGGCGGACGCCGTGACCATCGCCGAGGCGCCGACCGACGGTACGCCGGCCGACGTGCTCACGGCCTTCATGGGCGCGGGCGTGACGCCGGGCCGGTACTTCCGGCTCACGACCATCCTCGCGGGCGAGCCCGGGAGCACCCCGGTCGTGCGTGACTACACCCTCGGCTGGAGCTGTCCCTGATGCGCGCTCTCACGCTCGCCTTCGCCGCGCTGGTCCTCGTCCTGGGCGTCGCCTTCACGGGTGAGGCCCGGGCGCAGGTGCCCACGCACACGGTCCGCGCCGAGCTCGGCCTGAGCTTCACGCTGAGCGACCCGCATCGGGATCTCTACGGTCTCGGCGGCGGGGGCGGCCTCGGGTACGAGTACCGGCTGCACGACTACGTCGGTCTGGAGGGGCACTTCGGCGCCTACTTCTTCGCCTCGGATGCGGACGCCGTGGACTTCGGGAGCGTGTACGCGCTCTCGGTCGGCGCGCGGATCCACCCGCTGCCCGAGCTCGAGCTCGTCGACCTCTACGGCAGCGTGCGGGCGGCCTTCGCCATCACCGGCGAGGAGCCGCGTCCGGGGCTCGAGATCGACCTCGGCGCGGAGTTCCGGATCACCGACGCGATCCGCGTCGGGCCCTTCGTCCGCTACGCGCACGTCTTCCAGCCGAACGGGGACAACCTCGGGCCGCACGATGGGCAGTACCTCGTCATCGGCGTGACCGGGGCGATGGCCTTCGGCATGGAGGAGGAGCCGCCGCCCGACACGGACGGGGACGGGATCCTCGACGAGGCCGACGGCTGCCCGAGCGAGCCCGAGGACGTGGACGAGTTCGAGGACGCCGACGGCTGCCCCGACCCGGACAACGACGGGGACGGCGTGCTGGACGAGGCGGACGCCTGCGCCATGGAGGCGGAGGACGCGGACGGCTACCAGGACGGCGACGGCTGCCCCGACCCGGACAACGATCGGGACGGGATCGCCGACGAGGCGGACGAGTGCCCGGACGAGGCCGAGGACATGGACGGCGACCGGGACGAGGATGGCTGCCCGGAGGAGCCGGCGGACGCGGACTCGGATGGGGTGATCGACGCGGAAGACCAGTGCGTGAACGAGCCCGAGGATCGGGATCGCTTCGAGGACGAGGACGGCTGCCCCGACCCGGACAACGACCAGGACGGGGTGCCGGACGAGACGGACGAGTGTCCGACGGCGCCCGGCGAGGCGGAGGCGAACGGCTGCCCGGTGGCCGTGCGCGTCGAGGAGGGGCGGATCCAGATCCTCCAGCGGATCCAGTTCCGGACGAACTCGGCGCGGCTGCGCCGGAGCGCGGCGCCGATCCTCGTGGAGGTCGCGTCGGTGCTCGCGGCGAACCCGCAGATCCGGAAGGTGCGGGTCGAGGGGCATACGGACAACCGGGCGTCGCGCGAGCGGAACCAGGTGCTCAGCGAGGAGCGGGCGCAGGCCGTGCTCGAGTGGCTCGTGGAGCGGGGCATCGAGCGGGAGCGGCTGGAGGCGCAGGGCTTCGGGGAGATGCAGCCGATCGAGTCGAACGACACGCGGGAGGGCCAGGCGGCCAACCGGCGCGTGGAGTTCGTCATCGTCGACCCGCCCGCGCAGGCGGCCGAGTAGGCCCCGCGCGGAGCGCCGCGCGACCGACGAGCGAGGCCGCGTCCCTTCGGGGGCGCGGCCTTCGCCGTTTCACGAGGTCGCGCCCCCGGGTCACGAGGCAGTCCGCCACCCGCGCCGGCTCGGGCTCCACGCTCGCGCTTCGGCTCTGCGCTTCCGCTCCACGCTCGCGCTTCGGCTCGCGCTCTGCGCTCCGGCTCGCGCTCGACGCTCGCGCTCTGCGCTTCGGCTCACGCTCTGCGCTTCCGCTCGCGCTCCACGCTCGCGCTCCGCGCTTCGGCTCGCGCTCGCTCGACGCTCGCGCTCTGCGCTTCGGCTCGTGCTCCACGCTCGGGCTCGCTCGGCGCTCGGGCTCCCGCTGGTGCTCCCGCTCCGCGCTCGCGCTTCGGCTCGCGCTTCGGTTCGCGCTCGACGCTCGCGCTCCACGCTTGGGCTCCACGCTCGCGCTTCGGCTCGCGCTCGCTCGACGCTCGGGCTCCCGCTGATGCTTTCGCGCCACGCTGGCGCTTCGGCTCGGCCTCGCGCCCCACCCTTCGGCGCGCTCCCCCCCCCGGCGCCCTGCGTCGCCCCGTGCGTCACGCCGCGCGCCGACGCTCCACGACCTCCTCCTCTCCGCCCGACCGCGCCCCCACCGGCGCCGGATCCGCCGCCGCCGATCCCCTGCCCGCGCGCCCCTTCGCCCGCCCCTCGAGGCGACGCACGCCGAGGTCCACGCAGACCAGCAGCGCCGCTGCGAGGAGCATCCAGGGCCAGGTCGGCTCGGGGACCGGGGCAGACGCCCCGACCGCCGACGCCGCCTCCGCCGGCTCCGGATCGCGCCGCCCCCCGCCCTCCCGCGCGAGCGCGTCGAGGCGCGGCGCGTCGGGCCCGAGGCCGGCGAGCTCGCTGGCGCTCGTCTGCTCCGCGACCACCTCTCCGAGCAGGTGCCCCCGGGCGTCGCGGATCCGCGCCAGCGCCACCGTCGGCCCTCCGCCGCCCGGCCCCGCCGGCGCCTGCACGCGCGCCGCCCAGCGACCCGGCCCCGCCCGCTCGAGCCGCGCCGGGAGCGGCTCCGCCTCGCCGTCCGCGCCGTAGGCGAAGAGCTCGAGCTGGGCCGGCGGCGCCTCCCCCGCGGGCACGTCCACGCCGAGCTCGAGCTGCCGCCCGTCCAGCATCAGCCGCGCGTCCGCCTGGGCCGGCGCGCGCTGGCGCTGCGCGTGGCGCGCGATCTGCCGCATCAGCTGCCCGGCCCCGGGCCAGTCGCCCCAGGCCCGCGACCAGCGCCCGCCCGCGTCGCTCGTGAACGCGACCACCGTGCCGAGCCCGTAGCGCCAGGAGGCGAGGAGCGGCTCGCCCCCATCCGTGACCAGCGCCGTGTCCGCCGTCGGCCGCGGCGTGCTCTCCACGAAGCCGTTCAGCGCCGGGAAGGCGCCGAGGCCGCGCGTCATCGGGCTCTCCTGGGCGAGCGCGACGGGCGTGGGCTCCTCGCGCAGGTTCGAGAGGGCGGCCGCGCGCGTCTCCGTGACGAAGATGCGGCGGAGGTCCGTCCCCTGGCTCGTCAGGTAGAAGCGCCCGCCCCCGGCCGCCGCGAGCTCCTGGAGGAAGGTCGTGTCCGTGTCGCGGGCGCGGCCGATGCCGACCACGCTGGTGGTCACGCCCGTGGCGCGCGCGTCCCGGGCGAGGTCGACGGCCCAGGGCAGGCGCCGGCTGCAGGGGCGGAAGGGGCAGCCCTGCCACTGCTCCTCGCTGTCGGCCGTGTCGCTGAAGAGGATCACGTGGCGGATGGGCTCGGGCGCGTCCTGGAGCGCCTGGTAGGCGTCGACGAGCGCCGTGTAGACGTAGATGCCGCCGCCGCCGGCCCGGATGCCGCGCACGCGCTCGCGGCGCTCCACGAGCGCCTCCACCGGACGGAGCGGCTGGTGCCAGGTCGAGGCCACGTCGACGGCCGCGATGGCGACCCGATCGCCGCTCCGCAGCGCGGCCGCCGCCGCGAGGCTCGCCTCCACGGCGAGCTCCATCTTGGTGTGCGTGCCGACGCGCATGCCCATGGAGCCGCTGCGGTCGAGCATGACGGCGAGCGCGACGGGCGGATCGTCCAGCTCGCCCTGGTCCTGGATGCCGACCGGCAGGAGGCGCGTGAGGGGCGCGTCGGCCCAGTCCGGGCCGAGGCCGAAGGCGCCGCCCGTCACGAAGAGACCGCCGCCGCGCTCGCTCACGTACTCGACGAGGGCCCGCTGCGCGTCGGCGGAGAGCCCACCGATGAGGCTGACCTCGCCCGGGCGCTCGAGCGGGAGATCGGCGAGGACGACCAGGTCCACGCCCGAGAGGCGCGCCGCGTCGAGGCGCTCGGCGCGGCCGCTCCCGTCCGGGTCCGCGAGCTGGAGGTGCTCGACGTCGGCGTCGGCCTGCCGGAGGGCGTCGACCAGGAGCGTCGGGCGCTCGCCGAGGAGCGTGACGACGAGCACCTTCGGCTTGCCCGTGACCAGCGCCGCCGCGCGCCGCCGGGAGCGATCGACGCCGGCCGTGCCTCCGTCCCCGCCGTCGGCCTCGAGGATCTGCGCCTCGTACTGGTGCATGCCGGCGGGCGCGCGCCGGTCCGTGAGCACGTCGCGCGTCCGGCCCTCGGCGTCGAGGGTGAGCCAGCGGCTCCCCACCCGATCGCCGTCCCGGTACCAGTCGACGCGCACGCGCTCGTTCGGCGCGCCGTGCACGTCGACGGCGACCTCGACGGACGCGCCCTCGGCCACCCGGCGGGTGAGCGGGGTCGCCGCGCCGAGGCGGGTGAGCGTCGGGCGCGCCTCGCCGAGGCCCACCACGTCCACGGCGATCCCTTCCGCCGCCGCGCGAGCGACCTCGGCGCGGACGTCTCCGCGCGTCTCCCGGCCGTCCGTGAGGAGCACGAGCCGGCGCGACCCCTCCTGGGGAAGCGCCGCCGCGCCGAGGCGCACGCCCGCGGCGAGATCGGTGCCCGCCTCGATCGGCGGCCTGGCGCCCTCGCGGGCCTCGCCCCCGACCGGTCGCACGAGCTCGGCCCGGTCGGCGACGCGCACGACGCCGAGCTCCACGCCCTCGCGCTCGGCGGCGGCGCGGGCGGCGTCGAGCCAGGCCACGGCCGCTGCCTGGGCGCTCGGCCCCATGCTGAAGGAGGCGTCGTGCACGACCACCAGCGCGCGGCGCTCCGAGGGGCGGGCGCGATCGGGGGCGAGGGGCGCCGCGAGCACCAGGAGCACGGCGAAGGCGCGGAGCGCGAGGGCGGCCCGCCGGGCGCGCCTCGGCCGCCGGCGCGGCGCGCGAAGGAGGCGGCTCATCGGACCCACCCCTTCGCGTAGGCGGCGCCCTCGAGGGCGAGCAGCAGCGCGGCGAGCGCCGCGAAGAGCACGGGCAGGGGCGGCACGGGCAGGCTCGGCAGCGAGGCCGGGCTGGCGCCCGTGGGCGGCGCGGACGCGAGCGCGATCTCGCCGCGCGGCGCGGTCTCGGCCACGGTCATGGCGCCCCCGCCGCCGAGCCACGCGAGGGCGTTCGCGACGAGCACCGGGTAGGCGACGCGGAGCACCACGTCCGAGCCATCGGGCGCGAGGCCGAGGTGGGCCCAGCGCCCCCGCCCGACGCCGCCCGCGCTCACGACGGCGCCGCCCTCGCCCGCGCCGTCGAGCTCGACCAGGGCCTCGCCCTCGCCGGGGTCGAGGGCCTCGGCGCGCACGATGGTCACCCCGTCGAGGGAGACGCCGCGCATGAGCGGGTGCCGATCGTCGACGCGTCGGAGCGCCGTCGCGGCGCCCTCGAGGGGCGGGAGCGGGCGCACGCCCTCGGGCCAGCGGCCGCGCGCTCCGCCCCCACCGCCGAGCACCAGGAGCGGCCGCGCGGGCAGGCGGGCCGGCGCGCCGAGGCTCACGACGACGGCGTCCTCCGGTGGCGCCTCGCCCTCCTCGAGCGTCGCGAGGTCCGTGACGCCGGCCGCCCGGAGGGCCCGCTCGGCGAAGAAGCGCGCCGCGCTCTCGCCTCCGCCTTCGCCCGCGCCGCCGCCCGCGCCCGCGCCGACGAGCAGACGCACGGGAGGCGCCCCCACCCGGCCGAGCGCGAGCGCCGCGCGATCGTCGCCCGGGAGCGCGTCGCCGAGCCCATCGGCCGGCGCGACCCGCGCCTCGATCCGCGCCACCGGCAGGCGGACGCGGAGGCGAAGCTCGCCTTCCTCCCCGGGCGGCACCTGCACCGTCTCCGTCGCCAGCGGCACGCCGTCGCCGAGGAGCGTCACGCGGGCGCGCCGCAGCCGCTCCCCGGCCGCGCTCACGGCCACGAGCACCTCCCGGTCGCCGTCGCTCCGGGCGTCCGGC
This sequence comes from Sandaracinus sp., assembly GCA_002699025.1. Lineage (GTDB taxonomy): Bacteria > Myxococcota_A > Polyangia > Polyangiales > Houyiibacteriaceae > Houyiibacterium > Houyiibacterium oceanicum. The sequence goes on along the minus strand of PABA01000059.1, from coordinate 3,459 downwards.
GCCGGGCGCGCCGCGAGCACGCTGAGGCCGAGGTTCTCGCGCCCCTCGCCCCAGACCCGCTCCTCGAGCGGCACGGGCAGGGCCCCGTCGAGGCGCGTGAGATCCGCCCCGCCGTCGTGGAGGAGCAGGATGCGCGCGTCCTCCTCGGCGGCGGCGAGCTGCGCGGCGAGCCGGAGCGCGCCGGCCACGTCCCCCTCGCGCGAGGGGGCGAGCTGACCGAGCCCGGCGCGAAGCAGGGCGCCGTCGCTCGTCGGCCCGGCGAGGCGCGCCGGCGCGTCCCCGGCGGCCACGAGCGCGACCCGATCGTGGGGCCCGCGCAGCCGGAGGAGCTCGGCCACGGCCTCGCGGGCCTCGGCGAGCGGCGCGTCCGCCTCGAGCCCGCCCATGGAGGCCGAGGTGTCGACGACCACCACGGTGGTCTGGCCCGTGCCCGCGCCGAGCGGCCGGGCCGCGGCGAGCGCGAGGAGCCCGACGGCCAGGACGCAGGCGACGAGCGCCGCCCAGCGGCTCAGGTGGCGGAGGCGCCGGCTCCGATGCCGGGCCAGGGCGACGGCCTGCCAGCGGAGCACGCTCGGCACGCGCACGACGCGCCGGCGGCGCTTCACGAGGAAGGCGACGACGACCGGCAGGAGGAGCGCGAGGCCGGCGAGGAAGAGCGGCGCGGCGAAGCTCACGCGGCGCGCTCCCGACCGGCGAGGCCGGCGCCGCGGAGGAGCCCCGCCTCGAGGGCGCGCACGACGACGGCGTCGAAGGGGTCCGCGGTGGTCACGCGGAGCACGGGCACGCCGAGCTCGGCGGCCTCCGCGTCGAGCGCCTCCCGGTGCGCCTCGAGGCACTCCCGGTACGCCGCGAGGGCCCCCTCGGGCGGGAGCTCGAGGAGATCGCCGGTCTCCGCGTCCTCGAGCTCGCAACCGGCCAGGTCCGGCGGGTCGAGCTCTTCGGGCGTGAGCACCTCGACGAGGGCGACCTCGTGGCCCCGGAGCCGGAGCGCGCGGGCGCCGGCGAGGGCGCCGGCCGGGTCGAGGAGATCGCTGAGGACGACGCAAAGCCCGCGCCCGCCGAGGGCTCCCGTGGCGGCCGAGGCCGCGGTGGCGAGGGAGGTACCGCGCCCGGCGCCGAGGCCCTCGAGCGCGCCGAGGAGCTGCTGGAGGCCGCGGCGGCCCCCGCTGGCGCGGGTGACGAGGCGGGGCGCGTCGGCGGCGGCGAGGGCGGCGACGCGATCCTCCGCGCCGAGGGCCACCGCCGCGAGGCCGGCGGCGACGCGCGCGGCCTGACGGAGCTTGCTCGGAGCGCCGAAGGCCATCGAGCCGCTCGTGTCGAGCACCAGGCCGAGGCGGAGCGGGGCCTCGTCGGCGACGACGCGGACGAGCAGGCGCTCGAAGCGGGCGTAGGCCTTCCAGTCGATGCGCCGCGGATCGTCACCGGGCGCGTAGGCGCGCACGTCGATGGCCTCGAGGCCCGCGCCAGCGCGCCGGGTCTGGCGGCGACCGCGGCGGCGCGCCTCGGCGAGGCGGCGGCTGAGGAGCTGGAGCTGGGCGAGGCGCGCGAGGAAGGCCGGCGCCAGGAGCCCATCGCCCGGATCGAGGGTCCGCTCGCTCACGCCTCCTCCTCCACCGGCGTCGTCTCGAGCACCGCGTGGACCACGTCCTCCGCGCGCCGCCCCTTCGCCTCGGCTTCGAAGCCGAGGGCCAGCCGATGCCGCAGCACGGGGAGGGCCACGCCGCGGACGTCGTCCACGGCCACGGCGGCGCGCCCCTCGAGGAGCGCGCGGACCCGGGCGCAGGCCATCAGCGCCTGCACGGCGCGCGGCCCGGCGCCGAAGCGCACCTCCGAAGGCCCGTGGGTCGCGAGGACCAGCCGCGCCGCGTAGCGCTGCACGTGCGGGGCCGAGGGCACGCGGCGGGCCGTCGCCTGCACGGCGGCGAGCTCCTCGGGCGAGCTGAGGGGCCCCGGCGCGACCGGCTCCTCCGCGCGGGCGCCGATGCGCGCGAGCGTGTCCAGGTCCGGCATCTCGAGGACGAGCTTCACGAGGAAGCGATCGAGCTGCGCCTCCGGGAGCGGGTAGACGCCCTCCATCTCGATCGGGTTCTCCGTGGCGAGTACGAAGAAGGGGCGCGGGAGCGGGCGGGCGCGGCCCTCGACGGTGACCTGCCGCTCGGCCATGGCCTCGAGGAGCGCGGACTGGGTCTTCGGCGTGGCGCGGTTGATCTCGTCGGCGAGGACGAGGTGCGCGAAGATGGGCCCTGGCCGGAAGGCGAGGTCCTTGCCGCCGCCCTCCACCGCGACGACGAGCGAGGTGCCGAGGACGTCGCTCGGCATCAGGTCGGGCGTGAACTGGATGCGGTGGAACTCGCCGCCGACGAGGCCGGCGAGGGTGCGGACGAGCTGCGTCTTCCCGAGGCCGGGGGCGCCCTCGAGGAGCACGTGGCCGCCGGCGAGGAGCGCGGTGACGACGTGCTCGAGGGCCGCGTCCTGGCCGAGGATGACGGCGCGGAGCCCATCGAGCAGGCGCTGCCCCACCTCCCGCGCGCGCTCGAGTCGCGCCTCTGCCTCGCGCTCCGGCGCCTGCAGCGCGTCGAGCGGGCGCGGGCCGCTGTCGTCGGCGTCACGAGGGTGCGCGTCGCGGGCGTGCGTGGCCGCGGCGCGCGGCTCCTCCAGGGCGGCGTCCTTCATCGCTCGTCTTCCTCTCCCGCGGGGCGGGTGCTCTCGTCCTCGTCGCCCGACGTCGCGCCGGGGCGGATGGCTTCGAAGTAGGCGCGCACGGCGGCGCGGCGGGCGGCGGGCACGTCCTCGCGCGCGAGGGCCTCCTCGGCGATGGCGCCGTAGCCCGGATAGACGTCCGCGTAGCCGGTCTCGGCCTCGCCGCCGGCGCCGAGGCCGCGGAGCGCCTGAACGGCGCGCTCGCCCTCCCGGATGACGCTGCGGGCGTGGAGATCGCCCCGCGCCTCGAGGCCGCTCGCGCGCGCTGAGCCGGAGCCGGGGCCGCGCCGACCGGGCCCGCCGGCGGCGGCGGGCCCCTCCGCGAGGCCGAGGGCCGCGAGCCGCGCAGCGAGGCCGGCGGCCAGACCGCGGCGCGCGTCCTGGCCCCCTTCCCCGGCGCCCTCGCCGCCGGCTCCATCGCCGAGCGCGAGGCCGGGGCCCTCGCCCTCCCCTTCGCCGTCCCGGCCCATCATGGCGAGCTGCACGGCGCGCTCGAGGGCGCCGGCGCGCTCGAGGAGGCGGGCCAGCGCCTCCGCCGCGCGGGCCTCCCGCGCGCGGGCTTCACCGAGGCGCGCGGCGCGGGCGGCGGCCCGCTCGAGGGCCTCGGCGGCGCGCGCGTCGTCTCCCGCCGTGAGCGCGGCGGCCGCGCGCTCGAGCGCCTCGGCGAGGCGGCGCTGCGCCGGCGCCTCGAGCTCGCGCCCGCTCCGCCGGGCCGCGGCGGCGGCGCGGCTGAGCCGCTCGAGGGTGCGCTCGCGCTCG
>PABA01000058.1 GCA_002699025.1 Sandaracinus sp. | reverse complement strand
CGCGCGCGAAGCGCGCCACCGACCCCCGCGCGCGAAGCGCGCCACCGACCCCCGCGCGCGAAGCGCGCGTTGTGGCACTCACTGACGCGGCCGGCTAGGCTGCCGGCGCCTATGGTGAAGAGGGCTCGTTTTGCCGCGTGTCGGGGTGACCGCGGGGCGAGCCGGAGCGGGGCGCTCCACCCGAGAATGCCCCGTGTCTGCCAGCGGAATCGTTCCGTGATAGGTTTCTCAGCAACTTGCTTGTGGGCCGGATTTGGCGCGTGGTAAAAGCCCGCCACCCGGTGGGGTGCGACTTTCCGCCCACGAAGGAGGCAATCGGGATGGATTGGAAGAATTTGGCTTGGGGTGCGCTCCTTTCGAGCAGCCTCGTGTTCGCCGGATGCGGCGACGATGATGGTGTGGATCCCGGCACGGACGCCGGCATGGACATGGACGGCGGCGGCGCCGAGCCGATGGACCTCGACTGCGGCGGCGACGACTGCTTCTTCGTGGCCGACGACCTGGTGATCCCGACCGAGGACCCGCCCGGCGTCGTCAACGGCTTCGACCTCGACGGCCGCGTCAGCGACGACACGGACGCGGAGGGCTGCTTCCAGCCCGACTTCACCTCGCCCGACGGCACGATGGGCGTCGACAACCAGCTGGCCACGCTCGCCCCGACCCTCGAGGGCGCGCTCGGCTCGGACCTGGACGCGACCATCGCCGAGGCCCTCGGCGACGGCTCGATCATCATCCTGATGGAGCTCGACGGCGCGGAGACCACCGAGGACGACAGCGTCACGCTGAACCTCTACCTCGGCGAGCTCACCGCCGACGACACCTGCGCGATGGACGCCGAGCCGATGTGCATCACGGCGGGCAAGACCTTCGACATCAACGGCGACAGCGTCGACGCCAGCGGCAACGCGCTGATCTCCGTGCCCGCCACCATCACCGGCGGCACGCTCATGGCCGAGGTCGACACCCTCGAGCTGAACATTCCCTTCGACGAGGGCACGAACATCGAGCTCACCATCCGCAACGCCACCGTGCGCGCGGACGTCGGCTCCGACACCCTCGAGAACGGCCTCATCGGGGGCCAGCTGAACATCGAGGAGCTCATCACGACGGTCATGGCCGTCGGCGGTGAGGACATCCCCGTGGGCCTGGTCCGCAGCACCCTCGAGACCGTCGCCGACCTCGACGCGGACGCCGACGGCGTCTGCCAGGCCGTGTCGGTCGGCATCGAGTTCGGCGCCGTGGGCGCCACCAAGGGCGACGTCGCGACCGGCGCCTGAGCACCCGCTCGGTCGAACGTGCGAAGGGCCGGCTCCTCGAGCCGGCCCTTCGTCGTTTGGTCTGGGCTCACCAGCGGGCCGGTGGGGTCCTCGGCGCTCGCTCCGCTCGCTTCAGCGCCAGGCCCGGGGGCAGGCGCTTTCAGGTGCTGCGCTCCACCCAATCGTGACGGTGCCGCAGCGGTCGAAGCGGTACAATCCACCGTAGCCAGCGGAATTTGGGGGCGACAGACCGCGGCTCATAGACCCCAACCCGCTCGTTCCTCGTTGCCTGATGTATGTGCAACACCTACGCATGACTACCAAAACCATCGAAATTGACCGTCGACACTTGATCTGCGCCCGGCGTCCCGTCACCATCGAGGCATGGGGATGAAACACCCCAGTGGGGGCAGTAAGCCACAGGGTCGGGTCATTCCCTTCGGGAAGTACCTTCTCCTCGAGCGGATCGCCGTCGGCGGTATGGCCGAGGTGTTCCTCTCGAAGTCCTTCGGCATCGAGGGCTTCGAGAAGGTCATCGCCATCAAGCGGATCCTCCCGACGATGGCGGAGGACGACGACTTCATCGAGATGTTCATCGATGAAGCGAAGATCGCCGGCCACCTGAACCACGCGAACATCGTCCCGATCTACGAGCTCGGGAAGATCGGCGAGTCCCACTACATCGCGATGGAGTACGTCTGGGGCAAGGACCTGCTCCAGATCATGAATCGCTTCCGGCGCATGCGGAAGCGCATGCCACCGACGATGGTCGGCTTCATCGCGACCAAGATGTGCGAGGCCCTCGAGTACGCGCACACCAAGCGCGACCGGCGCGGCCAGCCCCTCAACTTCATCCACCGCGACATCAGCCCGCAGAACATCCTCTGCAGCTACGACGGCGCGGTGAAGCTCATCGACTTCGGCATCGCCAAGGCCGCCTCGCGCACGACCAAGACGCAGGCCGGCGTGCTGAAGGGCAAGTTCGGCTACATGAGCCCGGAGCAGGTCCGCGGCCTGCCCATCGACCACCGCTCGGACATCTTCGCCGTCGGCACGTGCATGTACGAGATGCTCACGGCCGACCGGCTCTTCGTCGGCGAGAGCGACTTCTCCACGCTCGAGAAGGTCCGCCACGCCGCCGTGCAGGCGCCCTCCGAGATGGTCCCCGGGGTGCCGAAGGAGTTCGACGAGATCGTCATGCGCGCGCTCGCGCGCGAGCCGGCGGATCGCTGGCAGAGCGCCGGCGAGCTCCAGGAAGCCATCATGGAGTTCCTGGCGACGCAGCGCCCCCCCTTCACCACGGCGAAGATGGCCGCCTGGATGCGCTCCGCCTTCACCAAGGAGATGGAGGAGGAGAAGGCGCGCCTCGACAGCTACGCCAACGTCGGCCGCCCCTCGGCGAGCGCCGGCGGCGGCCCGAGTCGGAGCCCATCGCTGAGCGCGACCACGCCCGGTCGCGTGACGGCGCGCCCCCCGGCCAAGAAGCCCGCGCCCCCGCCTCCCCGGCCGGCCCCGCCGCCCCCCGTGGCGGCCGCGGTCCCGCCCGCCACGCCGGACCTCGACGACGACTTCGACGACGATCTGGTCGGCGAGTCCACGGTCATCCAGGCCTCGCCCTTCGACATGCAGCAGGAGGCGGGCGGCTTCGACGACGAGCTCGAGTCCGAGCCCACGCAGATCTTCTTCTCCGCCGACGACATGGAGGAGATCGTCGACGAGCCCTCCCCGGCGACCGCCCCGGACGAGCGCTCGAGCGGCGGCGCGGGCGGCGTGCAGGTCTTCATGCCCCCGAGCGGGGCCAAGCCGCCGGCCGCCGCGCCCTCCCCGGGCCCGATGGCGGGAGGCCCGACGCCGGGAGGCCCGCCGCCCCTGGCCAAGCCCGGCCTCGGCGGCTCGGGGGGCCTCGGCGACGATCGCCCGACGATGATGTCCCTCGGCGCCGACGCGCCGAGCCCGGGTCCCGCGCCCGGCCCGGCCCCGGGCCCCGCACCCGGCCCGGCCGGCTTCGCGCCCCCGCCCGGCAGCGGCGCCCAGCGCCACCTCCCCACCCAGGAGATGGACCGGGTCGATCCCGACCAGCTCCCCGGCGGGAAGAAGAAGGGCAGCCGCGGCAAGGTGATCGCCATCTCCGCGATCGCGGCGGCGCTCCTGATGGCCGCGGGCGTCGCTGGCGCGATGCTCTTCATGAAGGGCGACCCGGTCGGGAGCGTGGAGATCCGCACCGTGCCGGACGTGGGCGCCGAGGTGCGCATCGACGGCATGGGCCGCGGGCGCGCGCCCGTGCGCGTCTCCGACATCCCCGCGGGCCGGCACCAGCTGCAGGTGATCGCCGACGGCTACCAGACCGTCGAGCGCACCGTCGACGTCGGCGAAGGCACGACGGCCATGCTCGACCTGGTCCTGATCAGCGCCGGCGAGCCGCCGCAGGTGGCCGGGGGTCCGCCCGAGGTGGCCGCGAACACGGCCATGGGGGAGGCCCAGGGCGGCGCCGACCCGCCCGAGGCCGAAGAGGAGCCCGAGCCGGAGGCCGAGGAGGCCGCCGCCGAAGAGGAAGAGGAGCCCGAGCCGGAGGAAGAGGAGGAGGAGCCCACGCGCGTGGCCGCCGCGACGATGCGGACGAGCGCGATGCGCGAGCGGGAGAGCCCCTCGATCATGCGCATCGAGCGGACGCCGATGCGCTCCTCACGCTCCCGCGGTCGGGGCCGGCTGGTGGCGAACTCGGTGCCCTGGTCGCAGGTCTTCGTCGACGGCCGCCGCCGCGGCAACACGCCGCTCCCCTCGCTGCGCCTCCCGGCCGGCGAGCACACGGTCGAGCTCCGCACGAGCGACGGCCAGGTCCACCGGCAGACGATCACCATCGAAGACGGCGAGACCGCGCGCGTCATCCATCGGTTCTGAGGGGAGGCGGGAAGGGAAGGCGGGGGCGGCGATCTTCGGGCCGTCGACGCCGCTCGCGGCGTTGGCCTCCCTTGAAATGGCGCTGCCATTCCTGCGGTCGGCCGCCTTGCGAGCGACGTCGACGGCCTCGAAGCTCACTCGCCCCCGCCTTCCCTTCCCGCCTCCGATGGGGGTCGTGGGTGGAGAGGAGGGGGCGTCTGCCGAGAGCGACTCCGACGGCCTCGACGCTCACTCGCTCCCGCTTCCCGCCTCCGATGAGGGTCGTGGGGGGTGGCGAGGTGGCTCCGATTCAGGTGGTGGAAGGGGCCGTCTGCCGAGAGCGACCCGACGGCCTCGACGCTCACTCGGCCCCGCTTCCCGCCTCCGATGGGGGTCGTGAGTGGGGCGGCGGGTGGCTACTTCTCGTCGTCTTCGCGGCCGAAGGCGGTGGGGAACATGCCGGGGGGGATGGTCTTGCGGCGGCCGGGGCCCGGCTCTTCGCGCGTGCCGGCGATGCCGACCTTGAGGCGGGTCATCACCGCCTCCTGCTGGCGCTGCTTGTAGGCGGCGTGGCTGGCGTCGCCCTTCTCGTTGCTCCGGTCGGTCTGTTCGTCGAGGACCTGGAACTCGGTCTGGACGAAGATCACCCGCCCGAGCGCCCAGGCCGCCGGCGGGGCCTCCGCGAGCATCGCCTCGGGCAGGCGCACGGGCATGTCCACGACGAAGTGGACGACCCGGTAGGCCTCGGAGCTGAAGACGTTGTCGACCAGCCCGCCGCCCTCGTCCTCGAGGTCCAGGCTCAGCTGCAAGCCGGGCAGGAGCCTCTTCAGCTCGGCCTTCGACTCACACCAGGCGCGGAAGGGGATCAGCGTGTTCGTCGACTCGCGCGGGATCACGTAGTTGAACGGGAAGACCTCGCGCATGAGGTGGTTCAGCACCGGGAAGACGTCGTCCCGGGTCCGCGTCACGAGCCGGAAGCGCAGCTTGTCGTAGATCTGCGCGGCGCTGACCTCCTGCTTGGAGAGCAGCTTCGTGTAGAGCGAGTCCTTGTTCTTCCGCCCACCGATGAACTCGACGTAGGGGAAGCCCTTGGCGAGCGCGTCGCCCACCACCCGGTAGACCTTCTGCTCGACGAGGTGGAAGACCTCCTCGTCGGAGGTCGGGAGCATGAAGAGCAGCTCCCGCGCCTCGAGGTGATGGATGATGTGCATCACCTTGAGGATCGTGCAGGCGCAGAGCTGCCGATGCCCCTTCGTCGAGGCCAGCTCGAGCAGCCCCGCCAGATCCTCGTCGGCGACCGGCTTCGGGATCGGGAAGTCGAACTTCCGCCGCAGATAGCTCGTCGCCGCGTTCTTGATCGCCTCGGTCCGGGCCCGGTCCACCGGATCGGCCAGGTCGATCTCGTGCGCCCGCAGGAAGCGATCGATCTCCGGGCGGGAGCGGAAGTTCAGCCGGTGCCAGTCGATCACCGACCCGCCCCGGAGCAGCAGCCGGATCGACTCGAGCTCCGCGAGGGTCAGCCGCGAGAGCGCGCGGAACTCCTCCGGGAGATCGGTGCTCACGGCGCCGCGGGCCCCATCCCGGGGCTCAGCCTCGGCTGGCGGTCGAGGTCGAGGCGTCGGCCGTCGAGCGCGCCGCCTCGCTGCTCCGCCCCAGGCTCAGCGTCCCGAAGAAGATGCCGACCGTGATCCCGAGCACCACGAGGTTCCCCCAGAGCGCCCCCTGGCAACCGGCCAACAGGAGCGGGAGCGTGAGCGCGAGACCGGTGAGCACCTTGTTCATGCTGCGGTTCATGGTGGCAACCTCGGGGTCTGCTCGGGCGGCGAAGAGACGGCCCGGAGCAGAGGGGGCCTCGAGAGGCGGGGAGAGTACGGGGAAATCGGTCGATGAAGGTCCGAGTCGGACATCCACCTACGTGTAGGATACCTTCCTACAGCCCCCCCGCCGTGGTCAAGGTTCCGACAGCCGGGCGGGTGTATCAGAGCCCCCGCGCCCGCGCTAGCGCGAAATCACAACCGCCCGGGATCACGCGGGGATCGCCATCCCCCCGAGAAGCGCCGGGCCCCCCGCGCGCGCCTTTGCCACCCCGCACCGGCTCCCTTATCGTACCGTTCCCGGCGCGCCCCGCGCCCACGAGACCCCACTCATGACCGACTCGCTCTTCCCGGGGGATCCCCGCCCGATCCTCTCCATCCTCCCGCTGCGCAACAGCGTCCTCTTCCCGGCCTCGGTGGTGCCGGTGAACGTGGGCCGTCCCCGCTCGGTCCGCCTCGTCGAGGAGGTCGTCGGCGAGGGCGCGGACCGCCCGCTGATCGGCGTCGTCGGCCAGAAGAAGCCGGAGACGGAGGACCCGGCCTTCGACGAGATCCACCACACCGGCACGGTCGCGCGCATCCTCAAGGTCATCCGCCTCAGCTCGGGCAACTACTCGGTCGTGCTCCAGGGCGTCAGCCGCATGAAGCTCGTCGAGACCCTCGACCGGCACCCCTGCATGAAGGCGCGCATCGAGCGCATCCGCGAGATCCCGACGACCGACGTGGAGGTCGAGGCCCTCGCCGCCCACCTCCGCGAGTCGGCCCGCCAGCTCACGGCGATCCTCCCCAACCAGCCACGCGACGCGAGCGCGATCCTGGAGAACGTCCAGGAGGCCGGCGCGCTGGCCGACCTCGTCGCCTCGAACCTGCCGGTGAGCAACGACGCCAAGCAGGCGATCCTCGAGACCCTCGACGTGCGCGAGCGCATCCGCAAGGTGCTCGACCTCGTCAACCGCCAGAGCGAGGTCTACCGGGTCAAGAAGGAGATCTCGACGATGGTCCAGGAGGAGATGTCGCGCTCCCAGCGCGAGTACCTCCTCCGCCAGCAGCTCAAGACCATCAAGCGCGAGCTCGGCGAGCCGGAGGACGACGAGGACGAGATCGAGAACCTCCGCGACCGCGTCGCCCAGGCGGACATGCCGCCGGAGGCCGAGCGGGCCGCGCGCAAGCAGCTCGGTCGCATGCGCACGATGAACTCGGCCAGCTCCGAGTACCAGGTCGCGCGGAACTACGTGGAGTGGCTCACGGACATCCCGTGGAACAAGCACACGGCCGACCGGCTCGACGTCGGTGAGGCGCGCCGCGTGCTCGACGAGGACCACCACGGCCTCGAGCTCCCGAAGAAGCGCATCTGCGAGTACATCGCCGTGCGCAAGCTCCGCCACGACGTGCGCGGGCCCATCCTCTGCTTCGTCGGGCCGCCCGGCGTCGGCAAGACCTCGCTGGCGCGCAGCATCGCCCGCGCCACCGGTCGCCAGTTCGTGCGCGTCGCCCTCGGCGGCGTGAGCGACGAGGCGGAGATCCGCGGCCACCGGCGCACCTACGTCGGCGCCTTCCCCGGGCGGATCGTCGGCGCGCTGAAGAAGGCCGGCAGCAAGAACCCGGTGATGCTCCTCGATGAGGTCGACAAGCTCGGCTACGACCACCGCGGCGATCCGGCGAGCGCGCTCCTCGAGGTGCTCGACCCGGAGCAGAACGACACCTTCTCCGACCACTACATCGAGGTGCCGGTCGACCTGAGCCAGGTGATGTTCATCGCCACGGCCAACCGGAAGGACACGATCCCCGGGCCGCTCCTCGACCGCATGGAGGTCATCGACCTCCCCGGCTACACGCGCATGGAGAAGCGCGCGATCGCCCGCGAGTTCCTCGTGCCGCGTCAGCTCAGCGACCACGGGCTCAGCCCCGAGCGCCTCGAGTTCGGCGACGAAGCCATCGAGAAGATCATCGACGAGTACACGCGCGAGGCCGGTGTGCGGAAGCTCGAGCAGCAGGTCGCCTCGGTCTGCCGCGCCGTCGCCGTGCGCCTCGCGGGCGGCGAGGACGTCTACACGCAGGCCACGCCCGAGTCCGTGGAGAAGATGCTCGGGCCGCCCCGCTTCCAGCGCGAGGAGGTGGAGCGCAAGCCCCAGGCCGGGCTCTCGGCCGGGCTCGCCTGGACGCCCTCGGGCGGCGACGTGCTCTACGTGGAGGCGCGGCGCATGCCCGGCTCGGGGAAGATCCACCTCACGGGCCAGATGGGCGACGTGATGAAGGAGTCGGTCGCCGCGGCCTTCACCTACGTGCGCGCGCGGGCGAAGGAGCTCGGGCTGCCGGAGGACTTCCTCTCGCACATCGACGTGCACGTGCACCTGCCCCAGGGCTCGGTCCCGAAGGACGGCCCCTCGGCCGGCGTCACGGTGATCACGGCGCTCGCCTCGATGCTCACGCGCCTGAAGGTGCGCCACGACGTCGCCATGACGGGCGAGATCACGCTCCGCGGGAACGTGCTGAAGGTGGGCGGCATCAAGGAGAAGTGCCTCGCCGCGCACCGGGCCGGCATCAAGCACATCGTGCTCCCGAAGCGGAACGCGCCGGACCTCGACGAGGTGCCCGACGAGATCATGAAGGAGCTCGAGGTGCACCTCGTGAGCAAGGTCGACGAGGTGCTCACGCTCGCCCTCCAGGAGGGCGCGACGCTTCCGGGGCTCCAGGCCCGCTCCGCGTGATGCGCGCGCCGCAGACGGCTCGCCGTCGTGCGGTGCGCGGGGTCGCGAACGGGAGGCGCCGGTGCTCCCGCGCCTGAGGCTCACGCGCGGCGCGCTCGTCTACGGGCTCCTGCTCGGGCTCGGCCTCGCGACCTCGCGCCTGCTCGGCGTGCACGGCGTCGAGAGCGCGCTCGCGCTCGGCCTCGCCCTCCCCTGGCTGGCCGGCGCCATCGGCGCGCGCCTGGTGATTCGAGCCCGCCACGAGGGGCAAGCGCCGGGCGCCGGGACCATCCTGCTCCGCGCGACCGGCCACGGGCTCGCGCTCTGGGCCGTGCCCGTGCTGGTGCTGGCGCTCAACCAGCTCCGCGTCCGCAACTGCACGCCCGTCGAGGGGCTCGCCTTCCTGGTCGCGGGGCCGGGCGTCGGGGTCGTCCTCGCGGCCATCGCCGGCGTGCTCTGGGGCGCGGCGTTCCGGCGCGAGCGCCTCGCGACCCTCCTCGCCGCGCTCACCCCCCTGGCGAGCGCCGGCCTCGGGCTCTGGGAGTTCGCCTCGACGCCGGCGATCTTCGTCTACGACGCCTTCGCCGGCTGGTTCCCGGGCACGCTCTACGACGAGGACGTCGGCTTCCCGGCGGCTTACCTCACCTTCCGGGGCCTGACCGTGCTCTGGGGCCTCGCGCTGATGCTCCTGCTCCGGGCGAGCTGGAGCCGGGGCCTCGACCGGCTCGTCCGCCCCCGCGCGCTCCCGACGCTCGTCGCCCTCGGGCTGATCGCGCTGGCGCTCGTCGGCCGCGCCCACGGCCCCGAGCTCGGGCACCGCTCCACGGCCGAGGCGATCCAGGAGGCGCTCGGCGCCACCGAGGAGGGCCGCCGCTGCGTCGTCCACGCGCCGCGCGAGCTGCGCCGCGCCTCGCGCCTCCGCCTGGTGCGCGACTGCGATTTCCGCGTCGAGCGCGCCGAGGCCATGCTCGGCGTCCGGCAGCGCCGACCGGTGCACGCCTACTTCTACCGGAGCTCGACCGAGAAGCGCCGCTGGATGGGCGCCGCCAACACCTACATCGCCAAGCCCTGGCGCGACGAGGTGCACCTCCAGCTGAAGGGCTGGCCCCACCCGGTGCTCGCTCACGAGATCGTCCACGTGGTGGCCGGCGCCACCGCCCGTGGCCCCTTCCGCGTCGGCGGGAGCCTCGGCGGCTGGCTCCCGGACCCCGGCATCATCGAGGGCGTCGCCGTCGCGATCGAGTGGCCCGAGCGCGACGGCATGGACCCGCACCAGTGGAGCCGCGCCATGCGCGAGCTCGAGATGCTCCCGCCCCTCGAGGGCCTCGCGGGCCTGAGCTTCCTCGGCCAGCCCTCGCGGAACGCCTACACGGCCGCCGGCTCCTTCCTCCGCTGGGTCCTCGACACGCGCGGCGCGGAGGCGCTCCGCCGGCTCTACCGCACCGGCGATTGGGGTACGCTCGGCGCCCCGCTCGGGGAGCTCGAGGCCGAGTGGCATGCCTTCCTCGACGGCCGGCCGCTCCCCGAGGGGGCCCTCGAGCTGGCGCGCCTCCGCTTCCACCGGGCGAGCATCTTCGCGCGCGTCTGCCCGCACCGGGTGGCCGCGCTCCGCGCCGAGCTCGCCGGCGACCTGGCCGCCGGCGACGACCCCGCCGCGCGCGAGACCTGCGGCGAGATCCTCCGCATCGAGCCCAACGAGATCGGCGCCCGGGCCACCCTCGCCGGCGTCCTCGCCCGCCAGGGCGAGCTCCCCGAGGCCGCCGAGCAGCTCGCCGCGCTCGAGGGGGCCCCGCCCCCGCTGGTCGATCAGGCGCGCGAACGCATCGCCGACGCCCGCTGGCTCGCCGGGGAAGGCGAAGCCGCCGCCGCGATCTACCGCGAGCTCCTCGAGCAGCCCCAGGACGACGGAACGGCGCGCGCCCGCGAGGTGAAGCGGGCCGCGCTCGAAGCCGGCGGCGCCCAGGCCGAGCTCGTGCGCGAGCTCCTCGTCGGACCGGCCGGCGTGCGCGTCTCCACGCCCGTGGTCGTGCACCTCGCGCAGGCGATCGCCGAGGTGCGCGAGGACGGCCTCGGCCCCTACCTCGAGGCGCGGCAGATGATGGGCCAGGAGCGCTACGACCTCGCCCTCCCCCTCGTCGTCACGGCCCGCGAGCGGGGCCTGCCGACCGAGCGCATCCGCGACGAAGCCCTCCGCATGGAAGGCGTCTGCCGCTACGCGCTGGGCCAGCTCGACGAGGCCGAGCGTCGCTTCCAGCAAGCGCGAAGCCGCCCCCGCCTCCGCCACGAAGCCGCGGACTGGCTCGCGCGGATCGCGTGGAGACGCTCGCGCTAGCGACCGGCCCCTGGCCGGCCGCTCTGGCGAAATCCGGAGGATTTCGCGAACGGGGGAAGGTCGATCACCCGCTGCTGGCCATGACTCTGCCGTTCGCGGTGCCCGACTGCGCCCCGATGGAGCTCTCCGGGTCCGTTCGTCCCGCTCGGGCCGTCGGCCCGCTCGAGGCCGCCGGCCCGAAGCGACTTCGACGTCGTCGACGACGGGGGTCGTCCGCGCTGAGCTACCGGTCGCTCGACGCGTCGAAGCCCCCTCGAGAGGGGGCTTCGCGCTTTGCTTTCGAGGTCGTGTCGCGGCCGCTAGTCGCCGCTGCCGACGGCGACGCCCGGAGTGCTCGCGCCGAGCCGGGTCGTCTTGTTGGCCACGAAGCGGAGGTTCTTGAACTCGGTCTGACCGAGCGTGTAGATGACCTCCGCCAGCGTCCGGAACGGTGTCCGCTCGTCCGCGATGATCTGCACGTCCCCGTTGAAGGGCCGCCGCGGGTTCGCCTGGGCGATCATCTTCTTCAGATCGCGGATGCGGCCCATCTCCCGGAAGAGCGGCGTGATCAGGAAACCCGTGCCGCCGCCCTGCTTGTGGCTCGGGTCCACGAGCCCGTTGCGCAGCTCGACGATCTGGTTGCCATCGACGATGATCGCGCTCCGCGTGATCTGCACCGGCGTCGACTCACCCAGCTCGAGGGTCGAGGTCGAGTAGGGGATCCGCAGCTCCTCGTTCTGCGTGATCGAGGCCGCCGTCGACGACGCGAACTGCATGACCATGAAGACGAGCAGGATCGTCATCATATCCATCATCGGATAGATGTTGATCCCGTGGCCCTCCTGCTCCGGATGCTTCTTGATCCGGCGGCGGATGAGCCGCTTCACGGTGGACATCGACGCCTGTTGCTCTTCTTCGGCCATCGTCGTCCTCCCTCAGCGCACGCCCGCGGAGAGGAGCACCTCGGGGAAGAGCTCCTCCTCGTCGTTCGTCTCGCGCACCGAGTCCATCGCCGCCAGCAGGTGCCGGTACTCGACCAGCGGGTCGGCGCTCACGGTCACGCGGACCTCGTCCGGGAACTCGCGCTTCACCCGCTCGGCGCAGGTGCGGAGCCCCTCCCAATCGTAGCCCTCGCCGCTCTTGGGCACCGTCGTGACCCGACCGGTCGCCGTGGTCTCGCAGCCCGGGGCGAGCTTGCCGCCCGAGCCGGCCACGATCACGCCGTTCTCCGTCACCGTCACGTTCAGGTTGAGGGCGTTCTCGTTCGCCGCCCGGCTGCCCACGCCACCCCGCGAGAAGGAGGGCAGCGACGCCTCGACCTGCGTGTAGAACGCGATCGACGACGTGATCATGAGCAGGAACATGATGAGGTTGATGACGATGTCGAGGAACGGGACGATGTTCAGCTCTTCATCGAGCTCGTCCGGTCCCGGCTCCTCGTACTTCGAGCGCTTGCGGATGTACGCGCGCTGACTGGGTGAGAGCTTCGCCATCGTCGACGGCCCAGCCTACCTCAGCCCTGGCGCCGCAGCACGAGCAGGTTCTCGAGCTTCTGCGCCGCCTTCTCCATCTCGTGCTTCTGCTTCTTCGCCATCGAGTGGAGGATGAGGTGGAAGAACATGCAGATGACGGCGATGAGGAGGCCGAGGAAGGTGTTCCACATGGCCTCGGCGATGCCGGCCGAGAGGAGCGCGCTCTTCTGAGCGGGGTCGTCGATCTCGCCGACCGCCTTGAAGGCCCGGATGAGGCCGCGGATGGTGCCGAGGAGACCGATGAGCGTCGCGAGGTTGGCGAGCGTCCAGAGCCAGGGGATGCGCTTCTCGAGCGAGGGGACCGCCTCACCGAGCTGCTCCTCCATGTTGGCGATGATCGCCTCTTCACCCCGGTTCACCTGCGTGAGGCCGGACTTCACGACCTGCAGCAGGGGAAGCGGCGCTGCCTCGCAGAGCTTGATGGCGCGGTCGATGTTCCCGGCCTGCACCAGCTTGCGGATCTGGCCCATGAACTCCGTCGTGTTCACCCGGTACTTGGTGAGGATGTAGACGAAGCGCTCGGCAATGACCGCGAGGGCGAAGGCGAGAACGCCGATGTTGATGAACGAGAACGGCGCGCCTTCCAAAAGTGCATGCCAGACTTCTTCCATCAGCGAGGCTCCTGTGAACGCCGTCCAACGGCGCAAGCGGGGGGTCGCATCGCCCCCTCATTGAAAACGTCCCGGCGGGGCCGGGTTTGTACCCTACCGAACCGAACCGCTCGGGAGGGTGTGACGAGTGGGCCACGAAGACCCGAGAGGGCGACCTGACCCCCGACCGTGGCCCCTCGCGATGGAGGCGGCCGCGACCGTGGAGCGCCGAGCACCGTTTCGGTTGTCTGGGTGAAGGTGCACGACGTGTCCAGGTCGAGTGCCGGGGTCTGGGGGGCGCAGGCTCGGGGCCTCGTTCTCGGGGACGCCGTCTCGTGACTGAACGGCCCGCGAACGCGACCGTGCCCGGCCCCAGGCCGTCGACACGCCGCGAAGCTACCCCAGCCGAAGCGAGGTTGTCAATGCGGGGAGCCGCCCGTTCTCGAAGGAATTTCCGCGGCCTCGCCACCTCGGCGGCTCTCGCCGAAAAACTGCCCTCGGGTCGGAACTCTCGGCGGCCCATGGACACTAACGGGGGCGGCCGGCGCCCCTCCCCTCGCCGCTGGCCCCGCTCACCGCCTCGAGCCGGTGAGCGCCGATCACGCCGAGAGAGGCCTCACGCCCATGCCGGTTCCCCTCCCCGATTCCCCTGCAACCCCGCGCCGGAGCGTGAGCGGATCGCTGTTGACTTGTGGGGGCGACTCTGTATCATCGGCCGGCGTTTTTACGCGAGGCTTCGATAACCCCTCGATATCGAGAGGCTTTTCCGCTCTCGATGGAAGCTTCGACTCCCCGAGAAACTCGACGGGAACACGCGATCGAGGGGTTAGACGCGGCCCATCAAGATCCCTTACTCTCTCGCAATCTCGAGTGCTCCCCCGACGTGCCGGCATCCGGCCGGCACCCGCGAGAGCACGCAGTTTGGTTCCAGGAGGCAGCACCTCATGTCGGCTATTGCACACGCGTTCGAAGAAGGCGGATGGGCGATGTACATCATCCTCTTCTGGCTCGTGATGGCCTTCGGCTTCATCGTCGAGCGCTCGGTCTATCTGTACCGCTCCAGCATCAACAAGGACGTCTTCCTCGCGACGATGCAGAAGTGCATCCTCGCCGGGGACATCGGCCGGGCCATCAAGCTCTGCAGCGCCGCGAACGCGCCCCTCGCCCGCATCGTCAAGGCGGGCCTGATGAAGGTGAACCGCCCCGACGCCGAGGTTCAGTCGGCCATGGACGAGGCGGCCCTCCGGGAGCTCCCGAAGATCGAGGCGCGCACCGCCTTCCTCGGCCTCTTCGCCAACCTCGCGATGCTCTCCGGCCTCTTCGGCACGGTGCTCGGTCTCATCTCCGCCTTCGCCGCCGTCGCCGGCGCGACGGGCGCCGAGAAGGCCACCATGCTCGCGAAGGGTATCTCCGAGGCCATGAACTGCACGGCCTTCGGTCTCCTCTCGGCCATCGTCGCCCTCATGGGCATGGCCGTTCTCAACGGTAAGACGCAGGGCCTGCTCGACGACATCAACGCGGCCACGGTCCAGGTGATGAACCTGGTCGTGAACAACCGCTCGAAGGTCAACCTGCAGGGTCTGCAGCAGGCCGGCTGAAGCCGGTTTGCTTCGTACTCACGCTCTCTCGGAGGACTGATCCATGGCGAGTATCGACTCGGGCGGCGGTCACGGCGGAAAGAAGTCCGTCGATCAGGAGATCCCGCTCGTCCCGTTCATCGATCTGCTGTTCTGCTGCATCATGTTCCTGCTGGCCACGGCCGTGTGGAACCAGCTGGCGCGCATCAGCGCGAACCAGCGCACGCCGGGCCAGGCTCCGTCCACGGACCAGCCTCCCCCGGAGGAGCGTGTGAAGCTGATTCTCCAGGTGCAGAACAGCGGCTACGTGCTGGCCTCGACGGCCGGCGACTCCGTCACCATCGCGAAGAACGGCGACACCTACGACACGTCGGAGCTCGTCAGCAAGCTGCAGGAGCGCAAGCGCCTGGAGCCCAACCGCCGCGACATCATCGTCGCGCCGGAGGACGGGGTCCGCTACGAGGACGTCGTCCAGGCGATGGACCTGGTCGTCGGCGAAGGCTTCCCCGAGATGTCGCTGTCCGACGGCGCGTCGCTGCTCTGAGGTACGAGAAGAATGCCCGTACACGTTCCCGGTAAGGTCCTGCTCCACAAAATCCCGCTCAAGTTCGTGCGGGAGAAGGTGGCGGGCGGTGGAAAGAAGAGCGTCGACCAGCAGCTGCCTCTGGTCCCGTTCATCGACTTCCTCATCACGCTCGTCGTCTTCCTCATCATGCAGTTCTCCTCGAGTGGTGAGCTGCTGACGCCGGTGCAGGGTCTGACCATGCCCTCCGCGAACAACACGGAGACGCTGGAGATCGCACCCATCATCGCCATCGACGACAACATCGTCGCCCTCGATGGCAACCGGATGGCGGACGTCACCTCCCTCGCCTCGAACCCGGCGATGGAGCGCATCGAGCCGCTCATCCAGAACCTGGAGACGCTCAAGCGCAACTGGAGCGTCCTCCACCCGGCCGAGCCCTTCCCGGGCAACGTCATCCTCCAGGCCGACGTCGAGACCGACTTCCGAGTCATCAAGAAGGTGATGTTCTCCGCCGCGCAGGCGGGCTACCAGAACGTCAGCTTCGCGGTGAACAAGGTCGGTGGAAGCGGCGGCGGCGGCGGCGGCGAGGGTGGCGGCGGCGGCGAGTAGCTGCGAGAGAACCCGATCGCGTCGAAGCGGGCGCGCTCCTCAGGGGGCGCGCCTTCTTCGTTCCGTCCTCGGCGATTCGGCGGCGGCGGCGACTCGGCGGCGGCGGCGATCCGGCGGGCGCGCCCCCATGGAGGTTCCGGCTTCGCCGCGACTCGGAGGGCGCGCTCCGTGGGCGCGCCTTCCTCGCTTCCGCCTCGCCGGCGACGTCGGCGCTTCGGGGGCGAGGGCGCGCCCTCTTCTCGCTCCGTCCTCGCCGGCCAGGTCGCCGACTCGGGAACCCGCACGAAACGCGCTCGACCCGGCGAGGAAGGCGGCGTTTCGCAGGACGGGCTCCTGGCGGCGGCGCCCTTCGACGTGTAGGACTCTCTCCGCGCGGAACCCCGCGCCGCTCCGGGAGTCGAACCCGGGGTGAGCGACACCCGACCCATGGCGAACGACCTCGAACCCGCCCGCTTCGAGCGCAAGAAGGAGCGCGCCTTCGCGCCGAAGCTGCCCTGGAAGATCATCGTGCCCGTCGGGCTGGTGCTCGTGGGGATGATCGGCTTCTACCAGTGGCGGGAGCGGAGCAAGGCCCACCAGCTGCGCCAGGAGATCGGCGCGAGCTACCAGGCGCACGTGGTGCCCGTGCGGGAGCGGATCGAGAGCTTCCGGGGGGTGCTCGAGGGCTGGGTGATGGAGGCCGCGGCGAACGAGGAGGGTCCGGAGAGCTGGGCGGACCCGCGGCTGAACCTCGCCGGGCTCCACCGCGCGCAGGGCATCTACCTCCGGATCCACGCCGACCAGGCGACCGACCCCGAGTCGATCGCCGAGGCGGCGCGGATCATGGGGCCCGACGCGATCGCGCGCTGCCTCGGCCTCTCGCCGACGTCGCTCCGCGGCTTCTACGACCGGCTCCAGTTCCTCGACCCGGCGTGGCTGGAGGACGTGGAAGAGGCGGACTCGGTGCTTCGCCTCCGCGTGCTGGACGAGCAGCTGAAGAACCGGGTCGAGCGCGACTTGCCCCTGATGCTCGACGCGCAGAACGCGGACTACTTCATGCTCGTCGTGCAGCACGGGGAGAACCGCCGCGAGCACCCGGTGGACGTGTACCTCTGGGACGTGCGCCGGCGGCAGCCGCTCCTGCGCACCCGGGCCCAGGCGCGGGGCACCTACATCCCCGTGCGCATCGCCATCGGCAACACGGGCGGGGGACGCGCGCAGCCGCTGCCTCAGCGGGCGGGCATGATCGACTGCTCGCTCGCCTCGCAGATCCGTGGCGTCGCCGGGGCCGGCGTGGCCGAGGTGGAGTCCGAGATGCCCGAGGCGCCAGAGCCGGCGGCGGAGGGCGCCGAGGGCGAGGCGGTCGCCGGCGAAGAGGCGGAGGGTGACGAAACCGCTGGCGACGAGGCCGCGGGCGACGAGGCCGCGGGCGACGAGGCCGCGGGCGACGAGGCCGCGGGCGAAGAGCGCGAGTCCGAGGCGGGCGAAGAGGCCGCGGGCGCCGAGACGCCGAGCGCTGCGTCGTCAGACGGCTGATCGCGGCCTGCGAACGCCAGCGCCTCTCCCCGGGCGCCTCGCCGGCGCGAAGCCATTCTCGCCGCCGAGCGCAGCCCCAGCCGTCCCCGCGCTGCTCCGCGAACGCGGCATGGACCGCGGACTCGAGCGCCAGCACGGAACGCGGACGGCGGAGAGCGGAAGGCATCCCGACCGAAGGGAGGGATCGATCCGCCGAGACGGACGGCGAGCACGAGCGTGTCGCGTCACGCGCGTCCGGAACATGGGTGCCGTCGCGCTGTCCGATCTCCCACGGCCGCGGGCCGGGAAGGAGAAGGAGAGATGGCGACGATCGACTCGGGTGGGCAAGGCGGGCGGAAGAGCGTGGATCAGGAGATCCCCCTCGTGCCCTTCATCGATCTCCTGCTCTGCTGCGTGATGTTCCTCTTGGTCACGGCGGTCTGGGCGCAGCTCGGCGAGATGCCGACGACCCTGCCGGGCGGCGCCGACGGGCCGCCGGCCTCGGAGCAGCCGGCGCTCACGCTCCAGATGAGCCAGGACGGGTACCGGCTCGCGAGCCACGACGGCACGGAGCGGAGCATCGCCAACACGGGCGCGGGCTACGACCACGCCGCCCTCCGCACCCAGCTCGAGCGGCATCGGCGCGACTTCGGCACCATCCCGCCGGTCTACTTCCAGCCCGATGACGACGTGAACGCCGGCGCGGTCGTCGCGACCATGGACGTCCTCCGCGGCGAGGGTTTCGCGAGCATCGCCTTCCCGGGCGCGACCTGAGCGCGGATCCGCGCGGTGCCGGGGCGGAGCGCAGGCCCCGAAGAGGACTGCGACGGTCGGGTGGAAGGTTGGCTCGCGGCCGACCTCCCGCCGCGATGCGGGCGACCGTCTCGTGGACGGCCGGCTCGCCGGACCGCGTGACGCCCCGCCGAGGATGCGAGGCGGCACGCGGTCGCCGGCACGATTCGCCGAATCGCGCGCGGGTTACTCGGCGCCGAGCTCGCGCTCGAGCGCGTCGAGATCGAAGGCGCCGTCGTCCGCGCCCTCGTCGGGCGGGGGCTCGGCCGCCTCGTCTCCCCCGAGCTCCTCCTCGAGCGCGTCGAGGTCGAAGGCGCCGTCGTCGCCGCCGCCGCCGAGCTCCTCTTCGAGCGCGTCGAGGTCGAGCCCGCCGCCCTCGCCTTCGTTCAGCGAGTCCTCGAGCGCGTCCAGGCCGCCGCCCTCGTCGAGCATGTCCTCGAGGCCGTCGAGGCCGCCGCCTTCGGGCACGACCGGGTCCTCGATCTCCGGCTCGTCGAGCGGCGCCTCCTGCACGGGCGTGTTGTCACCGGCGCCCTCGGGCAGGAGCGCGAGGCTCAGGCCGTCCCAGTAGGTCGTCACCACGAGCGCCACGATCAAGAGCCCGATGAAGGGCAGGACGGCCTTGTAGAGGAGCGTGACCGGTTTGCCGAAGCGGAAGCTCGAGATGAAGAGGTTCAGGCCGACCGGCGGCGTCATGTAGCCGATCTCGAGGTTCAGCAGGAAGACGATGCCGAGGTGGTAGTCGTGCACGCCGAGCTCCCGCGCGATGGGCAGGATGAGGGGCACGACGACGACGATCGCGCTGAAGATGTCCATCAGCATGCCGACGACCAGCAGGAAGACGTTCAGCACGAGCAGGAACATGATCGTGCGCGTCTCGGGGTCGTCTGCGGAGATGAAGGTGCGCATCCACTCGAGGATCTTCATCGGCAGCTCGTCCTGGATCAGGTAGCCGGTGAAGCCGACGGCGGTCGCGAGGATCGCGAGGATGGCGCCGACGAGGGTCATCGACTCCTTCACGATGCGCGGCAGGTCCTCGCGGATGCCCACGTCGCGGTAGATGAAGACCTCGATGACGAGCACGTAGATCGCCGTGAAGGCGGCGGCCTCGTGGATGCGGAGGACGCCGGCGGCGAGCGCGCCGATGAGCACCACCGGCAGGAGGAGCTCCCAGATGACCTCCCGGAGCGAGCTCATGGCCTCGCCCCACTCGAAGGCCTGCCGCGGGATCTCCGGGTTCTTCTTGCCGATCCACGCCGCGTAGAT
This sequence comes from Sandaracinus sp., assembly GCA_002699025.1. GTDB lineage: Bacteria > Myxococcota_A > Polyangia > Polyangiales > Houyiibacteriaceae > Houyiibacterium > Houyiibacterium oceanicum. The sequence continues at coordinate 9,716 of PABA01000058.1, read as the reverse complement.
GGCGAGCGCGAAGACCGTGAGGACGCCGGGAAGGATGCCGGCCATGAAGAGCTTCTCGACCTCGATGCCGGCCACGACGGCGAAGAGCACGATCGGGAGCGAGGGCGGGAAGAGCAGGCCGAGCGAGCCGCCGCTGGTCACCAGGCCGAGGCCGAAGCGCTCGGGGTACTTCTCCTGCATCAGCGCCGGGTAGAGCAGGCCGCCGATGGCGACGATGGTGATGCCGGAGCCGCCGGTGAAGGTCGTGAAGAAGGCGCTGGCGACCAGGCAGACCATGGCGAGGCCACCCGGCATCCAGCCGAACCAGGCGCGGCTCACGCGGACGAGGCGGCGGGGGGTGCCGCTCTCGGCCATGAGGTAGCCGGCGAAGGTGAAGAGCGGGATGGTCACCAGGAGCGGCGACTCGGCGAACTTCTCGCTGAAGATGTCGGCCGCGGCGCCGGTGATGCTCGTGTCCTCGAGGTTGAAGAAGAGGAGCATCGCCGCGGCGGCGAAGATGGCGAAGAGGGGCGCGCCGAGGAGGGCGAGCACCACGAGGACCACGATGATCAGGAGATCCATCAGGCGTCTCCCTTCTTCGTCTTCGCGTCATCGTCGTCGTCCGAGCCCGACCCGTCGTCGCCGCTCCCGTCGGAGTCGGTGTCGTCGGAGTCGCTCTCCTCGCTGGCGTCGTCCTCCGCCGCGTCGTCCTCCGCCGCGTCGTCCTCCGCCGCGTCTCCGGCCGTGCCGTCCGACGCGGTGGCCCCGGCGTCGGCCTTCTCGGCCTCCTCGGCGTCCGCGTCCGCATCCGCCGCGGCCTTCGCCGCCGCCTCGTCCTCGGCCTGCGCCTCGGGCGAGAGCTCGTCGTCGGGCACACCCGGCTCCCCGCCCTCGAGCTCCGAATCCGGGATGCCCCCGCTCGGCACGCGCGAGAAGGAGCCGATGCCCTTCAGGAAGAAGCGCACCCCGATCACGCAGAACATCGCCGGCACGAGCAGGTCCATGGCCCGCTCGGGCGTGTTGATCGCCGCCACGGTCTCACCGTCCACCTGCGCCGTCAGGCCGAGCGACTCGAGGGAGTCGCGCAGCGTGCAGAACCAGTCGGGCCGCACGAAGCCGGCGTTCTCGATGGCCTCGGCCGTGCCCTCGCAGATGTGGACCGTGTTGAAGTCGTCGTCGAAGACGCCCCACTCGGGGGGGATGCGCACGGCCTTGGCCTTCAGCGCGCCGAGCACGACGCGCGCGAAGTAGAAGCTCGTGACGCCCGCGAAGACCTGCACGGTCCCGCGCATCACGGCCCGCAGCTTCGGCTGGGCGACGCGCGCGAGCACGTCGATGGCGATGTGCTTGTCGTAGTGCGTCGCCAGCGAGGCGCCGAACATGGCCAGCCAGAGGGTCGCCTTCTCCATGAAGGAGTCGCCCCAGCTCATGCTCTCGAGCGCCCCGTTCGCCCAGTCGACGCCCTTGTCGGCCAGGTTGCGGAAGAAGGACTGGAGGGCGGCCACCACCACGAGGATCAGCAACACCGCCGTCGCGATGGCCGCCTCGCCGCGGGCCATGCCCTCGTCGATGCGTCTCAGAATCTTCAAACCGAGCTACCCCGTGTTCGGTCTCGCCCCCACGCGGGGAGCCACTACCACACGCGCCCCGTCCGAGGCGCGCCCGCTCCGCTCCGACCGGGCCGAGCGTTCGGCCCCGCGAAAACGAAATCGGGCCGGGATGTTACCCCGGCCCGACCTCTTTGCATCAGGAAACCGTCAGAAAAATCGACGGTTCGTGTGGTGCGACGCCGCCAGCGGCGGCGCCGCGTCTCGCGCTCACTCGCCGGCGGCGCGGATGACGGCGTCCAGGAGCGCCCGCGGGTAGAGCCGGCCCGCGAGGTTGTTCCGCGCCTGCTCGCCGACGCGCTCCCACTCGGCCCGGTGCGGGTCGAGGTCCACGGCCTGGAGGCGACGCTGGATGACGCCGAGCGAGCGCTGGTCCTCGCGGCGGATGGCCCGGGCGAGGAGCCGGTGGGCGCGCTGCGAGGTCTCCATGAGCGCCGTGCGGTGCTCCTCGGAGAGGGCGTCGACCTTGTCCTTCTTGAGGATCGTGGCGCCGATGAGGATGCCGTTGTTCTGCTGCGAGTAGTAGTCGAGGCGCGTGTACCACTGGAGCGAGACGGCGGCGAGGGCCGAGCCGGGCACGGTGTCGACCATGCCGGTCTGGAGCGCCGGGTAGACCTCGGGGATGCCGAGGCGGCGGGGGTTGGCGCCGATGACGTTCAGCAGCTCCGAGAAGACGGCGTCGCCGCGGGGCACCCAGGGGCGCGCCTGGCGCATGTCGCTCGGCTGGGCGATGCGGCGCTTCGAGAAGAGGCGCGCCTTGCCCACGTCACCCCAGCCGGCGAGCACGTAGCCGTTGCGCTCGAACTGGGCCTCGAGGCGGCTCGAGAGGCGCCGGCGGGCGCGGTCGAGCTGCGAGTACTCCTGGAAGACGCCGGGCGCCGAGAGCACGAGCACGGGGCGCACGATCTGGCCGAGGCCCGTCGAGGTCACGGCGGCGCCGTCGAGCTGGCCGGCGCGCATCTTGTCGATGTAGTCCGGCTCCTGGCCCTGGCTGCCGCCCGGGTAGAAGCGGAGGCCGAGCTGGCCGTTCGTGCGCTGGCGGAGCTCCTGGTCCCAGGCGCGGAAGACGCGCATCCAGGGCGAGCCCTCGGGCGCGACGGTGGCGATGCGCAGCTCCGTGGCGCCCTGCGCGTCCACGGCCTCCTGCGTTCCGGGCGCGATCAGCGCCAGGCTCGCCACGAGTAGGGTCAGGATGGTCCTTCGCTTCGTCATCTCGTCCTCGCTCTGAGCTCTCTCCCGCGCCCCGGGGGTGGCCGGGCTGGTCGCGGCGCCTCGGGGTCCGGCTCCGGGGGGCTGGAACGCCTCTCCGACGTCGCCGGCGCGGATGCATTCAAAGCCGACCGGGATTTTTCGCGGCCGGCGGGTGGGTGACTACTGGGGAGGGATGCGCTGGTCGACCTGGCGGAGGTACCGCTCGGCCCGGCGCTTGGCGACCATGTTGGTGAGGCGCATCTCGGGGGCGATGTCGCCGGCCTCGAGCACCTCGCGGAGGAGCGAGACGTAGAGCTCCCGGTCCTGCCGGCGCACCGCGTAGGTGCGCGCCATGTTCACGAGCACGATCAGGTTCTTGCGCTCGGTGGCCTCGAGCGCGCGCTCCCACATGGGCTCGGCGGCGTCGAGATCCGCGCCCGGCGCCGAGGTGGCGACGACGGCGAGGAAGGTCAGGCCCGCGCCGTGGAAGTACTCCGGGTCGAGCTCGACCGAGCGCTTCACGAGCGCCTCGGCGAAGGGAAGGTCCGCGACGGCGACCATGTCGTCCTTGGAGGCGTTGATGTAGGAGCCCCAGGCGTAGCCCGCCCAGAAGAGCCCATCGACGTCCTCCTCGTCCTCGAACTCCTCCTGGAGCCAGGCCTCGAACTCCTCGAGCCCACCGGCGTAGGCCTCGTCGAAGCCCTCGTGCTCGAGCGCGATGTAGTGCTTCGCCAGATCACGCGCGCGCAGGTACATGTACTTCGCGCGGTCCATCTGCTCCTCGGCGGCGGCGTAGTCGTTCTCCGCCTGGAGCTGCTCGACGCGATCCTCGATCCAGCCGTAGCCGTACGAGATGTACAGCCGGACGGCGTTCATGATGATGATCTCGTTCTCCGGGACGACGCGGAGCAGACCCTCCATCTGCATGATGTTGGAGGGCATCGCCTCACCGGCGAGCTCGTAATCCCAGTGCTGCTCGAAGCCCGGCGCGGCCCGTCGGAAGAGCTCCGAGGTGCCGTTGGCCGTGATCTTCGTGATGTCGCAGCCCCCGAGCGCCAAGAAGCTCGTGACCAGCAGCAGCCCGGCGCGGGGACGCACGCGCCCCCGGCCGACACACCCGCGCGATGCCAGCATGGCAGGGTGAATACATGCTCGCGGCGCGGCTCGTCAACGACGAGGGGCCTGGCGTCGACCCGCGGGGTGCTCAGGGACGGTCGCGGACGCGGCGGTCGCGGACGCGGCGGCGGCGACCTCGACGACGAACGCCGAGCACGAGGAGCATCAGCAGGCCGGCCGAGCCTGCGCCGGCCCCGCCTCCGCCCGCGCTGCAGCCGCGCGGCTCGTCCTCGCAGTCCAGATCGAGGCCCCCCCGCGGCTCGAAGTCGCACTCGGGCGGGAGGCTCCCGGGCGGGTAGATGCCGCACATGGCGTCGATGTCGTCCGTCCGGAGGATGCGCTTGGTGGTCTCGCCGCGGGGCGAGCGGGCGTCCATGGCCGTGCCGAGGAAGTTCGAGTGGGCGATGCCGAAGAAGTGGCCGAGCTCGTGCGTGAGCACGTTCTGGAGGTCGACGTCGCGGAGCCCGTCCTCGCCCTCGGGACAGCCCCGGTCCGGGCAGACGGCCCAGGGGAAGGCCTCGTCGTTGATCTCGACGTCCGCGTCGAGGATCTCGCCGTCGCTGGGCCGGTGCCAGACGGTGGTCACGGCGTAGGCGGAGGGTGGGTAGTCGTCGGGCCACTCGGGGCGGAAGGCGATGACGTTCACGTTGCCGTCGTCGGTCCGGTACTCGGCCTCGGCGCAGAGGGCGGGCGTCGTCTCCTCGCGGAGCTGGAAGTCGGGCGAGGCGCCGTCGCAGTCCACGGCGAGCCAGGTGTCGAAGCTCGCGCGGGCGACCTCCCGGAGCGTCGCCGAGCTCAGCTCGCCGCCGTCCCGCCCGTCGACGGCCCAGGAGAGGCAGGCGCGGCGCCAGGCCAGGGGCTCGCCGCTCTCGACGCAGGCGAGGCTGAAGGTGTCCTCCTGGCTGGTCGTGAGCTGACACCAGGCCGCCGCCGGCGCGGGGGTGGCGAGCGCGGTGGCGAGCGCGGCGCCGAGGGCCGCCGGGAGGCGCAGCGCGCGGGTCATGGCCGAGCGTCCAGGGCGTCCATGGCGGTGCGCCTCAGCGGGCCTCGCCGAGGAGGGCGCGGATCTCGCCGAGGACCGCGTCGAGCGTGCGCGGCGCCGTGATCGCCGCCGGCGCCGCCTGGAGGCGCCCGCCGACGGGCTGCACGAGCGCGAGGCCGGCGCCTCCCGGGAGCACGACGTCCTGGCCGTTCTGCTGCTGCACGCGCATCACCCCCTGGGACATGCCGACGGGCCGGTAGAGCGCCGCCGCGCCCTCCCCGCGCCAGCGCCGCGCGAAGACCAGGTAGCGCGCGCCGTCCTGGAAGCCGGGCTCGCCCTCGACGCGCATGCCGACGTCGCCGACCGCGCCACCGAGGCGGACCAGCGTGAAGCGCTCCCCCGAGGCCGCGCCCCCCGCGAGCGGCTCGAGCACCTCGAGGGTCACGTCCGTGACGATGCGGCTCCGGTCGTCCTGCCGGGTGGCCTGCGCGACGACCTGCACCACGGCCACGCGGTCGGCGCGCTCGACGAGCTGGCGCATGTCGAGGGCGGCCACGAGCGAGGCGGAGGCGCCGGCCGCCAGGGCGAGCGCGAGGACCGAGCCGAGGGCGGCCGTGCGGAGCATGGATTCAGCTTGGCGAGCTGGACGAGCCCTCGTCAACTGCTCGCGGGTCGGGGGGCTTGCGCCAGGCGAGGGCCAGGACGCAGCAGGCGATGAGGCCGACGTTCCGGGCGACGCTCCACCAGGTCGCGCGGGCCTCGGCGGCGCTGCCGAAGCAGCCGCAGTCGATGTCGATTCCGCGCACGACGGCCTGGCCGATGGCGACGGCGAAGAAGGCGAGCATGCCCGCGGCGACGAGGGCCGCGCCGCGCCGGGCGAAGCCGGTCAGGAGGGCGAGCGCGGCGACCAGCTCGAGGGGCGGCACGGCGAGCGCGGCCCAGCCGACCCAGGCCTCCGGCACAAGCCGGTAGTTGGCGATGTCGACGGCGAAGCGCGCCGGGTCCATGAGCTTCGGGACGGCGGCCCAGAGGAAGACGGCGGCCACGATCCAGGCGCCGACGCGGCTCACCCAGAGGCCGAGGTCGCCCTGCCAGCGCTCGCGGAAGGAGGGCGGGGGCGGCGCGCTCGGACGGCTCAGGGGCATGCCGTGCACTCCCCCGCCTCGGCGGGCAGCTCGGCGTCCATCCAGGCGGGGAAGCCGCCCTCGAGGACGCGCACGTCCGGGAGGCCGGCGCTCGCGAGGAGGCCGGCGAGGCGCGTGGAGGCGGCGCAGCTACCCTCCGTGTCGCAGTAGGCGACGACCGTGTGGAAGCCACGGAGCGCCTCGACGATCTCGTCTTCGACCACGCCCGCCCGCATGGGCGCGTGGTAGGCGCCGGCGACGTGCCCGGCGACGAAGGCGGCCCCGTCGCGCGCGTCGACGAAGGCGACGCCGACCTCGCCGTGGAGCTCGCCCGCGCGCCCCACGCTCACCCAGGGCGTGACGACCCCCTCGGTCGGGCTCGGCGCCTCGCAGCTCGTCGCCTCCGCCGGGGGCTCGTAGCGAGGCACGCCGCGCGCGAGCCCCAGCCCGGTCGCGAGCAGGAGCCCCACGACGAGCACACCGAACGCCTCTCCGATCACCTGCCGCATCGGTCTCGCTCCAGGTCGGCGCGCGCCGCCGATCCCGGCTCCTCTCCCCACCGTGCCACGTCCCGCTTCATGCCGCGAAACGCTTCATGCCGCGAAACGCGAAGACCCGCGCCACGGGAGCGTGACGCGGGCCTTCTACCGGGGCATCAGCCGATCACTCGGTCTCGGCCCGCTCCTGGATGACGAACTGCACGCGGCGGTTCCGGGCGCGGTTGGCCGGCGTGATGTTCGGCACGAGGGGGTTGTCCGGACCGTAGCCGCGGGCCTCGAGGCGACCGGCGTCGACACCGTGCTCGATGAGCCAGGTGCGGACCGCGTCGGCGCGCTGCTGCGAGAGCGTGCGGTTGCGGGCGGCCGGGCCGCGGTTGTCCGTGTGGCCCTGGATCTCGACGCGGCGGATGTCCTCGTTGCGGAGGAGCACGTCGGCGACCTCCGTGAGGAGCGGCTCCGAGCTCGGGAGGATCTCGGCGCTGTTCGTCGCGAAGTTCACCTTGCGGCGGATCTGGATGTCGCGCGTGCGGACCCGCACCAGCGCGCGCTGCGGCCGCGGCACGAGCGTGATGGTGGGCGTGGCCTCGGCGCGCGCCTGGACCTCGAGGGTCTCCATCTTGATGAGGAAGCCGTCGGCGTCGACGCGGACCTGGTAACTGCCGGGCGCGAGCTCCTGGATGTTGAAGCTGCCGTCGACGACCGAGGTCGCGTTGCCGTTGCCCGGGCCGGTCACGGTGATCGAGGCGCCGGCGACGTTGCTGCCGTCGTCGCCGCTCACGACCGTGCCGCGGATGCTGCCGACGCGCGGCAGGGCGACCAGCTCGCAGCGGACCTGGACCTCGATGAGGTCCTCGTCGCCCTCGCCCTCGCCCTCCTCGTCGGAGGCGGCGTCGTCGCCCTCCCCTTCGTCCTCGCTGGGCTCGGGGATCGTCGCGACGCAGGTGCCGTCGTTGTAGTCCGGGTGGCTGAGGGCCATCTGCACCTCGCCCGGCTCCATGCGGTAGGTCGTGAAGCGGCCGTCGTCGCCCGCCACCAGCGCCGTCAGGTCGCGGCCCGGGAAGCGGATGACGGCCCCGGCGACCGGCGTGCCGGCGCCCTGCTCGAGCACCTGGCCGGCGATGCGACCCATGGGCGGGCCCTCGCCTTCGACCTCGACGCGGCGCTCGACGATGCGCACCTCGGGCTCGGGCGGCGCGGGCGGGCTCGGGTCGTAGGCGTAGGAGAGGCCGAGGTAGAGGTTGTAGGGGGCGTTCGGGGCGATCTCGCGCACGAACTGGCTGCGCTTCTTGCCCGTGAGGCCCACGTCGGCGGCGAGCAGGAAGCTCAGGCCGTCGACCGGCGGCTTGATGCGCGCGCCGAGCGTGAGGTTCATCGGGAAGCTGCCCACGCCCTGGCGGTCGAGGCAGCCGTCCTCGCCGGCGACCGGCTCGTCGCCGCCCGGCTCGGCCGGGATGAAGAGGCAGTTGTAGCCCTGGCGGTTGACCGGGATGTTCCAGACCCACTCGAGGAGGGGCTGGAGGTAGAAGTCCTCGGCGACCTCGATGGGGGCCTCGAAGCCGAGGCCGATGTTGAGGAAGTCGGTCCGGTTGATGTTCAGGGCGAAGCGCTCGACCGGCGTGAGGAGGTGGCGGCTCTCGTCACCGATGTCCGGGGCCGGGTCCTCGAGGTTGGCGTAGCGCTCCTGCTCGACGTCGTCGGTGAGGTTCGAGCTGTTGTCGAAGACGTACTGGACGTTGAAGCGGCCGATGAAGGGGATCGGGTTGTCGAGGCCGCGGAGATCGAGGGTGGCGTTGGCGCGGAGGCCGATGCTGGTGCCCTTGAAGACCAGGCCGATGTCGCCGACCGTGTTGAGGAGCATCAGGTCGATGTCACCGCCAACCGTCAGGAAGGGCAGCACGCGGCCGAAGACCTTGGCGCCGAGGTGGGTGTCGCCGAGCACCTGGAAGAGGGTCGGGTCGCCCGTGTCGTTGCTGTTGGCGTAGGACTGGATCGACGCCCAGATCTCGACCATCTCGTGGACGGTCCAGTCGAGGCTGAGAGAGCCGCCGATGTGGTCGGCGTCGTCGCCCTCGTTGATGAAGCCCGACGAGAAGAAGAACTCGGTGGCGAGCTGGACGCGGAAGGTCCCGACGGCGCCGCCGCCCGCGTCGATGACGTGGAGGCCGCCGGTCGGGCCGTAGTAGCTGTTGTAGGAGGTCGCGAGGAGGCGCTCCTGGAGGTCGTCGTCCGCGGGCTCGTCCTCGTCGTCCGCGGGGGGCGCCTCGTCGTCTGCGGGCGCGCCGTCGGCCTCGGCGTCCGCGAGATCGTCCTCGAGCGAGGAGGTGTCGTCTTCCTCGGCCGGCTCGTCGAAGTCGTCGTCGAAGCCCTCGCCGAAGCCGTCGTCGTCGAAGCCATCGTCGCTCCCGCCACTGTCCTCGGCGGGGGGCGGTGTCTCCTCCTCCGGCTCGGCGTCGAACTCGTCGTCGAACTCGTCGTCGAACTGGGCGGCCGCCGGCGAAGCGGCGAAGGGCGTCGGGGACAGCGCCAGGGCGACGGTCAGGGCACACCCCAGACCGAAAGTCCATCCAAAGCCGAAGCGAAGAAGTCGGGCTCGCATGCGATGCTCCTTGCCCGGGGAGGCCCTGCGAGGTGCCTTCACCCGGTCGGTCGGGCCCAGCGGTCGGACCCGGGCCGCTTTCATACACTGTGTCTCGTCAAAGGTCCATGGTTCGGGCGACGGCGCGAACCCTAGCAGTTTCGCGGGGAAGCGCCGCGCCGATGCCAACCCGGGCCACACGCATTCGGCGCAGCATGGCGCAGAGTGGCGCTCGACGCGGCTCATGCACGCGACGTTCCTCGGGGCGGATCGAGAGCGTCATCGAATTGGTGTCGTCTCATGGGAATTCGCCGAGCGCCCGCGCCCTCCGGAGTGGCGCCGGGCACACGAATCCGTCGCTCGAGCTGCCGCGGATCTCCGATCCAGTGGCGTGAGCTTCATCAGCCTGCGGCCCCAGGGCCCCGTCTCGAGGCTCGGGCGCCCGCAGGACGCCCGGGGTACGCGCCCGCAGGACGCCCGGGTACACGTCCGCAGGACGCCCGGGCACGCGTCCGCAGGACGCCCGGGCACGCGTCCGCAGGACGCCCGGGTACGCGCCCGCAGGACGCCCGGGTACGCGCCCGCAGGACGCCCGGGTACGCGCCCGCAGGACGCCCGGGTACGCGCCCGCAGGACGCCCGG
>PABA01000057.1 GCA_002699025.1 Sandaracinus sp. | reverse complement strand
TGCCCCCGCGCAGTGCCCCCGCGCAGTGCCCCCGCGCAGTGCCCCCGCGCAGTGCCCCCGCGCAGTGCCCCCGCGCAGTGCCCGCCCGCGGAGCGCCCGCCCGTGGAGTGCCCGCTCGCGGAGTGCCCGCCCGCGGGTCCACCGAGCCGGTCCGTCCGCGTGACGCCGCGCGGCTCTAGGCGTCGGCGTCGCACGAGCGTCGAGCCCGTTGCCGTGGCCGAGCTCGTCGCTGAGGCTCAGGCGCGCTTGGGGGAGAGGGCGGCGGCGAGGCCGAGGGCGGCGGCGCCCATGGTCAGCCAGAGCCCGAGCCCGGTGGTCGCGACGAAGGCGCGGACGAGCTGGAAGCCGAGGTAGCCGAAGACGCCGAGGCCGAAGGCGGCGCCGGCGAGGCGCGCGCGGCGGCCGCCGCTGAGGCCGCCGACGAGCATGGCGAGGCCACCGAGGGGGAGCGCGGCGAAGAGCAGGCGCGTGGTCCAGGAGGTGCCGTCGGCCGTGACGATGTCCCAGCCCGAGGCCTGCACCAGGCCGGCCAGGTCGAGGAAGGGCAGGAAGAACGCGGCGAGGGCGGCGGCGCCGGCGGCGGCGAGGAGCTTGTGGGATCGGGTCTGCATGGGGGCCTCGGGGAGGGTGTACGGCCGGCGCGCAGCGGATCTTCCACCGGCGCGAGCACGAGAGGCCGGCGATGGGGTGCGAAGGCGCGGCGATGGCACGTCGAGGGCGTGGCGGCCTGGGGCGCGCAGCAGGGACGGCGGAGAGCGGGTCGCGGAACGAGTCCGACCGAAGGAAGGGCTCCCGGAGCGCCCACCCCCGCGCAGCTCTCCCCCGCCCTCTCCGCGCCAGCGGCATGGAGCGCGAAGCCGACGCCCGCGCACGGACGGCGGAGAGCGGATCCCGGAACGCAGCCCGACCGAAGGAAGGGCGCCCGGAGCGCACACCCCCGCGCAGCTCTCCCCCGCCCTCTCCGCGCGAGCGGCTTGGAGCGCGAAGCCGACCCCCCGCACGGACGGCGGAGAGCGGATCGCGGAACGCAGCCCGACCGAAGGAAGGGCGCCCGGAGCGCCACGCGGGCGTCCGCCGATCGGCCTTTACGAAAGGCTGACGGTGGCGTCGCCTGCCCGGCGATAGACCGGGGGGCGAGGAGGAACCCCATGAAGAAGCGCACGCTCGTCCCGCTCGCCGCCGCCCTCGCCGGCGCGGCCTTCGCCCTCGACGTGGAGGCCGACCCGCCGGACGGGGGGCGCGCGGATCCCGCCGCGCTCGCGCGCGTCGCCATCACCGACACGCCGCGGGGGGAGGGCGCGATCGAGGCGCTCCGCGAGCTCGGGCCGAGCGGGCTCGTCGCGCTCCTCGAGGAGCATGCGGAGGCGGTGCAGGCGCTCCGCCGCGGCGAGAGCGGCCACGCGGGGCTGCGGCGCGCCCTCGATCGGGTGAGCGGGCAGCGCGACGGGCACGCGAGCGGGCTCTACTGGTTCACGGATCTCGGGCGCGCGCGCCGCGCCGCGCGGGCGCTCGACCGGCCCGTGCTCTCGCTCCGCATGCTCGGGCGCCTCGACGAGGAGCGGAGCTGCGCCAACAGCCGCTACTTCCGCCTGATGCTCTACGCGAACGAGCGGGTCGCGCGCCTGCTGGCCTCGCGCTTCGTGCTGCACTGGTCGAGCGAGCGCGAGCAGGTGCCGCAGATCACCGTCGACCTCGGCGACGGGCGGCGCATCGAGAGCACGATCACCGGCAACAGCGTGCACTACGTGCTCGACGCCGAGGGGCGGCCGTTGGACGTGATCCCCGGGATGTACACGCCCGAGGGCTTCGCGCGGGCGCTCGAGGAGGCGCACGGGCTCTGGCGTCGCTGCGCGGGGCGCGGTCGCGCGTGCGTGGCCGAGGCGCATCGGGAGGGGCTCGTCGAGCTGACGCGACGCTGGAACCGCGGGCGTCTCCCGGGCGCGCCGCCCTTCGCCGCGCTCGCCGGCTACCGGCCCGGCCCGCAGGGCGCGGGCACGGGGGTCGGGCCGGGTGGCCCCTGGCCGCGGGTGCCGGCGCGAAACGCCCTGCCGGTGGCGATCACCAAGAGCGGCATCGAGATGCCGCTGCTCGGGGGCCTCACGGGGCAGACGGGGGCGCCGCCGCCCTGGGCGAGCTGGCATGCGCGCCCGGCGATGGTCTTCGACGCGCGCTCACGGGGCCTCTTGCGGCTCAAGAGCGGGCAGCGCGACACCCGGGCGCTCGAGGCGCGGCTCGTCGCGCTCGTCCAGGAGGACGAGCTCCAGAACGAGTTCATGGTGCGCGCGGAGATCCGCGAGCGCCTCGCGTCGGACCCGCCCGCGACCCTCGAGGCGTTGAACGCCTGGGTCTACGCGGAGGTCTTCCTGACCCCGGCGTCGGACCCCTGGCTGGGCCTCCGCGACGAGACGCTCTTCGATGGCATCGAGCGGTGAAGAAACCCGTGCCCGTGCCCGTGCCCATGCCCCTGCCCGCAGGCCGACGAGCCTTCTTCGCGCGCCCGATGGGCTGAGACGAAACCCATGCCCGTGCCCGTGCCCATGCCCCTGCCCGCAGGCCGACGAGCCTTCTTCGCGCGCCCGAAGGGCTGGGGACGAAACCCGTGCCCATGCCCGCGCCCGCAGGCCGACGCGCCTTCTTCGCGCGCCCGAAGGTCCAGAAGAAACCCGTGCCCGCGCCCGCAGCCTCGGAGGTGCTCCTCGCGCGCTCGGAAGGGGAGGCCGAGACCTCCTGCCTGCCGCGTGGGGTCCTCGAACCGCGGGCATGGGCACGGGCATGGGCACGGGCTTTCGACCGCTTCGGATCAGAGCTCGGTGAGGTGCGCCCCATAGTCCTCCACCGCTTGCGTCGCCGGCGCCTCTCCGCAGGCCGCCCCCGCGTTCGGCCCCACGATGAACGTGCGCTCCGCCGGCACCCCCGCCTCCGCGTACGCGCAGATGTCCGTGTGCGCGTTCCCGTACGCCGCCTCGATCGCCAAGCCGCGCGCCTGGAGCGCCTCGAGGTGCCCGGCCTTGTAGCCGTCGACCCGCGCCGGGAGGCTGTCGCGCACGTCCTGCACGAGGATCAGCGGCCCGGCCGGCAGGGCGTGCGCGTCCAGCCAGCGCCGCGTCATCCCGTCGTAGAGGTAGGGGCGCCCGGTCAGGTACACCGGCGTCGCGCCGCGGGCCTCCCACTCGCGCGCCACGTCCACGGCGCCCGGACGGATGACCGCGTCCTCCTCGAGCACCTGGTCGAGCGTGAGGAGCCACTGCTCGCGCGTCAGGGGCGAGCCGGCGAGCTCATAGAGCTCGTCCGAGGTGCTCCCGACGTGGTGCAGCACGATTCCGTCGACCAGCTCCACGTCGGAGGTGGTGAGCGTGCCGTCGATGTCGAAGACCACGAGCGGCGCCGCCGGGTCGAGCACGTGCACGGCGCCATCGGCGTGGGTCCCGTCGCCGAGCACGACCACGCGCACCGCGTACCGGCCGGGCGCCCCGAGGAGCGCCGCCTCGACCTCGAAGCGCACCCGTCCGTCGCCGTCGGTCACGCCCTCGCCGAGGGCCGTCCAGGCGCACTCGTCGGTCTCGAGGAAGGCCGCGACCGGCTCGCCCTCGAGGTCCGTGCTCAGCGGCCCGTAGCTCAGCTTGGCCTCGACCGTCGCGCTCTCGCCCGGGAGCGCGATCGCGTCGACGACGGAGTGCACGGGCTCGCCGAGGCGCGTGACGGCCTCGGAGCGGCGGCGCGCGAAGCCCTCGGCGGCGGGCGCGGGCGCGCAGCTCGGCGCGAGGTGCGTGGCGGAAGGCGGTTCGCCCGGCGCGCAGCCGAGGAGCGCGGCGAGCGAGGTGAGGAGCGTGAAGCGATGAAGCATGGCCATCCGGTCACGCAACGCCCGTGCCTCGCCGTTTTCGCCATGATCTCGGGCGCGGTGCGCAGCGCGCTTCGCAGCGCGTCATGACCGCGTGTTCGCGCCGTAGCCCAAGCAGCACACCCCCCACCACCCGTGCCCGTGCCCCTGCCCTTGCCCGTGCCCGCAGGTCGAAGGGGCCGCCGGACGACGCGACGGGGCTCGGAGCCCCGTAGCACCACGGGGGGAAGGGACGGGCCCCGCTCGCGCTGCCGCATCTTCTCGCGCTGCCGCATCTTCTCGCGCTGCCGCCTCTGCTCGCGCTGCCGCTCGTACTCGCGCTGCCGCTCGTGCTCGCGCTGCCGCTCGTGCTCGCGCTGCCGCATTCGCTCGCGCTGCGACGCTCTTCAATGGCATCGAGCGGGGAAGACCCGTGCCCGTGCCCCTGCCCTTGCCCGTGCCCGTGCCCGCAGGTCGAAGGGGCCATCGGACGATGCGACGGGGCTCGGGGCCCCGTAGCACCGCGGGTGAAGGATGGGCCCCGCGCGCGCTGCCGCTCCTGCTCGCGCTGCCGGAACTGCTCGCGCTGCCGCATCTGCTCGCGTTACTGCGCGCTCCGCGCCTCGCCCGCGGATCCCCGACCGACGTTGAGACGAGCGACCCCGACTGCTAGGCCCACTGGAATGCGTTTCACCGCTTGCTTCGCCCTCCTCCTCGCCCTCGCCGCCTGCGGCGACGACTCTTCGCCCATGATGGTCGACCCGGACGCCGGACCGCCGGCGACCGACGCGGGTCCCATGGGGCTCCCGCTGCTCGGGGCCGGCGCCCACACGGCGGACGCCGTGGACGTGCAGATCGTGGCGACGGCCGACGACGCGCTCGAGGCGCCGCGCGACCTGGCCTTCCACCCGGAGAACGCGGACCAGCTCTGGATCGTCAACGGCAACACCTCGATGACCATCCTCACGGACGTCGGCTCGCCCGAGCAGGAGTGGTGGCGGCGCAACGGCTCGGGCAGCCAGCACTTCTTCTCGAACGCCGCGGCCCTCGCCTTCGGCGCCCCCGGCTTCCTCGCCTCCGCCCAGGAGCAGGATGAGGTCACGCAGCCCGACACGCCGCCGGACTTCATGGGCCCGACGCTCTGGACCAGCGACTTCGACGAGTTCGACGCCGGCCACGCGAGCCACTACGACATGCTCCACAACAGCCCGAGCTCGGTGGGCATCGCGTGGGAGCGGGACAACGTCTACTGGGTCTTCGACGGTGCCCACGGCTCGCTCACCCGCTACGACTTCCAGATGGACCACGGCCCGGGCGGCGAGGATCACTCCGACGGCATCGTCCAGCGCTACGTCGAAGGGCAGGTCGCGCGCGTCGAGGGCGTGACGGCCGGCATGGAGGTCCTGGACGGGACGCTCTTCGTGGCCGACACGGGGAACGGTCGCGTCGCCCGCCTGCTCATGGCGAGCGGCACGGAGGGCGCCGCGATCACGCCGAACTACGACGGCACGCGCCAGTTCGCGATGGAGGGCGCGACGCTCGAGGACGTCGTGCCGGCGGGCACGGTGGACGGGCTCACGCAGCCGGCCGGCCTCGAGATCGAGGCGGGCGTCCTCTACGTGGTGGACCACGCGAGCTCGCGGGTCTTCGGCTTCTCTCTCGAGGGCGAGCTCCTCGACTGGGTCGACCTCTCGAGCGTGGCGCCGGCCGGCAGCCTGATGGGCCTGACCTTCCACGGAGGCGCGCTCTACCTCGCGGACGCGGGGGGCTCGCGCGTGCTCCGCGTCGCCGCGCGCTGAGCCGGCTCGGTCCCGCGCGGCGGGCGGCGGGGCAGGCGCGGGGGCGTCGCCTCGGCGCGGTGGTTCCCCGAACGAAGCCGGCGGAGCGGCCCGTCGCGGCGGCTCCCGCGCGCTCCAGGTCGCGCGCTCAGATCTCCTTCCGCCGCAGGCGGAGCGCGTTGCCGATCACGGACACCGAGCTGAAGCTCATGGCCGCCGCGGCGATCATCGGGCTCAGCAGCACGCCGAAGAAGGGGTAGAGCACGCCCGCCGCGACAGGCACGCCGAGGGAGTTGTAGCCGAAGGCGAAGAGCAGGTTCTGGCGGATGTTCGCCATGGTCGCCTTCGAGAGCTTCCGCGCGCGCACGATGCCCCGGAGGTCGCCCTTCACGAGCGTGACTCCGGCGCTCTCCATCGCGACGTCCGTGCCCGTGCCCATGGCGATGCCCACGTGCGCCCGGGCGAGGGCCGGCGCGTCGTTCACCCCGTCGCCGGCCATGGCCACCGTGGCGCCCTCCTCTCGCAGCGCCTCGACGGCCGCGTGCTTGTCTTCGGGGAGAACGTTCGCGCGCACCTCGTCGATGCCGAGCTCGCGAGCGACGGCGCGGGCGGTGGTCTCGGCGTCGCCCGTGAGGACGACGATGCGGAGCCCCTCGTCGCGGAGCGCGGCGATGGCCTCGGCGGTGGTCTCCTTGATCGGATCGGCCACGCCGAGGAGCCCGACGAGGACGCCGTCGACGGCCACGAACATCGCCGTGCGGCCCTCCTCCCGGAGCGCCTCGGCTCGCGGAGCCCAGGGGTCGAGGTCGAGGCCTTCCTCCTCCATGAGCGCCGCGTTGCCGATGCGGAGGGCGCGGCCGTCGACCTCGCCCTTCACGCCCTTGCCGGTCACGGCCTCGAAGCGCGACGCCTCGCCGGGGGTCGCGCCCCGCTCGCGCGCGCCCTCCACGAGGGCCTCGGCGAGCGGGTGCTCGCTCCCCTTCTCGAGGCCGGCCACGAGACCGAGGAGCGCGGCCTCTTCGATCCCCTCGGCCTCGACGTCGACCAGCGCCGGGCGCCCTTCGGTGAGCGTGCCGGTCTTGTCCACGACGAGCGTGTCCACGCTGCGGAGCACCTCGATGGCCTCCGCGTCGCGGAAGAGCACGCCGAGCGAGGCGCCCTTGCCGGTGGCGACCATGATCGACATGGGCGTCGCGAGGCCGAGGGCGCAGGGGCAGGCGATGATGAGCACGGCGACGGCGTTCACGAGCGCGTGGGTCATGCGCGGCTCGGGCCCGACGAGCGCCCAGACGACGAAGGTGATCGCGGCGGAGGCGATGACCGCCGGCACGAAGAAGGCGCTCACGCGATCGGCGAGGCGCTGGATCGGGGCGCGGCTCCGCTGGGCCTCGGCGACCATGTCGACGATGCGCGCGAGGAGCGTGTCGCCGCCCACGTGCTGGGCACGGATCAGCAGCGTGCCCTTCTCGTTCAGCGTGCTGCCGACGACCGCGTCGCCGGCGCGTTTCTGCGCGGGCACGGGCTCGCCGGTCACCATGCTCTCGTCGACGCGGCTCTCGCCTTCGAGCACCTCGCCGTCCACGGGGATGGTCTCGCCCGGGCGCACCCGGAGCCGGTCGCCGACCTGCACCGCCTCGAGGGGCACGTCCTCCTCCTCGCCGTCCTCGTTCACGCGGCGCGCGGTCTTCGCCTGCAGGTCGAGGAGCTCGCGGATCGCCTGGCCGGTCTTGCTCCGGGCGCGGAGCTCGAGCACCTGGCCGAGCAGGATGAGCGCCACGATCACGCCGGCCGACTCGAAGTAGACGGCGACCTGCCCGTCGTGGCGGAAGGAGGCCGGGAAGAGGCCTGGCGCCAGGGCCGCGACCAGGCTGTAGCCGTAGGCGACGGCGACGCCGAGCCCGATGAGCGTGAACATGTTCAGCTTCATCGTGCGGAGCGAGCGGAGCGCGCGGACGTAGAAGGGCCAGGCGCACCAGGTCGCGACCGGGGTGGCGAGGGCGAGCTCGGTGAAGACGCGGCCGCGCGCGCCGAGCCAGCGCGTGAAGGGCTCCCCGGGGAGCATGTCGCCCATGGCGACCACGAGGAGCGGGGTGGCGAAGAGGCAGGCGACGACGAAGCGCCGGGTCATGCTCCTCAGCTCCGGATCCTCCTGGTCGTCCTCCGGCGGCCGACCCATGGGCTCGAGGGCCATGCCGCAGATCGGGCAGTCGCCGGGGGCGTCGCGGACGATCTCGGGGTGCATGGGGCAGGTCCACTGGGTCGCCGCGCGCGCGGGGCGGGCGCGCTCGAGGGCCATGCCGCACTCGGGGCAGTCGCCGGCTTCGTGGCGGACGACCTCGGGGTGCATGGGGCAGGTCCACTCGCCCCGCGCCCCGCGGTCGTGCTCCTGCCCGTGTTCGTGCCCGTCGGCGCCGCTCCGCGCCGTATCGGCTTCGCCGCGCCGCGCCCCTTCGCCGTCCACGAAGCGCTCGGGCTCGGCCACGAAGCGCTCGCGGCAGCGCGCGCTGCAGAACGCTTGCTCGCGGCCCGCATGCGTGGCCGTGTGCGCGAAGGGGGGCTCGACGCGCATGCCGCAGACCGGGTCGGTCTTCGCGGAGCTCACGAGCCCCACTCCACGGGGGCGCCGCACATGAGCATGCGCTGACCCATGTAGGGGTTGGCGATGGAGTCGTCGTCCTGGATCCAGCGCCCGTAGCCCTGGGCCATCGGGCAGTGGAAGAGGTGCTTGCCGCGCGCGAGGGCGGGCTCGGCCTCGAGGAGGGTGACCAGGTGGCGGCTGACTTCGCCGAAGGCGCGGCGGAGGGCGGCGAGGTCTCCGGCGTCGGTTCGCGCGAGCCGATCGGCGGCGGGGGCGAGCGCTCGGAGCGAGGCCTGCGCGTTGCCCGAGGCCGTGTGGAGGGCCGCCCGGCTGGCCTGCGCGAGCTGGCGCGCGGCGGCGGTGACGGGCGCGCCGCGGTCGTTCGCGAGGGCGTCGCGGATCGTCTCGTAGTGGCCGAGGGCGGCGCCCACGTGGCGGCGCGTCGTGGCGTCGACGTCGGCGCGGGCCGGGAGCGCGAGGGCCAGCAGGGCCAGGAGCGGGAGCGTGCGGAGGAGGGTCTTCATCGGGGGTCCTTTCGGTCGTCGGAGTCGGAGTGAGAGTCGGAGTCGGAGTGGGAGCTGCTGCCCGCGGCCTCGTCGGCGGCGCCGGACGAGACGGAGACCGCCGCGTCGCTGCGCGTCCCGCCCTCGGCGCCCGCGGGCTCGGCGTCTGCGGGGCCGGCGTCTGCGGGCTCGGCGTCTGCGGGCTCGGCGTCCGCGGGCTCGGCGTCCGCGGGCTCGGCGTCGACCGGCGCGCCGCGATCGGCGGCCCCGGTCCGGGCGTCGCCGCCGCCGCGCCAGGCGAGCTTGGCCTCCCAGCCGAGGGCCCAGAGGACGGGCACGACGAAGAGCGTCAGCAGCTCGACGGCCATGCCGCCGAAGACGGGCAGGGCCATGGGCCGCATCACGTCGCTCCCGCGCCCGGTCGCGGTGATCACGGGCAAGAGCGCCAGCAGCGTCGTGGCCGTCGTCATCAGGCAGGGGCGCACGCGCCGGGACCCGGCCTCGAGCACCTTCTCGCGCACCTCCTCCACGCTCGTCGGCGCCTCCCGGAAGCGCTGCTGGAGGTAGGTCGCCATGACCACTCCGTCGTCCACGGCGATGCCGATCAGCGCGATGAAGCCCACCCAGACGGCGGCCGTGAGCGGCACCTCGCCGGTCTGGAAGAGCTCCGCGAGCGTCGTCCCGAAGAGCGGGAGATCCCAGACGTCCATGCCCCAGAGCCAGAGCAGCACGAAGCCCCCGCTCATGGCCACGGCCACGCCCGCGAAGATCGCCAGGCTCGTCGCGACGCTGCGGAACTGGAGGTAGAGCAGGATCAGCACCAGCACGAGCGCCAGCGGCACCAGCCAGCTCAGCCGCTCGCTCGCGCGCTGCTGGTTCTCGTAGGTCCCGGCGAAGCGCCAGCTCACGCCCGCGGGCACCTCGAGCGCGCCGTCCGCGACGAGCGCCTCGAGCTGCGCCTTCGCCGCCTCCACGGCGTCCACGTCCGTCACGCCGCGCGCCGGGTCGAAGAGCACGAAGCTCGTCAGGAAGGTGTCCTCGGCGCGGAGCATCTGCGGGCCGCGCACGTAGCGGAGCGCGGCGACCTGCCCGAGGGGCACGCTCCCGCCGCCCGGCGTCGCCACCGGCAGGGCCCGGAGCGCGGCCGGGTCGTCGCGCTCCTCGCGCATGAGCCGCACGCGCACCGGGTAGCGGGCGCGCCCGTCGAGGGCGAAGCCGACGCGCCGACCCCCGACGGCCGTCGCGAGCGTCTGCTGGATCTGCGCGACCGTGAGCCCGTAGGCCGCCGCCGCCTCCCGGTCCACGACCAGCTCGAGGTAGGGCTTGCCCACCGTGCGCTCGGCGTAGACCGTCGCCGGGTTCAGCGCCTCGACCTCCTTCAGCGCCTCCTCGAGCTCGGCCGTGAAGGCCTCGAGGGTCTCGAGGTCCGGGCCGCGCACCTTCAGCCCGACGCGCCCGCGCATCCCCGTCTGAAGCATCACGATGCGCGTCGAGATCGGCTGGAGCACGGGCGCGCCGGTGACGCCGGGGATCCGGGCGGCGGCCACGATCTCGTCCCAGATGTCGTCCGGGCTCCGGATGTGGTCGCGCCACTGGCGGACGCGCTCGCCCTCCTCGTTCTCCGCGTACTCGGAGCGGTAGAAGATCATCGTCTCGAACATGGAGACGGGCGCCGGGTCGAGCGTGCTGTCGGCGCGGCCGAGCTTGCCGACGACCCGCTCGATCTCCGGGATCTCCGCGATGGCCGCGTCCATCTGCTGGAGCCGCTCGAGCGCCGCGCCGAAGCTCGCGTGCGGGGTCGTGGTCGGCATGTAGAGGAAGGAGCCCTCGTCGAAGCTCGGCACGTCCGCGGGCCGGAGGCCGGGGAAGGCCTCGGCGGCCGCGTCCGGGAGCAGCGCGCGGCCGAGCGCGCCGAAGGTGCTGCCCACGCCGCGCCAGGCGAGGAGCCCGAACAGGAGGAGCGCGACCGGCAAGGTGAGGAAGAGCGCCTTGCGCCGCAGGAAGGCCCGGAGGAGCGTCGGGTAGGCGCGGCGGAAGAGGGCGAAGGCGCCGAGCACGAGGCCGAGCGCGAGCAGGACGAAGAGCGCGTTCAGCGGCAGCCCGGCGCCGGGGCCGAGGGGCTCCCAGTCCATGGCGAGCACGAGCGCCACGAGCGCCGCGATCGCGAGGTCCAGCAGGTGCCCCGGCGTGAGCCAGCGACGCCAGCCCCCGCGCGGGTCCGAGGGCTTCGTGCCGCGGAGCAGCAGGTGCGCCGTGGCCGGCACGATCAGGAGCGCGACGGCGAAGGCGCCGATCAGCGCGAAGGTCTTCGTCCAGGCGAGCGGCCGGAAGAGCTTCCCCTCGGCGGCCGTGAGCGCGAAGACGGGGACGAAGGAGATCACCGTCGTCGTCACGCTCGTGAGCACGGCGGGCGCCACCTCGGCGGCGGCGTCGCGGACGACGCGCGCGCGGGCGCGGTGGGAGAGCGCCGCTCGGGCGTCGAGGCGCGCGTCGTCGAGCCGACCTTGGACGTTCTCCGCGAAGACGATGCCGACGTCGACCATGGTGCCGATGGCGATGGCGATGCCGGCGAGCGCCATGACGTTCGCGTCGACGCCGAAGAGGCGCATGGCGCCGAAGGCGAAGAGGACGCCGAGCGGGAGCACCATGCCGATGACGACGCTGCCCCGGAGGCTCCGCAGCATGACGAGGACCACCAGGAGCGTGACCAGGAGCTGCTGCCAGAGGGCCGTCGAGAGGGTGCCGAGGGTCTCGTGGATGAGGCCCGTGCGGTCGTAGACCGGGGCGAGCGTGACCTGGCTGACGGTGCCGTCGTCGAGCGTGCGGCGCGGCAGGCCGGGGGCGAGCTCGGCGATGGCGTCCTTCACGCGCTCGATGACGGCGAGCGGGTTCTCGCCGTAGCGCACGACGACGATGCCGCCGACGATCTCCGCGCCGGCGTCGTCGAGGGCGCCGCGGCGGGAGGCCGGGCCGAGGCCGACGCGGGCGACGTCGCGGAGACGAATCGGCGTGCCCTCGCGGACGGCGACGACGGCGGGCTCGAGGTCGGCGACGGACTCGAGCAGGCCCAGGCCGCGCACGACGTACTCGACGGAGTTGATCTCCATGGTGCGCGCGCCGACGTCGACGTTCGCGTCGTGGGCCGCCCGGGCGACCTGCTCGAGGGTCACGCCGTGGGCGCGGAGGAGATCGGGGTCGACGTCGATCTGGTACTCGGCGACGTGGCCGCCGATGGAGCTCACCTCGGCGACCCCGGGGACCGCCTGGAGCGCCGGGCGCACGGTGCTGTCCTGGAGCGTGCGGAGCTCGTGGAGGTCCCAGCCGCCGACCAGGTTCCCGTCCGCGTCGCGCCCCTCGAGGGCGTACCAGTAGACCTGGCCGAGGGCCGTGGCGTCCGGGCCGAGCGTGGGCGTGGCGTCTGGCGGGAGGAGATCCGCCGGGAGGGAGGCGAGCTTCTCGAGGAGGCGCGCGCGCGAGTCGTAGAACTCGATGCCCTCGTCGAAGATCACGTAGATGCTCGAGAAGCCGAACATCGAGGTCGAGCGCACGGTCTTCACGCCCTGGAGGCCGAGGAGGGCGGAGGCGAGCGGGTAGGTGAGCTGGTCCTCGACGTCGGCCGGCGCGTGGCCCTTCCACTCGGTGAAGACGATCTGCTGGTTCTCGCCGATGTCCGGGATGGCGTCGACGGGGACCGGGGAGCGCGGGAGGCCGCCGAGGCCGAGGCGCTCGAGGGGGAGGTCGAAGGGGGCGACGGAGAGGCCGCCGGCGACGAGGAGGAGCGTGAGGAGGACGACGGCGGGCTTCGAGGTGACGAAGAAGCCGACGACGCGCTCCCAGGCGCTCGGGGGTGGGGTGGGGCGCGCGGCGGGCACGTCGGGATCCCCGGCGCCGCTCGGCGGGTCGTGATCGCGCGGGCTCATCGGACCTGCTCCAGGTGGGCGCCCGGCGCGACCGTCTCCTCGATGCTCCCGCAGGTGCGCATGGCGTCGCCGAAGTAGGCGTTGTCGACGCGCTCGCCGCGCTGCACCCAGTGCGCGCCCTCGTTCTCGAAGGCCATGGGGCAGAAGGCGACGCGCAGGGGGGCGTCGGTGGGGTTGCCGAAGGCGGCGAGGAGCTCCTGGAGCGCGCCGCTCAGCGGCTCGAAGGGGGCGCGGCGGGCGCCGAGGTCGCTCGCCTCTTTCACGGCATGCGCGTGGGTCATGAGCCGGTCGGCGAGCCGATCCCAGCGTCGCCGCGCGGCGTCCTCCTCCGCGGCGGGCACGCGGACCGCGCCGATGGCCTCGTGGAGCGCGCCGGCCGCCCGGGCCGCCGCCGCGTCGTCGTCGGCCGCGAGGGCCTCGGCGAGGTCGAGGTAGGCGCGGACCACCGGCGCGAGCTGCCGCTTCAGGGCGTCGCTCGGGGCGAGGCGCGCGTCGTCGCCGGGGCGCGTCATCATGCTGGCGCCGCCCTGGATCTGGAGCTCGGCGTCGAGGGCGAAGGCGCCGTGCACGACCACCTCGTCGCCCGCCTCGAGCCCCGAGAGCACCGGGTAGGAGCCGCCCTCGGGGCCGCCGCGGCGCGGGCCGAGCACCACCGTGCGCGCCTCGTAGGTCGGCCGCTCGGCGTTCGGCACGGCGACGTAGACGACGCTCCGCTGGCCGGTGAAGAGGGGCGCCGAGGCGGGGATGGAGAGGGCGCCGCTCGCTGCGTCGACGCCCTCGACCAGCGCCTCGCCGACCATGCCCGGCCGGAGCGTGCCGTCCGGGTTCGGCACGGCGACGCGCACCTGGGCCACGCGGCGCTCCGGGTCCACGACCGGGTCGACGAAGGCGACCTCGCCCTCGACGCTCACGTCCCCGAGCGCCTCGAAGCGGAGGCGCACCGGGCGGCCCACGGCGAGGAGCGGGAGGTCGCGCTCGTAGGCCTCGAGCTGCACCCAGACGCGGCCGAGGTCGGCGAGGCGGTAGAGCGGCGCGCCGGTCTGGACGTAGGCGCCCTGGGTCGCGACGCGCTCGAGCACCGTGCCGCCGAAGGGCGAGCGCACGGGGACGGCGCGCGTCGGGCGCTCGGCCTCCTCGAGGCGCGTCAGCGTCGCGCCGTCCAGGCCGAGGAGGCGCAGGCGCTCGCGGGCGGCCTCGAGGGCGGCCTCGGCGCTCCGGCGCGCGAGGGTCGCGGCGGTGGACTCGCCCTCGCCGAGGCGCGCGACCTGGCGCTTCGCCGCGAGGAGCTCCTGGTGGGCCGCGTAGACCTCCGGGCTGTAGAGGGTCGCCACCGTCTGCCCGCGGCGGACGCGCTCGCCGGTCGCGCGCACGTGGAGCCGATCGATGCGCCCGCCGATCCAGCTGGTCACGACGCGCACGCGCGTCTCGTCGACGGCCACCCGCCCCACGAAGCGCCGCGTCGGCCCGTTGGCTGTGGGCGCACCCTCGCCGACCCGCGCCGTGCGCACCCGCGCCAGCGTCCGGGCTCGCTCGCTCAGCGCGATGCGCGCCGGCGAGCTCTCCTCCTCGACCGAGGAGGCGGGCACCAGATCCATGCCGCAGATCGGGCAGTCCCCCGGCGAGTTCGAGCGGATCTGCGGATGCATGGAGCAGGTCCACACCGACTCGGCCCCACCGGACCCCTGCCCCTGCTCGGACCCCTGCCCGTGCCCGTGCCCGTGCCCCTGCCCGTCCTCGCCGGAGCCGTGCCCCTCGTCCGCGCCGCCCCCGACCCAGACCCCGATCCCGAAGCCCAGCGCCACCAGCACCACGCCGATCCCCACGATCTTCCCGCGGCTCATCGCGCACCCCCCTCGGACCCCTGCCCGTGCCCGTGCCCTTGCCCTTGCCCGTTCTCGACGACGTCGCGCTCGGGAGCGTCGCCGTCCCCCCGCGCCTCCACCGGCCGCCCGACCGCCGCCTCGAGCCGCGCCCACGCCACCGCGAAGTCCGCCCGGGCCCGCTCGAGCCCGAGCTCCACCTCGAGCTGCTCCCGGAGCGCCATCATCAGCGCCGCCACGCCGACGCGCCCTGCCTGGTAGGCGCCGAGCGTCGCCTCGAAGGCCGCCTCCGCCTGGGGCCGGAGCGTCTCCTCGTGGAGCGCCGCCCGCCGCCGCGCGTCCCGCACCTCGGCCAGCGCCCGCGCCACCTCCGCCGCCGCGTCCCGCCGCGCCGCCTCCGCGTCCGCCCGGTGTGCGTCGCCTTCGGCCCGCGCCGCCCGCGCGAGCGCCCGGTCTGCGCCGAGGTCCACCGGCAACCCGACGCTCACGCCGAGGATCAGCGGGTCGTCGCCGCTCCGCGCCGGATCGCCCCCGCGCGCCGGGCCGGTCTCGATCCAGTCGAGGCCGAGCGCCACGTTCGGGAAGCGCCGCGCGCGGAGCCCCTCGATCTCCGCCTCGGCCGCCTCGGCGAGGCGCTCGTGGGCCGCCACCTCGGGCCGCGCCGCCGCCGCCTCCCGGAGCGTCGCCTCGGCCTCGGCGGGCGCCCCGAGCGCCGGCGGCGCCCCCTCGACCGGCAGCGCCGCGTCCGCGTCCAGCCCGAGCGCCGCCCGGAGCCCCGCCTCGACGCGCGCCCGCGCCTCGACGAGACCGGCGCGCGCGTCGGCGAGCCGGCTCCGCCGGAGCGCCAGCTGCTGGAGATCCGCCACGCTCGCGCCGCCCGTCGCGACGCGCCCCTCGACCGCCTCGAGGAGCCCGGCCAGGATCTCGAGCTGCTCGCCGAGCACCGCGTCGCGGCGCGCGAGCCACCAGAGCTGCCAGTAGGCCGCCGCCACCCGCTCCCGGAGCAGCAGGAACTCGGCGGCGAAGCGTGCCCCGGCCGCGTCCGCCCGTCGGGCGGCGCTGGCCTGGGGCGCGCGGAGGGTCGCCGGCCAGGCCAGCGGGACCCGGAGGCCCACCTTCTGGCGCTGGGGCCCGACCCGCGTCTCCACCGGCCGGAGGAAGGCGGCGTAGCTCAGCGTCGGCCGCGGCCAGCGACGCGCGCCCCGGGCCCGCTCCGTCGAAGCGCGCCAGCGCGCGAAGGAGGCGCGGAGGCGCGGGCTCGCGGCGAGGGCGCGGGCGACGTAGCTCTCGAGCTGCCCGTCGAGGGGCACCTCGGCCGCCTCCTCGCGGGCGACCTCGGCCTCGCGGAAGCGATCGAGCGTCGGGCGCACGCCCGGGGTGGAGCAGGCCGCGAGCGCGAGCGCGAGCAGGGCGCCCGCCCGAAGGGCACGCGGCGACGCTGCGGGGCGCGCGGGGGCGCTTGCGAAGGGAGTGGCGGAGGGGGCGCTCGGTCGGAGCGCGGGGACACGGAGGCAAGGCTTCATCGATCGATCGTCCGGATCGGGCGGCCTCGGGCCGCACAGGCGCACGTCCACGTCGCGCGGCGGCGACGCGAGGGAGAGCGCAGCCCGTCGACGGACGGGCGCGCCGGCGCGTCGGGCGCGTGCGGCGGCGGAGGGTCCCCCAGCGAGCGGGGCCTCGCGGCGCGCGCACGTCGGTCAGGACCTCCAGGGCTCTCGAGCCGAGGCTCTCGGCCGTGCTCGAGGCGAGCGCAGAGGTCGGGGCCCGACGCGCGCGGGCGTCAGATCAGGAGGACGATCGTGTCGGTCGGTCGCCAGCGCGGCGGCGGCGCCCGGGCGCGCTCGGCGACCGTGACGTCGGCCTCGAGCGGCGGGAGCGCCACCGGCATCGGCGGGTTCCAGGCCACGGCCGCCGGCGGCACCGGGGGCGTGGCCGGGGTCGACGCGGCGGGCTCCGCCTCCTCCCAGAGGAGCCGCTTGCAGCAGTCACCGCCGGGCGGCGTGAAGCGGTCCTTCGTGGCGAGGTCGCAGCAGGGCGCGCGGAGCGCCGAGGGGAGCCGCATGAAGCGGCAGGCGTGGGCCCGCTTGGCGTAGGCCGCCGCGTGCGAGGCCGTGACCAGCGCCAGCGCCGCCACCACGGACGCGAGCAGCCCCCGCCGCTCCCGGAGGAGCGGCCGGCGCGCGGCGTTCGTCGGCGTGGCGTGCGCGGGGCGCATCCCCCCGATCGTGGGGAGTCGGCGCCCCCGCGTCAAGTCACGGGGGACGCGACCTGCCCTCCGTGCCGCCCGGCTCACGCTGGCGCGCCCCTCGTGCTCGTCCTCGTGCACGTGCTCGTGCCCGTGCTCGATGGGTCTGGAGGACCAAGCGATCACGAGTATCGCTTCGCGCAAGTCGACGTCTCACGAGCGCGGCGCTGACGAGAGCCATGAGAGGGGCAGCACCGGGAAACGGCGAGCCCTCCGCCGTCGGATGGAACCTCCCGGGCGGCGAGCCCGCGGTTCGGCGTGAGGTGTCGGAGCGCCTCGCCGGGCCCGGGTCGCGCTGTGGTCTGCCTTCCTTCCGCCCAGCTTCCGCTCTCGGCATTCCGTCGGCGTGGCGCCCGTCCTCGTGAACGCCCACGGGCACGAGCCGCCCGAACGGCCCGGCGTCAGAAGGTCGTCGGGCGCTGGGCGGCTTCGATCCGCTTCAGCCGCCCGGCGGCCTCGCGCCAGCGCATCCAGGAGCGGAGCCAGGCGCCGCCCGGGAAGAAGAGGAACACGAAGCCGCGCCCGCGGAAGAGCAGGACCACCAGCACCAGCAGCGCGAGGGTGCAGAGCCCGCCGGCGAGGGCCCGCGCCCGGTGGACCTGCACCTCGTCCCGCAGGCCTTCCACGTCCGGCGGCGGCCCGTCGAGCGGCTGCATGCACACGTCGCAGACCACCGCCCGGTCGGAGCACGGGGTCGCGCAGAGCGGGCAGCGGACGGCGTCGGAGGGGAGCTCGGCGGTGGCGGCGGTCATGGGCGCGCGGGGGAGGCCCGCGCCTCCAGCGTGCCATCGGAACACCGGGCGCGCATGGCCTGCCCCGCGGCTCGCTCAGGTGTGCTGCCAGAAGGCGCAGGCGGCCGACTCGTCCGGGTGCACGAAGACGTAGAGCACTCCGAAGAGCCCCGCGTCGGGCCAGCCCGCGAGCGCCCCGCCGAGCCCGTCGAAGTCGAGCTGGAGGAGGAAGCGGTAGGGCACCTGGCCACGCCCCAGGATCTCCCGCGGGTGCTGGACCCAGCTCGGCGCCCCGCCGAGCTTCGACCCGCCGCCCGGCTCCGCGAGCTCGAGCCCCTCGAGCGCCTCCGCCAGCGCCGGGTCGCGCCGGGTCAGCGCCAGCGCCCGCCCTTCGTCGAGCTCGAAGCCCGGCTCCCCGAGCACGAGCGCCCGCGCCTCGAGCGTCGGCGCCGCGGGCGCGCAGCCCGCTGCCTCGCCCCAGGCGTCCTTCGGGACGAGCCGCGCCCGGTTGTGCACCAGGCTCTCGGTCGCCACGCCGCTCGTGTCGACGTACACGGCCACCCCCGCGTGCCGCTCGAGCAGCTCGCCGGTCGCGATCTGGAGCAGGAAGCCGAGGGGCTCCGCCTCTCCCTCGCTGCCTTCCCCGCCGTCGCGGAGCTCCGCCAGCAGCTCCTCGCGCTGCGCCTCGGGCACCTCGAAGAAGTTCAGCGGCTCGGGCAGCCTCCACGAGAGCTGCTGCATCAGCTCGCGCTCGGTCGTCGGCCACGCCTCGAGCGAGCCGTCCATCGGCCGCCCCCCGAGCCGGCTCCCGGCGCTCGCCGCGTCCACCGGCTCCCCGAGCCTCAGCGCCCGCGTCGGCGCGCAGGCGATCGCCTTCAGCTGCGCCTCGTCGAGCGCCTCCGCCGCCACGAAGCCGCGCCGCTCCACCTCCGCGAGCCGTGCCTCGAGAGCCTCGGCGGCCGCCGCGGGCGACGCGGTCTCCACCGCCTCGGGCTCCCCGAGCCGGCCCACCTCGCCCTCGACGACGAAGAGCCGCTCGGCCTCTGTCCACGCCAGCCACGCCCGCGCGCCCGTCTCGCCCGCCTCGCCCACTTCGTAGCGCGCCGCGCTCCGCGGCGGCACGATCTCCCCGGGGCGCGTCCGCGGCCCCCGCGCCGCCGCCGCCTCGAAGGCCGGCCCGAGGTCCAGCACGTAGTGCCCCCAGCGGTCGTCCCCGTTCTGCACGTGCAGCCTCCGCGTCGCCGCGTCGAAGGCCCAGTCCTCGCACACGACCCGGTAGGCCAGCGACTCGTTCGTGTGGCCGAGCCGCAGATCCTCGCGCGGCAGCGTGAACGTCGCCACCGGCTCGCACCGGCCGAGGTCGAAGCGGAGCACCGTCCCGTGCTCGAAGCTCACGATCAGCGTCTCGCCCGTCTTCGGGTCCGACGCCACCGCCCGCCAGTCCCGCGCGTTCCGCTCCGCCATGCCCGCCGGGCGCGCCGGCTGGAAGACCTCCCCCTCGAGCACCGCCGCCTCCTCCCAGCCGATCCGCAAGAGCGCGCCGAGGCCGTGATCCCACACGAGCTGCTGCGTCACCGAGCCCTCGTCCTTCGGCCGCCCGTAGGCCCGCGGCTGCGGCGAGCGCGCCCTCGCCTTCCGCCACGCCCCGGCCTCGAGGTCGAGGAGGAGCACGTCGTTCGAGCGCCGCCCGCGCACCTCGCCGCCCCAGGCCACCACGCGCCGCGCCTCCGGATCCCACGCGACGTGCGCCCACATGCGCCGCTTCCAGAGCGCGTCGTCGGCCTCGGCCCTCCGCACCCACGCGCCCTCCTCGAGCGCGAAGACCTGCCCGTCGTTGACCACCGCGAGCAGCGTGCCGTCCGCGTCCACCAGCCCGACGAGCGCGTTCACCCCCGCCTCGTCCCGAAGCCTCCCGTCCCAGAGGTCCCGCTGCGCCTCCGGCGCCACCACCGTCTCCCAGCCCTCCGGCGTCCACGCCATGAGCCCGAGGGAGGAGTAGCCCATGAGGTGCCAGCGCCCCGCCGCGAACCCGCCCACGCGCTTGCCCCCGAGCTCGCCGATGGGGCTCTTCTCCTCCGTCACGCCGAGCTTCGCGAAGCCGCCCCCCGGCTCGCCGACCCAGAAGAGGTGCTGGTCCTGCGGGTACTTCCCCGCCTCCGGCTCGTAGCTCCCGGGCCCGGCGACGAAGGCCCCGAGGTGTGCGTCCCAGCAGATCGCCGCCTTCGCCGAGGCCGGCCGCGGCGGATCGAAGGGCTGCCCCCCATGCGTCCCCCAGGGCTCGAAGCCCGCCTCGCCGACGACGAGCGGCGGCCGCCCCCAGCCCGAGAGCAGCACGGCCCCGTCCGGGTGCGAGACCAGCACCGGCCCGGTGTTCATCCACCCCTTCACCAGCTTCTCCGGGAGCCCCTCGTTCGAGAGCCGCTCCAGCGTCACGCCGTCCCAGGCCCAGAGGAAGAGCTGGTCGTCGCCCGCCTCGTCCTCGCAGACCCAGTAGAAGAGCGTCCGCTCCGAGCGCGGGTCCCAGGCGCCGCCGAGGCACTCCTCCTTCCAGTCCTCGTCCGTCGGCAGCTCCTCCTCGCCGCGCACCTTCTTCCACGCGCCCTCCGCGCCGAGCTCCCACACGCCGCGCCCGGTCACGCAGACCGTCACGTCCCGCTTCCGGTCGTAGGCGAAGCACCCGCCGACCTCGTCCGCGTCCTCGAGGCGCTGGGGCTGCTCGCCGCCGGGCTCGAGCAGCTCGACGGCGCCGTCCCTCAGCACGACCGCGTAGGTCCGGTCGCGCCACTCCGCGTCCCGGCCGAAGTTCCAGGCGACCACCGCCTGCCGCGCTCCGTCCCAGACCCCCTGCCAGCGCTGCTGCGGGCTCTCCGCGTGCACCGCCTCCGTGCAGATCGGCGTGAAGGCGGCGCCGTCGTAGGTCCAGGCGTGACCGAACTGGTGGAAGTCCGGGGCCGCCATGTAGACGCTCCGCTCGCGCGCCTCGTCGAAGACCAGCACGTAATCCGCCAGGAACTTCCGCTCCGGCGGCAGCGCGATGGACCGCTCCCGCGCCGGCCCGTCCTGCTCGAACGACAGCTCCATCCCTCACCTCCCTCTTCGCCGCGGGAGCATACATGCCGGGCCCGCCCGAGCGCGGCGCGAGCCCATCCCTCGAACGCGTGCCCTTCACCCGTTCCCCCAAAGCCGTTGACTCGGTGCGTCATCATCTGCGATGCCCTGCCGAGAGGATGGGAGGGATGTGAGGGAAGCCCCGCTACCAGGAGTCGCGCTCGTCGGCTGTGGGTTCGTCGCGGACCTCTACATGCGGTCCTTCGCGCTCACGCCGGAGCTCCCGATCCACGGCGCCCACGATCGCAACCCGATCCGCCGGGACCGCTTCTGCGCCTACTGGCAGGTGCCCCCCGTCGAGAGCCTCGACGCGCTCCTCGAGGCCCTCCCGCCCGGCGGCGTCGTCCTCAACCTCACCAACCCCTCCGAGCACCACGCCGTCACCCGCGCCTGCCTCGAGGCCGGCGCCCACGTCTGGTCCGAGAAGCCCCTCGTGCTCGACCCGGCCGAGGCCCGCGCCCTCCACGAGCTCGCCGACGCGCGCGGCCTCCAGCTCGCCAGCGCCCCCTCGAGCGTCCTCGGCGAGACCGCCCAGACCCTCCTCCACGCCCTCCGCCAGGGCGTCGGCGGCGCGCCCCGCCTGATCTACGCCGAGCTCGACGACGGCTTCATCCCCCAGGCCCCCCTCCGCGACTGGATCAGCGACAGCGGCGCCCCCTGGCCCTTCGAGGACGAGTTCCAGGTCGGCTGCACCCTCGAGCATGCCGGCTACTACCTGAGCTGGATGATCGCCGCCTTCGGCGCCGTGACCCGCGTCGTCACGGCCACCGCCGAGGTCATCCCCGACAAGCTCGGCGTCCAGGACACGGCCCCGGACTTCTCCGTCGCCACCGTCAGCTTCGAGCGCGGCCCGGTGCTCCGCCTCACCTGCTCCATCGCCGCGCCGCACGATCACCGGCTCCGCGTCGTCGGCGACGAGGGCGTCCTCGAGGTCCCCGCCGCCTGGGACAACGACGCGCCCGTCCGCTACCGCAAGCGCCTGCGCATCCGCCGCCGCCTCCTCGAGTCGCCCATCCCGCGCCGCATCCGCCTGAAGGGCCCGACGCACCCGAAGGTCAGCCGCAAGGGCGCCGCCGCCATGAACTTCGCCCTCGGGCCCATCGAGCAGCTCGAGGCCATCGCCGCCGGCCGGCCGAGCCGCCTCGCCGGGGCCTACGCCGTGCACCTCACGGAGGTCACGCTCGCCTGCCAGGAGACCGGCGTGCATGCGATGACGACCCGCTGCGAGCCCATGGAGCCGATGCCGTGGGCGCGCTGAGCCTCCTCGTCACCGGCGCCGCCGGCTACGTCGGGCGCGCCACCGTGGAGGAGGCGCGGGCGCGCGGGCACCGGGTCGTCGCCCTGGTCCGCCGAGACCGGGGCGTCGGCTTCGGCGAGGGCGTCGAGACCCGCGTCGCCGACCTCGTGGACGGCGACCTCGACGCGGCCCTCCGCGGGGTCGACGTCGTGATCCACTGCGCGGCCTCGCTGGCCGGGAGCGACGCGGAGATGCGCCGCGACACGGTCGTCGCCACCGAGCGCCTCATGCGCGCCCTCGCCCGGAGCGAGGCCCGCCGCATGGTCCTCGTCGGCTCCATGGCCGTCTACGGCGCGAGCGAGCTGGCCCCGGGCAGCCGCGTCGACGAGGACACGCCCCTCGAGACCCGCTTCGCCGAGCGCGACGCCTACTGCCGCGCGAAGCTCGCTCAGGAGGAGGTCGCCGCCCGCGAGGCCGTCGAGGCCGGGCGGGAGCTCTGGATCCTCCGCGCCGGCGCCGTCTGGGGCCCGGGCCGGCTCGACCACGGTCACCTCGGCGTCGGCCTCGGGCCGCTCCTGCTCCGCCTCGGCGCCGAAGGCGAGATCCCCCTCGTGCACCGCGACCACTGCGCCGAGGCGCTGGTGCGCGCGGCCGAGACCCCGACCGAGGGGCCCGTCGAGATCGTGAACGTGCTCGACGACGAGCGCCCGGACCGGCTCCGCTACCTCGCGGCGCGCGGCGATTCGGGCCCGATCCTGCCCCTCTCCTGGCGCCTCTTCGACCGGCTCGCGGGCCTCCGCTTTCCCCGCGCCCCGGGTTTGCTACGCAGGCCCGTGCTGCGAGCGCGTATGATGCCCCTCGAGTACACGAACCGTCGGCTCCACGAGCGCCTCGGCTGGCGACCCCGCCACGGCTTCGAGGAGGCCATGGCGGCCGCGAAGATGGACCCCGCCCAGAGATGAACGAGCCCGAGATGGACCGCGCCGAGATGGACCGCGCCGAGATGGATCGCGCCGACACGGAAGGCGCTGGCGGAGCAGCGGCGGGCTCCGAGCCGATGGACAGCCGCAAAGGCGGAGGAACGCAGCCCATGAAGAACCCGGTCGACGGCCCCATCGCCTACCTCACGGGGGAGTACCCCCGCGCCACGGACACCTTCATCCAGCGCGAGGTCGCCGGCCTCCGCGCCCTCGGCTTCGACGTGCAGACCTGCTCCGTCCGCCGCACCGGCAAGGAGCACATCGTCGGCCCCGAGCAGGAGTCCGAGCAGGCGCGCACCTTCCACGTCCTCGAGACGACGGCGCACCCGATCAAGTCCCTCAAGGCCCACGCCCGCGCCCTCAAGGCCCCGGCCCGCTACCTCCGCGCGCTCCGCCTCGCCTGGGACACGGCCCCCAAGGGCGTCCGCGGCCGCGCCTACAACCTCATCTACTTCGCCGAGGCCGTCGCCCTCGCGGACCACCTGAAGGCCAAGGGGGTCCGCCACGTGCACAACCACATCGCCAAGTCGTCGTGCACGCTGACCATGCTCACGAACGCCGTCAGCGACATCCCCTTCAGCTTCACGATGCACGGCCCGGACATCTTCTTCGCGCCCGAGCACTGGCGCCTCGACGAGAAGATCGCGCGCGCCGCCTTCGTCTCCTGCATCAGCGACTTCTGCCGCTCCCAGGGCATGTTCTTCAGCGAGCGCGACCACTGGGACAAGCTGCACATCGTCCACTGCGGCATCGACCCGGACCGCTACGAGACCCTCGGCGAGCGCAAGGGCAACCGGCTCCTCTTCATCGGCCGCCTCGCCGCCGTGAAGGGCGTCCCCGTGCTCCTCCGCGCGCTGAAGAAGGCCCGCGAGCAGCGCCCGGACCTGCACCTGACGCTCATCGGCGACGGCCCCGAGCGGCGCGACCTCGAGGCGGAGGCGGCGGCCCTCGGCCTGGCCGACGCGATCACCTTCGCCGGTTACTGCTCCCAGTCCGAGGTCGCCGACGCGCTCCGCGAGACCGACTGCCTGGTGCTCCCGAGCTTCGCCGAGGGCGTGCCCGTCGTGCTCATGGAGGCCATGGCCGCCCGCGTGCCCGTCGTCGCCACGCTCGTCGGCGGCGTCTCCGAGCTGGTGAAGGACGGCGAGAGCGGGCGCCTCGTGCCCCCGGGCAACCCGGACATCTTCGCCGAGGCCATCCTCCAGGTCCTCGCCGACGAGGACACGCGCCGCCGCATGGGCGAGGCCGGCCGCAAGAAGGTCGTCGAGGAGTTCGACATCCGCGAGGAGGCCAAGCGCCTCGGCGTGCTCATCGCCTCCAGCGTGCGCGGCGCGGCCCGGCCCCCGAAGCGCCCCGGCACGGAGCTGCCCCGATGAGCGCGGACGGGAAGAGCAGCGCCGAGAAGGGCAGCGCCGAGAAGGGCAGCGCCGAGACGGGCACCGTCGCCGTCGTCGCCATCGGCCGGAACGAGGGCGAGCGCCTCGAGCGCTGCCTGAGGTCCCTCGTCGGCCAGGCCGATCGCATCGTCTACGTCGACAGCGGCTCCACGGACGGGAGCGTCGACTTCGCCCGCTCGCTCGGCGTGAAGGTCGTCGAGCTCGACATGTCCACGCCCTTCACCGCCGCCCGCGCGCGGAACGCCGGCTTCGAGGCGCTGAAGGAAGACGGCCTCCCCGACTACGTGCAGTTCGTCGACGGCGACTGCGCCGTCGAGCCCGGCTGGATCGACGCCGGCCGCGAGGCCCTCGACGCGGACGAGACCCTCGGCATCGTCACCGGCTGGCGCACGGAGATCGAGCCCGACGCCACCGTCTATAACGCCATGTGCGAGGTCGAGTGGCACCGGCCGGCCGGGGAGATCGTCGCCTGCGGCGGCGACATGATGGTGCGCACGGAGATCTTCCAGCGCGTGGGCGGCTTCAACCCGACCGTCATCGCCTCCGAGGACGACGAGCTCTGCCTCCGCGTCGGCAAGGCGGGCAAGCGCAT
The DNA here is from genome assembly GCA_002699025.1 of Sandaracinus sp. GTDB lineage: Bacteria > Myxococcota_A > Polyangia > Polyangiales > Houyiibacteriaceae > Houyiibacterium > Houyiibacterium oceanicum. Next base: position 2,819 of record PABA01000057.1, on the reverse strand, counting down.
CGTGCGCCTCCCGAAGATCATGACGCGCCACGACGCGAACATGACCCGCTTCGTCGAGTGGTGGCAGCGCACCGTGCGCAACGGCCACGGCTTCGCCGAGGTCGGCCGCATGCACCCGCCCCACTTCCAGGCCGAGCGGCGCCGGGTCGTCTTCTACGGCGGCGTCCTCCCGGGCCTCGCCCTCGTCGCCACGGCGACCGGCGTGTGGATCGCCATCCCCGGCATCGGCGCGATCTACTTTCTCTCCTGGGCCAAGACCGTGAAGGGCCTCGTCGAGCTCGGCCTCTCGCCGCGCGAGGCCGCCCACCAGGCCGTCTACCTGACCCTGTCCAAGATCCCGAACATGCAGGGCATGCTCACCTACTACCGCCGCCGCCTGCTCGGTCGGGAAGCGCGCATCATCGAGTACAAGTGAATCGGAGAACGCACCCTTGAGCGAACCCAAGCCCATCCGCATCGGCGTCCTCGGAGCCGGCTACATCGCGACCTGGCATGCGGACGCGATCCAGGCGACGCCCGGCGCCGAGCTGACCGCCATCTGCGACACCTCCGCCGACGCGGCCTCCGGCATGGCCGAGGCCTACGGCGCCGAGGCGTTCACCTCCGTCGAGGACCTCGTCGCGGCGGGCGTCTGCGACGCGGTGCACGTGCTCACGCCGCCGAACACGCACAAGGCGCTGACGATCCAGTGCCTCGAGGCGGGCCTCCACACGCTCGTGGAGAAGCCCGTCGCGCTCTCCGCCGACGACACGCGCGAGATGGTCGCGGCGGCCGAGAAGGCCGGGCGGGTCTTCGCCGCGGGCCACAACTTCCTCGGCCTGCCGAGCTACGGCCGCCTGAAGACGCTCCGCGATCAGGGCGAGCTGGGGCGCATCGTCGAGGCGCGCATCAACTGGTGCCTCCCGCTCGGGCCGCTCCGCGCGGGCCCCTACGGCATCTGGCTGCTCCGCGAGCCGCAGAACCTCATCCTCGAGCTCGGCCCGCACCCCTTCGCCTTCGCCGTCGACCTCTTCGGCCCGCTCGAGATCAACGCCCTCGACCTCGGCCAGCCGGTGGAGCTCGAGGGGGGCGGCATCCGCCACCAGAGCTGGCGCATCCTCGCGCGCGCCGGCGCCGTCGACGTGACCTTCACGCTCTCCATGGCGGAGACCATCGACGACCGCTCGGTGACGCTCCGCGGCTCGAGCGGGATGGCGCGCCTCGACTACGCGGCGGACACGCTGGTCACGACGAAGGACAACACGGCGGACCTCGTCGTGAACCCGTTCCTCAAGGAGGCCGGGCTCGCCATCGACCACCTGCGCGAGGCCTTCGTCAACGTCACGCGCCAGGCGAGCTCGCTGAACCAGAAGTCGCCCTACGGGCTGAGCTTCCGCGGCTCCACGGCCGCCTTCGTCGACGCCGTGCGCCGCGGCGGGCCCGTCGACCCGCGCTTCTCGGGCGAGTCCGCGATCACCGTCATGCAGGCCATCGACGACACGATCGCGAAGATGCCGAAGATCGACGCGCCGCCGGTGGCCAAGGGCAAGCCGAAGCCGACCGTGATGGTCATCGGCGGGACCGGCTTCATCGGCCGGAACCTCACGCGGACGCTCGTCTCGCGCGGCTACGACGTGCGCGTCGCGAGCCGGGGCAAGCGCGGGCCCTTCGACGACATCGCCGACCACGTCGAGGTCGCGCAGGTCTCGCTCTACGACAAGGACTCGCTCGTGAAGGCGATGGAGGGGATCGACACGGTCTTCAACCTCGCCAAGTCGATGGACAAGACCTGGGAGGCGGCGCTCAAGAACGACGTCGGCACGGCCGTGCGCGTGGCCGAGGCGTGCATGGAGGCGGGCGTGAAGCGCCTGATCTACACCGGCACGATCGCCTCCTACGACATGTCCGATCCGAAGCAGGTCATCACGGAGGAGACCGACTTCGGCGACATCGAGAACCGGAACCTCTACGCGCGCTCGAAGGCCGAGTGCGAGCGCCGGCAGATGGCCATGTACCGGGAGGTCGGGCTGCCGCTGGTGATCGCGCGGCCGGGCATCGTGGTCGGGGCCGGCGGGCCGCTCCAGCACTGGGGCATCGGCCGCTGGCACGGCGCCGGGGCCGTGCGCCTCTGGGGCGACGGCACGCACAACCTGCCCTTCGTGCTCGCGGACGACGTCTCCGATGGGCTGATCCGGATGATGGAGCAGGACGAGGCGGTCGGGAAGTCGTTCAACCTGATCGGTGAGCCCATGCTCTCCGGGCGGGACTACTTCGACGCGATCCACGATCGGCTCGGGGCGCGCATCCAGGTGAGCTCGAGCTCGCTCGAGGCGCTCTGGCTCTCGGACGGCGTGAAGTTCGGGCTCAAGCGCTACGCGCTGAGGCGCAAGGGCGTCGTGCGGCCCTCGCTGGCGGACTGGCGCTCGCGGGCGCACCTCTCGCAGTTCGACAACAGCTACCCGAAGCAGGTGCTCGGCTGGAAGCCGGAGGCGGACCGGGAGAAGTTCCTGACCGCGGCCATCGATCAGGCCGGCCTCTTCGGGCTCTAGTCTAAGGCTTACCAGCGGGCCCGTCGGGCCCTCGGCGCTCGCTTCGCTCGCGTCACACGGGTCGGTTCTTCGTCGGTACGCGAACGCGGCTCCGTGGGGCGTCTTCCGCTCGCTGCGCTCGCTAATTTGGCTTACCAGCGGGCCCGAGGGGCCCTCGGCGCTCGCTTCGCTCGCGTCACACGGGTCGGTTCTTCGTCGCGACGGTGAGGCGGCTCCGTGGGGGGGCTTCCGCTCGCTGCGCTCGCTAATTTGGCTTACCAGCGGGCCCGAGGGGCCCTCGGCGCTCGCTGC
>PABA01000056.1 GCA_002699025.1 Sandaracinus sp. | reverse complement strand
GGCGCTTGGGCTTCCGCTGGCGCTTGGGCTTCCGCTGGCGCTTGGGCTTCCGCTGGCGCTTGGGCTTCCGCTGGCGCTTGGGCTTCCGCTGTCGCTTGGGCTTCCGCTGGCGCTTGGGCTTCCGCTGGCGCTTGGGCTTCCGCTGGCGCTTGGGCTTCCGCTGGCGCCTGGGCTTCCGCGGGCGCCTGGGCTTCCGCGGGCGCCTGGGCTTCCGCGGGCGCTTCGGCTTCCGCTTCGGCTTCCGTTGGGGCTTGGGCTTCCGCAGGAGCTTCAGCTTGGGCTTCGGGTTCGGCTTCGGGCTCGGCTTCCGCTCCCGCTGGAGCTCGTGCTTCCGCCTCCGCCGCTCCCCGGGCCTCCACCGCCCCGCCTCCGAGCTCGTCCCAGAGCGTCTCGACCTCCGCGTGCTCCCCGAGCTCCCGCGCCTTCGCCAGCCTCTCCCGCGCCTCCTCCACCCGGTCCTCGGCCGCCAGCCAGCGCGCCCCCGCGCAGAGCGCCTCCGCGAAGCGCTCCCGCGGCACGTCCTCGTCCGCGCTCAACGCCAGGACATCCGCGTCGATCACCGCCAGCGCGTCGTCGACCTGCCCGCGGTCCTCGGCGTGGACCGTCGCCAAGAGCGTCAGGACGCGGACCTGATCCTCCGCGTCCCACGTCTGCTCCACCCGGTCGCGCAGCCCCGCCTCGAGCAGCGCCCAGATCTCCGCGCCGGCTCCCGGATCCTCCTCCACGACCCGCCGCGCCAGGGGCCGGAGGTCCGCCACCAGCTCGAGCCGCTTCGTCTGCTTCCACGCCGTCGCCAGCCGATCGAAGGCCGCCCGCGCGTCGCCCCGCTCCTCCGCCAGGAGCTGCGCCAGCTCCCGCTCGAGCACCAACCGGTGCTCCACGTGCATCTGCGCGTCCGCGAGCGCCTCGAGCGCTTCGATCAGCGGCTCGAGCTCCCCGGTCTCCCGCGCCAGCCGCTCGACGCTTCGGAAGACCAGGCCGGCCGTCGGCCAGTCCCGGAAGGACTCGGCGTAGGCGTGGAGCGCCTCGGTCCGGGCCCCCGCGCTCTCGAGCCAGCGGGCCTGCCGATAGCGCGTGCCGCGCCGCCCGTGGCGCCCCATCGCCCGCTCCACGAGTGTCTCGTAGGTGCGCTGGGCGAGCTCCACGTCGCCGAGCGAGAGCGCGAGGCGCTCGAAGCTCAGCATCAGCGCGGGCGTCCGATGGCCGGCCTCGAGCGCGCCGGCGGCGATCTGCATGGCCCGCGCCGGATCCCCGAGCTGCTGCTCGGCGAGGGCCGCGGCCCTCTCGAGGAGGGCGCCGGGGGCGGGCTCGCCGTCCCGCGCCGCGAGCCGCTGCAGCCAGCCGATGGCCTGCTCCGTCTCCCCGACGGCGGCCAGCGCACCGGCCGCGTCGAAGGCCCCCTGCGTGCCGTCCTCGTGGTCCGCGCGGAGCTGCGCCAGGTGCCGGTCCACCCCCTCGTCGGGCTCGCCGCGGGCCGCCGCATGCGCGGCGAGGTCCCGGAGCGCGCGGTGTCGCGCCTCCCGGTCGTCCTCGGCGACGTCCACGGCGATGGCGAGCACGGCCAGGAGCTTCTCCGTCGCGTCGGTCTCCGCGTAGAGCGCGGCGAGGCGCTCGAGGGCTTCCGGGTCGTCGGGCGCGTCCGCGAGCAGGCGAATCCAGGTCCGCGCCTCGCCGGCGCGCCGCCCCTCGGTCCGATGGAGGGCGGCCACGCGGCGGAGCGGCGCCAGGCGCTCGTCGTCCTCGGCCCAGGCCACCTCGCGCTCGGCCACGGCCAGGCGCGTCTCCGTGCCCTCGGCGTGCTCGGCGGCGGCGGGGAGGAGCTCGTGCGCGTAGCCGACCCGATCGAGGGCGCGGAGCAGCAGGCGCGCGCCATCGTCGCCCAGGCCCAGCCGCGCGAGGCAAGCGGCGGCCTGCCGGAGCTCGGGCAGGAGTGAGGGCTCCTCGAGGCGGAGCGCGTGCTCGGCCGCCGCGCGGACCTCCTCGGCCGAGTCCGCGTCGATGGCGGCGGAAAGGCGTAGCCGCGCGAGGTCCACGGAGCGGGGCTCGAGGCCGGTCCAGCGCGTGAGCCAGGGGAGGCTCGCGCCGGGCCCCTCACCGCGGGCGACGCGCGTCGCCGTCCGCGCGACCCGCGCGTCGTCGCCGAGGAGCTCGCGGGCGCGGGAGAGCAGCTCGAGGGCGCCCTCGGCCGGCCCGCGGAGTCGCTGGGCGAGCGCGAGCATGGCGTCGGCGGCGCGCGGGTCGTGGGAGAGGGCCTTCCGGGCGAGCTCGACCCGCCCCTCGTCGTCGGTCGCCGCGCGGAGGCGGAGCGCGAGAATCCGCGCGTGGCGCCGCTCGCCGGGAAGGGCGAGGAGCGCTTCCTCGGCGCGCTCGCGGAGCGCATCGTCCCGGCGCACGGCGGCGGCGAGCTCGAGCCGGGCCAGCGCGTCGACGCTCTGCGGGGCGAGCTCGAGCCAGCGCTCGCAGGTGCCGGCGCAGCCGGCGAGGTTGCCCCGGAGCGCCTGCAGGCCGGCCAGCGTGGCGAGGGCGCGGAGCCGCTCCCCCCGCCCCGCTGCGAGCCGGGTCGCGCGCTCCTCGAGGAAGACCACCCAGGCGTCGTCGTCCTCGGCGAGGCGGAGGAGCCGCTCGAGGGAGCTGGCGGCCGTGCGGTCGTCCGGGTCGTGCTCGAGCGCCTCGCGGTAGAGGGCGATGGCCCGGGGGCGCTCGTCCGGATGGTCGCGGAGGAGCGCCGCGAGGCGCCGCGCGCTCTCCGGGGAGGGGCTCGCCTCGTGGTCCTCTTCGGCGAGCTGCACGAGGCCGTCCTTCACCCGGATCTTGGCCTGGAGGCGCTCGACCTCCCCGGCCGCCCGCGGGTGGTCGGGGGCGCGCTCCGCCAGCGTGCGCCAGGCCCAGAGCGCGCGGTGCGCCGAGCCGAGGCGCTTCTCCGCCAGCTCCGCCAGCTCCTCGAGGAGGCGGACCGCCAGCGCGTCGTCCTCGGCGTGGCGGAGCGCCCGCTCGAGCGTGTCGGCGAGGAGCGCCACGTCGCGCGCCTTCTCCGTGTGTGCCCGGAGCGCGTCGAGGGCCTCCGCCGTGGGCGCCCGCACGAGCGCGCGGATCTGGAGCTCGAGCGCCCAGCTCCCGGCTCCGGGCACCTCCCGGAAGGCGTCCGCGGCGCGCGCCCACCAGCTCGCCGGATCGTCGCCGATGGTCCCGAGGCGCTCGAGCCAGACGGCGCGCCGCGCGGGCCAGCCGGCGCGTCCGGCGTCCGTGACGAGCGGCTCGTGGAAGGCGTCGACGAAGGGCTCGTCGACGTGCGCGTCCCGGAGCAGATCGAACGAGAGGTCCGGTCGGTCGGCCGCCTCCGCGAGCTCGGCCGCGTGCAACCGGAGGACCCGGCGCGCGTCCGGGTCCTCGCTCTCCCGCGCCGCCTGCGTGAGCTCCGCCACGGCGGCCTCGGCGAAGCCGTCCTCGGCGAGGGCGTCCGCGTAGCGGATGCGCGCGTCGACGTCGCCCGGCCCCACCAGCGCGCGCAGGAGGTGCCGCGAGCGAGCCGGGTCGACGGAGCGCAGCGCCTCCGCGGCCTGCCGCTGCAGCCGCCGCGCCTCCGCGGGCGCCTCGAGCTCGGCCAGCTGGAGCGCCACGTCCGCCTCGACCGCCGGGGAGCGCGCGCTCGCCAGCGCCGAGCGGAGGTCGTCGCGGGCGCCCGTCGCGTCGCCGGCCCGCCGCGCGAGGCGGGCCCGCTCGGCGAGCAGCCCCGCGGCCTCGTCTCCCTCCGCCAGGCTGGCCGCGGCCGTGACGTAGGCGCGGGCCACGTCCAGCTGACCGAGCGCCGCGCAGAGGGCGCCGGCCTTGCGGAGCGCGCCTCGGTCCGTCGGGTCTGCCGCGGCGGCCTCCCGGAGCGCGCGCGCCGCCTCTTCGAGGACGCCGAGCTCGGCCTGCCAGATCCGCGCGAGCTGCTTCCAGGCCTCGCAGCGGTCTGGGCCCGGCGCGCCCACGCGCTCGAGCTCGAGGATGCGCGCCTCGAGCGCCTGGAGCGGATCGTCCAGGCTCCGGTTCGGCGCCGGGAGCGCGCGCACCGGCCGAAGGAGCTCGTCGGGGGCGCCCTCGGCGGGGAGCTTGGCGCCGGGCGCGAGCGCGAGGACCGGTCCCCGGGGGGGCGGGAGCGAGCTCTGTCCGGCCTTCGGTGGGGGGCCGTCTCCGATGCGGGCGAAGCCCGCGCGGACCAGGGCGGCGACCCGGGCCGCCGCGCCCGGCTGGCGCACCAGGAGCTCGGCCAGGGGCTTGTCCCGGTCGCCCTCGTCGAGCTTCGCCCAGGTGCGCGCGATGTCGGCGCCGTCCACGTCGCGGAAGCGGAGCCGCTCGGAGGCGGCCGCGCCGACGACGCCGGCTTCGTGCTCGGCGGCCTGGCGCGCGAGCGCGTCGAGGAGCAGGGGGACGAGCGGCTCGCCTTCCGCCGCCGGCGCCGCGCGCGGGGGGAGGGGCTGGAGCTCCGCCGTCAGGGGCGCTTCACCGTGGGCGCGGAGGCCGGCGACGAGGCGGTCGATCCAGGCGGCCCGGCGCGCCCGGCGGAGCACCGGGTCGCCGAGGCCGGCGTCGCCGAGGGCCGCCGGATCGTCGCCGGCGAAGCGGCCGCGGTCCGCCTCGTCCAGGTGGCCGGCGCGGACGAGGAAGTCGACGAGCGAGCCGTCGTCCGCGGCCGGCGTCACGGCGACGACGACGCCCTCCCGGAGCCGCAGGTGGCGCCCGCCCAGGTCGAGCTCGCCGTCGGCCTTCCGGGCCCGCAGCTCCAGCAGCCGGCCTGCGACGGGGCTGGGGACGAGATCCACGGGGCGACGGTATCACGAGGGCCGGCCCGTCGAGACGAAAGCCGCGCCGGGTCAGTCGAGCACGAGCACGTAGGGGAGGGCGACGGCGGCCTGGCCGTCCTCGAGCAGGGCCGGCATCCAGGCGGCCGCCTCCCCCACGGCCCCGAGCGGCGCCATCAGCTCCCGCCAAGCGTCGGCCGGCGCGCGCACCTCCCCCTCGCCCCCCGTGAGCGCCGCCAGGAAGCCGCGCCGTGGCGGCCAGACCTGCACGGGGGCGTCCGCATCGAGGCCGGCCTCCTCCCGCGCGCGCCGGAGCGCCGTGTCGAGCCCGGCCGCCTCGTCGACGAGCCCGAGCGCGCGGCCGGCCCGCCCACTCATCACGCGCCCCTCGGCCGCCGCGAGCACCGCGGAGCGCTCCATCTCGCGGCCCTGCGCGACGCGCCGGATGAAGCGGTAGTAGGTCCCCCGGAGGAGCCCCTCCACGGCCTCGCGCTCCTCCTCGTCGAAGGGGCGCAGCGGGTCGCCCCAGCCGGCGCGCCGCCCCCGGCGAAGGGCCACCGAGCGCACGCCGAGGTCCTCCGCCAGCGCGCCGAAGCTGACCTTGCCTCCGACCACGCCGATGGAGCCCACCACGCTCGCGTCGTGCGCGAGGATCACGTCCGCGGCCGAGGCCACGTAGTAGCCGCCGCTCGCGGCGACGTTGCCCACGCTCGCGATCACCGGCTTGCGCCCGGCGGCCCGGCGGACGGCGTGCCACATCCGGTCGCTCGCCAGCGCGGAGCCGCCGGGCGAGTCGATGCGGAGGACGATGGCCTTCACCTGATCGTCGTCGGCCAGGTCGCGCACGGCGTCCACGAAGGGCCCGGAGACGGCGCGCCCGGGGGCCGGGCGCTCCCCGTCGACGATGGGGCCGTGCAGGTGGACGAGCGCGAGCCGCTCGGTCGCGGGCATGGGGTCTTCTCCCTCGCCCACCAGGGCGCCGAGCACGTCCGCGAAGCCGAGCGGCTCGGCCGGCGGCTTCAGGGGGATCCGCCGGACCCGCGGCGCGTCGCCGGCCTGCCGCGCGTGCTCCCGGGCCTCGTCGTCGAAGGCGACGTCGTCGACGAGCCCCGCTTCCCGCGCGGCGATCGAGCCGTAGGGGCCCCCGTCGATGGTCGCGCGCGCGTCGAGCTCCCTCGCCTGCAGCGCCGCCACGAGCCCGGCGTCGAGGTCGTCGAGGAGCGCGCCGAGCGACTCGCGCGCCTCCGGCGGCATGTCGTCGCGCGTGAGCACGTCCCCGGCGCCTTTGAAGCGGCCCATGTGCAGGATGTCGGCGTGCGCGCCCACTTCCTCGAGGAGCGAGCGCGCGTAGAAGACCTGCGCGCCGACGCCGACCAGGTTCAGCGTGCCGGCCGGGGTCATGCTGATGCGGTCGCAGCGCGAGGCGAGGAGGGCGTAGCTCGCGTTGTCGGCGCGCTCGAAGTGGCAGTGGATGGGCTTGCCGGCGTCGCGGACGCGCTGGAGCCCTTCGGCGAGGTCACCGACCTGTCCCCAGGCGCCTCCGAGCGGTCCGAGCCTGAGGAAGAGCCCCTTCACCTCGTCGGTCTCCGCGATCAGGCGGAGCTGCTCGAGCACGCGCCGGAGCGTCGGCTCCTCGGGGGTCAGGAGCGAGCCGCCGGGCGTCTCGGCGGGGGGCCGGAGGAGGACCAGCTCGCGCACCTCGTCGCTCTCGCCGGTCCAGCCGGAGGCGTCGGGCTCGGGCTCGTCCTCGCAGCCGAGGAGCGCGAGGGAGGCCAGGGCGGCGAGGACGAGGCCGGGGAGGCAGGCGAGGCAGGGAGGGCGCGGTGCGATCATGGGGACGAAGGAGTGTGGGGGCCGGACGGGGCCGGCCGCCAGGAGCGAAGGTCCGCTCGTGGGCCCGGACGGGGCCCCGCGGGGAGGTCGACCGGCGTCAGCCCGGGCGCGCGGCCGCCCGTCGCCAGCCCGTCGCCAGCTCGCCGCCAGCCCGCCGCCAGCTCGTCGCCAGCTCCCCGCTCAGGGAGCGGCTTCGGGCGTCGGCGTCGCGGGCTCGGGAGCTGCCGGCTCGGGAGCCGCCGGCTCGGGCGTGGCCGCTTCGGGCGCCGGCTCGGGAGCGGCCTCCATGGTCGCGCTCGCCGCGCCGCCGCTCCCGGCGCTCGGGGTCGTCGCGCTCTCCGTCTCCGGCCCGCCCTCGTCGTCCCCGTCGTCGGGCGTGTCCATGCTGCTCGCGGCGCCGCCCACTTCGGCCTCGAGCGCCGCCACCTGCCGCCGCGCGATCGACGCCTGCGTGCCGTTCGGTCGGCTCGCGAGGTAGGCGCGGTAGGTCTGCAGCGCGTCCTCTCGCCGGCCCATGCGCCGGTAGGCGTCCCCGAGGCCGATGTAGGCCTCGCCGTAGTCCGCGCGCGCGGCGGGCCGGAAGTAGCGCGCCGCCTCGGCGGCCCGGCCCTGGTTCAGCGCCACGTACCCGAGGCCGGTCATGGCCTCCACGCCGCCGGGCCGGATCTCCATCGCGGCTTCGTAGTGCTCCTCCGCGTCGGAGGGGTTCCCCCGCTCGAGCAGCGCGTCGCCCTGGCGGATGTACCAGCTGTAGTCGCGCCCGCGGGGCGGGGCGCCGGCCGGCCGCTCGGTCCGGTCCGGTGTGCGCCCTTCGGCTCCGTCGTCCCGGGCGTCGTCGCGCCCGTCGTCCCGCGTCGGGGCCTCGCCCGGCTCGCTCGGCTCGCTCGGCTCGCTCGCGCCCTCGGTGCCCGCATCGGCCAGCCCGGCGTCGCCGAGCTCCACCACCGGGGGCGCCGGCGGCAGGCCCTCGTCGATGGCCCGCAGGAGCGCCCGGGCCCGCGGCTGGTCCGCTTCGGCCTCGAGCACGGCCTCCAGCGCGCGCCGTGCCGCGGCCACGTCCCGCCCGGCGAGCTCCGCCCGCGCCAGCACGAGCCGCGCGCGGAGCAGGCCCCCGTCGGCCGCCACGGCCGCCGCCGCCGAGTCCTTCGCCGCGGCGGGGTCGCCGGCCTGGTCCGCCGCGAGGAGCGCCCGCACCAGGTGGAACTCGGCCGTCGGCTCTTCGAACATCTCGCTCGCCCGATCGAGGTGCCGCTGCGCCTCGTCGAGGTCGCCGCCGAGCCGGGCCGCGTCCGCCAGCACCAGCTCCGCCTCCGGGTTCGCCGGGTGCATGCGGCCCATCTCCTCGGCGTGTCGCATCGCGGCCTCCGCGTGCTCCTCCGCCTCGGCGCGCACGCGCGCGGCTTCCCCGGCGCGGGAGGGATCGTCCACGGCCCGCGCCTCGAGGTCGGCCGCCTGGAAACGGAGCGCCTGCGCCCAGGCCGCGTGCGCCCGCGAGAGCGCCACCAGGACCCGCGGGTCGCGCTCGTCGTGGGCGCTCGCGCGCGTGTACTCCTCGATGGCTTCGGCGAAGCCCTCCTCGCTCCCGCGCGCCAGGGCGGCGTCCCCCGCGGCGAGGAAGCCCTCGGCCGGATCGCCCCCGCCGAGACCGAGCGCCGGTCCGACCACGTCCCACTGCAGGGCGACCCCGATGCCGCCGGCCAGCAGCAGGATCAGCGTCACCCAGAGGCCGACCCGGCTTTTCTTCGGGGGCGCGATCGGCCGCTCCTCGTCGTCGTCGAGGTAGAGCGCCTTCTTCCGCCGGGCGGGCGTCCCGGGGGCGGTCGCAGCGGGCGGAGTCGGAGCGGGCTTCGGGGGTGCGGGACGCGACGGAGCCGGCGCGGGCGTCGCCTTCGCGGGCGCGGGTTTCGGGGGCGCGGGCTTGGGCGGCCGACCGGCCGGGCGGGCCGTGGCGTCCGGCGGGGCGCCCCCCGGGCGAGCCGTCGAGTCGGTCGCGGGGGTGCCGGTCGCCGGGCGGGCCGTCTCGTCGGACTCCCCCGCTCCGCCGTGCGCCTGCGTGGGGGCGCGGAGGGGGCCCGAGGGCTTGGGCGGCGGGCGCTGCGAGGGCGGCGGGGGGCGCCTCGAGCGCGCCGCGGGCGGGGGCGCCGAAGGCGGAGGCGCGGAGGGGGGCGCAGGCGGCGCGGGCACGGACGGCGCGGCCCCCACGCCGAAGAGGGTGCGCTTCCGCGGCGCCGTGTCGGGCACGGTCGCGTCCGCGCCCGCGGCTGGCGGGGGCGACGAAGCGGCGACCCGGGCGGCTTCGGCGGCGCGGAAGAAGGTCGCGAGCTCGGCGATGTCCCCGAGCCGCTTCCAGGCCTCCCCGGAGCGCGAGAGCTCGTCGTCCTCCGCCACGGCGCCAGCGGTGATGCGCTGCTGGAGCGCCTTCAGGCTCTCGAGGCGCTCCTCCGATCCGTCCTTCTTGCGGACGATCCAGTCGCGATCGCCGCCGCCCGGCTCGGCCCCTGGCGGGTAGACCTTGAAGAGGTGCCCGCAGTTGGTGCACTTCACCGTCGTCCCGCGGTCCGAGACCAGGGTTTCGTCGAACTCGTACTCGGTCCCGCAGCGCTCGCAGGTGACGTCCATCGGGCAGCGCGACGTTAGCACGCATGCGAAAAAATCCAGCCGTTCGCCGCGAAACTCGGCCGAGCACCGTGCCGCACCCCGCCGACCGAGCCCGGCGCCGGCCTCACCCCTCGAGGGAGCGCGCGATCGAAGGCATCGCGGGCGCTGCGTCTTCGCGGGCGCTGCGTCTTCGCGGGCGCTGCGTCTTCGCGGGCGCTGCGTCTTCGCGGGCGCTGCGTCTTCGCG
>PABA01000055.1 GCA_002699025.1 Sandaracinus sp. | reverse complement strand
GCTTCGCGTCGCCCGCCCCCGCGACCGCCTCCGCCTCGCCGTCGACTATCGCGACGACGAGGCTGCGCAGCGCGTCCCGTCTCGGGGCGCGTCCGAGGTCGGCTGTCGCCTCCCTCGCCCGCTCTCCAGGCGCGATGAGCGAGGGCGCGTCCGACCTCCGTCGGGCGCGGCGTCGCGTGCTTCTCCGTGTCCCGACTCGGGGCACGGGACGAGGTCGGCTTTGCCTCCCTCGCCCGCTCTTTCACCCCTCGAGAGTCTCGCGTCGTCGTCGGCTCTGCGACGACGACTGCTCGCGCTGCCGCTCTGGCTCGCGCTGCCGCTCTGGCTCGCGCTGCCGCTCTGGCTCGCGCTGCCGCTCTGGCTCGCGCTGCAGCTCTGGCTCGCGCTGCCGCTCTGGCTCGCGCTGCCGCTCTGGCTCGCGCTGCCGCTCTGGCTCGCGCAGCGGCTCTGGCTCGCGCTGCCGCTCGGGCTCGCGCCGCAGCTCTGGCTCGCGCCGCAGCTCTGGCTCGCGCCGCAGCTCTGGCTCGCGCCGCAGCTCTGGCTCGCGCCGCCGCTCTGGCTCGCGCCGCCGCTCTGGCTCGCGCCGCCGCTCTGGCTCGCGCAGCCGCTCTGCTCGCGCAGCCGCTCGGGCTCGCGCAGCCGCTCTGGCTCGCGCTGCCGCTCTGGCTCGCGCTGCGGCTCCCGCTCGCCCCGCCGCTCAGTCGTCGCCCATCAGGTCGTCGAACGCTGCGTCCACGTCGTCGAGCACCAGGGGCTCCGCCGTCACCGGCTCGGGCTGCTGCGGCTGGGTGAGGTTCTGGACGCGCTCGTCGACGCCCCGGAAGTGCGGGTCCCGCTTCGCGACCTTCTGGTAGTAGTAGAGCGCTTCCTGCGGGTCCTGGAGCATCTCGTAGGCGTGCCCCAGCTCGAAGTAGAGGCCGAGCTCTTCGGCCTCGCTCTTGGACTCGGCGTAGAGGCCGCGCTTGAAGTGGCTGATGCCCTCGGTGAGCTTGCCCTGCTCGACGAGGCAGAGGCCGATCATCGTCTGGCAGATGCACTCCCGCGTGGGGTTCTTCATCGCCAGCTCGAATTCCTTGATGGCGTCGTCGAGGAGGCCCATCTCCTTGTAGGCGATGCCCAGGTCGAAGTGCGTGTCGGTGTCCTCGAGGCCGATCTGCTCCTCGACGCCCTTCTTGAACTGCTCGAAGACCTGGTCGACGTCGAGGACGTCGCTGCCGGTGAGGTCCTCGACCTCCTCCTCGCCGAGCTCCTCGGCCAGCTTCTCCGCCAGCGCGAAGGCCTCGTCCTCGGGCTCGGCGGGCACGGCGGAGGCGCGGGCGGCCTCGGCCTCGGCCTGCATCTGCCGCACCTCGGCGAGCTTGTCCGAGAGGAGCATGTGCCCCGGGTGCGTCTCGAGCGCGTCTTCGAGCGTCGCGATGGCCGCGTCGAGCAGGCCCTGCGCGAGGAAGAAGTCCGCCTCGTCGAGCGTCTCCTCCACCTCGCCCGGCGGGATGCTGATCCGCTCCCGCGCCGCGGCGACGTGGTCGTCGGGCTTCTCGAGCGGCGCGGCCTCGAACTCGGCCGGCGAGATCGGCTGCTCGAGCACGGCGGCCGCCTCCTCCGGCGTGACCTCCGGAGCCGCGGCCACTTGCTCGGCGGCGGCGGGCTCGGGGGCGACGGGCGCGGCGGGCTCGGGCGCGGCCGGCTCGGGCACGGGCGGCTGGGTCGCCGGACCGGTCTCGGCGTCCGGCGGCACCGTCGCGGGGGCGTCGGGAGCGGGAGGCTCGGTGGCCGGGGAGGGAGTCGCCGGGGGCGCGGTCGCCTCCTCGAGCCCTTCCTCGAGCGCGAGGGCGGGCGTCTCGGGCAGCTCGGGGCCCGCCGGCAGGCTCTCGGGCGGCACGCCGAGCGCGGCCTCCACGTCCTCCATGGACGTGGCGACGGTCCGGTCGTCCTCCTCGTCTTCCATGAAGAGGATGTCGTCCTCCTCGTCGGCGACCAGCCCGGGCTCGGGCGCGGCCTCCGCGGCAGGCTCCTCGGGGAGCGGCGGCAGCTCGCGCTGATCGGTCGGCGCCTCGTCCTCCTCGAAGGGCGAGGCGTCGAAGACGGTCGCCTCTTCGGGCTCGTCGGGCGGCGGCATGGCCGGCGGCGGTGCGCTCCGCCTCAGACCCTTCGCGGCCGCGGCCGGGTCGAGCTCGGCCGCCTGCGAGAGGTAGAGCTGCGCCACCTGCGGCTTGTCCTCGAAGAGGCCGGAGAGGGCCACGAGCTGCTCCGCGGCGTCGGCGGCCCGCCCCGCGTCGACGTAGGCGTCCTTCAGCTTCTCGCGCGCCTCGACGTTCTCGGGCGCGATCTCCACCACCCGCTCGAGCTGGGCGATGACCTTGTCCTTGAGCCCGTAGCGGGCGAAGACCTCGCACTCGGTCAGCAGCCGGGCGACCTGCGCCTCCCGCGCCACGTCCGGCGGCATGGAGTCGGAGACGGCCGGCTCGGCGACCGGCGGAGCCTGCTCGGGGGCCTCCACCGGCTCGTCGACTTCGACGACCATGTCGACCTCGATGTCCTCCTCGACCAGGAGGATGTCGTCGTCGTCCGGCTCGAGGATCTCGAGCTCCGGCTCGTCGTCCTCTTCGGGGGGAGGCGGCGCGGAGGGCTCGGGAGGCGCCGCCGGGGGCGCCGGTCGGGACTCGGCGCGCGAGCCGATCAGGGCGCCCGGCGGGACGTCGTCGATCTGCGCGGGCGCCCTCCGCGCCGAGGAGGGCGCGTAGCCGGCGAGGGCCTGGCGCGCCTCCGCGTCCCCCGAGTCGAGCTCGAGGATCTTCTGCAGGATGCGCGCGCGCTCCTCGGGGCGGCCGGCCTCCTGGTGGAGCCGCGCGACCTCCTTGTAGACGCTGATCGTCTTCGGGGTCTGCCCCAGCAGATGGAACGCCCGCGCGAGCAGGCCGAGCGTCTCGACGTTCTTCGGGTCGCCCTTGAAGCAGAGCTGGAGCTTCGCCAGCGCGCGCTTGGCGTCGTTCCGGTCGAGGTACTCCTCGGCGAGCTGGCGCGCGAAGTCGACGTCGTCCGGTCGGTGGAAGAGGAGGCGCTCGGCGACCTTCAGGTAGTCGTCCATGCGCCCCTGCTCGCGCAGGAGCTCGGCGCCGGCCTCGAACTCGTCGGCGGCCTCGTCGGTGCGCCCGGCCTTCGAGAGGGCCTCGGCGTACTTGATGCGGACCGGGATGTTCTCCGGGTCGAGCTCGGCCATCTTGCCGAGCGTCTCGAGCGCCTTGTCGATGTTGCCGTCGCGCGCGTAGGCGGCGGCGACCTGCTCGTAGGTGCCGAGGGCGTCGCTGACCAGCTGCAGGTTCTCGTACATCTCCGCGAGGCGGAGCTGGATGTCGAGGCGGCCCGGCTGCAGCTTGAGGATCTGCTTGTAGACCGCGACGGCCTTCAGGAAGAAGCCCTGCGTCGCGTAGTGCTCGGCGACGCGGAAGTAGGTCTCGGTGGCTTCGCGGTGCGCGCCCTTGCGCGTGTAGAGGTCGCCGATCTTCAGCCAGGTGCGCACGTCGCGCGGGTCCGCGTCGACGAGCTTCTTGTACTCGGCGATGGCCCGATCGTAGTTGCCCTTCGATAGATGTTTCTGGGCCGCTGCCAGAACTTTCGTGCGGTCGACTGCCACCGAGGCCCGAAAACCCTTCTCATCGCCGCCTTTTCCCGTGAAATGACCGGAGAAAACGGGGGGACGACCGTCGGAGCATACGGGCGGGCCCCGAGCGGGGTCAACCGCGGCTTGGGGAGCCGGGAAGTGCCGCGAATATGCTTCGTTTTTGGCCGAAAAAGGGGCCTCTCGGCGCCGACTGCGCGCACGGGCGCGCGTGGGCCCGAGCGACCCGATGACCGCGGCGCGGGGCCGGAGCCCGGGCTCAGAGGCGCTCGAGGAAGCGGGTCGAGAGGCGCCCGGCGGCGAAGTCCGGGTGGCCGAGGATGCGCCGGTGGAGCGGCAGGTTGGTGCGGATGCCCCCGACGACGGTCTCGTCGAGCGCGCGCCGCAGCCGCCGCAGCGCCTCCTCGCGGGTCCGCCCGAAGCCGATGATCTTCGCGAGGAGCGAGTCGTAGGCGCCGGGCACGCGGAAGCCGCCGTAGATGCCGCTGTCGACCCGCACGCCCGTGCCGCCGGGGGGCACGTACTCGGTGATCAGGCCGGGCCAGGGCGCGAAGGTGTCCGGGTCCTCGGCGTTCACGCGCACCTCGATGGCGTGGCCGCGCATCGGGAGCTCGTCGGGGAGGGGCACCTCCTCGCCGGCGGCGATGCGGATCTGCTCGAGGATCAGGTCGACGCCGGTGACGAGCTCCGTGACCGGGTGCTCGACCTGGATGCGCGTGTTCATCTCCATGAACGCGAGCTGGCCGCGCTCGTCCATGAGGAACTCGAGCGTCCCCGCCGAGACGTAGCTGCTCTCGCGCATGGCCTTGGCGATGGTCTCGGCCATCTCCTGGCGGAGCGTCTCGTCGACGGCGACCGAGGGCGCCTCCTCGACGAGCTTCTGGTGGCGGCGCTGGATCGAGCACTCGCGCTCGCCGAGCACCCAGACCTTGCCGCGGCCGTCACAGAGCACCTGGAACTCGATGTGCCGCGGCTCCTCGACGAAGCGCTCGCAGTAGAGGTCGCCGTTGTCGAAGCCGGCGAGGGCCTCCTGGCGCGCCTGCGGGAAGGCCCGGCGCATGGCCTCGGCGTCGCGGATGATCTTCATGCCGCGCCCGCCGCCGCCCCCGGAGGCCTTGAGCATGACGGGGAAGCCGACGCGCGCCGCTTCCTCGGCGGCGTGGTCGGCGTCGCGGAGCACCTCGCTGCCCTCCATGAGCGGCAGGCCGAGGGACTTGGCGAGGGCGCGGGCCGGCACCTTCTCACCCCACTGCTTCATGTTCGTCGGGGTCGGCCCGATGAAGGTCAGCCCGCAGGCGGCGCAGATCTCGGCGAAGTCGGCGTTCTCCGAGAGGAAGCCGTAGCCCGGGTGGATCGCGTCGGCGCCGGTGATCTCGGCGGCGGCGATGAGCGCCGGCACGTTGAGGTAGCTCTCGGTGGCCGGGGCCGGCCCGATGCAGACGGCCTCGTCGGCGAAGCGCACGTGGAGCGCGTTCGCGTCGACCTCGGAGTGCACGGCGACGGTGGCGATGCCGAGCTCGCGGCAGGCGCGGGCGACGCGCAGGGCGATCTCGCCCCGGTTCGCGATCAGGACCTTGCGGAACATGGTGGGGCGCTCAGCTCGGCGTGACCTTGAAGAGGCGGTCGCCGTACTCCACGGGCTGACCGTTCTCGACGAGGATCTCGTCGATGACGCCGTCGTACTCGGCCTCGATCTCGTTCATGAGCTTCATGGCCTCGACGATGCAGAGCGTCTGGCCCTTGCCGAAGGCGGCGCCCTTCTTCACGAAGGGCTCGGAGCCCGGGTTCGGCGCCCGGTAGAAGGTGCCGACGAAGGGCGAGGTGACGTAGGTCGCGTCGTCGTCCTCGGCGGCGGCCGCGGCCGGGGCGGCGCTCGGAGCGGCCGGCGCGGGGGGCGGCACGGAGGCCATGGGGGCGGCCATCACGGCGGTGGCCGCGCTCGTGCGGCGGAGCACGATGCGCTCCTCGCCCTGCTCGAGCTCCAGCTCGTCGAGCTCGAAATCCTTCAGCGCCTGCATGAGGTCGCGGAGCTGGTCCAGATCGATGTCCATCGGGGGCCTGCTTGCGTTCGTTCGATGTGAGGCGCGGGCCGGGCCGCGCGCAGGGAGGGGCGAGGAGCCGGGTCGCGCCCCGCGATGCGGAGGGCGGCGACGGGCGGCTCGCGAACCCGTCAGGGGGCGTTGAGATAGTCCACGAGCGCGCGCAAGCCAAGGGTGTAGCTCGCGGCGCCGAAGCCACCGACGATCCCGACGCAGCGCGGGGCCGTGAGGCTCGTCGCGCGGATGGGCTCGCGGGCGTGGATGTTGGAGAGGTGCACCTCGACGCAGGGCAGGGCCGGCGCGACGGCGGCGAGGGCGTCGGCGAGGGCCAGCGAGGTGTGCGTGTAGGCGCCCGGGTTGAAGAGGAGCCCCTCGAAGTGGCCGCGCGCGTCGTGGATCCAGTCGAGGAGCTGGCCCTCGTGGTTCGACTGGCGACAGTCCACGGCGGCGCCGAGCGTGTCGCCGAGCGTGGCGAGGGCGTCGTCGATCTCCGCGAGCGTGGTCGCGCCGTAGACGTCCGGCTCCCGCTCGCCGAGCAGGTTCAGGTTCGGCCCGTGGAGCACGAGGATGCGGCGGGTCACGGCCGGGGCTCTCTCGCGGGGGGCGCGGGCGCGGCGATCAGATGAGGTCGGCGAGGAGCTTCGGGCTGCGCGTGCGCAGGAGGAAGCGGGCCTTGCCGAGGTTGCCGGAGGGCTTGAGCGTGACGGCGACGAAGTACTCGTCGCTGAGCAGGCGGATCACCGTGATCAGGCGCTCGGCCTTGATGGCGACCTCGCGCGCGTCGCCGGCGTCGAGCATCTCCGCGGCCTGTTTGATCTGCTTGAGGACGACGCTGTACTCCATGCCGACGGTCTCGACGCCGAACTCGGCGTTCTCGTCGCGGATGTACTGGTCGACCGGGATGCCGTCGAAGCCCATCAGGAGGCCGGCGACGCCGCCGTCCGTGTTGTCGACCACCTCTTGCAGGACCTCTCGGAACATGAAGCCTCCTGCCGACGCTCGGGCCGGCACGGCTCAGACTCCCGGATGGGCCCGGCCGAGGTCAAGTTCGACGCGCCGGCGGGTCCGATCGCGGCCGGCCCGGATCGCTCGGCCGGGGGGCCGGCGGGCGCGAGGAGCGGCGGCGTTTGGCGCGCTGATCGCGATCGTCGAGGCGCTTCGCGGCGAGGGGCGCGAGCAGGGCGACGAGGAGGAAGGCGAGCCATGAAGGCCAGTGGGCCACGCCGGGAGGATGCCTCCGCGGCTTGTTCGGGGCCAGCGGGCGGGCTAAGCGGGCGGCATGGCGCACGAATTCCCGTCGCAGGAGTGGACCGATGCCTTCAAGGACGCGGTCAACGCCAACGAGGACTACCGCACGCATGGCAAGCCCTGGACCTTCGGGGCGGTGGCGATGGTCTGCGAGAAGGACCCGAGCCTCGGCCTCGACGACGACATGGCGATGTACTTCGACGTGCACGAGGGCGAGTGCCGGGGGGCGACGCTCTCGAAGGGGCGGGCGTCCGTGGAGCACGCGCCCTTCGTGATCGTCGCGCCCTACGCGCGGTGGAAGGAAGTCATCAACGGCGAGGTGGACCCCATCAAGGCGATGATGGAGGGCAAGCTGAAGATGACGAAGGGCCACCTGCCGACGATGCTGCGCTTCGTCGAGTCGTCGCGGGCGCTCGTCGTGAGCGCGACGAAGGTGCCGACGAGCTTCAAGGACGAGTGAGCGTGGAGCCGTCCGTGCATCTGGCGCCGGGGGCGGAGCGGAACGGCTTCGCGACCATGACGGCGCAGCTCATCCGGCAGAACGCCGACGACCACCCGGCGAAGAAGGCGACGCTCGCGCGGATGATCGGGCGGGTGGCGCTGGTGGTGGAG
Organism: Sandaracinus sp.; assembly: GCA_002699025.1. Lineage (GTDB taxonomy): Bacteria > Myxococcota_A > Polyangia > Polyangiales > Houyiibacteriaceae > Houyiibacterium > Houyiibacterium oceanicum. The sequence continues at coordinate 14,254 of PABA01000055.1, read as the reverse complement.
GACCTCGGGATGAGCCTGACGCTCGTCTTCGAGGGGGGGCGGCTGACGGTGTACGACGGGATCGTGGGGATCCCGGACCTGACCGTGCGGGCGCCGAGCGAGTGGCACATGAAGATGTCGCTCGTGGAGCTCGAGCCGCGTTTCGGGCTGCCGAACCCGCGGGGCGAGGTGGCGCGCGAGGTGTTCGAGGCGGGGCGGCGCGGCGAGGTGAAGACCTACGGGGCGCTGGCGAGCCTGCCGCTCATGCTGCGGCTGACGAAGGTGATGAGCGTCGCCTGAGGCGCTCTGCGTCTCGGCCTCGGCTCTCGGCCTGCGGCCTCGGCTCTCCGCTCTCCGCTTTCCGCTTTCCGTGGGGGGCGGACGGCGTGGAGGGCGGCGGCCGCGTGCGCGGACCGGGGCGGGGAGCGGGCTCGCGGCGAGCGCGAGGAGCGGCAGCTCGCGCACGCGGCCTGCGGCCTCGGCTTTCCGCTTTCCGCGGCTCTCGGCCTGCGGCCTCGGCTTTCCGCTTTCCGCTTTCCGTGGGGGGCGGACGGCGTCGAGGGCGGCGGCCGCGTGCGCGGCCCGGGCGGGGAGCCGCCCGGGCGAGCGGGGAGCGCGAGCCCGAGCGGGCAGCGCCGCGCGAGCAGGAGCGCGAGCCCGAGCGGGGAGCGCCAGCGCGAGCAGAAGCACGAGCCCGAGCGGGGAGCGCCAGCTCGAGCAGAAGCACGAGCCCGAGCGGTGAGCGCCAGCGCGAGCCCGAGCGGTGAGCGCCAGCGCGAGCAGGAGCGCGAGCCCGAGCGGGGAGCGCCAGCGCGAGCCCGAACGGGGAGCGCGAGCGCGAGCTGGACGGCCGGAGCCCGAGCGGGCTCGCCGCGAGCGCGAGCAGGAGCGGGAAGAGCGGCGAAGCGGGAGCCGGAGGGGCAGCGCGCGATCGACCGACCGCTCCGCGTACGCGGCCCTTTCCGCGCGCGTGGCTGCCCCCCACGGACAGCGGACGGCGGAAAGCGGACGGCCGCGGGCAAAGCCCGCGAACAGCGGACGGCCGCGGGCGGAGCCCGCGAAGCGCGCGAATCAGTCGAGGAAGTGCGAGAGGAGGCGCGCGATGGTCGCGCGCATCTCGTGCCGGTGGGCGATGCGGTCGACCATGCCGTGCTCGAGCAGGAACTCGGCGCGCTGGAAGCCCTCGGGGAGCTTCTGGCGGATCGTCTGCTCGATGACGCGCGGGCCCGCGAAGCCGATCAGCGCGCGGGGCTCGGCGATGTTCACGTCGCCGAGGAGGGCGTAGCTCGCGGCCACGCCGCCGGTCGTCGGGTGGAGGAGCACGCTGATGAAGGGGAGGCCCGCGTCGCGCAGGCGCCCGAGGGCCGCGACGGTCTTCGCCATCTGCATCAGCGAGAGCGCGCCCTCCTGCATGCGGGCGCCGCCGGAGGCGCTGAGCAGCACGACGGGCTGGTTCTTCTCGAGGCCGCGCTCGAAGAGGCGCGTGATCTTCTCGCCGACCACGGAGCCCATGGAGCCGCCCATGAAGCGGAAGAGGAAGACGCCGAGCTGGATCGGGCGGCCGTTCAGCGTGCCGTCGCCGGCGAGGAGCGCGTCCTGGTGGCCGGTCTTCTTCCGCGAGGCCTCGAGGCGCTGCCGGTAGGGCTTGGAGTCGACGAAGCCGAGCGGGTCCGTGGCCTGCAAGCCCGCGTCGTGCTCGACCCAGGAGCCCGGGTCGAGGAGGAGCTCGATCCACGCCTCGGCGCTCAGCCGGTAGTGGTGCCCGCAACCGGGGCAGACCTCGAGGTTGGCTTCGAACTCCTCGGCCTTGAGGGTCGCGCCGCAGGTGTCGCAGCGACGGAACACGCCCTCGCCGAGGGTCTTCTTCTGCGACGGCTCCGAAACCTTGGTCTTGGTGAACCAGGCCACCGACGCGACCTAACACGCGACCTGGCGCCGGTACAGCGGCCGATCGGCCGAAAATGCGGTCCGCGCCACGTCGGATCCCGGGCGCATGGGGAGGGAGCGCGGTTCGCGCCACCTTCTTCCTTGACACCTCCGCGAGGCGAGCTACATAGCCGGTCCCTAACGGTTCTGCGGACGTGGCGGAATTGGCAGACGCGCTGGATTAAGGATCCAGTGGGGCAACCCGTGGAGGTTCGACTCCTCTCGTCCGCACCACCGACCTTTCGAAGAGGGAGCGCTTCTCGGCGCTCCCTCTTCTCTTTCCGTCGCGCTGCTCGATGCCGGTCGACGACGCTCCTGGCGTGGCCTGCCGTGACGTCCCGGCCGGCGCTTCGCCACTCGGCCCTTTCCCTCCTCGAAGCCGTGCCCCAAGCTCCGGCGCGATGGCCGATCTGCTTCGCTCGGAGCTGCTCACCCGGCACGGGTTCGCGCACGGTTTCGCGCTCCGCACCGGGGGCGTGAGCGCGCCGCCCTTCGACAGCCTGAACCTCGGGCGCGGGCTCGGGGACGCGCCCGACGCGGTGGCGGAGAACCACCGGCGGCTGGCGGAGGCCGTGGGCTACGGGCGCCTCTTCGAGCTGAGCCAGGTGCACGGGCGGCGCGTGCGAGCCGTGGGCGCGGGCGAGGACCCGGTCGCGGTCCGCCAGGAGGAGGGCGACGCGCTCTTCGCCACGGAGCCGGGGGTGGCCGTCGGCGTGCGCGTGGCCGACTGCGCGCCGCTGCTGATCGCCGACCCGGGCACGGGCGCGGTGGCGGCGGTGCACGCGGGCTGGCGGGGCGTGGAGGCGCGAATCGCCGAGGCGGCCATCGAGGCGCTCGAAGAGATCGGCGCGTCGCGTGAGGCGCTGCTCGTCGCGATCGGGCCGCACATCCGGCTCGGCTGGTTCGAGGTCGGCGAGGAGGTGGCCGAGCGCCTCGAGGCGGTGGCCCATGGCGTGACCTGCGTGGATCGGACGACCGGCGACAAGCCCCACGTGGACCTGACGGCGATCCTCTTCGCGCAGCTCGCGGCCCTCGGCGTCGCGCGCGCGCGCATCGACGATCTCGGCGGCTGCACCTACGCGGATCGGAGCCGGTTCTTCTCCTACCGGCGCGACGGGAAGGCGACGGGCCGGCACCTGGCGGTGATCGTCGCGCGGGGGGCGGCGTGAGCGCGTCCTATCGCGAGGCGCTCGAGTGGCTCTACTCGCTCTCGGCGCGGGGCGTGCGGCTCGAGCTCGACCGCATGCGCGGCGGCTGCGCCCACCGGGGGAACCCGGAGCGGGGCCTGAAGGTGGTCCACGTCGCCGGCTCGAACGGGAAGGGCAGCGTGACGGCGATGGTGGAGCGCGTGCTCCGCGAGGCCGGCTTCCGCACGGGCATGTTCACCTCGCCGCACCTCCACCGCTACGGCGAGCGGGTGCGCATCGGAGGGCGGCCGCTCGGCGAGGGCGAGATCGCGCGGCGCCTGAGCGACCTCCGCGAGGACGCGCCGAACATGCCGCCGCTGACCTTCTTCGAGCACACGGCCCTTCTCGCCTTCGAGGCGTTCCGGGACCACGGCTGCGAGGTCGTCGCGCTCGAGGTGGGGCTCGGCGGGCGCCTCGACGCGACGAACGTGGTGGAGGCGCCGCTCGTGAGCTGCGTGACGTCGATCTCGCTCGAGCATCGGAGGATCCTGGGCGACACGCACGAGGCGATCGCGAAGGAGAAAGGTGGCATCCTGAAGAAGGGGCGGCCGGCGGTGATCGGCGTGCGCCACCCGGGGGCGCGGCGCGTGCTGAACGGGATGGCGCGGCGGCGGGGCTGCGAGCCCTGGCTCATCGGGCGGGACTTCGACGGCGAGCGGGTCGACCTCCGCCGGGCGCGGCTCCGCGTGGGCGAGGACGAGCGGGTGCATCGGCTCGGCCTCGCCGGCGCGCATCAGGCGGAGAACGCCGCGGTGGCGCGGGCGGCCATCGAGCGGCTCCGCGAGCAGGGCTGGGCCATCCCCGACGAGGCGATCGAGGCCGGGCTCCGGAAGGCGCGCTGGCCCGGGCGCCTCGAGACCGTGCGGAAGGAGGGGACGCGCTACCTCTTCGATTGCGCGCACAACCCGGACGGCTGTCGGGCGCTGGCGGCACACCTCGGCGAGCTTCGGCCGAAGGGGAAGGTCGCGCTCCTCTTCGGGGCGCTCGCGGACAAGGATCTCGGCGCCATGCTCGCGGCCTTCGACGGGGTGGTGGACCGGCGCGTCTACGCCGTCCCGGCGATGCGGCGCGCACCGGAGAGCGGCGAGGCCTACGCGGCGCATCGGCCGGGGACGATCGCGCGCTCGGTGCGCGATGGGCTCGTGCGGGCGAAGCGCGCGGCGGGGCCGGAGGGGCTGGTGGTCGTCGCCGGGAGCATCTTCCTGGTGAACGAGGCGCGGGCCGCGGTGCTCGGGCAGAAGATGGACCCGCCGATCGCGATGTGATCGCACGTTCGAATTCTGGCTTACCAGCGGGCCCGTGGGGCCCTCGGCGCGGCCTCCGGCCGCGTCACACGGGTCGGTTCTTCGTTGGGACACGAACGCGGCTCCGTGGGGCCGGGCTACGGGGCGGAGATGGGGGCGCTCCCCTCTGCAGTGGCGTGATGTCGCAACGTTGGCGGCCGGTGCGCTCCCCCTTCGCAGTTCGCGGCCGGTGCGCTCGCTTCGTGGTGGCGTGACTTCGCCGCGTTCGCGGCTGGGGCTTCTCTTCGGGCGCGGGCGGGCACACCGCCGCCGCGGGGAGGGCGGGGTGACGGGGGGCGGGGTCTCGTGCGATGAAGGCGTGGTGATCATCGTCGCCGACGCCGCCGGGCCCCGTCTCGAAGAGAAGGACGTCTTCAACCGTTTCCACGTGCGCGCGGGAAGCGCGGAGGAGGCGCTGAGCGCCCTCGGCGAGGATGGGCGCGCCGCGGAGGAGGCGGACCACGTCTGGGTCCGCGTGGACGCCGTGCGCGGCTGGGCGGGCGGCGACGCGGCCTGGGAGGAGGGCTTCTCGAAGATGATCGGCTTCGCCGCGAAGCACGGCTGGGTGGACGAGGCCGGCACGCACGTGAAGGCGCACGTCCAGGCGGACTGACTCCGGCCCCTCTCGCCGAGCGCGGCTCGCAGCCGGACGTGGCCCGCGCCTTCGGTCGGCAGCGCCGCGCTCAGTTCGCGAGCGCGACGTCCGTGAGGAGCACGGAGCCGCGGCGGTAGCCGCCCACGTCCATGCGCACCTCCACGGCGCCGAGGCGGCTCCGGTCGAGGCCGGGCGTGGCGGCGAGGAAGCTCGCGAAGGGGACGCGCACGGTCTGGAAGATCTCGAGCGGGTCGTTGTGCGGGTAGAGGTGCGGCACGGTCGTGACGTCGCTCGTCCGCACGGCCGCGCGGCGCCCGGCGGCGTCCTCGAGGATCACGCGGAAGACCTGCTCGTCGGCGCCGCTGTTGAAGACGCTGCGCCGCGAGACGACGCGCATGCTCACCGTGTCCCAGCCGCTCCCGTCCGCGCCGCCGAGCCCGAAGGACGCGACGGGCCCGCCGCCGTCCCAGCTCAGGATCATGGCGCCGCGCTCGTGCGGATACCGGCTGCCGCAGGCGTTGTCGAAGCAGCGCTCGGCCGTGGACCAGCCGCTGAAGGCGTTGGCTTCGCCGAGCCGGTTGGTGCCGGGCGTGCCCGGGCCCTCGAGGTCGTCGACGCGGAGGCGCTCGGCGGCGTAGGTCCAGCGGAGGTCGAGGGGCGTGCCGGCCCAGGCGTCGATGCCCTCCGGCGTCGGCGCGTCGGCGCGCACGAAGGCCTCGGGGAGCGCGCCGGTCGGCACGGTGCCCGCGAGCCAGGCGCCGAAGACGCCCTCGAGCATGCCGCGCTGCGCCGGGCCGCCGACCTCGAGCGAGACGTCGCAGGAGCGGCCGTCGCCGTTGTCGTCGATGCGCCACTCGGTGTTGAAGAAGTTGTGGTTGGCGCCGGCGAAGAGGACCTGGGCGCGCGGCCGGGGGTCGTCGAAGGCGAGCGAGCGGTCGTGGATGTCCGTGCCGTTCAGGAAGCGCACGTCGCCGTCGCAGGCCGGGAGGAGCACGCCGTAGGCGACGTCGCGGGGCGCGTAGCCGTCGAAGTCGGTCGGGGCGAGCGAGAAGATCGAGGTCACGTTCACGCCGACGAGGGGGGCGTCGCGCAGGACGGCGGGCACGGCGGCGACGGCCTCGCCGCCGCGGCTGTGGCCGAAGAGGGCGACCCGGCTCAGGTCGACGCGGCCGCGGAAGGTGCCGCCGAAGGGCGCCCCACCGCTCGTCGCGTACTCGGCCCATTGCGCGAGGTGGGCGCGGAGGAGCTGCGCGCGCTCGCCGATCCAGCCGTTGCGGCAGTTCATGGCGTTGGCGCTGATGCTCACGGCGACGTAGCCCTGCGCGGCGACGGTCTCGGCGAGGTAGGCGAGGCCCTCGGCGTTCGGCGTGGTGACGAAGCGGCCGTCGGGGCACTCGTGGTCCTGGGAGGTGCCGCAGAAGTCCTCGTCGTCGGTCGGCGTGCGGCGGCAGATGCCGTGGTTGCCGTGGAGGAGGAGGACGAGCGGGTAGGGGCCCGCGCTCAGGTCGCGCGGGTGGCGGACGACGCCGTAGAGGGTCGTCGCGAAGGGCACGGTGGGGACGCTCTCGCCGCGGAGGTCGTAGCCGGCGGCGTCGAGGGCGTAGGCCCGCACGCTCTCGCTCGCGCCGCCGTCCCAGGCGCCGGCGAGGGTGACGACGCGGTAGTGGCGCTCGCCGCCATCCATGCGCGGGTCGTTCGCCGTGCGGGCATTGCGGCCGACGGTGGTGATGCGCGTCCAGGGGCCGCCGGGGGCGGGCGCGCGCTCGAGCGCGTAGCCGGTGCGGTCGGCGCCGCCCGCGCCCTCCCAGGCGATCGTCACGCGGGTGGATCCGTCGCCGCGGAGGGTCGCGCTGACGAGGCGTACGCCGGTCGGAGCGTAGGCCTCGAGCACGTCGATGGAGGTGACGCAGGTGCCGGTGCGCCCCGCGGAGTCGGTGGCGGACCAGGTGACCTCGTTGGCGCCTCGGGCGAGGGTCTCCGTATCGACCTCGAGCGTCGGCGCGGGATCGCAGGCGTCGGTGGCGGCGGCCTCGGGGGGCGTGAGGACCTCGTCCGGGCGCGTGCGTACGAGCGTGAGGTCGTCCTCGCACATCACGGTCGGGGCGTCCTCGTCGGTGACGCGCACGAGGGTGGTGCAGGCGACCGGGTCGCCGCCCTCGACGGGGGCCTCGAAGCGGACCTCGGTCTCGCCCACGGGGAAGCCGTCCGCCGGGCCATCGCTCGAGGGGGAGCCGGCGACGCCGCAGGCGTCCATCACGGCCGGGGCGTCGAGGGAGACCTCGGTGGTCGGGCCGGCGCAGGCGGTGGTGATCGCGTCCGGGCAGGTGAGGGCGACCGCGGCGGCGGTCACGCGCACGGGGAAGGTGCAGCTCGCCTCGTCGCCGGCCTCCGTGCGAGCGACGCAGCGGCCTTCGCTCTCGCCGGGCGCGAGGAGGTCGCCGTCGGGGGTGCAGGTCACGGTGACGGGGCCGTCGTCGCAGGCGGCGGCGGAGGCCGTGGCCGCGACCTCCACGCCGGCGGCGGGGGCGCAGTCGACGACGAGCTCGTCCGGGCACGCGATCACGACGGCTTCGTCGCCTTCGTCGCAGGCGGCGGCGTCGAGGGGCGGGGCGGCGTCGGTCGGTCCGCCGTCCGGGCTGCCGGCGTCGATGCCCGGGCCGGCGTCGATGCCCGGGCCCGCGTCGACGCCCGGGCCCGCGTCGGCGGTGGAGCCGTCGTCGTCGCCGCAGCCGAGGGCGAGCGCTCCGAGGAGCGTGGCGAGGAGGAGGTCGCGCGCGCTCACGGCCGGGCCTCCGAGAGCGTGCCGAGGGCGACGGTGGCGTCGGCGTCGTCGCCCCAGTGGAGCTCGACCGGCGCGTCCATGGGCAGCGCGCCCTGGTCGGCGGCGACGAAGCGGAGCGTGGTCACCGCGGGGAAGGCGTAGCGCTCGAAGCGGAGGCCGCCGACGTGCAAGGAGGGGTCCTCCGCGCGGCCGGGCCAGCCGGCGTCGCGCTCGACGTCCAGGGCGATCGGGTCCGGGGCGGCGACGAGCGCACCGCGGCCGTCCTCCCCCTCGTCGGCGTCGATGGCGCTCAGGCGGAGCGTCGCGTCGGTGAGGGCACGGGGCATGGGGGCCGGCTCCGGGTCGGTCGCGGGGTCGACGGCCTCGAGCTCGGCGCGGGTCGGGCCGCTCGGCGTCGAGGGCGCGGGGGTGGCTTCGTCCGAGGTCGCACAGGCGGCGGCGACCAGGAGGACGGCGAGCGGGAAGGCTGCGCGCATGTCCTCGGGTATCACGGGGAGCGCCGTCCCGAAATGGAAGGTCCGCAAAACACGGACGATTCTTTCGCCGGTTCAAAGCTGCAGAACGGGGGCGGGGCGGGGCGGGGCGCGCGGTCGTAGTTGATGACGATTCGGCCGCCTCCCCCGAGCACGTTGATCCTCGCCCGCGGAATCCACGCCCATCGCCCGACCCGTGCTCGCTCGGCTCTCCGCGGTCTGCTCGCCGCGGCTCGTGGGGGCGGAGTCGAAGCGCCGCCGGGCGGAGCGGGGGGCGGCGCTCAGTGGAAGTCGTGGCTCCTCGTGCGGTCGGCGCCGGGGACGCGGCGCACCGCGCGGAAGCGGCGCGCGATCACGTTCACCACGCCGTGGCGGCGCTCGAGGAGGCCCTCGACGTAGAGCACGGGGCAGCCGGTGATCAGCTCGTGCTGCCGCTCGAAGAGGTCCGGGCGCACGACCACGTTCGCCATGCCGGTCTCGTCCTCGAGGCTGAGGAAGACGAAGCCCTTCGCCGTGGCCGGTCGCTGGCGCGAGTTGACCAGCCCGACGACGCGCACGGGGCCCGTCGGGTGCGCCGCGAGCTCCGCCAGCGTCGGCATGCCCGCGCGCCGCCGCCGCGGGGCGAGGTAGGCGATCGGGTGCGTGCCGGTCGTGCCGCCGAGGGAGGCGTAGTCGTCGAGGGTGAGCTGCGCGGGGGTCGGCGCCTCGAGCGCGGGCGGGCTCCGGTCGCGGCCCGGACGGTCGAGGGGGCCGGCGCGCGGTCGAGCGACCCGCAACACCTCCCAGAGCGCCTCGCGCCGGTTCGCCGCGAGCCCGTCGAGGGCGCCCGCGCGCGCCAGCGCCACGAGCGCCTTTCGCCCGAGGCGCGTTGCCTCGGCGAACGCCTCGACGCTCGCGAAGGGCTGCGCCCGGAGCGCCGCTTCGAGCCGCTCGCGCGCCTTGGCGCCGAGCCCGTGCACCAGCCGGAGACCGAGCCGCAGCGCGCGCCCGTCGCCGGCCTCCTCGAGGCGCGTGCCCCAGCCCGAGCGGTTCACGTCGGGCCGGCGGAGCGCCACGCCGCGGCGCTTCGCGTCCGCGAGGATCGAGCCCACCGGGTAGAAGCCCATGGGCTGGGCGTCGAGGAGGGCCGCGTAGAACTCGGGGGCGTGGTGCGCCTTCAGATACGCGGAGGCGTAGACGAGGAGCGCGAAGCTCGCCGCGTGGCTCTCGGGGAAGCCGTAGCTCGCGAAGGCGGCGAGCTGCTTCACGATGCGCTCGGCGACGCTCGCCTCGATGCCGGACTTCTCCATGCCCTGCATCAGCTCGAGGGAGAGTCGCGCCATCGTGTGGCGGTCGCGCTTTCGCCCCATGGCCCGGCGGAGCGCGTCGGCCTGCGCCGGCGAGAAGCCCGCGGCGGTGATGGCGACCTTCATCCCCTGCTCCTGGAAGAGGGGCACGCCGAGGGTGCGCCGGAGGACCGGCTCGAGCATCGGGTGCAGGTAGCTCACGGGCTCCTGACCGCGGCGTCGGCGGAGGTAGGGGTGCACCATGTCGCCCTGGATCGGGCCCGGGCGGATCAGGGCCACCTGCACCACGAGGTCGTAGAAGCGCTCGGGCCGCGTGCGGGGCAGGACGTTCATCTGCGCGCGCGACTCGACCTGGAAGACGCCCACCGTGTCCGCGCGCTGGATGAGCGCGTAGGTCTCCGGGTCGTCCGCCGGGATCGTGTGGAGGTCGAGGGGGACGCCGCGCGCGCGGACGCGGTCGAGCGCGTCCGAGAGGAGCGTGAGCATGCCGAGGCCGAGCAGGTCGATCTTCACGAGCCCGACCGGGCCGAGGTCGTCCTTGTCCCACTGGATGATGGTGCGCCCCTCCATGGCCGCCGGCTCGATGGGGACGACGGAGGAGAGGGGCTCGCCCGTGAGCACGAAGCCGCCGACGTGGATGCCCCGGTGGCGCGGGAGCCCCTCGAGCCCGCGGACGACGCGGAGGAGCGCGCCCATCCGCGGGTCGCGCGGGTCGAGGCCCGCGCGCTCGATGCCCCCTTCGGCGAGCACGTCCGCCGCGCCGCCGCGGGTGAAGGCCGTGTCGCTCGTCGCGTCCGAGGGGACGGCGTGGCCGACCTGGCGGGCGAGGGCGCCAGCCACCTCCGGGGGGAGGCCGAGCACGCGCGCGGCGTCGCGGACGGCGGTCTTCCCGCGGGCGGTGATCGTCTCGCAGACCATGGCCGCGTGGTCCCGGTCGTAGCGCTCGTAGACATAGGCGAGCACCTGCTCCCGATCCCGGTGGGCGATGTCGAGGTCGATGTCCGGCGGCTCGCCGCGACCGTCGGAGAGGAAGCGCTCGAAGAGGAGCTCGAGGCCGATGGGGTCGACGGCGGTGACCCCGAGGCAGTAGCAGACGACGCTGTTGGCGGCGCTGCCCCGGCCCTGGACGAGGACGTTCCGGGAGCGGGCGAAGCGCACGATGTCGTGCACGATGAGGAAGTAGCCGGCGAGGCCGAGGCGGCGGATGAGGGCGAGCTCGCGGCGGAGCTGGGCGCGGTGGCGTTCGGTCGGGTGGGCGTAGCGGCGGCGGAAGCCCTCCTCGCAGAGGGCCGCCAGGTGGGCGTCGGCGTCGGGGGTGCCCGCGGGGAGCGGGAAGCGGGGGAGGGAGGGGCGGAGGTCGCGGAGCAGGGCGAAGTCGCAGCGCTCGGCCACCTCGAGGGTGCGGAGGACGCCGGCGGGGGCGTCGCGCCAGGCGCGGGCGACGGTGGCCGGGCCGCGGAGGTGGCGGGCGTCGTTCGGGAAGAGGCGGTCGCCGGCCTCGTCGAGGGTGCAGCGGTGGGCGAGGCAGACGAGGGCGTCGTGGATGGGCTTGTCGTGGGGCGCGGCGTGGCGGGCGTCGGCGGCGACCACCCAGGGGCGGCCGAGGTGGGCGGCGAGCGCGAGGCTGCGCTCGACGCGGGCGACGTCCTCGAGGAGCGCGTGGTCGTGGACCTCGACGTAGAAGGCGTCGCCGAAGATGTCGGCGAGGGCGCCGGCGAGGGGGGCGGGGTCGCCGGTCTCGGTCGCCTCGAGGGGGCCGTCGCGGCCGCCGCTCAGGCAGACGAGGCCGCGCGCGTGGGCGGCGAGGGTGTCGAGGTCGACCGAGGGGAGGCCGCGGGGGGGCGCGTCGGGGTCGGCGGGCGCGCGGCGGGCGCGGGTGACGAGCTGGCAGAGGTGCGCCCAGCCGCGGGCGTCTTCGCAGAGCAGCACCACGGCGCCGCCGGCGGCGAGGCTGAGCTCCGCGCCGGCGAGGGGGCGGACGCCTTCGCGGGCGCAGGCCTCGGCGAAGCGGACGGCGCCGCCGAGGTCGTCGAGGTCCGTGAGCGCGAGGGTGTCGAGGCCGACCTCCGCGGCGCGGCGCGCGAGGGCCTCGGGGGTGGAGGCGCCATCGAGGAAGGAGAAGGCGCTCCGCGCGTGGAGCTCCGCGTAGCGTGGCGTCACGGCGCGTCCCCGGCGGGCGGTTCGATCAGTCGAGCCACGCGACGACCTCCCACGCGTCGGGGCGCCCTTCCTCGAAGCGGCCGCGGAGGAGCGCGAGGAGCGGCCCCTCGAGCTCGGCCCAGGCGACCAGCTCCGTGACCGTCGGGTCGCCGCGCCACCAGGGGCCCCGGGCGCGCTCCACGCGGCTCAGGCGGAGCACGCGGCGCCGTCGCCCGGCGACCTCCGCGGTGCCGTCCACGACGCGCGCGGGGGTGGGGAGCCGGCGCCAGGGGAGGGCCTCGCCCGGGACGGGGTCGAAGGGCGCGCCGTCGAGGCGCCCGGGATCGGCGGGCGGTGCGTCCTCGCCGTCGTGGTCGCTCTCGGGGCTCCAGCGCGCTCGCTCGAGCATCGGGCCGACCTCGACCCGGGACGCGCGTCGCACCGTGCCCGGGCCGAGGCGCGCGCGGATGCGCTCGAGGGCCACCTCGCGCGCGCCGGCGGCCGGGGTGGGCGCGCCGTGGGGGAGGCTCTCGCTCCGGCGCGCGTGGGGCACGGCGTGGGCGACGCGGAGCCGCAGCCCGATGGCCGGCGCCGGGAGGCGCTCGCGCTCGAGGCGCGTGCGGAGCAGCTCGAGGAGGGGTCGGGGATCGGCGAGCGGCTCGCCGCAGCGCACGACGAGCGCGCGCTCTTCGATGGGCGCGGCCGGGGGAGCGACGCGGAGCCGGAGCTCGAGCTCCACGACGCCCTGGTCGCGCTGGCGCACGGCGCGGGCCAGCCGCTCGACGGCCGGCCCGAGCAGGAAGGCGAGAGCGTCGAGCCGGTCGATGGGGTCGTCGAAGTCGAGGGCGACCGCGTCCTCGGGCGTGAGCCGCGGAGTGGTGGGGCCGCGCGGGTCGAAGCCCTCGGCGCGGCGCCAGGCGTCGGCCAGCGTGGGGCCGAAGCGCATGCCGAGGGAGACCGGATCGAGCCGGCGGAGCTGCCCGACCGTGCGCACGCCGAGGGAGGCGAGGATGGCGCGCGCCTCGCCGCCCACCTCGAGCACCTCGAGGGGCGCGGCCGCGAGGAAGGCGTCGGCCTCGTCCGCGCTCACGTGGTGGACCCCCTCGCGCACGGCGCGGGCGGCGGCGTAGGCGACGGTGGCGTTCGGGCCGAGGCCGACGCCGACCGGGCGCAGCTCTTCGAGGATCCGGCCGGCGCGGGCGGCCCAGTCACGGCCTTCGTCGCCGCCGCGAGCGAGGGGCTCGGCCCAGAAGCGCGCGGGGCCGTCGGCGCGCACGCGGGGGGTGACGCGGAGGAGCGCCGCGACGGCGCGATGGCGCGTGCGCGCGACGCGGGCCGGATCCCAGGGCTGGCTCGTCAGCTCGGCGACGTGGGCGCGGGCCGCGGCGAGGGTCTGCCCCACGCGGACGCCGGCCTCCTCCGCGAGCCGGTTGCACCAGCGCACGCGCGCGGCCGTGCCTTCACCCCGGTGGACGGCGAGGGGCTGCGTGGTGGCGCGGTGGGTGCCGTGATGGGCGACGATCGGGAGCGCGGGGACGTGGACGCAGGCGATTGGAGAGGAGGTCTTCACGGAGGGTCACCTCGGGGGCGCGGGTGGGGGCGTGGAGGGTGAGGGCGCGGGCGCGGGGGACGGATCCCAGGGGGGCGTGGCGCCAGTGCACGGCGCCGGCGGAGAGGGCGAGGGAGGCGGCGGGAACGAGCCCCTCCAAAGCGCGTGGTCCGGGGGGGCCCGTGAGGAGGAGGCGCGAGCGGGAGCCACGGAGCAGGTGGCGGAGGCGCCGGCCTGCGCGCCGGGGCATGGGTGGGGCGTCGAGGAGGGCGAGGAGGCCGAAGCCGCCCGCCCGGAGGGCGATGTCGAGGGCGACCCAGGCCTCGGCGGGGTGGAGCGGCGCCACGCGCCAGATGGGGGCGCCGGCGGGGGGCGGCACCCAGGCGTGCGGGAGGGTCGTGTCGGTCGTGTCGACGACCAGGGCGTGCTCGCCGGAGGCGCTCGCAGCGCGCGCCCAGTCCGAGGCGAGGGCGAGGGCGCCGGAGCCGGGAGGGGCCTCGAGGAGGGCGGTCTCTCCGTGGGCCAGACCACCGGCGAGCGCCGCGTCGACGTCGGGCCAGCCGGAGGGGAGGGCGCCGTGGCGGGGCTGGCTCGGGCGAGGGAGGGCCCCGCGGAAGCGGGCATCGAGCTCGGCGCGGAGCCGGGCGAGCCGCACCTGGCGGGGGGTGGGGCCCTCGAGTCGGTCGGGTCGGGCACTCATCTGAACGGATGAGCAGTATAGATCCGCCCCGTGACGCCGCGAGGGGCGATCGCGTCGAGAACGATCCCCCTCGGGCGCCAACACCGTCACCCGATCGTCCGGCGCCCCCACCCGGGCGTCCTGCGGACCCCCGGCCGCGTGGCTCAAATTGCCGAAATCGTTTGGCTATCCAAGTGGCTCCGCGAGCTCCAGGCGTCGTTCGGAGCCACGCGCGAGCCACCTCGCCCAGATAAATGACCGAGGGTCACTTTGGTTCGAAGCAGAGTCCTGCGGACGTCCTCCCCGGCGTCCTGCGGACGTCCTCCCCGGCGTCCTGCGGACGTCCTCCCCGGCGTCCTGCGGACGTCCTCCCCGG
>PABA01000054.1 GCA_002699025.1 Sandaracinus sp. | reverse complement strand
CCGCTTCATCGCCGTGCCGCTTCATCGCCGTGCCGCTTCATCGCCGTGCCGCTTCATCGCCGTGCCGCTTCATCGCCGTGCCGGTTCATCCCCCGGCCGTTTCGCCACCGGGCCGTCACACGCCGGCCTTGTCAGCGGCGGGTGGCGGTGCCACGAGGGAGTCATGAGCTGGGAGCAGGCGTGGCAGGAGGGGCGAACCGGCTGGGACGCGGGCGAAGCCGCGCCGGCCCTCGTCGAGCTCGCCGAGGGCGGGGAGCTCCCCGCGGGCCGCGCGCTCGTGCCGGGCTGCGGCAGCGGCTACGACGCCTTCGCCCTCGCGAGCCCCGAGCGCGAGGTGCTCGGCCTCGACCTCGCCCCCACCGCGGCCCAGCGCTTCCGCGCCCTCCGCGAGGAGCGCGGCTTGGACCCCGCGCGCGTCGACGTGGTCCTCGGAGACTTCTTCGAGGACGCCTGGCGCCCCGACGCGCGCCCCTTCGACCTGATCTGGGACTACACCTTCCTCTGCGCGCTCGACCCCGCGCGCCACGGCGACTGGGCCGACCGCATGGGCGAGCTCGTGCGACCGGGCGGCGTGCTCCTGACGCTGCTCTTCCCCGTGCTCCCCGAGGAGGAGGCCGAGGCCTGGCGCCCCGGACCCCCCTGGCCCCTCGACCCCGAGGAGATCCGCGCGCTGCTCGAGGCGCGCTTCGAGCTCGCCCGCTTCGACGTGTCTCCCCCCGGCCACGGCCCGCGCCGCGGCAAGGAGCGCCTCGCGCTCTGGAGGCGCCGTTGAGCGTGAGCGACGACGAGGGGTTCCTCTTCGACCGCCTCGACGACGAGACCCTCGTGCAGTGTCCCTACTGCTTCGAGATGCTACCGCTCTACGTCGACCCGGGAGTGAGCGGCGTGCTGGTGCAGGACTGCGACGTGTGCTGCCGACCGTGGCGGGTGCACGTGGGGCGCGACGAGGAGGGGAGGCTGAGCGTGACGGTGACGCGGGCGCAGTAGGGTGAGGTGCGGGAGCGGGTGGGAGAGCCCAACGCTCCCCAAGATCCCGTGCCCGTGCCCGTGCCCGCAGGCACCGAGTCCTCGCGAGCAGACCCAACGCCGAACGACCTGCCCGACCTCGATGGTGCCGCGCTCGAGGAGCATGGCCGCGCCTGTCGTCCACCATGTCGCGAGCTCGTGCGTGGGGCTCGGGTACGAGCCCGAGCAGTCGCGCAGGAGCTTCAGCGTGGAGCGTGAGCTCGAGCTTCAGCGTGGAGCTCGGGTCCGAGCCCGAGCAGTAGCGCAGGAGCTCCAGCCCGAGCGTGAGCGTGAGCTTCAGCGTGAGCGCGAGCTTCAGCGTGAGCGTGAGCTTCAGCGTGAGCGTGAGCGTGAGCGTGAGCGTGAGCCTCAGCCTGAGCGTGAGCCTCAGCGTGAGCGTGAGCCTCAGCGTGAGCCTCAGCGTGAGCCTCAGCGTGAGCGTGAGCTTCAGATGCAGCGTGGGCTTCAGCTTCGGAGTCGAGCGTCAGCTTCGGCGTCAGCACGAGCGCCAGCCGCAGCTACCGTGGGGCGTCGCGAACGCGACCTCCACGTGTACCGAGAGCGTGCGGGGGAGGCGAAGCCGACCGCGTCTTCGCGTCGGCGAAGCGCGTGCGGCAGTCGCGGCCGCCGTGGGGGCGGAGCGAACGCGACCTCCACGTGTGCCGAGAGCGTGCGGGGGAGGCGGAGCCGACCTCGTCACGCGCCCCGAGCCGGGACGCGGCGGAGCTCGCGGCGTCGGGCCCGAAGGAGGCCGAGTCGCCCTCGCTGATCGTGCTGGAAGAGCGTGCGGGGGAGGCGAAGCCGACCTCGTCACGCGCCCCCAGCCGGGACCGGCCACGCAGCCTCGTCGTCGCGAAGTCGACGGCGAGGCGGAGGCGGTCGCGGCGACGGGCGACGCGCAGCGGCGCGCGCCGCCGCATCGGGATCTCCATGCGCCGACGAAGGCCGGGGACGGCGAAGCCGGACCCAGCCGAGCCCACCACGGGGTGAAGGGGCCAGCGCTCGCCCGCCTCTTCGGCTCTCGACGAGGCGGCGAGCGCCCGAGCTTTGATGACCCCGCGCGCCGGAGCACGAATGTCGAGAGAGGGGAGGGGACGGGGCCCGCGGGACCGTAAGAGCCGTCCAGGGCGGCGGCGAAGCCGACGTCCTGGGCGCGGTCGGCAGCGCAGGTGGAGCGTCCCGCGACAGCGGGGCGCGAACCGGAGCGAGGTCCCGCGGGCCCCGTCCCCTCCCCTCGAGCCCGACGAGGAGCCGAGCCCGACGAGCCCAAAGAGGCGCGTAGCCCGACGATGAGCGGAGCCCAACGAGGCCCGAAGAACCGTCGAGCACGGGCAGGGGCAGGGGCACGGGAGTGGCGACGGGCGCGCGCCCCCGAAGACGCTATGCTCGCGGGCCCCATGGCCGTGGCTTCCCGTTATCTCGTCGGCATCGACCTCGGCACGACCCACACGGTCGTCGCCTACGCGGACACCAAAGGACTGAAGGAGGGCGAAGCGCCGCCCATCCAGCCCTTCGCCGTCGAGCAGCTCGTCGCCCCCGGCGAGGTCGCTCCCCGCGACGTCCTCCCCTCCGTCCGCTACCACCCCGCCCCCAGCGAGCTCGCCCCCGCCGACCTCTCCCTCCCCTGGAAGGCGGGCGCCGAAGGCGACCCGGTCCTCGGCACCTGGGCCCTCGACCTCGGCGCCAAGGTCCCCGGCCGCCTCGTCGCCAGCGCCAAGAGCTGGCTCAGCCACGCGGCCGTCGACCGCACCGCCGACATCCTCCCCTGGGGCGCCCCGAGCGAGGTCCCGAAGGTCTCCCCGGTCGCCGCCAGCGCGTCCTACCTCGCCCACCTCCGCGCCGACTGGGACCGGCGCTTTCCGAACAACCCGCTCCACACCCAGGAGGTCGTCCTCACGGTCCCGGCCTCCTTCGACGAGGGCGCCCGCGCGCTCACGCTCCAGGCCGCCAAGGACGCCGGCCTGAAGGTCCGCCTCGTCGAGGAGCCCCAGGCCGCCTTCTACTGCTGGCTCGACCGCCACCGGGACGGCCTCGAGGACGCCCTCGGCCAGGTGCGCCTCGCCGTCGTCGTCGACGTCGGCGGCGGCACGACCGACCTCACGCTCATCAAGGTCGAGCTCCGCGAGAGCGGCATGCGCCTGACCCGCATCGCCGTCGGCGAGCACCTCATGCTCGGCGGCGACAACATGGACCTCGCCCTCGCGAAGGCCGCCGAGGCGCGCACGGGCAAGAGCCTCGGCGCCGCCCGCTTCACCCAGCTCGTCCAGCAGTGCCGCGAGGCCAAGGAGCAGCTCCTCGCCGCGGACGCCCCCGACGAGGTGAAGGTCACGATCCTCGGCGCCGGCCGGAAGCTCGTCGGGGGCGCCCAGTCGATCGCCATCCGCAAGGACGAGGTGCACGAGCTCGTCCTCGGCGGCTTCTTCCCCGAGGTCGGCGCCGAGGTGCGCCCCGACAAGCGCCGCGGCGGCATCGTCGAGTTCGGCCTCCCCTACGTCTCCGACGCGGCCGTCACCAAGCACGTCGCCGCCTTCCTCGCCCGCCACGAGGACCTCGCCCGCGACGCCCTCGGCTCCAAGGACGAGCGCGGCGAGGGGAGCGCCTCGGGCCCGCCCGTCCCGGACGCGGTCCTCTTCAACGGCGGCGTCTTCAACAGCGACCTCCTCCGCGAGCGCATGCGCGGCGTGCTCGGCCAATGGCGCGACGGAGACGTCTCGGTCCTCGCCAACGACACGCCGGACCTCGCCGTCGCCCACGGCGCCGTCGCCTACGGCCTCGCCCGCCGCGGCCGCGGCCTCCGCATCGGCGGCGGCTCCCCGCGGAGCTACTTCCTCCTCGTCGACAAGAAGGGCGAGGGCGGCGCCAAGCAGGGCGTCTGCATCCTCCCGCGCGGCGCCGAGGAGGGCGAGGAGATCCCCCTGAAGGAGCGCGCCTTCAGCCTGCGCCTCGGGCGGCCCGTGCGCTTCCACCTCGCCGCCACCACCTCGGACGTGAAGCACATCGCCCCCGGCGATCTCGTCGAGGTCGACGACCCCGAGCGCTACAAGGCCCTCCCGCCCATCGCCGCCGTCCTCGACGACGCGAAGAAGGACGAGCGCGCCGATCCGAACGCCGTCGTCGAGGTCCCCGTGAACCTCGCGAGCGCCCTCACGGAGGTGGGCACGCTCGAGATGTCGCTCATCCACGCCGAGGAGGCGGGCACGCGCTGGAAGCTCGAGTTCCAGACGCGCGGCGCGGCGAAGGGCTCGAGCGGCGTCGAGCGCGTCACCCAGCTCCACCCGCGCTTCCAGGAGGCGAGCGAGCGCGTCGACCTCGTCTACGGCAAGGCCAAGGGCAAGCAGAAGGTCGCGCCGCGCGACGTGAAGCGCCTCCGGGCGGACCTCGAGAAGATCCTCGGGCCTCGCGAGACCTGGCAGACGCCGCTCTTGCGCGAGCTCTTCGGGCGCCTCCACGCGGGCATGAAGCGCCGCCGCCGGAGCGCCGACCACGAGCGCGTCTGGTTCCACCTCGTCGGCTACACGCTCCGCCCGGGCTACGGCTACCCGCTCGACGAGTGGCGCGTGAAGCAGATCGTCGAGGGCGCCCTGAAGGCCGGCGTGCAGTACGTGCCCGAGGCGCAGAACTGGTCCGAGCACTGGATCATGTGGCGGCGCCTCGCCGGCGGCCTCCCCGAGAAGGCGCAGGGCCAGCTGCTCGACGAGATCGAGTGGTACCTGCACCCGCCGACGAAGAAGCCGCGCAAGCGACCGTCCGGCCCGAAGAAGCTCGGCTACGACGACATGGTGCGCCTCGCGGGCGCCCTCGAGCGCGTCGACGCGGAGCGGAAGGCGAAGATCGGCGGCTGGCTCGTGAAGCGCCTCGACCAGCACGACGAGAACCTCCAGACCTGGTGGGCCGTCGGGCGGCTCGGCGCGCGCGTGCCCTTCTACGGCTCGGCCCATCAGGTGGTGCCGCGGCACGTCGCCAGCCAGTGGCTCCAGCTCGCGCTGACCTTCGACTGGCGCGACGCCCCCGAGGCGGCCTTCGCGGCCACGCTCCTCGCGCGGCGGAGCGGCGATCGGGAGCGCGACCTCGACCAGGCGACGCGCGAGCAGGTCGCCGATCGGCTCGCCCTCGCCGGGCAGCCGGAGAGCTGGACGACGATGGTGCTCGAGGTCGGGCACCTCGAGGCGGAGGACGAGCGGCGCATCTTCGGCGACTCGCTCCCGCCGGGCCTCCGCCTGCTAGAGTGAACACCGCTCGGCGGGGCGCCGCCGGGGAGCTCTCTTCATGCGCTATCCGGACGGTCACAAGAAACGCACCCGCGCGCGCATCGTCGAAGCGGCCTCGCGGCTCTTCCGCCGCCAGGGCTACGACGGCACCAGCGTCAGCGCCCTCATGGGCGAGGCGGGGCTGACCCACGGCGGCTTCTACGCGCACTTCCGCGACAAGGCGGAGCTGCTCGAGAAGGCGCTCCAGGCGGCCTTCGCCGAGTCCCGCGCGAACCTCCTGGAGCGCGGCCTCGAGGGGCTCCGGGGCGAGGCCTGGCTCCGGCGGGCGACGCGGCGCTACCTCACCCTGGAGCACGTCGAGCGACCGGACGAGGGATGCGCCATCCCCGCGCTCGGCGCCGAGGTCGCGCGCGCCGGCCCGGGGGTCCAGCGGGCGTTCGCCGCGGAGGTCGAGGCGCTCGTGGAGGGCATGAGCGCGCGCCTCGAGGGGTCCGCGAAGGCCCGGCGGGCGGAGGCGCTGCGGCGGCTGACGGGCTGGGTCGGGGCGCTCTTGCTGGCCCGGGCGGTCGGGGACGAGGCGCTCGCCCGCGAGATCCTCGCGGCGGCGGGCCGGAAACCCTGAAAAAACCCCGTCATCCCGCGCTGATGTGTCGATCTCTCGCTTGACGCGGGGGGCCCGCCGATCGTTCAATGGCGCCCGGTCGTCGTGCGCCCCCGTCGGGGGCGACGGGCCGGGCGGGGTGGCGTGCTCCGCGAGCCTCAGCGGGAGAGCGAGATAGCCAGCATGTTCGCAGTCGTCATCACGGAAAAGGGCGGCGCCCAGCGGCGGATGGAGTTCGACAAGAACGAGGTCACCATCGGCCGTGTCCAGGGCAACGACATCATCCTGCCCAAGGGGAACGTCTCGAAGCGGCACTCGCGGATCGTCCTGAAGGACAACCGCTTCATCGTCGTGGACCTGAAGAGCACCAACGGGACCTACGTCAACGGGCGGAAGATCACCTCGCCGCTCGTCGTGAAGCCCGGGGACAAGGTCTACATCGGCGACTTCATCCTGACGGTGGAGGACATGGGCGCCGGCGCGCAGCCGATGCCGCCCAGCCAGCCGCAGTCGGCGCCCGCGCCGCAGCCGGTGCCGCCCCAGCCGGGTCCGCAGACCGGGCCGACGGGGCCGTCGCCGAGCGCGCCGCCGCCCCCCGGACCCTCGCCGCGTCGCGGGCCGCCGCCGCTGCGCTCGAACCCGCCGCCGGCGCCGAGCCCCGGCCCGGCCGCGCCGCCTCAGGCTGCGCCGCCCCAGCCGGCCCCGCCGCAGGCCGCGCCGCCCCAGCCGGCCCCGCCCCAGCCGGCGCCGCCGCAGCCGGCGCCCCAGCCGACGCCGGCGCCGCCCCAGGCCGCCCCGGCGCCCGCGCCCTCGGCGCCCGCTCCCTCGGCGCCCGCGCCCTCCGCGCCCGCTCCCTCCGCGGGCCAGGCGAGCGGCGGGGACGACTTCGGCCTCGATCAGGAGCCGGCGGAGCCGCAGACGAACGCGCCGCCTCCCATGCGACCCAAGGTCGGCGGTGGAGCGAAGCCGGCGACGGCCACCGTGGCCGAGCCGCCCAACGGGCTCGCGGCCGTGATGGCGGCCCTCGAGGGGCAGCTCGACGGTCTCGACGATGTCTCCGCGTCGCGCCTCGACGATCCGAGCCGCTGGGCGGCCGCGAAGAAGGCCATCGACGCCGTCGTCGCGGACCTCGCCGACGTCGACGCGGATCCGGACCTCGCCAACGCCGCGCTCCGCGAGGCGGTCGGCCTCGGCGCCTTCGAGGGGCTCCTCGCCGACGAGGGCATCCAGGAGATCGTCGTCGAGGGCCCGAGCAAGGTGCTCGTCGATCGCGGCCAGGGGCTCGTCCCCTCGGAAGCCGGCTTCAGCTCGGCGCGCATGCTGACGGTGATCGCGCGCCGGCTCGCGGGGCGCTCCGGTGAGGCCGGCGCCGGCCCGGTGCTCCAGGCGATGCTGCCCGAGGGCGCGCACGCGATGATCGTGCTGCCGCCGGTGGCCGTCGGCGGTCCGATCGTCGAGATCCGTCGGAGCGGCGGGAGCAGCCTCGAGTGGCTCGTCGCCCGTGGCCTGCCCGAGGACGCCGCGTCGCTCCTCGGCAAGGCCGTCGAGGCCGGCCAGAGCGTCGCCGTGGTCGGCCAGAAGGGCGCCCCGGAGGTGCTCGCGGCCATCGCTTCGAGCGTCGACCCGAGCGAGCGCGTGGTCGCCGTCGGGGCCGTCGGGCCCATCGACCTGCCCCACGTCGTGCACCTCGCGGCCGGGGGCCTCGCGGGCGCGAGCCTCGGCGCCGTGGCCCTGCAGGCCTCGGCCATGCGGGCCGACCACCTCGTCGTCGACGGCCCGGTGGACGGGAGCTGCTTCGACGCCTTCGCGGCCGTCGCCTCGCACGGCGGCGGGGGCTTCCTCGGCGTGCGCATGCCCGCCAGCCAGGACCCGGGGGCGGCGCTGGTCTTCGCCGGGCGCCTCGCGGGGAAGGCCTCGGAGGCGGCCGTCGCCGCGCTGGTCGCGCAGGCGGTGCAGGTCGTCGTGCAGGTCGAGGACGGGGCCGTCGTCGGCATCCACGAGATCACGGGCGTGGAGGACGGGCAGGTCTCGACCCAGCCGCTCTTCCTCTTCCAGGGCGGCAGCCTGGTCTCGACGGGCGCGAGCCCGAGCTTCTGATCCGGCCGATGGCCGTGCGTCGCGCGCCGGCTTCGCCAGGGGGCGGCTCCGCTCCGGCGGGGCCCGCTCGCGGGCGGGGTCTGCGCTCCGGGCGTCTGCGTTTCGGGCGTTCCGGGCATCCATGCTCCAGGCATCTGCGTTCCGGGCGTCTGCGCTCCGGGCGTCTGCGCTCCGGGCGTCTGCGCTCCGGAAGTCTGCGTTCCGGGCATCCGTGCTCCGGGCGTTCCGGGCATCCGCGCTCCGGGCATGAGCCTGGCGGCGCGGCGCGTTCCGTCGCCGTGTCCCGTCCGACCGACCCGCGCACCTCGCCCGCCTCTCCCGCGCTCGCGGGGGCGCCCGCGCGACCCTCGGGGTCGGTGGGGACTTCGTCCGGCCGCCCGGCGCGCTCCGCTCCGCGCGCGGGGGCGGCGCCCCGCGTGGTCCTGAGCGCGCTGATGCTCTCGCTCTCGGCGTGCGCGAGCGAGGGCGCGCCGACCGCCGGGCCGCGCATCTTCGAGCCGCCCCCGCGGGCGGACGCGCGGAGCGCCTGGCTCCGGGTGACGCCCGAGGGGCTCCGCGCGCTCCCGGCCATCGCCGCGGCCGTGGAGCTCGACGTGCCCGTGCCGAGCGCGCGCGAGGGCGACCTCGCCATCTGCCCGGACGGCGGCTGCAGCGCGGCGCTCCGGGGCGGGGAGGTCGAGGCGCGGCTCCTGCCCGAGCCCGGTCTCGACGTCCGGGCGGCCGTGCGCGCGCGGACCTCGCCGATCCCCGTCGTCTACGAGCAGCGCTGGCCCTGCGCGGGGGCGGCCGAGCCGGCCTGCGAGGTGGTCGTCGACACGGAGGGCGCGGCGCCCGCGAGCCTCTCGGCCCACGCCCGGCTCCGGCTCGGCGTCGATCGGCGCACCTCGCTCGTCACCCTCGGCGCGGGGGAGCTGCAGCTCGCCCAGGGCGTCGACGGCGGCGACGTGAGCGTCGCCGGGGCGAACCTCTGCGGGCGCGTCTGGTGCTCGGCGGCGCGCCTCGCGAACGTCGGCGAGCGCATCGCGACGCGCATCGACGACGCCCTCGAGGCGCAGGCGCGGGCGCGCCTCGACGCGCTCACCTGCCGGCCCTGCGCCGCCGGCTGCGAGCCCGGCAGCGCCTGCGTGGAGGGCGTCTGTCGCCGCGCGCCGCCGAACGCCGAGGCGCCGGGCGCCTGCGATCCGCGGCCCCTCGGCGCCGCCTTCGAGGTCGGGCCCGACCGCTCGCTCGGCTTGACCTTCGCGCTCGCGGACGAGGCCCGGGCGCATCGCGGCGGTCTCGACGTGGCCGTCCGGCTCGGGGCCCGGCCGCGGGTGGACGCCCTCTGCGTGCCCGACGCGCCGGCGCCGCCGCCCACGCCGCTCCCGGCCGCCATCCTCGAGCGCGGCTCGGACGCCGGCGCCCACGTGCGCGTGGCGCTCGGGGAGAGCGCCCTGGCCCGCGCCTTCTGGGCCGCCTGGCGCGCCGGCCTCGGCTGCGCGGAGCTCGGCGGGGAGGGCAGCCCGGTGCCGCTGGATCTCGCGCGGCTGCTCCCCTCGAGCCAGAGCCTCGCCTTCCTCGGCGTGGACGCGCCGCGCCTCCGGGTGCGGCCGACGCGCGCGCCGGAGGTGCGCGTGGAGGAGGACGGCGCCGTGGCCTGGGCCGTGCCCGGGCTGGGGCTCGAGCTCGAGGCGGAGGTCGACGGACGGCGCCTGGTCCTCGCCCGGGCCACGCTCCGCCTCGCCGGCGTCGCGCGCCTCGGGGTGGGCGAAGAGGGGCTCTGGCTCGGCCTCGAGGGGACCGAGGCGGAGGTGGAGCGCATCGCGGCCGCGCCGCTCCTCGCCGACGACCCGGAGACGCTCGCGCCGACCTTCGACGTGCTCGCCCGGCTCGCGGTGGCCGCGGCCCCCGCGCGGGTGGAGCTCGGCGCGCTCCCCGGCCCGCTCCGGCTGGTGGAGCCGCCGCGCCGCGTGAGCCACGAGGACGTGCGGGCGCTCGCGCTCCGGCTGCGTGTGGAGGCGCCATGAGGCGCGTCGGGCGGCTCCTCCCGTTCCTCCTCCTGCTGCTCCTGCCGCTCGCGTCCGCGTGCGGTGGCGTGCCCGACCTGCCGACCTACGAGGCGGAGCCCACGCCGCCGCTCGCGCGCTGCGGCCTGAGCTGCGAGACGCCGCCGCTCCGGAGCCTGGCGGCGCACGTCGAGGGGGACGCGCTGCAGCTCGCCGCGCGGGGGCTCCGGGAGCCGACGCTCCTCCGCGCGCGGGCCGGCGCGCCCTGGGATCCGGAGGCGATCCGCTTCGCGCCGGCGGGGCCGGCGGGGGGGCGGCCCTGGCGCTTTTTGGCGACGCCGGGCGGGCCCGGCCTGCTCCACGGCGGCGGCCCCGGCGACGCGGGCGAGGCGGCGTCGCTCCGCTGGCAGCCGGCGGGGGACGCGCCGCCGCGCGCGCTCGCGGGGGGGCCGCTCCGGGCCGTGGACGCGGCGCTCGTGGACGGCGTGCCCTGGGTCGCCTGGGTCGACGGGGCCGGGCGGCTGAAGGTGCGCGCGCTCGAGGGGGAGGGGCCCGGCCAGGCCGTGGACCCGCGCTTCGGCGCCGCGGAGGCGGTGGCGGTGGCGCTGGCGACCCACGGCCGGCGGGTCTTCGCGGCGCGCGCGTCGGACCGGGGCGTGGAGCTGGCGGAGCTCGGGCCGGGCGCCGAGGCGCCGCCGCCGATGCGCCTGAGCGCGGCGCCGAGCCGGGCCGTCGCCCTGGCGCCGCTCGGTCGTGGCCTGGCGGTGGCGTGGACCGAGCGCCTCGCCGTGCGCTGGGCACGGGTCGGGCCAACCGGCGAGGTCGAGGCGGGGCTCCTCGACGACGGCCGGCGGAGCGGCGAGGGCGCCCGGCGCGTCGGCGCGGCGCTCCGGGCGCGCGCGGTCGGCGACGGCGTCCTCTTCGCCTACCAGGACCAGTCGCGCGGCCGGCTGGTGCTCGCGCGGCTCGGCGCGTCCGGCCCGCCGGTGCGCGAAGAGCACGCGACCGAGGGCTGGGTGCGCGCCATGGACGTGGCCCTGCTCGACGGACGCGCCATCGACCTCGGGCTCCGCCGCGGCCCGGACGGCGGCTTCGAGGCGCGCCTCTTCGTCACGCGCGCCGGCCCCTGAGTCCCCTCCCTCCGGTCGGCTGCAAGCCGAGAGCGGATCGCATCCCGACCGAAGGGAGGGATCCCCGGGGAAGTCCACCACCGCGCCGGCCGGGCGCTACAGCTCGGGGGGCGGGAAGGCGGGCTTGGCGAAGAAGTAGCCCTGCCCATAGTGCGCGCCGCAGTCGAGGATGGCCTTCAGCTCGTCCTCGGTCTCGATGCCCTCGGCGACGACCCGCGCGTCGAGGTCCTCGCAGAGCCGCACCATGTGCTTCACCAGCACCTGCAGCCGCTTCTCCTGGTGGATGTTCATCACCAGGCTCCGGTCGAGCTTCACCACCTCGGGCGCGAGGTCCACGATGTACTTCAGGTTCGAGTAGCCCGCGCCGAGGTCGTCCACGGCGAGCAGCACGCCCTTGCTCCGGATCTCGCGGAGCACGGAGTGGCAGAGCGCGAAGTGGCTCAGCGGCACGGACTCGGTGATCTCGAGGAAGACCGGGTGGTAGTGCTCGAAGATCGGATCGTCGGGCTGGACCAGCCAGGCCTCGTCGAACTCGTTCGGGTGGATGTTCAGAAAGAGCGGGTAGTCGGGGCAGTGACGCGTCGCCAGCTCGCGGATCACGCGGCCGAGCGCGCCGCAGACCTGCCCACGGATCGCCTCCGTGAAGAGCGCCGGCGGCCCCTGGAAGTGCGGCGAGTCGCTCCGCACGAGCGCCTCGTAGGCGTACACGCGGTGCCGGCGCAGGTCGACGATCGGCTGGAAGGCCACCCGCACGCTGCCGGCGCTGAGGACGTTCGGGATCTGCGACGGACGCCGCGTTCGCCGAAAGCCGGGACGGGGTCGCTTCGCGTCCTCGAGCCAGTCGAGGAAGTTCTGCCCATCGGCGCCAGCCACGGGCCCATGATACACGAGAGGAGGAGGCGCGCCGCGCACGAAATCCGGGCGCGACCTCGCGCGTACTCCACCTGGGCCCTCCCCGCCCCGCGGATCCCACCCACCATGCTCAAGCGCTTGCTCCTCGGCCTCCTCAAGGGCGTCGTCATCGGCGGCGGCCTGGGTGCGGCCTTCCACTTCGGTCTCGGCTGGACGACGGCCACCGGGCTGCTCGGCTACCTCATCGCCATGGGCGTGGGCGCCAGCGCCGGCATCCTGGCGGGCAAGCCCCCCTGGAAGCAGGCGGCGTGGATCGAGAGCCTGCTCAAGGCCGTCGCTGGCCTCGGCGTGGGCGCGCTCCTCTACTGGGTGAGCAGCAAGTGGGCCGCTTTCGGCCTACCCTTCGGGCTGATCCCCGGGCTCGAGGAGGGGACGCCCTGGACCGAGGCGCCGCTCCTCGTCTCGGCGGCCGTCGGCGCCGTCTACGGGACGCTCATCGAGCTCGACAACACGCCGGACGGCGGCGCGACGCCGAAGCGCGAGGGGAAGAAGGGCGCGAAGGCGCGCGTCGCGGCGGGGGCGGACCTGGCCATCGCGGACGCGGAGCTGGTCGAGGACGCCGGCGCCACCCGCGAGCTCTGAGGCCACCCTCGGCGAGGCCGAGCGGAGCCCGCCGTGTGTCCCGCACGCCTTCGCGCGGGTCGCCCCGGGGGCGCGCTCCCCACCCCTCGCCCGGTCCCACCCGCCGTCCCCGGGCGCGGACCCCACGCTCCTGGAGATCGTCCCGGCGAACCGGCCGTGCGGCGCCCCGGGTCGCCTGCTAGCTTCCCGCCGATGGGCGGAGCTCCGAAATCCACCGGCCGCGCCGCGCGGCGCCCCACGATCCTCGTCGCCGAAGACGATGGTGCCTTGCGCAAGATGCTCGGCCACATGCTCGGCGAGCTCGGCGACGTCCACCTCGCCGAGGACGGCATGCAGGCGCTCACCACGCTGAAGGGCGGCGAGGTCGACCCGGACCTCGTCATCACCGACGTGATGATGCCGCGCATGGATGGGCTCACGCTCGCGCAGCGCATCAAGATGGACGACAAGCTCTCCCGCATCCCGGTCATCATGTTGACCGCGAAGGGCGGGCCGAAGGACGTCATCACCGGCATCAACGCCGGCGCGCGCCACTACATCACGAAGCCCTTCAAGAAGGAGGAGCTCGTGGCGAAGGTGAAGAAGGTCCTGCGCCTCCCCTGAATCCGGCGACGTCTGCCGCGGGGCTTCGGCGCCGCGGGGGGGGTGCGCGGGGAACGAGCGCGTGCCCGGGGGCGTTCGGCGGTGTATGGGGCCGTCGGGGCCCGGCGGGCCCACCGAGCGGAGCCATGAGCGCGCGCGACGAGCGGAAGAAGAAGAGGAAGCGGAAGGGCGCGTCGGCGTCGAAGCCCCGCCGCGTCTCCGAGCGCGGCGCCGCCAAGAAGGGCACCGCGAAGAAGGACACCGCCAAGAAGGGCACCGCCAAGAAGGGCGCCGCCGAGAAGGGCGCCGCCGAGAAGAGCGCCGCCGACGGGAACCAGCCCCGCGAGGACGGGACCCACGAGGCGCCCGCGCTAGCGCCGCGCCAGCGCTTCGGGCACCTGCTCCTCGCCGCCCTCGGCGGCGCGCTCCAATGCCTCGGCTTCGCCGGCTTCAGCCTCTGGCCCTTCGCCCTCGTCTGCTTCCTCCCGATGTTCTACGTCGTGGAGGTCGAGCGCCCGACGCGCTTCCGCCGCCTCTTCGCCCTCGGCCTGGCGCACGGCTTCGTCGGCTACACCGGCGGCTACTACTGGCTGGTCGACATGCTCGAGAACTTCTCGGGCTTCGAGGGATGGCCCAACTGGGCCTTCGCCAGCATCTTCTTCCTCTACCAGGCCGGCCAGCACGTCCTGATCTACTGGGTCTACGCGCGCGCCCGGCGGCGCGGCTGGCCCATCCTCGGCGCCGCCGTCGCGTCGCTGCTGTCCTTCGAGCTCATCTACCCGGTGCTCTTCCCGAGCTTCCTCTCGACGGGCTTCCACGACGTCACGCCCTTCATCCAGATCGCCGACCTCGGCGGGCCCATGCTGGTGAGCGCCGTCGTGATGAGCGTGAACGCCGCGCTCTTCGAGCTCCTCTGGGCCTGGCGCCGCGGGCCGCTCCCCCGGCGCTCGCCGGCCATCGCCGCGGCGGCCGTGGCGCTGACGCTCGCCTACGGCTACTGGCGCATCGCCGAGGTGGACGCCCGGGCCGAGGCCGCGCCCAAGCTCACGGTCGGCGTCGTCCAGGTGAACATGGGGATCTTCGACAAGCGCGCCGACCCGCTCGAAGGGCATCGGCGCCACCTGGTGCAGAGCCGGCGCCTCGAGCGGAACCACGACGACCTCGATCTCCTCGTCTGGCCCGAGTCGGCCTACACGTTCTTCCTGCGCGAGGGCGTGCAGAACCTGAAGCGGCGCGTGCTCGGCCCGCTCAGCACGCCCACCCTCTTCGGCGGCCTCGCCCGGCGCGAGGGCGAGGAGCGCATGCTGGCGTTCAACACCGCCTACTTGATCGACGGGGCGGGCGACGTGCTCGGCACCTACGACAAGACCTACCTCCTGATGTTCGGGGAGTACCTGCCCTTCGGGGAGACCTTCCCGATCCTCTACGACTGGTCCCCGAACAGCGGGCGCTTCACGCCGGGGGACCACGTGCGGCCGCTCGAGCTGGGCGACGTCCGCATCAGCACGCTCATCTGCTACGAGGACGTGCTCCCGGGGTTCACGCGGGAGGCCGTGCGCGAGGGCGACCCGCACCTGCTCGTGAACATCACGAACGACGCCTGGTTCGGCGACACGCACGAGCCTTGGATCCACCTCGCGCTCGCGAAGTTCCGCGCCGTGGAGCACCACCGGGCGCTGGTGCGCTCGACGAACAGCGGCGTCTCCGCGTTCGTGGATCCGGCCGGGCGGGTGCTGCACACGATCGGCGTCTTCGAGCAGGGCGAGGCGGCCGAGGAGCTGGCGCTGCTCGAGGGCGACACGCTCTACCTCGTGCTCGGCGACTGGCCCGGCTGGGCGGCCCTCTTCGCGATGGTCTGGATGAGCTTCGTCGGGCGCCGACGCCGCGAGGACCCGGCGCCCGAGGGTGACGCGGACGACGCCGCGGCGGCGGCCTGAGCGGGGCGGTCGCTGCGCCGGGGCCGCAGAGCCACCTTCAGCGCGCGGCTACGCCGCCGCCTCCGGATAGAACTGCTTGGCCCACTTGCGATACTTGTGGATGGGCCCGTCGCCCTTGGCGAGCACCGGGCGCTCGACGTAGCGCTTGGCCTCCCAGATGGGCATGTCGCTCTCGACCTCGTCGCAGAGCCCCTTGAAGGCCATGCGGTGCGCCATCTCCGTGAGGATCGGGTTCGGCAGCTTCTTCACCGACGTGGCCAGGCGCATGTGCACGCGACCGTCGTGCACCGGGGTGGACAGGATCAGGTGGCGGTACTGGATGCGGAGCGAGGGGACCTCGCCCTGCACGTAGGAGTAGCCGAGGCCGTGGACCTGCACGTGGAAGGTCACGTCGACGCCC
This sequence comes from Sandaracinus sp., assembly GCA_002699025.1. Classification (GTDB taxonomy): domain Bacteria; phylum Myxococcota_A; class Polyangia; order Polyangiales; family Houyiibacteriaceae; genus Houyiibacterium; species Houyiibacterium oceanicum. Next base: position 10,068 of record PABA01000054.1, on the reverse strand, counting down.
AGCTGGCCGAGCGGCTTCGGGAGGTCGAAGCTCTTCGTGATGCCGTAGGTCGCCTTCAGGAGCGGCCCCTCGGCGACGGCCTCCTCCACGACCCACGCCTTGCTGAAGCTGTGGACCTCGGTGAAGTGGCCGAAGTCGACGCTGTTCTCGCTCGTCTCCTGCGGGTGGGAGTTGAAGGCGAGCTTGCGGAACCGGAAGGGGGTCCAGCCGGTCGGGTCGATGACCGGGACCTCCCAGGTCGGCTCCCGCCCGCGGGCGTCGAACCAGACGAGCAAGGTCTGGTTCCGCTCGACCGCGCGCCAGGTCGCCACGCCGGTCTTGGGCACGTTCTGCCCGTAGGCGCGCACGCACTTGCCGGCCCCGTCGAACTTCCAGCCGTGGAAGCCGCAGCGGAGCACGTCGCCCTCGACGCGGGCCTGACCGAGGTGGCCGCCGAGGTGCGGGCAGAAGGGATCGGTGGCGCGGAGCTCCCCGGACTCGGTGCGGTAGAGGACGATCTCCCGATCGAAGTAGCGGCGGGTCAGGACCCCCTTCGGGGGCAGCTCCTCGGAGAGGCCGACCACGTACCAGCCGGAGGGGAAATCGGAGAATGGAAAACGCTTCGCCATGGATTCACCGAGCGTGGGCCGAATTCAGAACATGTTCTGACACACGGGGACGGAGCTGTCATGCATCGTGCAGACTCCCGTCGTGCAGGCTGCTATCGTGCAGGCTGCGCAGCGACGGGCGACCTGCGCGCTCAGAGGAAGAAGGTCAGCGAGGCGCTCGTATGCGGCGTGCCGAGGCGCACCGTCAGCGCGCCCCAGTCGGCGAACTTCCAGCGCCCGCCCACGCCGGCGATCACCCAGCCGCCGGCGTCGTCCACCAGGTCGTCGCCCCCCGAGACGAAGCTCGGCGGGAAGTAGGCGTTCACGCCGACCTCCGCGAAGGCCGAGAGCGCGTCCGTGAAGTAGAACTCCCAGTGCAGGGCCACCGGCACGCCGAAGCCGAAGCCGCGCTCCCGCACGAGCGAGTCCGCGTCGATGTAGCGCGCCCAGTAGAGGTCGAAGCCGAGCGTCAGGAAGACCGCGTTGTTCAGCGTCGGGACGAAGCCGTTCTTCACGAGCGGCAGGTCCACGCGCGCGCCGACGACCATGCCGGGCCCGTACCAGAACGCGCCGAAGAGCGCCTCGAGCGCCACCGGCCGGGAGCCCTCGTGCGGGCGGTCGACGCGCACCGTGCTCCCGCGGCCGCCCCCGTCGGCGGGCTCCACCGCCACCTCGGCCGTCGCCTCGCCCTCGAGCGTTCCGTCCTGGGCCTCCGCCGGCCCCGCCGGCGCCGCGATCGCGAAGACCAGCAGCGCCGCCGCGGCCCCTCGCATGCACCTCGCGCTCATCCCTCGCTCCTCCCTCGCGACTCGGCGCGGAGCGCCCGCGCCGCCGCCTTCACGTCCTTCATGCAGGGTGTGCAGCCCGAGCCACAGCAGCCCGGCCAGCGGCGCTCCGGTCGCTCGAGGAGCGCGCAGACCAGCCAGCGGTCGTCGCCCTCGAGCCCGAAGCGCGCGCAGATGGCGTCGAGGCGCGCCGGGTCGATCTCGTCGCCCCGCTCCTGACCCTCCGTCCACACGACGCGAGCCTGCCCGCCGCGATCCCGAGACGCAACAGCGCGCGTCGCCTGTGGGGGAATGCCTGCGCCGCCTCCCTGTCGTGGGGGTGAGCGCGCTTCACCCGTGCGGTACGCTGCTCGGATGCGCGCGCCCCTCCCCGTGCTCTGCCTCCTCCTCGCCTGCAGCGATCCGAGCGCCCGCCCGGACGCCGGAGCGGCGCCGGACGCGGGCGTCGACGCCGCCCCCGAGCCCGAGGACACGGGCCCGCCCATCCCCGGCGCGCAGACCCTGAGCACGACGCTCCCGGACATGCCCCTGGAGGCCGGCGAGGAGGACGCCAGCCTCTGCTTCAGCTGGACCCTCGACAACGCGACCGAGGTCTTCGTCAACACGGTCCGCATGGAGGCCACGCGCGGGATCCACCACTCGAACTGGTTCTTCGTGCGCCCGAACGTCTTCCAGGGCGAGGACGGTCTCTGGAAGTGCCGCGACCGCGGCTTCGACTCGGTCGCGGCCGCGACCTCCGGCGGCGTGCTCTTCGCGCAGTCGACGCAGGCGGCCGGCGAGGAGCAGCGCTTCCCCGATCGCACGGCCCTGCGGCTCCCGCCGCTCACGCGCATCGTGGGGCAGATCCACCTGCTCAACACGAGCCCCGAGCCGACGACGGTCGAGGCGGCGATGCACCTCGACACGCTCCCGGTGGACGCGGTGGAGACGCGCCTGCACGGCCTGGCCTTCGACTACCTGGACCTGCAGATCCCGCCGCGCATGCAGAGCGAGTTCGCGATGGAGTGCGACTTCGCGGAGCAGAACGGCGGGCCCCTGGACTTCCGCATCTACTACGCGCTGCCCCACTACCACGAGCTCGGCCTCGGGCTGCGCGTGGAGCTCATCGGGGGGCCGCGGGACGGGGAGATCCTCTGGGAGAGCTTCACGCCGATCGGCGAGCCGCTGGGGGAGACCTTCGACCCGCCGCTGGAGGTCGACGGGGCGACGGGGATGCGCGTGACCTGCGTGTACGACAACCCGCGGGACGAGGTGGTGCGCTACGGCATCGGCACGCAGGAGATGTGCTTGATGCTGGCGTTCACGGACAGCCGGTACATCTGGGGAGGCGGGAACCTGGAGCGCGGGGGGAACGTGGAGGTCGCGCGGGAGGAGGGGGTCTCGTACAACGAGGCGCCGTGTCGGATGGTGCGGTACACGCCGTAGAGGGGGCTTCCGCTCCGGCGTCAGCGGCAGCTCCGGCGTCAGCTCCAGCGAGAGCGCGAGCTTCAGCTCCAGCTCCAGCTCCAGCGCTAGCGAGAGCGCGAGCGTCAGCTCCAGCGTCAGCGTCAGCTTCAGCTCCAGCTCCAGCGCTAGCGAGAGCGCCAGCTCCAGCGTCAGCTTCAGCTTCAGCTCCAGCTCTAGCGCTAGCGAGTGCGCCAGCTCCAGCGTCAGCGTCGGCTCCAGCCCCAGCTCCAGCTCCAGCGCTAGCGAGAGCGCGAGCGTCAGCTTCAGCTCCAGCGTCAGCTCCGGCTCCAGCTCCAGCTCCAGCTTCAGCTCCAGCTTCAGCGTCAGCTCCAGCGAGAGCGCGAGCGTCAGCTCCAGCGTCAGCTCCAGCGTCAGCTCCAGCTTCAGCTTCAGCTTCAGCTTCAGCTTCAGCTTCAGCTTCAGCTTCAGCGAGTGGTCGGTTTGGAGCGTGGTGTGGAGATGGGGCTCGGGGGCGGCTCGCTGGGGGTGGTTCGTGTGGGTCAGCCGGAGGCGGCGCACGTCTCGCGCCAACGGCTGGGGGTTGGGCTCGTCTTGCCTCGGGCGCCGTTGTCACGGGACCTGCGCCTGGGGAGGGCATGACCCATACGAACCACCCCCAGCGAGCCGGTGCCTCGGGCCGGCCTTCTTCTTCGTCTTCTTCGTCTTCTTCGTCTTCTTCGTCTTCTTCGTCTTCTTCGTCTCCCCTCTCTTCCATTCGGGCGCGGTTGGATGCGCGGCCGGCCTGTCTTCGGTTTCGGTTCGTCGCGCATGAGCGGGCGCTCGAGGCGGTGGGGCTTCTTCAGCCGGCTCTGCTCGTCATTCGACGGAAGAACCGGGGCCTCTTCACCCAACTCGACTCGGCGCTCGACAACGTGGTCGGGAACGTCGCGGAGGGCGACGGGAAGGTCGGCGGGCATCGGCGGCAGAGCTTCCTGGTGGCCCTCGGCGAGGCCCGGGAGGTGCGGGGGAGGCTCGCGACGGCCTACGTGAAGGGGTACGTCTCGCTCGACGAGGTCGTCCCCGGCGCGGAGAAGCTCCGCGAGGTGGAGCGCATCCTCGGGCGCTTCGTCTGAAGCCGACCGGGAGGCGCTCCGCGCGGGGCGCCTCCCGGTCCCGCCCTCGGGCGGGCCTGGCCGTGGGCGACCCCCGATCCGCGACCCCCGCACTCCGCCGCTCGCGGCCCGCGGCCGGCTCAGCCGAGCCGCGCGCGGACCGGACCGCGACGCTGGGCGAGCGTGGCCCGGATGAAGTCGCGGGGCGGCGGAGTGCCCTGGAGCGTGAGCCCGCGCGCTGCGCCTCAGCCCAGCGTCGCCTCAGCCCAGTGTCGTTTCAGCCCAGCGCGAGCTGGAGGCCTTCGCGGGACGTCAGCGCGCTCCGCGTGGCCGCGTCGAGGGGGGCGTTGCGCGCCTCGAGCTGGCGGAGCCGGGACGCGCCCTCGAGGCCATGGAGGGCGATCAGGGGCGTGTCGTTCGCGAGGAGCGTCGTCAGGCGCGGGAAGGCTTCGAGATCGAGGGCGTCGAGGTGCGTGCGCGAGACGTCGAGGTGGCGGAGGCCGCCGAGCCCGCCCTCCTGCGCGCTCGGCAGGCGCGTGATCGGGTTGGAGGGCACGGCGAGCAGGCGGAGCGCCTTCGCCTCCCCGAGCTCGGCGGGGAGGCGCGTGAGCCGGTTGAAGCCGGCGCGCAGCCGGCGGAGGCGCGCGAGCCGGCCGAGGGAGGCGGGGAGCTGGAGCAGCTGGTTGCGCCCCACGTCGAGGTCCTCCAGGGCGGCGCAGGCGCCGAGCTCGTCGGGGAGCCGGGCGAGCTCGTTGTCGCTCAGGTCGAGGGTCCGGAGCTGGCCGAGGCGGCCGAGGCTCCGGGGCACGGCGCGCAGGCCCACGCCCGTGAGGGCGAGCTCCCTCAGGGCGGCGCAGTCACCGAGCTCGGCGGGCACGGTCTCGAGCTGGCCGCCGCTCACCCAGAGCTCGCGCAGGGCGTCGAGCCGGCCGAGCGAGCGGGGGAGGGCGCGCAGGGCGGTGTCACGGAGGTCGAGCTGCTCGAGGCCGGCCGGGAGCGCGTCCTCCTCGAGGGCGCGGAGGCGGTTGTGGCGCAGGCGCAGGTGACGGAGCGCGGCGAGGCCGCTCAGATCCGGGAGCGCCTCGAGCTGGTTGTGGTCGAGGTGGAGACCCCGGAGCGCCGGCAGGCGAAGCGCGAAGGGCGGCAGCGCGCGGAGCCAGCAGCGGCGGAGCTGGAGCACGACCACGCTCGGCTCCCAGGCGCCGAGGTCGTCTGGCCAGCGGGGGAGCCGCTCCCCGTCGAGCTCGAGCATCTCGGGGGCGCGGAGCGAGTCGTCGCGGGCGGTCTCCTCGGCGACGTGCGGGGCGATGGCGAGGAAGGCGTGGAGGAGCTGGGGCGCGAGGGCGTCGGGGGCACGGAAGAAGGGGCCGAGCTCCGGGCGGCCGAGCGCGTCGAGGCGGCACCCCTCGAGCATCTTCGCCTGGGCCTTCGGGCCGAGGCTCCGCGCGAGGGCCACGCCCTGCGCCACGGTCTCCGCCGAGTCGTCGCGGAGCAGGGCGCGGAGCTTGCGGAGCTGCTCGCGGGTACGCACGGCCCGATCATACGTCACCGGGCGCGTCGGCCGATGCGTGCGCCGACCCTCGGTCGTTGCCCGGGGCGCGCGGGGGCGGCATGGTGCCGGCGATGCGCGTGCTCGTGACGGGCGCGACGGGCTTCGCGGGCGGAGCCATCGCGCGGCGGCTCCTCGGAGACGGTCAGGCCGTGCACGCCTACGTGCGCGACGCGGGGCGGGCGCGGGAGCTCGCGGAGCTCGGCGCGGAGGTCTTCGAGGGGACCGTGGGCGACCCGAACGCGATCGCCCGCGCGGCCGAGCGCTGCACACACGTGGTGCACGCGGCCGGCGAGCCCTCGCACCGGGCGAGCCCCGAGGCGCTCGGGTGGATCCACGTGGCCGGCACGGAGAACGTCGTCCGGGCGGCGCAGCACGTGGGCGTGCGGCGGCTGGTGCATCTGAGCTGCGCGGACGTGACGCTCACGCCGAAGCCGCGCGTGAACTGGAACGAGGACCGGGTGCTCATGGGCCCGCCGGTCGGCGAGCTGGCGAAGGCGAAGCGCGACGCCGAGGAGCTGGTCATCGGCATGGGCGGCGCGGGCGCGGCCGGGGACTTCGAGACCGTGGCGCTCCGGCCGGCGCAGCTCTGGGGGGCGGGGGATCGCTCGCTCCTCCCGCACTACTGCCGCGAGGCCCTGGCGGCGGGCGGGCTGCCGCTCTGCGGGAAGGGCACGAACCTGGTCGCGATCACGCACGTCGAGAACCTGGTCGGGGCGACGCTGCGGGCGCTCGAGGTGCCGGAGGCCGCGGGCGCCGTTTACTACGTGGTCGACGCGGAGCTGGCGCTCTGTCGCGAGTTCCACGCGTCGCTGGCGCGGGCGCTGGGGCTCCCACCGCCGAAGCGGAGCGGGCTCGGGTTCAAGATGGAGTACGCGCTCTCGTGGACGCGCGCGCGCCTCGGCAAGGCCGGGCCCTGGCCGGAGGACGTGATCCGGCGGGCGCAGAGCACCTCCTTCGACGCGAGCCGGGCGATGCAGCAGCTCGAGTGGTCGCCGAGCGTCCGCCAGCGCGAGGGCATGGAGGCGCTGGCGGCGTGGGCGGAGAGCATGGGCGGCGCCGAGGGGCTGGCCGAGGCGGCGCGGCCGCCGGCGGACGACGCGAGCGTGGCCGCGCAGGTCGAGGCCGCGGGCGGGTAGATCCGGGCGGGGAGGGCAAGCCCGAGCGCCGAGCTCGAGACGAAGACCGAGCGCCGAGCCCGAGACGAAGCCCGAGCGCCGAGCCTGAGCCGCAGCCCGAGCGCCGAGCCCGAGACGAAGCCCGAGCGCCGAGCCCGAGACGAAGCCCGAGCGCCGAGCCCGAGTCGCAGCCCGAGCGCGGAGCTCCGGCTCGAGCGCCGAGCCGCAGAGATGGAGTGGGCCGAGCGTGGCGGGCCCCCGGGGGAGCCCGCCACGCGCGCCCGGCTCAGGCGGCCTTCTTCACGGGCGGCTTCGCCGGCTCGGCGGGCTCCGCCTGGGGCAGGAGCGCCTTCTCGAGCTTCGCGCGCAGCTTCGCGTCGTCGAGGAGCGCCTGCCGCGTCTTCTCCCGCCCCTGCGCGAGCGTCTTGCCGCCGTGGCGGAAGAAGGAGCCGCTCTTCTCCACGAGGCCGGCCTCGACGGCCATGTCGAGGAGGTCGCCCACGGCGTCCACACCCTCGCCGTAGCGGATGTCGAACTCGGCCCGCTGGAAGGGCGGCGCCACCTTGTTCTTCACGACCTTCACGCGGGTGCGGTTGCCGAGGACCGCGTCGCCCGACTTCACGGCGCCGATGCGGCGGACGTCGAGGCGCACGGAGGCGTAGTACTTCAGGGCGTGGCCGCCGGTGGTCGTCTCGGGCGAGCCGAAGGTGACGCCGATCTTCATGCGCAGCTGGTTGATGAACATCAGCGTCGTGTCCGTGCGGTGCGTGATGCCGGTGAGCTTCCGGAGCGCCTGGCTCATGAGCCGCGCCTGGAGGCCGACGTGGTTGTCGCCCATCTCGCCCTCGATCTCCGCCTGCGGCACGAGCGCGGCGACCGAGTCCACGACCACGAGGTCGACGGCGCCGGAGCGGACGAGCGTCTCGGTGATGTCGAGGGCCTGCTCGCCCGTGTCCGGCTGGCTGACGAGGAGCGCCTTCGCGTCGACGCCGAGGGCCTGCGCGTACTGGACGTCGAGGGCGTGCTCGGCGTCGATGAAGGCCGCGACGCCGCCGGCCTTCTGGCACTCGGCGATGGCGTGGAGCGTGAGGGTGGTCTTGCCGCTCGCCTCCGGCCCGTAGACCTCGACGACGCGGCCGCGCGGGTAGCCGCCGACGCCGAGGGCGCGGTCGAGCGAGGGGGCGCCGGTGGGGATGGCGGGGATGGCGACGACCTCCCGTTCGCCGAGGCGCATGATGCTGCCCTTGCCGAACTGCTTCTCGATCGCCTTCATCGCGGCGTCCATCGCCTTGAGCTTCTCTTTGATCATCGGTTCCTCCTGGGGACGCGGAGCGACGTGCTCCACGGGAGCCCAGAGGCATCGCAACGGCCGTACCGGACGCGCGCTCGTGTGATCTCGGGGGGTTAGGGCGACGGATCGGCGGATCGGCGGCGGAGAGGGTGGCGGCCGCCACCCCGTGGGCCGGTCACGCCTTCGCCGGGCGCGTCGACGGAGGACGGATCCCTGCACTAGGCTGCCCCGGTGGCGCGCGCCGCCTCGCTCCTCGGGCTCCTCTTCGTCCTCCTCGCCCTCGTCGCCCCGGCCTGCGGCGGAGACGGGCCGGGCTGCGTCGACACGGACCTCGACGGCTTCGGCGAGGGCTGCGAGCTCGGCCCGGACTGCGACGATCGCAACGCCGCCCGCACCGACGACTGCGACGTCGTCCCCCCGCCCGACTGCGACGCCGATCCCTTCGCCACCGGCTGCCCCTGCCTGCCCGGCCTCGCCGAGTGCTACCCGGCCGACCCGGCCACCCGCGACGTCGGCGTCTGCACCGGCGGCCAGGCCATCTGCCGCGGCGGCGTATGGGGCCTCTGCGAGGGCGCCGTGCTCCCGCGCTTCGAGACCTGCGAGGGCAGCGATCAGGACTGCGACGGGCGCGTCGACGAGGGCGTCCTCAGCCCCTGCGGCGCCTGCACCCCGGGCTGCGTCGGCGGCGTCTGGGGCGAGGGCGACGCCCCCTTCGTCGAGGGCGAGGACACGGCCCTGACCCCGGCCGGGCGCCTCACGCTCCGCCGCGAGGAGCGGCTCGAGGCGACCGTGTGGATCGTCAACAGCGCCGAGGCGACCGTCTCGAAGATCGACGCGGAGAGCGCGACCGAGGTGGCCCGCTACTTCAGCGGCGGGCCCGAGCCCTCCCGGGTCGCCGTGGACTGGCTCGGCGACGCCTGGGTCGCGAACCGCCACTTCGGCGGCGTGAGCACCGTGCGGAAGATCGCCGGGGACCTCGCGCGCTGCGTCGACCGGGACGGCTCCGGCACCATCGAGACGGCCTCGGGGCCGACGCCCCTCGAGGACGACGAGTGCGTCCTGCTCACGGTCGAGGTCGGCGGAGTGGGCGGCGTCGCGCGGGCGCTCGCCGTCGACGGAAACCGGGGCCCGGACGGGGGCGCCGGCGGCGACCTCTGGGTCGGGCTCCACGACGAGGAGGCGATCCTGCACCTCGACGGGACGAGCGGCGCGGTGGTCGAGCGCTTCGAGACGCCCGGCTTCCAGCCCTACGCGGCGGTCTTCGACGACTTCGGCACGCTCTGGATGATCAGCCGCGACGGCTTCCTCCTCGAGCTGCCGCGCTTCGAGCCCGGCGCCGCGCCCATCGTGCGCGCCGTGCCCCTCGCGTGCTTCCTCCTCTACGGCCTCGACGTCGACGCCCGGGGTCGGGTCTTCGTGACCGGCTTCTCCTGCGACTCGATGAGCCTCTACGAGCCGGAGCTCGAGCGCTGGACCACCATCGACGCGCCGCCGAGCGTCCGCGGGGCCGTCTTGGACGACGCGGGGCGCGCCTGGGCGGCCCACACGGACGGGCGCGTCTCGCGGGTGCGCTTCGATCCGCTGCGCGTCGAGGAGACCTTCGACCTGCGCGGTGAGGGGGTGACGCCGATCGAGTCGATCGGCGCGGCCTACGACGCCTTCGGGCAGGTGTGGGTGGCGAGCAGCAGCGGCGGCGGGGAGGGCGGCGCGCTGGGGGTCGCGACGCGCGTCGACGCCGAGAGCGGCGAGGTCACGGCGCAGGTGCCGATCGGCCTCGCGCCGCACTCGCAGGGGGACATGACGGGCGCCAAGCGCGCCGGCGGCTTCGTGCCCGAAGGGAGCGCGCGCCACGTCTTCGAGGGCTGCCTCGGCGGCGGGACCACCTGGCTCCGGCTGCACCTGGCGGCCGACGTCCCCGCGCCGGCCGAGGTGCCCGTGGAGGTGCGCCACGCCGAGGACGTGGCCGCGCTCGAGGACGCGGAGTGGGAGCTCCTCGGGACGCTCCCCGAGGAGCGGGGGCCCTTCCTGCTCGATTTCCCCCTCGGGGGCGTCCTCGAGGTGCGGCTCACCCTCTCCACGCCCTTCCGCGACGGCGCCCCGCGCATCGAGCGCGTGGGCCTCGAGTGGGCCTGCCCGGGCCCCGACTAGGCCTCAACCAAGCGCTGAAAAACCGCGCTTGATGGAATTCACCTGAAAAGCCCGGTGTTGCTGGGGTTACGAAGCCAACCAACAGCACCGGG